>QIKP01000014.1 GCA_003233055.1 Planctomycetaceae bacterium
TTCGGGTTCGTGGTTTCTCTGCTTCGGTCGACATTTTTCTTGGCGTCCTTGGCGCCTTGGCGGTTTAAAAATGACTTTGCAGTTCTCCTGGCTAATCGGCACTAATCTTCGCTAATTTCTACCAATCGGATTAGCGAAAATTAGTGTTCTCTTTTCCTTGGCTCCTCCCGACGAGGCGTAGCTCGTCGGCTAGAGAGGGAACCTTTCGACTCGTGAAGGTGATAAATATCCTGTGCGAAGGTGGCCGTAGGTCTACCAAGAAGGGCTGCCAAAATTTCCGTCTACTCTTCCTCCGACGGGACCTGGAGACTCGCCACGATCTGGACATTCGTCGAGAGGTAGAACGGCACGCCGTCGTTTTCGTAAACCGCCTCGCCGAACATCGCCTCGTAGCCACGCTCCGGTGTGGGCAGCGTGTAGACGTAGGCCTCCCCCTCTCGCCGAGCTTCCTCGGGCGACCATCGCGATTCGCGAAAGTCGCGCGTGGCGGAACTCGCCCGCCAGATTTGTACGCTCTTGGGCGCTCGGTCCGACTCGATACGGAGCGTCACCGAGTTTCCTTCCTCGAAGGACCACTCGAGCGCCGGCATCGGCTGGCCCCCTCGCGCCTCGGTGTGCAATGCCGAGAGGCTGCCAAGGATGCGAGGAAAGTCTCGCAATCCGTGACGATTGTTGGGAACATACAGGATGTATTTCGGCCCCTCCAGTTCCTTCCAATAAAGATTCAACGCATCAAGCGGCCAGTAGCGGTCGTTGGTACCGAGAATGATGAGCTTCGGTTGTTTCAAGTCTTCTCGGTAGGAAAACGGGTCGATGATTCGTTGCAGCGACCGGCCTGCCGGGGTATTCATCCGGGGCTGAATGTTTCGGTCGGTGTAGTCGGCAATCTGATCCGAGAACGCCCCCCAGGTATCTCGCTGGTGCTGCATCTGCTGGCCCATGTTGAGGAGGTCAATCACCATCGGCGCGATGGCGCTCACTCGCTTGTCGGTCGCGCCGACCAGCCAGGTGGTCCATCCCCGTTTCGAGGCACCGGTCACCGTGAAGGACTCGACCGACAGCGACCATTCCTCCTCACAAAATTCTTGGATGGCGTCCATCCCTTGGACGGCACTCTTGACCATCGGCAAGAGGAGCGGCCAGTTCGGGTCACCGGTCTCCAGGTATTTATCCAAAGTCAACGAGATGATTTCGTCCTCGACCAGTCCTCCAAAGATCGGCTGCTGCGGCACGTTGAGGAGGATCGCGACGGGTGACTTCAACTGCTCGGCGATTCGCGCAAAGAGCATCGCCTTGCGAGGCAACGCTTGCTTACTCTCTGGGTTGGCGTACTTCTCTTTCCAAGCACCGCCGGCAATGACCAGCAAGGCCTGCTTCGTCTGCTGGGCGGTCGACGGTCGAATGACAAACAGCCGATGCTTCCAGACGATCCCCCGCCAGGTCTGCGACGTGAGGATCAGCTCGGCGTACTCGGACCGCCCGATCTTTCCCTCGCGAACCTTTACCCACTGATAACTTGGTTCGTCCTTGGCAAGAAAATCAGCCAACGCCGTCGCCGCGCCAACCGACGAACCCTCCGCGATGGCCGGAGGCTCCGCCACCTCGAGCCCCTCGCCGGCATAGGCGGAACCAGATCGCACGATCGCCGCCACCAACATCCACCAGAAAAGAGAAGTTTGCCTGTTCATGGGAGAGACTTTTGACTAGGGATTCGGCGTTCCGTAAGGCCCGGCGGGCGATTATTCGTTAACGCGCTCTGGGGAGGAGTTTACCAAACGCTTGAATCCTTGCCAAATCCTCACCGCTAACGGCCAGGACGATCGCCAAGTCACCGAATCAAAAAGGCGCCAAGAAAGAGGGGAAGAATGACGTAACCACCCGAGGAATCCGAGACAGGGGAAACGCTCGTCCCTGTTTCTTTGCGCCTTGGCGTTAGGCTTATTTCTCCGGGCGATGGGGAGACAGCAGCCGATTGTCTCACGCAAAGGCGCGGAGGCGCAAAGGAAGAAAGAATGGGCCGCAGAGTGAAGAACGCTAATTTTCTCTAATCGACGCTAATCAAATTAGTGAAAATTAGCGAAGAGGGGTGTTCCTTTCTTTGGCCTCCTGGGCCGTGAACGGTTGCTGCACCGGCCTCTTAGAGCAGTGATCACTCGGATGTTCCGCTAAGGCAATCGTTGGACGCTGAAATAGCAGCGCCGTGACCGGAACATGCGTGTGCGGCTCGCGGGAGCAGCCCGTGCAGGCGTTCGTTGCCTCTTGTCCAATGACATGCAGCCTTGTCGCCAGCAGCGCATTGAGCTGAGGCTTGGGGGGGAGCTGGACGAAGACGCTTTGGCCCTCGACTTTGACCGGGAAGACTTTGACGGAAAAGTCTTCCCCGGAAAGGCAATCGCCACTCTGCAGGGAAAAAGGTTTCTTATGCAAGGGACAAGAAACTTTCGGAGTGCTGCCGGAGCTTCCAAGAATTCCTCGTGAAAGCACGAAGGCATTTTTGTGCGGACACATGTTTTGGCAGGCGTACCACTCGCCACGACTGGCGAAGTTGAAAACCGCGATCTGCACGTCGCCATACTTTACCGCCGCTCCCCCGTCGTGTGGAAAATCGCCGACGTCGCCGACGTCGACCCACTCTGGCTGTGGTTGGGGTGGCTGATTTTTCTTTGGTTTCCCGTTGGTCGCCTCGGTTTTCTCGGGCATCTGTAGCTGCAGGAGTTCCCCCTCCTTCGGCCAATCGACGGGGCGTTGCTGGCCCCGCTCGTCGACAAACTCAATGCTGGGCTGCGTCTCGTCCGTGTTGACAAACTGCTGGTAGACCTTCCGTTTCTCGGGATCGTCGACCACGACTTTCCATTCGCATTGATAGGTATCGACCAAATATTGCATTCGCTCTTCTAGTTCGTCGCACAGCCCGAGCCGGTCGTGAATCACGACCTCTTTGACATGCTTCAGGCCGCCGTCGAGTTGCCCGAGCCAGGTCGCGGTGCGGGCCAGCTTCCCAGCCGTGAAGATGTAGTACATGAGAAAACGATCGATGAACTGGATGGCGGTCGCCTCGTCGATGTCGGTTGCCAACAAGTCGGCATGACGAGGGTTCGCGCCGCCATTGCCGCAGACGTAGAGGTTGTAGCCGTTTTCGGTGGCGATGAGGCCCACATCCTTGCACTGGGCCTCCGCACACTCTCGCACACAGCCCGAGACGGCGAATTTTATCTTGTGCGGGGCGCGAATGCCCCGATAACGTTTCTCGAGTTCGATGGCAAACCGCACGCTGTCTTGCACGCCGTAGCGACACCAGGTGGTCCCGACGCAACTTTTGACGGTTCGGACCGACTTGCCGTAGGCGTGGCCACTCTCGAATCCGGCGTCGATCAGCTCCTCCCAGATGTCGGGGAGTTGATGGAGCTGCGCCCCAAAGAGATCAACCCGCTGCCCGCCGGTGATCTTGGTGTAGAGTCCGTACTTTTTGGCGACTTGGCCGATCACGATCAGCTTCTCCGGCGTAATCTCGCCTCCCGGCACGCGTGGCACGACGGAGTAGAGCCCCCCCCGTTGGATGTTTGCCAGGAAACGGTCATTGGTGTCTTGGAGCGTCTGGTGCTCGGATTCGATGATCGGGTCGTTCCAGAGGGAGGCGAGTATCGACGCGACGGTCGGCTTGCAAACTTCGCAGCCGTTGCCGCTGCCGTGGGAAGCGAGCAATTTGCCGAACGTCCGAATTTCTTTCACCTTGACGATGGCGAACAGTTCTTGCCGGGAGTAAGCAAAGTGCTCGCAAAGATGGTTGTTGACTTCGACCCCGGCCTCTTTCATGGTCGCGTTGAAAACGTCGGTCACCAGCGGCATGCATCCGCCGCACCCGGTTCCTGCCTTGGTGCAAGATTTCACGTCGGCAATCGAGGTAAGCTGCTGCTCCTGAATCGCGTCGCAAACATCGCTTTTGGTGACGTTATTGCAAGAACAAATTTGGGCGTCGTCCGGCATGGCTCCCGCGCCACCGAGTGCCGCCGCCGCGCCGCCGCCGGAGCCCCCCATCAGATCCCCCGGCGGGCATGGCAAAGGATCGCCACTCTTTGCAAGGATCGACAACGTTCCGTAATCGGAGGCGTCGCCGACCAAGATGCCCCCCAAGAGCCGCTCGCCCTGGGGGTCAAAGAAGAGCTTTTTGTAAACGCCTCCCCAGGGGTCTTCGTAGACCAGCGGCGTCGCTTGGTCGGCGGGCAGCTCGTACTGACCGAAGCTGGCGACATCGATGCCCATCAATTTGAGTTTGGTAGAAAGATCGGCTCCCGTAAATCGAGCGTCGCTGCCGGTGAGATTCATCGCCAAGATTTCCGCCATTTCATAGCCTGGCGCCACCAATCCATAAACCATGCCCTCGTGCTGGGCCACTTCTCCGACCGCATAAATGTCGGGGTCGGACGTCCGCAAACGGTCGTTCACCGTGACCCCTCCCCGCTCGCCTAGCTCCAATCCGCATTCCTTTGCCAGGTCGTCGCGCGGGCGAATGCCGCAGGAGACGATCACCATATCGACATCGAGCGTGTCGTCCTCGCCGAATACCATTTGTTCGACCCGACCCTCTCCTCGAATTTCTTTGGTCCCCTTATTGAGGTGAACATGAACACCCAGTTGCTCGATCTGGTTAACAAGAATCCTCGAGGCGTCGTCGTTGATTTGGCGAGGCATGAGTCGCGGCGCAAACTCGATCACATGGGTTTCCAAACCGAGGTCGTAGGCAGCCTTGGCCGCTTCGAGCCCAAGCAACCCGCCCCCGATCACCGCGCACCGTCGGCCCTTCTTCCCGTAGTCGATAATTTTTTCCAAGTCTTCGATCGTGCGGTAGACAAACACACCACGATGACTGACACCCTCGATGGGCGGAACAAACGGATACGAACCGGTGGCCAAGACGATGTGGTCGTAGGCAATCTCCACGCCCGCATCCGACCGGACGACGCGGCGCTCACGATCGATCGTGTGAGCCCGATCGCCCAGGTGCAACTCGACTCCCTGTTCTCGATACCAATCAAGACGGGCGATCATCAACTGCTCCGCATCGCGGTGGGCAAAGAACGACGTGAGGCCGACCCGATCGTACGCCGCCCGCGGCTCTTCGCAGAACGTCACGATCTTGTATTGCTTGGCCGAATCGAACTCCACCAGCTTCTCGACAAACCGGTGGCCGACCATGCCGTTACCGATGACGACGACCGTTTGTTGTTCCTTGTCCATCTTTGACGCATCCTGTGTGGTTTGTGCGAGATCGGAAGCTAACCGATAAGCGAAGGGTGGGCGGGCGAAATCCGCACAGCGCAATTCTTGAAAGAGGGTTGCCGAGAATGGGGGTCGAAGTGGGCCAAGGTGAGTTGATTCGTCGAGTTGTAGTGCATCGGGATGAATAGCTGCCCCGCCTGAATGGTGGGCGTCACGAAAGCCTTGACCGTCACACTGCCTCGCTGCGACTCGACTTGGACCCACGTATTGGGACGAATCCCTTCGCGGCGGGCGTCGTCCGGGTGGATCTCCACGTAAGAATCCTGGGGGTAAAGCCCTCGAAGTACGCTGGACTTCGACGTACGGGTTTGGGTGTGCCACTGGGAGGCGGTGCCCCGCCCGGTCAGCAAGAGGTAGGGATAGCGATCGTTGGGGGGTTCGGGCATTTCACGTGGCGAGTCGAACAGCAATCGGGCTCGACCATCGGCATGGTAGAAACGTCCGTCGGCAAACAAACGCCGCTGAGAGTCCGTCGTTTCACAACCCTCCGGGTAGGGCCATTGGATGCCACCCCGCTCGTCGAGCATTGGGTAGTTGTCGATTCCGGTGATGTCGCAGGGCTGCCCGCGGGTCAACTCTTTGAGCGACTGAAAAACATCTTCCGGGCTCTTCCAGTTGGCAAACATCTCTTCGCAGCCCCAGTAGTGGGCAACGAGTCGAAAGATGGAGAAATCGGAGAGGGCCTCTCCCGGCGCTTTCGCCACCTTCTTAATGACGCCGATGCGACGTTCGGAGTTAATGAAGGTGCCTTCCTTCTCGCCCCAACCGGCGGCGGGTAAAAAAAGATCGGCCTGCTGGGCCGTTTCTGTCGTAGGGTACATGTCCTGCACGACGAGAAAATCGAGCCGATCCAGGATCTCGTCGAAGGTGTTTTGATTGATCCACGAATGGGACGGATTGGTGCAGACGACCCACAGGCCTTTGATCTCGTCGCGGAGAATTCCTTCGATGATCCGGTCGTAAGACCAACTGTTTTCGGTCGGAATGACGGTCTCGTCGATTCCGAGAATGCGGGCGACTTTCTCGCGATGCTCCTGATTCTGAAAGTCGTGGCCCCCCAGCAGGTTGGTCGTGTTGCTGAAGAGCCGCGACCCCATG
Organism: Planctomycetaceae bacterium; assembly: GCA_003233055.1. GTDB lineage: Bacteria > Planctomycetota > Planctomycetia > Pirellulales > Lacipirellulaceae > Aeoliella. Next base: position 6,376 of record QIKP01000014.1, read on the forward strand.
GCGTTGCACTGGCCCGTGATGGAGTTGGCCCCGGTCCCTGGTCGGCCGATGTTGCCCGTAATGAGAGCGAGGTTGATAATCGCCTGGGCGGTGCGGACTCCCTGGTAGCTTTGATTGACCCCCATCGTCCACCAAAAACTGACCCGTTTTCCTTTGTGAATCGTGCGGGCGACATAGTGCAATCGTTCTTTCGTGATCCCACTTTCTTGCTCGACCCGCTCGGGTGTGAAACTCTCCACATGGCGGGCAAAGTCGTCGAAATCCTTGGTATGGCTGCGAATAAAATCGGTATCGATCCATCCCTCGGCGATGAGAATGTGGGCCAACCCGTAGAGTAGTGCAAGATCGGACTTCGGCTGGAGTGCCAAATGCTGCGTGGCGGCGACGGCCGTCTCGGTCGTGCGCGGGTCGATCACCACGATCTCGGGGTCGTGGGGATTCCGGCAGATGCGCTGCCACATGATCGGATGCGCGATGCAGAGATTCGACCCCACCAAGACGATGACATCCGACTCTTCAAAATCTTGATAGGTGTAAGGTGGCGCATCGAAACCGAACGCCTGCTTGTAGGCGACCACCGCCGTCGCCATGCACTGGCGCGTGTTCCCGTCACCATGCAGCATCCCCATGCCAAACTTGGCCAGGCTGCCCAGGTAAGCCATTTCTTCGCTGGGAATCTGACCCGTACTCAGAAAAGCGACCGACTCCTTTCCGTAACGCTCCTGCACCTGCTTGAATCGGTCGCAAAACTCCTGCATGGCGCGGTCCCACTTCACCGGAACCATGCGACCTTGGTCGTCTCGCATGAGGGGAGTCGTACCGCGGTCAGACGACTGGAGCACCGAGAGCGCTTCCCACCCTTTCGGGCAAGCCATCCCGGTGTTGACGGGATAGTCGACCGCCGGCGTCAAATTCACCGCCTCGCCATCTTGCAGGTGAATGTTGAGCGCACATCCGGTCGCGCAATAGCCGCAGACCATCGACGTGGTCGCATCGGGCACCTTCCCTCGCGGCAATTGCCCTAGCCCAAATCGGCCCGGCGCACGGACCAATTCCTCCGACAAGGGACCTTGCCGTTGAAACAAGGCGGAGCCAATCGTTTCACGTAACGCGGAAAGTTTGGTGGTGGAGTCTGTCATGCTGTCGATTGAACTCATGTGCAAGGTGCTCCAGGCATCTTCGGCGCTACCGATGCGGCAAAAAAGAGGGTTCTCTCCATCATCTCGCCGACCAGCAGCAATCCCGCGATGAGCAATACGACGATCCCGACAAACAGCGGCTGGTAGCCCTCGGTCCCTGCAACGGTCGCTTTGCTAGAAAGCAATACCAGCGGCAACAGAAGTCCTCCCATAACGCCAAAGAAGTACCGGAGTAGATTGGCCATGCTGAGTTCGCCCGTCAGCAACAGCGCGGTGCGCTTGAGTGGCGTAAAACGTCGTTGCCGGAGCCACATCAAGACGGAGCCTTCCAGTCCGAGCTTGAGGGCGACGAAAACCATGAGCCATCGGCAGAGCGTTTGTCCGTAGCTGAGCATGATTTCATGGGACGTCAGTTCAGGACTCCAGTAGCAGGCGACCAGCGACACGAGCAGCGCGATGGGCAAACCGAGGACCGCTGAAGTGAGAAGAAACTTGCTACCAGTCCAATGAATGCTCCAAAAGGGGCGCTGTGTTTTGACGTAAATCATCACCGAGCAGAAAACGCCTATCAGACCGGTCAACGCCGTCATCAGGCCGAGCCCATCCGCCAGAGGGACGAGCTTCGGTTGGTCTTTGGCAAACCAAACGGTGGCGGCGTACAGCATTGCACAGCCGGCGAACACGCCGAACGCCAGGATCTCCCGACTGAGCCATGAAGTGCGCAGCCCGAGCAAAGCTCGAAACGCATACTGCGGACGCCCCAGATGAAACACGGCCGCATGCATCCCAATCAACCCGACGATCCATCCGGCAATGGCGCAAGCAGGGCGAATCGCCATCAGCATGACTGGCTCGGCCCAAGGACCGGAGACCATCGCTTGCCCCACAACAAACGTACCGACCGAAAGCTGCGTCAGCACCAGCATGAACACCAGTGCGAGATGACCATGCTGCCGGTTGGCCGAGAAGTAGTCGGCAGGAAGCAGGTTGCGAGGAAGTGGCTTCGAGGTCTTGTAAATGGTCGTCGGCAAGGTCATGCCCGGTTCCGGTGCCGTCGGAAGGAATTGGTTCGTCTCGCTCTCTTCCAGCACCGTTTCGACACGAACCGTCCGAATTCGAATCGCCTCGTTCGGACACGCCTGCACGCAGGCCGGCGCTTCGCCCACCGCCAGTCGGTCATGGCACATGTCGCATTTGCGAACGATGCCTCGGGCCGAATCGTACTGGGGCACATCGTAAGGACACATCAACACACAATACTGGCAGCCGATGCACTGGTCGTCTAAGTGACGAACGATGCCCGTTATTGGATCTTTTTCGTACGCCAGCACCGGGCATCCCGAGAGGCAGGCCGGTTCGATACAGTGATGACAGGCGGTTGTCACATGCTGCAGAATAGGCAATTCGTTGGAATCGCTAGACAGCAAGGAACCGCCATGGAGCATGCCAACACTACGCCACGCTTCGTCCGGCTCCAATCCATTCAAGTTATGGCAAGCCGCCACGCACGCCTTGCACCCCGAACACTTGTCGAGGTCGACCTCGAACGCATACTGTTCGCCCGGCAGTGGCTGCGAAAGAGGAATCAGGTCTTGATAATGCCCCGAAAGTAGCGGCTCACTTGCGCTTTCATGCCGTTGCGAAAAACGCTCCACAGCCGAGGTCTGTTGCTGCTCTTCCAGCAACGCGCCGATCAACGAGCCCTCGGCTAAGGAACCGGAGCCTTCGGCTAAGGAACCCTGGGCCTGGATGCCACCGGTACGTGGAGCAGACGGATCTTCGACAGTCGGCATCGAGCAGGCTTTTCATCAGATTTCAAAAATGAGTGGTAGCCAGGTGAACGCGCAACACGCCCGATAGACGCTACCGCAAGTTGCGCGCCATTTGGCTAGCAGCCCCCCCAGCATGGCAGCCCCACCGCTAAAAAAAAGCTTGTGACGATGAATTATTCTTGGATGCGGGATCGATTGTCGCCACCGCCAATCTCTTTGCAGCTCATCGCCAGAGTGCCTGACTTCTGCGCAACCACTGCTCGACGAATGCGCATCCCCTCGTGCACCGTGCAGCGGCGCGAACGCCGAACCCATTGCCAAAGGCCCCTAAAAGTAACGGGTCGTTCCGTCCATTCGTTGACGGAACGACCAACGGAATAGGGCGTAGCCGTTGCAGCGGTACAGCATTTGCTTCCCGGCAAGACAACGGGCAGAAAGTTCGTCAACCCCTGGGATGCAGCAGACCCTTCGATGGAAATTCAAAACAAAGCGACTTCGCTCTGGAGTAACTTCTTCAAGCTCCACATGCCGCAGATCCGGGCGTTCCATCTATCGTGGTTCGCCTTCTTTCTCTGCTTCTTTGCTTGGTTTGGCATCGCTCCGTTGATGGCTGTCGTGCGAGAGGAGCTGTCGCTCACCAAAGAGCAAGTCGGCTGGTCGATCATCGCCTCGGTCGCCGGAACGATCCTGGCTCGCCTGGTTGCTGGTTGGCTCTGCGATCGCTACGGCCCTCGACTGACCTACACTTGGCTGCTCCTCCTCGGCTCGCTGCCTGTGATGGGAATCGGGCTTGCCCATGATTTTCAGACCTTCCTCCTCTTTCGCCTCTTGATTGGCTTGATTGGTGCTTCGTTTGTCATCACCCAGTACCATACGGCGACCATGTTTGCGCCGAACGTCGTCGGCACGGCGAGCGCAACGTCCGCCGGATGGGGCAACATGGGTGCCGGCGTCACGCAGCTTGTCATGCCGATGCTCTTCGCAATCCTGGTTACCGGCGCCGGATTTAGCGAGGCGATCGGCTGGCGGGTGCCGATGGTGATGGCCGGGATGGTTTGCTTGCTCACCGGCATTGCCTACTATCGGTTCACCCAAGACGCACCGGATGGCAACTTCAAGGAGTTACGTGCCGCTGGGAAAATGCCTTCCGCGAAGAAGAGCAGCGGTGCTTTCTGGGCCGCCTACGTTGACTACCGTGTTTGGACTTTGTTCGTGATCTATGGCGCTTGCTTCGGCATCGAGCTGACAATCAACAACATTGCGGCGCTCTACTTCATCGACCACTTCGGCCTGAGCCTAGCGGCGGCCGGTGGAACGGCCGCCTTGTTCGGCCTCATGAACCTGTTTGCCCGAACGCTAGGCGGCCTCTTCAGCGATCGGTTCGGGTCGAAATGGGGTCTTCGTGGCCGCGTGACTTGGCTATTCTTCGCCCTGTTTTGCGAGGGAATCACACTGATGTTCTTTTCGCAATTGACGGTGCTGGTCGTCGCGTTGCCCGTGCTGATCATTTTCAGCCTGTTTGTCAAAATGGCACAGGGCGCTACCTACTCCGTCGTGCCGTTCGTCAACAAGAAGGCGATCGGTGCCGTTGCCGGAATCGTAGGGGCTGGCGGCAATGCAGGGGCCGTTGCCGCTGGGTTCCTGCTGAAAGGGTCGCTGGAATGGCCGACCGCTCTGCTGTTGCTAGGTGGCGTCGTGACCGCCTGCTCGTTCTTGGCATTTGCGGTTCGTTTCCATCCCGAGGCGGAGAGCGAAGCCAAGGAGGCACTCGTCGTATCGGTAAGGCAGAAGCCACTTCCCACGCCACCGGCCGGGCACCGCACTCCCGAGTTGGATCCCGCCTTGAAGGCATAGAGCCTCTCTCGGACACCCTAGCCGACGAAATTCTAGTTGCTAGCACCGACGGCAAAAGCGGGCGACTGGTGTAGCGGCGGTCGGCTGATCTTTCTACGATCCGCCGAGATGGGCTCTCAAATCGCAATCGCCATGCAGGTTGCTGCGATGCCGAGGAGGCCGAGAATCACCCACCACCATGATTGGCCACTCCAGAGATTCGACCCCCAAGTGATGTACGACTCGCAGATCGGGCAGCGGACCGCGTCCTCGTAGACTTCCGCCCCGCAGTTCGGACAGACAACCCATTCCGATTCGCCCCACTCGTCCGACAGATCGTCGTCCGAGAGGTCTTCGTCGGGATACTCGAAATCCTCGATCGGCGATTTTTCGGAATCAAATTCTAACATCGCTCGAACGGATAAAAAACGGACAAGAGAAACCGGCACAACGCCCTACATTGTAACACGAAACCCAAACTCTGGCGAGTTCGCCTGCGATCGCGCCGAGGCAATAAAACAGGTCATGGAGGACTGAACGCATGAGTGCCATTCGCCCGCTGGCTACCATCGGAATGCTGGTAGTACTCGGATACTTTTTGTGGACCCGCATCAACACACCCGGCCTGGAACAGATCGAGGAGCCGGAGATCGCGCTGCTAGGTGCGCCACCACTCTCGACGGAGTCGTCCCTTTCGGGGAATCTCGGAGAGGGAAGTGCGCCTCCCTTTGACGCGACTGAGACACCCGCCAAGGCACCCCTGTCCGAAGCAACCGAGAAATCCCTGAGCTCCGCACCGGCTGCGACGTCCCCCGACACCATCCAACCACTTCACTCGAGCGCCCCTGACGGGATGCCGGAGCTACCCCCGCTCCCCGCTCACATTCCGACGGCCGACTATTCCACCGCCTCGAATTCGAAAGCCGCTGCCTCCCTCGCGCCCGCCAACGCCAAACCTCCAATCATGGGGCAAGTCCCCGAGTTGGGGACACAGGTCGGCGGACCGACCGATTTTTCGTCGCTGTCGGTACCCCCTCCTCCCGCCGATACCATCACCGCGGTCCCCGCTCCGCTAGCAATCCCACCCGCCCTGGTTCCCGAACCAGGTGCGCCGGCACCTCCCCTCGGTGTTGGCCAAGAGTTTGCCGCACCTCGCTCGGCCTTTGCGGCAGCGCGAACGGCCATTGATGCGGCAACCGCCCGAGGCGACCTCAAGCAAGCCCATCTGCTGCTGTCGAATTGGTATGGTGATCGATCGCTCACGCCCGAAGAGACAGCCGATGTCGATACGCTCCTGAGCCAACTGGCCGGCACGGTCATCTACTCGACCGAGCACCGACTCGAGTCGCCGCACCACGTCGCACTGGGCGAAACACTGGAGAGCATCGCCCAATCGTACCAAGTCCCTTGGCAACTCTTGGCGAAGATCAACGGCATCGCCGATCCGCGTGCCCTGGCGCCGGGACAATCGCTCAAAGTCCTACGCGGCCCCTTCTCGGCGGTCGTCGATGTGGAGCGACAAGAACTGGCTCTGATGGTCGCCGACCGCTACGCGGGGCGGTTTACCGTGAAGACCGAAGGCGAGGCGGCCCGCGACGGAGAATGGGTCGTCACACAAAAGTCGGCCTCCGATAGCGCCGGCAATCCAGCCAAGCAGGTCGTTCTCGGCTCGGGCAGCACCACCGGCGTGCTGGTACTGGGAGCGACTGCCGAGAACAGCCTGGACGGCGCGGGAGCCCTCCATGTTTCGCCCAGCGATGGGAACGATCTGTTCGACATCCTGTCGATCGGCTCGAAAGTGATCATTCGGCGGTAAGCCCTGGTCGCAGCCGTTTCGGGGTTGTGTTACGTTGCGGCTTCTATTTCCCCAAAAAAGCAGAGAGCCGCCACTCATGTCCCGCCGTGAAAAACTACAAAACCTCATCCGCCAACATGCCCTCAAGTTTGGAGAATTTACGCTCGCCTCGGGAAAGAAGGCGAGCTACTACCTCGACTGCCGACAAGTGACGCTCCAGGCCGAGGCGCTCCCGCTCATTGGCGAGGCCATGTTCGACCTGATCAAGGACGACCTTCCCGAGCTGGTCGGCGGCATGGTGATCGGTGCCGACCCGATCGTCGCCTCCGTCCTTACCACCGCCGGTGCGCAAAATATTCCGCTGCGAGGGATTATGGTTCGCAAGGAGCCCAAAGGCCATGGCACGAAGAAATTCGTCGAAGGGCCCTACAACGAAGGCGAGCGGGTGGTGATCGTCGAAGATGTCGTGACCACCGGCGGTTCGAGCCTGCAAGCGATCGAACATTGCGAGTCGGTTGGCCTCAAGGTCGAGCGCGTCCTTGCCATCGTCGACCGCCTCGAAGGTGGCAAAGAAGCCTTCGCCGCGAAGGGCTATGAGTTAACATCGCTCTTCACCGTCGAAGACTTTGGAATTAAGGGTCCCCAACCCGTGTAACACGCCTTGCGAGCCGGGTCGTCCTCGACCCCGGATAACTCCGACCCCGGTCCTCCGCGGGCGAGGACGCCACGGCTCACCAGATAACCGCGAGCGAAGACGCCGCAGCTCACACGACTCCCCGTTGGTCACTTCTCGATGGAAACTTCCCTCCACCAACAACTCAAGGCGCTCTACGCGGGCGACGAGGGCGAGACCGAAGTTCGGTTGGGGCACTACCGTATCGACGCGGTCGTGGACGATGAGTTGATTGAAATCCAGCATGGCGGGCTCGGCGCGATTCGTGACAAGATTCGAACCTTGGTCAAAGAACACTCCGTGCGCGTTGTCAAACCGATCATCGCAAACAAATTGCTGATCAAGCGAAAGTGCAAAGGGGGGGAGATCGTCTCTCGCCGCAAAAGCCCGAAGCGTGGCAAGTTGCTCGACATCTTCGATGAGCTGGTCCACTTCACCAGCGTCTTTCCCCACCGCCGCCTCACGCTCGAAGTGATCCTGGTCGACATCGAAGAGTACCGTTATCCTGGCCATGGCAAGCGCCGGCGTTGGCGACGAAACGACCAGACGCGGGAAGACCAGCATTTGGTCGAAGTGGTCGAAACGCACCTCTTTCGCACCGCCCGCGACTTGTGGAAACTCGCCCCGCGCCGTTTGCCCAAGCCGTTCCACACCGGTCACCTCGCCGATCGGCTTGGCGTCCATCGGTCGGTCGCCCAGCAGATGGCGTACTGTTTGCGTGAAATGTCGGCGATCCAGCAAGTCGGCAAACAGGGAAACGCACTCCTCTACGAACCGGCTACCCGACGCCGAAAAAAAGCGGCCTAGCCAGCGCCTGCGGCTTTGCGGGGTTGCCCCTACTGGCAGCAAGGCTTACGCTATTTTCGATACTTTTAGTCACCCTTTCTTGTTCTTGAGAGACTCACGGTGGGCGAGAAACCGGAACCAGGGCAGGTCATCCGCCGCCCACCCATGCACACGCTGACCGGCATTCGAGTTGCTGGCACCGGAAGCTTCGTGCCTGACAACATCGTGACGAACGACGATCTTGCCTCCCTCGGTTGCGATAGCGACTGGATCGTCAAGCGGACCGGCATCCGCGAGCGCCGCCACGCCCCGCCCGACATGGCCACCAGCGACATGGCGATTGCCGCTGCCGAACGGGCGATGAAAAATGCGGGCGTTGGTGCGGACGACATCGACCTGTTGATCCTGGGGACGTTCACCCCCGACTACCTTCTTCCACAAACCGCCACGACCGTGCAGCACAAACTGGGCCTCAACTGCCCGGCGATGGACCTTGCTGCGGCATGTGCCGGGTTCATCTACTCGATGGTCACCGCGTCGCAATTCGTCGCCGCCGGCACCAGCAAGTGCGCCCTGGTGATCGGTTCCGACACCAACAGCCGCGCACTCAACCCTAGCGACGTCAAAACCTACCCCCTCTTTGGCGATGGTGCCGGGGCGGTGATCCTCACCCCTGGGTCGACCGAGCAAGGACTTCTCGCCTACACGCTCGGTGCCGACGGCTCCGGCGCGGAAGTCCTCTACCGGCCGATGGGTGGCGCGAAGACTCCCTTCGATCCGAACCAATGCGGTGACGGCTACCCTTGGCTTTTGGAAATGGATGGCCGCCCCGTTTTCAAATGGGCGGTCCGGCTGCTCGAAGACACGTTTACCCAGGTGCTCGAGGGTGCCGGCTGCAAGCAAGAAGAGGTCAAGCTCTGGGTCTTGCACCAAGCGAACCAGCGAATCATCGATGCCGCCATCGACACCGTGGGCATCGACCCTCAGCGCGTCCCCGTGCATCTCGACCGCTACGGAAATACCTCCGATGGCAGCATCCCGATCGTTCTCGACGAAGCGATGGCCGAGGGCCGAATCGACCGCGGCGACTTAGTCATGATTTGCGGCTTCGGTGCGGGATTGTCCTGGGGCACGGCGCTCGTTCGCTGGTAAACCACATGAACGGGATCCACCCCGTTACCATAATTGGTAGCGTGCATAAAATGTGCCGGACGTCAAATACTTGCCGCAATGGGAAAAGAGAAGAACATTGGATTCCGTTTACATCGAAACAACGATTCCAAGCTACCTGACGGCGTGGCCAGCAAGGAATCTGATTGCAGCCGCCCATCAAGCGATGACCCGCGACTGGTGGGATTTGCGCCGTAGCGATTTCCATCTGTTCACATCGCAAACGCAGAGAGATTACCTGCCATTGAAGTTTTTCTAGCCAACAATGGTTTCCATGTGCCAGTCGTTTGTACGCCCGAGGAATTGATGGGAGATCAAAGAGAATGAAGAGAACATCTGAATCCAATGGCAACATTCTTGACGACCTTCACAAGAATCGCCAACGGCTTATCTCTCAACATGGCGGTATTGCCGGGCTGGCGGTCTATCTGCGCAAGCAGGAAGCGACGACTGATCGCAAAGTTTTTAGTCCTGCGGACCAAAGCCGTTCGGTGAACGTCACATCCCGTCAACGAGTCCGTCGGGTAGAAAACGGGAGTTAGGTACACTCCTGAAACAGGACGCGCTGGTAAACCACATGAACGGGATCCATCTTCTCTTCGTTCTCTTCCAGCGACGAGGCGTAGCTCGTCGGCTCATCCACTCTTACGTCTTACTCCACACGCTCTTTCTATGGCCACCAAAAAGCTTCTGCCCCGCTCCAAAGTTAAACCAGAGGATACCTGGGACCTCGCGAGCCTGTTTGCCTCCGACAAAGCGTGGGAGACAGCGTTTACGAAGTGGCAAAAGCAAATCAAAAAATACGCCACCTTTTGCGGCACGCTGGGCGACAGCCCCGAACAACTCGCCAAGTGCCTGAAGTTCGATAGCAAGCTCGACCGCGAAGGCGAGCGGATCGGCACCTACGCCTTCCTGAAAACAGCCGGCGACGCGGGCGACAGCAGCTACCAGCGAATGATTGGCCGATTCGAAAACGCAGCGAGTCAAGCCGCTCAGGCAGCCAGCTTCATCCGGCCCGAGATCCTCTCGCTCTCAGCCACCAAACTCAAGAAGTACCTCGCTTCGAAACCGCTGGCGCACTTCCAGTTGGCACTCGAACGGTTGGTCCGTTACAAGCCACACACTTTGACCGATGGCGAAGAAAAACTCCTCGCCATGCAGAGCGAGATGTCGGGTGCGGCCCAGCAAGCTTTTAGTCAGCTTACGGATGTTGACCTCAAGTTTGGCGACATGAAGAACGAAAAGGGACAGACGATCGAGCTGGGACACTCGTCGTACTCCGCGTTCCTTAATTCGCCGAAGCGCGCCGTCCGCAAACAGGCGTTTCACCAGTACCACCAGCAGTACTCCGCCCACGAAAACACGCTCGCCGCGACGCTCGCCGGTTCAATCCAGCGCGATATCTACTATGCCCGGGCCCGAAACTTTCCTAGCGCCCGCGAGGCATCGCTCTTTGCCGACAACGTGCCGGTAAGCGTTTACGACAACCTCATCAAGGCAGTTCACAGCAAGCTTCCCGCCGTGCATCGATACCTCGACATCCGCCGCCGGAAGATGAAGCTCAAAACGATTCACCAGTACGATACCTACGTGCCGATTTTGAGTGAGCTGAACGTCCGCACGACTTGGGACAAAGCGGTGAAGCAAGTGGTCGAAGCGCTCGCTCCCTTGGGCGATGAGTACTGCAAGGTGCTCGACAAAGGATTGCGAGGCCGGTGGTGCGATCGATTTCCCAATCAAGGAAAGCGGAGCGGAGCGTTTAGCTGCGGGACGTTCGATGGCGATCCCTACATCTTGATGAACTACCAGCCGGACGTGCTCAACCACGTCTTCACCCTTGCCCACGAGGCGGGGCACTCCATGCATAGCTACTACTCGGCCGGGAAACAATCGTACGAGTACTACGACTACACGATCTTCGTCGCCGAAGTCGCCAGCACCTTTAACGAGGAACTGCTCGGCAAGTACCTTTTCGACCGGGCGAAGAGTGACAAGGAGCGGGCCTACTTGGTCAATCGCGCGATCGACGATGTTCGTGGCACGATCATCCGCCAGACGATGTTCGCCGAATTCGAGAAAATCACCCATGCCCTGGCCGAGTCGGGCGAGCCACTCACCGTCGACTGCCTCAAGCAGGAGTACCACAAACTACTTGAAATTTACTTTGGACCCGACTTTGTGCTCGATCCGGAACTCGACCTGGAGTGCCTCCGTATCCCCCACTTCTACTCCGCGTTTTACGTCTACAAATACGCCACCGGCATGTCGGCGGCGATCGCACTGAGCCAGCGAGTCCTCCACGGAGGCCAGGCAGAAGTCGACGCCTACCTATCGTTCCTCCAAGGAGGTTGCTCGAAGTACCCGCTCGATCTCTTGCGTGATGCGGGGGTCGACATGGAGAATCCGAAACCAGTCATCACGGCACTCGAACATTTTGAAACGCTAGTCGATCAGCTCGACGGGTTGCTATGATTGAATCGCAATTTAATACAGCGCAATTACCCCATTGGACCGAGTCGCGTTCATCTCTTGAATGGAAGCTTCGTTACTCCGCAAGAGCGTCTCGACAATCGACGTTGCACAATTGCCCATCTGAATAAGGACAACATACGGAGGAAATCCGAAGGCAGCCGAGTAGTCGGTGAAGTCCGTATCTTTCGATACGGTCGTGAAATCATGTTGTTCGGCGTAGTCCCAAATAGAGGGGTCGTCTTCCTTGTCGAGGCCAACCAGCGATACGTGTGTTGAATCGGGAAAGATGTCCTCCAGCTGCGCCGCCAATTTCGGGGACAAGTTCTGGTCGAGTAAGAGCTTCATTGCTGCTTAATCAACATCTGCTTTTCGCGGTCCGCAGCGTATGCCAAGCAGGCGAGGATATCTTCCTGTGTTAGATACGGGAAGTCGTCAAGAATCTCATCCGTCGTCATTCCTGCCGCCAGATACGACAACACGTCGTAAACTGTAATCCGCATGCCTCGGATGCAGGGCTTGCCGCTGCGCTTCCCCGGTTCGATCGTAATGATTTTTAGATAGTCGACCATGATTGTAGCCTATGCTCGGAAAGGGTACGGGTCAATTGCATTTGAGAATTGCTGCTACCGTGATCGTTTCTTCCGACGTTTCCGCGGGTAGTTACGCGCTTGCTTCAGCGAATAGGGGGGGAATATTGTCGCCTGGGACGTACAATGGCCCCATGGGATTGGCGCACGTTACCACAACGATCTGGAATCTGGCGAAGCAGGGAACGCCTTACGAGGCGGAGTTCCTGGTCGATACCGGTGCGGTCGACAGCTTAGCTCCGCAGGATGCCTTGCTGGCGACCGGGGTCACTCCGGAAGGAAAGGCCATCTACGAATTGGCCAGCGGCGATGTTGTCGGATACGAATTTAGGTTTGCCCGAGTAGGCCTGCTCGGAGACGAGACGGTCGCTCAAGTGATCTTTGGTCCCGAAGAGGTCGAGCCGATTCTGGGAGTCGTTGCACTTGAAAACATGGGACTCGTCGTTGACCCAGTGACAAAGACACTAAAGCGATTGCACGCGAAGCCACTCAAGTGACCGCTCGAACATTTTAAGACACTGGTCGATCCACTCGACGAGTTGCTGTAGACCGGAACCCGCGAAGACGTAGACGATAGGACTACGATGCCTACCGCGAAATCCACAGGAACGCTCTCCCCGCTTCGTCGACCTTGAGCTCCCCCTTGAGTCGAGCTTGGAACAGCAGGCTGTTCACCACCCGTTTGAGGTGCGTTCGCTTGCGGGCGAACTGGACTTCGATGGCCTTCGGGTCGATTTTTCGCTCCCGGAGTGTGGCATGGTCCCAGTAGAAGGGGACGCCGGCGCGGGGGGCAATCGAGTCCATCGCTTCGGCGAGCGTGAAACCGTCGACTTCGGCGTTCAAGGTTTCCATCAACTTCGGCGCAAGTCGGCTCGTGCTCGCTTGGCTCTTCCAACCGACCGGCCAGGTTTCTCGCTGGATGTCTTGCTTGCGCGCGATGCGGTGCGCCACTTCTTCGCCTCGCTTTTTCTCGGGCACTAGCACCAAGTCGTAGTGGCGCAGCACCAGTGCGACGCCGGTGCCAATGGTGAGCTCTTCCACTTCGTCGGCGATGGGAGCAGCCTGCTGGAGAATCGCGATTGCCGCACGGTCGATGGTTAGATTCAATGCGAGGGTTGATCGCAATGCACCAAGCCACTCACGGGGCAGTTGGTCTAAAGAGGCAATGACTAACGGTTGGGAAAGATCGGCATGCACGGCACGAAACTCCTTTTCGGTCAGGCCGAATCGCCCACGCTCCGCCGTCACCCCCTCAACGCCATCGGCCGCTAAGCGATCGAAGTAGTCGGCCAGCTTGTCGCGGCTGCGGAGCGTAAACTTACCACCAGGCAGGAGTAGCTCGCCCCGAGAACCGAGGAGGCCAACCACCCGGTAGCGTGGCCGCCTGTCGCTGCCCGTTTCACGAATTTTTGGTTGGTCACCAGGGCGGGCGCTGCGAAGGCTCACGTCGCGCTGGCCGATGCCGGTCAAGAGTTGCAGCCACTCCCGAGGCGCGGTACTTTGCACTCCTGGTTGGGTCACGATTTCCACCGAAATGGAGGCCGGCGAGCCTGCTGCTGTAGGTAAGCAAAACGCCCATAGGAATAAACAGGACGTCCAATGTTGTCGTGCGTGTTTCATACGAAAAGTATAGCACGTAGAGTCCTAGGTGTAGGAGACGATGTTAGGAGACGATGACCACCCTTTGCCCGATCGTCCGACGAGGCGTAGCTCGTCGGCTAATCCCCTCTCCCCCTTAAAATCATGTCCCGACCGATCACGTTGTTTACTGGCCAGTGGGCCGATTTGTCTTGCGAAGAAATGTGCCAAAAGGCGAGCGATTTCGGCTATCGGGGGTTGGAACTCGCGTGCTGGGGCGATCACTTTGAGGTCGACAAAGCGCTGGCCGATCCTGGGTACGCCGCCGCGAAGCGCGATCTCTTGGACCGATACGACCTGGAGTGCCACGCCATCAGTGCGCATCTGGTTGGCCAGGCGGTCTGCGATCCTGTCGACGAGCGGCATCAAGCGATTCTCCCGGACTACATTTGGGGCAATGGCGACCCGGCAGGCGTCAACGAGCGGGCCATCGAGGAAATGAAAAACACCGCCCGCATCGCCCAGCAGTTCGGGGTGTCGGTGGTCAATGGCTTCACGGGATCGAGCATCTGGCACCTGCTCTATTCCTTCCCGCCCGTGACCGAGTCGATGATCGAAGCAGGCTTCTCGCAGTTTGCGGATCGTTGGAATCCCATTCTGGATGTCTTTGCCGAGTGCGGCGTACGCTTCGCCCTGGAAGTTCACCCGACCGAGATCGCCTTCGATATCCACACGGCTCAACGAGCACTCGAGGCGATCGGCCATCGACCCGAGTTCGGATTCAACTTCGACCCGAGCCACCTGCATTGGCAAGGAGTCGATCCGGTGGAGTTCATCCGTGCGTTTCCCGATCGCATTTACCATGTTCACATCAAGGACGCGATCATCACGTTGAACGGTCGCACCGGCATCTTGGCCAGCCACCTCAACTTTGGCGACGTGCGTCGTGGCTGGGATTTCCGTTCACCTGGTCGTGGGGGGGTGAACTTCGAGGAAATCATTCGCGCACTCAATGAGGTGGGCTACGGCGGCCCCCTCTCGGTCGAGTGGGAAGACAGCGGCATGGACCGCGATCAGGGGGCCCGAGAGGCAGCGGAATTTGTCGCGAGGCTCGATTTTCAGCCCTCGGGCGTGCAATTCGACGCGGCGTTCGCGGACGATTGATCCCCCAGACGATTCGTCGCCCAGAAAATCCGTAAGGTACAATGGAGTTCTGCGTTCGAACAGGCTACCACTCATCGAGCTCCATTCCCTTCATGTTACGAGCCACCGCCATTCTACTGATCGTTTGCGGCCTCGCGCTGCGGTGCGCTGCCGACTCGGTGGAGTCGATCGGGCTGTTCGTCGCGCCGGATCCTTACAGCCAGCCGAACCACGCCAGCAGCCGGCTCTCCAAGGCGCAAGCCTTACAAACGGCCAGCGATGCCCAGCGTGCTGGTCGCAAGGGGGAAGCGGCGACTGCCTTGCGACTCGCCACCGAAGCGGTTCACCACGATCCTGATTGCGAACCGGCGCGTCGTGCCCTGGGGTACGAGCGGCACGATGGCCATTGGCTCACTCCCTACCAACTGCGGATGGCGAAGCGCGGGCTGGTGTGGCACGGGCAATTTGCATGGATCGCGCCGGACGACCTGCCTCGCTACGAATCGGGCGAGCGAAAATCGCGTGGACGATGGATTAGCGCCGAGTCCGACGCCCGTCGCCATGCCCACATCGCCAAAGGTTGGCAAGTTCGCACCGACCACTTTCAGGTCACGACCAACCATAGCCTCGAAGCGGGTGCCGAGCTTGCCGGGAAGCTCGAACAACTTTACCAAGTTTGGCAACAACTTTGTGGCGACTTTTCTCTGGATCATGGCGACCTGGTGGCACGTTTTGAAAAGGGGCGTGCCCCGAGTTACCGGTCACGCCCCTTCCAGGTGATCTACCATCGAACCCAAGCCGAGTACAACGCGGCGCTCCAATCGCGGCAACCAAGGATTGCCGAGACGATCGGCATTTACTTCGACCGCCAGCGTGAAGCCCACTTTTTCCATCCTGGCGAGCCCGCTTCAGTGGGCCGGAACGATGCTACACGGAACGCTACTACGCGAAACGATGCCACCCTCTACCACGAAGCGGTCCATCAGTTGTTCCAAGAGTCGGTCCGTGCCCAACGAGAGATTGGCCAAACCAATAACTTCTGGGCGGTCGAAGGCATCGCGACCTGGTTCGAGTCGCTCCGGTACCACGTGGACGATCGGTCGGGTGTTCACTTCACCATCGGCGAGCCGGACGCCGGTCGACTCCCCGCCGCGCGACGGCGGTTGCTCGACGAAGGCTACCACGTGCCGCTCGCCGAACTGGTAACGCTCGGCAAAAACGACCTGCAAACCCGCGAAGACCTCGTAGCGATTTACAGCCAATCAGCCGGTTTGGCGACGTATTTCATGGCAACGCCCGACCGTCGCGGGAGGTTCGTCGAATACCTTCGCCAAATCTACGCCAACCGTGCGGAGGCCAACAGTCTTTCCGAGCAGATGGGCAAGTCGTACGCTCAGCTCGATGCCGAGTACCGTGAATTCCTCGAAAGTCTTCCCGAGTCACCCCGCTAGCGGCCTTCTGTCCCGAACCGCTCCGAGCGCCAAAAATTCGGCGAGAATCGTCATCGCGATTCATGGTAACCCTCACGCCCGTCATGACTTCGACGATCGGGCCCCCGACAAACCTGACGCTGATTTGTCCCTGGCGCGCACGGCGTGGCCCCCAGCGGGTGCCAAAAGTCTCGCCAACCGAGTACTTTTGTCATGACTAGAGCAGTGATCACTCGGATGTTCCGCTAAGGCAATCGTTGGACGCTGAAATAGCAGCGCCGTGACCGGAACATGCGTGTGCGGCTCGCCCATCACGCACTCCCATTCTAAGAGTCGTCCAAGCACCCGTGATTCGATTGCCAAAGAGCGTCGCCTTCCTGACGCGCGGCGTCCAGGGGACCCCGCATTAGACCCGATTCCCTCCAAGATTCCAGCACGATTTGTGTGCCAAGCAAGGGAACCGTTCACGGAAGCCAAGGCAGAGGAAGCCACGAATTGCGCGAATCCTACGAATTGCCGCAGATAAGCGCAGATGGACGCAGATGTCTTGTGAGGAGAGAAGACACCTCATTTTGTGTCGTGCCGAAGGGGACAACCGGAGCTCCTGCTTCATTTC
This sequence comes from Planctomycetaceae bacterium, assembly GCA_003233055.1. GTDB lineage: Bacteria > Planctomycetota > Planctomycetia > Pirellulales > Lacipirellulaceae > Aeoliella. The sequence goes on from QIKP01000014.1 coordinate 23,370, forward strand.
TCCAACCGAGCATCCGCGATTATCTGCGGCTCCTATTCGTCGCTTTTTTTCGACGGTGAACGCCCCGCCCCTGTTTCTTTGCGCCTGTGCGTTAGACAATTCCTGGCCCCGAACGTCGAGGGAATAGGCCTCACGCAAAGGCGCTGTTGGGAAGTCTTCTCCCTCCTCCCAACCGCTGACGACGTCCGGCGTGATCGAGAACTCGGCTACGGCAGCGGCGTATGAAAAAGCGTCGGGCTGGAAGCCCGACCTACAAGGCCGTGAACGGTTCGGCCTTTTCTAGTCATCTGGCTGGTTTTATCTGGGCTGGCGAGGGGCGCAAAAAAAGCGGGGTGGAGCCAAGCTCCCCCCCGCTTTGAAGGCATTCCAATTATTTGGCCGAAGCCCTACTTACGTCGACGCCGAGCGACCCCGACCAGCCCAGCAAGGCCGAGCCCAGCCAGAACCATCGCGGAAGGCTCCGGGACGGGGGCGGCAGTGCTACCGAGTGTCACCACTCCGCCAAGCGTCACCGCGCCGGTGTCGACGACCAACTGACCACCGTTGCTGTAGCCACCCTCCGTAACCTGGGTCGTGATGGTGCCGATTCCGGAGAGGCCGTCCCAATCCAGGAACAGCGAGCCGATGATGGTGCCGGGTGCGACTCCAACACCCAAACGAGGATCCGACGCGCCAGTCAAGCCTGAAGCGATTCCAACCGTGATGTTTCTCAGGTCGTCCGCAATACCCAAGTCAGCGTTGTTAGCAAACAGCGGGGCTAAGCCGCCAGGCACCCCCCCCCCATTGCTATCGATCGTTGGGTTCGTTGCTTGCCATCCGACAACAGTAGTGTTGGTGAGGTTCTCCAGCAAGACATCAAATGTCACGGCACCAAAATCGCCCTCTGCCCCCTCGTATTCGAGGAGAAAGTCGATCTGGACAACCGTTGGTCCAGAGGGATTCACTCCCGGTTCGAAACCAGGAATGGGGTCGAAAGTCGTAGGGTCAAGCCCCGCGACAAAAATAGGCGTTACTGTAAAGCTTGCCGCGTTGGCGATTGTTGTAAATACCAACGCAACAACGGCGACAGAAGCCAGAGGTAGAAACAGTTTATAGCATCGAGACATGTGTAAACTCCTAGAAAGTACGGGCTAATGGTAAGACACGATTGACAACTTTACAGTTATCCAATTCTGCGAAGCAACTAGCGTTGCTCGGCGAGTCTCTGCATTGGCAACGTACCTCCGAAGGAAATTTACTTATTGAAATCTATGCTCGTAAAACTAATCCAAGCGGTAGTACCTACTAACCGTAGGCCTATCGTATTTTTCTACACACACCTATCACTCTCAAGCCAAAACTCGGACGGTAACCCTTCCTCGAACCCTAGCGATTTCGACGAGCCACTACGAGACCTACCGAAGTGAGGAACCCGAGAAGGACTAGCGACGCTGGCTCGGGAACTGGAGTCGACGAAAGCGACAACGAGGCTGCTCCGCCAGGGGTAAGTCCGAAATTGTTTTGGATGTTAAACAGGTCGGCCAAATCGATGTCGTTGTCGCCATCCGTATCACCCAATGCGGGAGGGCTGGCCAGGCCGAAATTATTTTGGACGTTGAACAGGTCGGCCAAGTCAATGTCGTTGTCGCCATCCGTATCCCCTAGAACGCCTCCCCCGCTGATGGCCAAGCTGCCCGATGTTTGGTTCGGGGTAGGCGAATTGGGGGTTCCGCCCTGCGCGATGAAGCCGTCCCAGAATAGTTCGCCACTCGAACCGATGGTGGTGAACGACAGGGCCAGCTCCGAGCTTGTCGGGGAAGTGAATAGGGTGCTACCGAGCGAAGCGAAGATCGCATCGACCGTGCCGCCCCCGCTGAGCAACGCCGCGACTTCGTCCTGTGGCGACGCTCCTTCCGTAATCGTTCCGGTATAAGGGTTGTTGCCAAAGTTCAAGTCGCCGAACTCCATGAAGTTGGACTCAATTACGATGCTCCCAAAGTCGATCTCGCCATCGAACTCAAACGACATCTCCAGGCCCAACGACCCGTTGCCGGCGGCTGCCAGCGTGTCGTCTGCGGTAAAGGAGATGGTCCAGTCGATGTTTCCGCCGTTGGACGTCCCTGCGACTTGGACGCTTGGCATGGCCAAGGCGGCGCTGGCAAGGAACGCACTAACGGTCGCTGCACAAGATAGTTGCTTTAGTAGCATTATTCGGCTCTCCACGCTCAATAGGTTCAAAAAGTCAATAGTTGAGTAAGAGTGATTTACGGTAGCAATTGCGCCACGCCCCTTACGGCGGTGATACCGCCCAGCATCTCAGCGGGAGAACCTCCCCGACAGCCAGCCTGTGGCTGGTTCCTCTTCGCATAGCAAGTAAGTCGTTTTTTGCTTTAGCGTCGGTCTGTCAGGGGGATATTGCCCGTTGTGGGTGGAAAAAGCGTTTGCGTCGATTGCTAAACAGCCGACCGCTAAACAGCCTGCCGACCACCCAACGGGCAGCGAGATCGATGATCGGCTGCACGCATTATGCCGGAAGGGGCCGGGAACTGTCAAGCAGTTTTCTCTCCAAAGTTCAGTGAATCTATTCGTCCAACGATGTCTGATCTATTCCAACCCTGCGGCCTACTGGCTCCGAAGTTGGCGAAAAAAAGCGAGCCCCATTGCCGCAAGTCCTGCCAGGATAGCGGTTTGTGGCTCTGGTACGGGGCCACTCACGAATGTCCCGAAACCGGCCCCTGCGGAATTCCCAAAATTACTTTTCCAGATGGTGTAATCGCCGGCATCGATTATTCCGTTCTCATTTCCATCCGCGCCGGTTCCGATCGGAACGGCCAGGCTGAGGCTGTCTCGCCAGACCGTGTAGTCGGCGGCGCTGACGGTGCCATCGCCATTGTAGTCACCATCGATCAGATCGAGGTTGCCCCGGACGATCGTGGTAAGGATCGTGCTTTCAAAGTCCGAGGCATTGCCGGCTACTGTAGTGGTGCCGGTGCTGGTGAAGACCGAGCCGGCGCTCTGGTCGCTCTCATTGCTGAAGAACGACGGAATCATCCCAGGGGCGAAGGTGCCCGTGAGAAGCAGGGCGGCCGAATCCCAAGCGGGATCGTTCAGCGGGTCGGTCGTTCCCCAGGGGACGTTGTTGAGGTTCGTGAGGGTCGGGAGCGAGGGACCAATGGAAGTTGTGTTGGGGAAATCGACGAGTTGGTCGGGGTAGTTGGGCGCACCACCGTCGGGATCGTCGATCGAACCGACGCCGTAGAAGACGGTGTCGGTCCCGATCCCGTCACGGGAAGGCGCTTGTCCAATCGTGACAGAAATCCGGTCGGCGAGGGCGGCAGTCACGGAGAAAAACCCTGCCGCTTCGCTGCCATTCACCTGGCCCGTAGGGGCCAAAAGGGTCACGGTGCCAGGGGCAACGCTGATGTTCTGAAGTAGGAGATTGATCCCTGCGAGTCCAAACTCGTCGGTCTTCGCGGCAATTTGCCAAGTCCCCCCCAAGGTGGCATTGGCGGTGTTGTTGTAGAAGAGGTTGAGGCTCACATCAATCTGAGCTGCGTCGGAACGCCCCGCCGAAAGGAGCAGGCAGGCCAGCAAGCCACACGCCACCCCTGCCGTTGGGTGGAATCGCCCCCGACGCTTCGAGTCGACGGAGTCCTCAATAAGTGATAATCGCACTGACCTTCTCCTGTTTTTTTTCTTTGCCCGCTTTGCCTTGCGGTCGATTGGCTCTGCTTGACGCCCCCCGGCAGGCGATGACGCCCTTCTGTTCTGCTGGCCGTCCGGCGAGGGAAACGAACCGAGACCGGCTGCGAAGCGCACGAGGCATCCGCTAGCGGGACTGGCCTTCTCTGACTTCCTGGTCCCCCCAGTATACTTAGGGATTCAAACAGCTCAAGCGATTTTTTGGGGCGATCGCCAGCTACCTCTGCGTCCCCTCATTCCGTCCCCTCATTCCGTCGCTCCAGGACGGTGTGGGATTCCGGTGCCAGTCGGGGTAGACTCGGCAGCTGGATGGGTGACTGGCGACCTTTCCTGCGTTCAGGGGCCCAATTCGGCGGATCTTCGAGAGGAACGTCCCAGCTCGCCCCCCCCATTTTCCAATTTCATGGCCCATTTCATCATGGCCCCGATTCCATGGCCCAACTGCGAACTTTTGTATTTACCGACCTAGTTGGCTCGGTTGATCTGAAACGCGAGATGCGTGGCGCTAGCGATGCAGAGCGGGACGCCGCCTACGTGGCGGAGATTCTCGCACCCCATGGCGAGCGAATCGAGTCGATGGCGACCGACTTGGGCGGCCGGGTCGTCTCGACGGCCGGCGATGGACACTTCTTGGTCTTTGGCGACGCGGCATCGGCCGCGCGCTGGGCGATCGCTATCCAGCAGAGCCACTTCGATTCGCCCCTGGAAACGCCCGAAGGCACCATCGCCCAGGTTCGCATTAGCCTGCATCTCGGCTCGCCACAGATCGATCCACGGGACGAGAACAATTTCATTGGCAAGGCGGTCGACTACGCGGCGCGACTCAACGACTACGCAGCGGGAGGGCAGATGCTGGTCTCTCGGGCGGCGCGTGTGATTCTCGAAGATGCAGGGCTCAACGGCATTGCCTTTCATGCCCACGGCAACCGAGAACTCAAGGGGATCGGCAGCGTCGAGGTGCATGAGCTGCTTTTCGACGGCCACGACCCGAGGGCGACTCGCCGCGAACCGCGCGAAGAGAAGCCTCGCGATTGGACCGTGAACCCTGGAATCACGAATCCTCCAACGGTGACGTATTCGAAGCTGGCGGGGCAGGTTCCAGTGGGCCAAGTTCCGGCGAGTGCTGTCGCACAGCGGCTCACCCGACTCGGCAATTATGAGCTGGGCGATTTGGTGGGTGCTGGTGGGATGGGGGATGTCTTCCAGGCTCGGCATTCGCAGTTTGGCCGTCTTCGGGCGGTGAAGGTCATCAAGCCCCACCTCGTTGCGGCGGGGCAGCAAGAGGTGGTCCGCCGGTTTTATCAGGAGATCAAGGCAATTGGTGGCCTTGAGCATCCCAACATCGTTGTGGCGATCGACTCCTCCACGCCAAACGACCAGACCCATTACCTGGTCATGGAATACCTCCATGGGAGCAGCGCCAGTGACTTGGTCGATCGCTTTGGCCCTCTCACTCCCGCCAACGCCTGCGAGATTGCCCGCCAAACGGCTACGGGACTCGACTACATCGATCGGCAGGGGATGGTCCATCGGGATATCAAGCCATCGAACTTGATGGTCACGCAAATCGAAGCGGCCCACCTACCTGGATCGCGCTCCGGAGCGACCTCGCAGCCGCTGGTCAAAATCCTCGACCTGGGGCTCGCGCTCTTGGTCGGCGACAACCACGAACGGCTCACCCGGCTCGACCATCGAGCGATGGGGACTGCGATGTACATGTCGCCCGAGCAGTGGCGGACCACCAGCGTCGACATTCGCTCTGATATCTACAGTCTCGGTTGCACGCTCTATCATTTGCTTTCCGGGAAGCCTCCCTTCTTCGATTCCGATTTGCGTCCGGAGAAAGCGCACCAAAAGAGCCGCCTCCCGACGATCCGTGGCGAGGGAGTACCGAAGCCGGTCTGGATTGTTTTGCGGAAAATGCTTGCAAAGAATCCGGACGAGCGTTACCAGTCGCCGGCAGAACTGGCCGAAGCGCTCGCACCGTTGTCCCAGGGAAATACGCTGGTCGATTTGGTCGAGGAGTCGCTCCAGCGGCCCGCCGGCGAAACGACCCAAGCGGGCGATGCGATCGACACCTTGGCGGGCAATGCGGCTCCCAGCGACACGCGGCTGGCGGGACCTCGCGTTGGTTCAAGCCTTACCCCTTCGGCGGCCCCCTCCCGACGCTGGCTGCTGGTAGCTGGCAGTTTGCTGGCCGCATCCGTAGCGGCAGGCGCTTGGTTTGCCACCGATGCGGCGCGACGGCGAGTCGATCTGGAGCAGTCGCAGCAAGAAGTGGTGGCCGCTCGGCGGGAATCGTTCCTCTCCCTGGCCCACCTCCGGGCGAGTCACTTCGCCAGCCAGGCCGACGATCGGTTTCGTTTGCTCGAATCGCAGTCCAAGCGAGCGACGCTCATGGCGCCGACCGAAGTGGGAGGCCGCGAGCGGGTCACGCTGCAGGAGTACGTCGCCCGCGTCGCGAAGAGGCCCGAGGAAGAACTCCTCTGGAAACCTTTGCAAAGCTGGATCGTCGGCACGAAAGAATCGTTCGACGAAGAAGCGCCCGCCGACAGTTGGTTTATCGTCGGCCGGGAGGGGACGCAGGTCGCCCGTGCTCCCTACTCCAAGAGTGTGGGCAAGAACTACGCCTATCGAAACTACTTCCATGGCCAGCAGGCCGACCTTCCCCAAGGAACGACCGACGCCAGGCCGATTGATGATTCCAACCTATCGGCCGTTTACCGCAGCACCTCGACGCGCAAGCTCAAAGTGGCGTTCAGCGTGCCGATTTGGAATGGCAGAAGCCTCGCTTCCGCACGGCGCGTGGTTGGGGTGCTGGCGATGAGCGTCGACTTGGGCGACTTCCGCGTGCTCAACCGACGGCTTTCTGGCAACAAGGAGGTTTTGCTGGTCAACCTTCGAGAAGACCACATCGATGGTGACGGTCGCCGAGGTCTGCTCCTTCACCATCAAGACCTCGAAAACCAAGCCAGCGACGAGCCCCCGCCCCGTCTCACCCCGTCGCTCGTCGCGCGCATCGACGAAGCGCTCGCCACCAACAACCCGATCCTCGTGGACTACCCCGACCCGCTACGCCGTACTGAGGCCCACTACTGGGGCGCGATCGAGACGGTTGTCATTGTCCGCCGCGGAACCGGCAAACGGATCGACACCCACTGGCTGGTGATCGTCCAAGAGAAGCTGCCGAACTGACGCAGCACGGAAAGCCTCCCCACCCCGACCGACCCTTCTAGCCACGACCAAGCTATGTCGGAGCTAGGAGTGTGGCCCCTCGGCGCCTAGTGCGAGCCGCACACGCATGCTCCGGTCACGGCGCTGCTATTTCAGCGTCAAACGATTGCCTTGGCGGAACATCTGAGTGATCACTGCTCTATTCGCCCGATGCGGGGTCTTCCTGCCTTGGCTCTCGTGAACGGTTGCGATGCGACTTTGCCGGTTGCGGCGACTTTTGCGATGGGGAGCTCACTAGTGGCCATGCGGGAAAATCCGGATTCTCGGGCGATCCGGAGGCGATACTGGAGAGCGTGTGGATTCGTGCGGGGAAAGCCTTCGCGAAGCCTGATCGAACCGACCATGGCTGCTGGCAGGGATCGCCGGCCGCCTCTCGCCTCCCCTTTCCATTAGACCTTGCGCCCATGCCACGGATGGCAAACCTCGACTCCGATCGCCCTGGTCTCCGTTGCCAGAAAATCGGTCGCCAGAGAAACGGGCACCGAACAACGGGCCGCGGCGCGGCGACCCTGCGCAGGGCGATCGTCGTTCTGGCGGTGCTGGCGCTCGGGCGGACCGTTTGGCTTGCGTCACTCGATGCTAGCGAATCCCCCACCGCCCGCACGGTCGCCAAATCGATCGAAACTCCGCGCGGTGAAAATTCGCGTTACGAAAATCAGAAGGTCCATCAAGCGGAGGTCGACCGGCTGGTCGCGGAGATTTCGCTGGTCTGTCCCTCAGCCGGTCGGGAGTTGGAGCAGGAGCTATCGAACGGCACCCCGGCTAGCTTGCCGAGCAGCACGACCCAACTGGTCGCCCACCAAGCACCGGCCGCCCAAGCGACCATCACGGGGATCCGCGCCGTTCGCGCGCCGCTCCGCGTCGCGATGAAACCCCGCTCCGGGAGAAAGACCCCGGCCCGCGATTGGTTGGTCGACCCGAGTGAGTGGCTTGCTCCCGAAGATACGCCCGCCTCATCGCAGGCGACGGCGAAGGACCCGACGCCAGCAGCCCCGACGCCAGCAGCACCTAAGAATGAACCAATGCCGGCGGTGCCCCTCCGCGAAACGGCCGAGGAACCGATACCGCTAGAAACTCCACCGGTAATACAAACTCCACCGAGAATAGATACACCGCCGGTCGAGGAACCCGCACCGGTCGTGGTAGTGCCGCCGATGGCGGAAGTGCTGCCCGAATTAAAACTCGCACCGGTTGTGGAATCGCCAGCGGTTGTGAAAGCGACTCCGCCCGTGCCAGCCCCCCTGCCCGTGCGAGAAAACGAATCGCCACAGGTGATCGAAGCACCAGCGCCTATCGCACCGCCCGCGCGGGCACCTGTTCCAGTGGAGCCTTCTGTTCCGATGGAGCCTTCCCCGCCTCGAACGAGTGGTTTTGCGCCGCCACCGCTGGGGATGCCGAGCGTTCATTCGCTCGAAGGTGCCCGAGAGAAGGCGGCCGCCTTGGGCATCGCCGCCGGCGAAGACCCTCACGCCGAGTTGCTGGCGAAGAATTGCTTCCCCTCAGCGCGAACGTGTGCGAAGTGTCACGAGAAGATTTACAACGAGTGGAGTTGCTCGAGTCACGCCTACGCGCAGATCTCGCCCATGTTTCATAAGTTTGAGCAGCGGCTCACCGAGCTGAGCCAAGGGACCGTGGGGTACTTCTGCCAGCGTTGCCATTCACCGGTCGGCACGAGCATGAACATTGCCCGCGACATGCCCCTCTGGCAGCAGCCAGAGGTCGCCCGGGAGGGGGTCACCTGCATCGCCTGCCATCGGGTGAATCAGCGTTACGGCAAAGCAAACGGCGAGCGGCACATCGTGCCGGGGGACGAAAACGCGCCGGTTTACGGCCCGTTCGGCGGTTCGGGCGTTGCGGAAGTGATTGCCCGAAAGAACGACTTCAAGGTCAAAACATCACCCGACGAAAAAGGCCCTGGACAGCGGATCCATCGCGAAGGCCGCTACTTCGACCAACTTTCCGCCTCCGAGTACTGCACCGCATGCCACCAAGTCGCCGTCCATCCAGGCATCAAGCTGGAGGTCGTTTGGGAGCAGTACCGCGCTTCGCCCGCTCGCAAACGGGGCGTCACCTGCCAGAATTGTCACATGGGAAAAGTGCCCGGCATCGCGTCGGGGTACGAGTACTGTGCGGTCGCGGAGGTTGCCGGCAAAAAGATTCACGAGAACCGTAAGCACTCCAATCACAATTTCTACGGCCCTGGCTACTCGATCGCCCATCCTGGAATTTTCCCGCATCATTTGAAAGCCAATCGCTGGAGCATTGATGAGTGGCTCGCATTCGACTGGCGCGGAGGCTGGGGAACGGACGCCTTCGAGGATCGCCTCGCCGATGGCCCGCAGGACGGCCCCCCGTTACCGAAAACAGTCTTTCCGCCTGTTTGGGCCGAGGCCGACGACCGGTACGACGCCCGCGAGATCATCGACGACAATCTCAAAAAACTCGCAGGCAAGACGGAACTCCGCCGGCAGGTCATGGAGAATGGCTCGCATGTCGATGGTCCGTTCTTCAAGACTCCCCCCCGAGTCGGGCAAGACCTTGTGCTGCATTACGTGGTGGCCAACACCAACGACGGCCACAACCTGCCGACCGGGTCGCTCGGGGCGCAACCGCAACTCTGGGCCAACGTGGTGCTCATCGGCCCGCGCGGCCAGCGGCTATGGGAGACCGGGTACACCGACCAGCATGGCGACGTTTGCGACATCCATTCGCGCGACGTGCGCGACGGCCGAGTCCCCTTCGACTCGCAACTGTTCAACTTGCAAACCATGTTCCTGATCACTGGGGCAACCGGAACCGATCGCGAGTTTTTTCTCCCGGTCAATCTCGACATCGACCAGTTGGCGTTCCTTCGCCCCGGGGCGATTCCGATCACGGTGACCAACCATCCCCCCTTCATCCGGATGGAAAGCAGGTCGCTCGCCCCGCTCGGGAAAAAGGACGTGAAGTATCACGTGCCGGGGCACCTCCTGCGCGAGCGGGGGCGCTATCGGCTCAGCTTCCGGCTCCGAAGTCGACTCGAGCCGATCTACTTCATGGACTTTGTCGGCGCGACGTCGGAAATGAAGCGGGCAATGAACGATGGCCTACTCGACGTGCATCCTTACTCCGTAGAATTCGACGTACGGTAACGTGATCCGCCTAATACCCTCCAACGCAAAACATCCCCTGCTCGGCCGACGAGGTTCGATCCTCGTCGCGTGCGCGCTGTTGGGAGCCTGTTCGTTCGCTCCTTTCGCGCCGGCGCAAGACCTGTTCGCACCGCCAACACTCGACCAAGCCGATAACTCTAACCAAGCTGATAGCCTCGACCAAGCTTGGTCGGGGCTGCGCGACGATTCCTCCCCTCCCCTCCACTCCTCCACTCCCCTCCCCCCGCCGCTCCGGACCGCGTGGGATTGCCGCACCGAGACTGGCTTTCAGCCGAGCCTGTTACGCTTTGGTGTCTTGCCACCCCCACCGCTGCCCCGAAACACCGCCGCTTGCGTTCCGGTCGACCAACCTCACGAATCGGAAACGGAAAAAGCAGGCCACGTTCTCCATCACCCACCCGAGAGCGATTGCCAAACCGACCTTTCGACCTACTATTCCAGTGACTTTAGTGCCGACCCTTTGAGAGACGCCATCCCGTGGAATACGGGCGCGGAGCTTTCGCCCTACGGGGACAAACACTCGGTCCCGGTGCAGCGGCCTCTGATCGAGTGGGGTTTTCCCCTCTATCCCAACGGGCCCGTGCCGCCGTCGGGGGAGCTCTTCGGCGCGACGAATCTCACGCAGCCCAAATTCTACGTCTACGGAGACTACCGCGTCGCCGTCGCGGAAAATCAGTTTACATCGGGGAGCAAGACGATCCTTGCCCATCGACTGAATCTGGAACTCGACCTCTGGATCACCAGCACGGAGCGGTTGCACATGTTTGTCTCGCCTTTCCAGGAGGGGGGCAACTTCATGCGGTTCGAAGAAGGCGAGTTCTTCAACGAGGCCGATCTCTTCGACGCCAATACCGACACGCTCTTTTTCGAGGGCGACCTGGGCCAAATCCTGGGAGGGATCGAAGGAACCTACGCTCCGTTCGACCTGCCAGTGACCGCGGGCCTGGTGCCACTCTTGTTCCAAAACGGCGTTTGGATGCAAGATGCAATGATCGGCGTCGCCGCAGCGATCCCCGCGAGAAATCACCCGGGGCTCGACTGGTCGAACTACGACATCACGTTCTTTGCCGCCTTCGACAAAGTCAGCACCGACGCCCTGCCAGGCGATCAAGATGCCGCACGACTCTACGGCGCGACGACCTTCATCGAAGCACGGGGCGGGTACTTCGAAGCCGGTTACGCCTTCGTCGACGACACTCGAGGGCTCGGACGAAGCTACAACAACATCGGCCTGTCCTACACACGGCGGTACCTCAACCGAGTCTCCAACTCGGTCCGGCTGATCATCAACGCCGGACAGAATGGGCCGAAGAGCGAACGGACCGCGGATGGCGTTTTGCTGCTCGTCGAAAACTCCTTCCTCACGAGTCGACCTTACAACGTCATCCCCTACCTCAACTTCTTCGCCGGATTCGATCGCCCTCAACCAGCTGCTCGCGCGGCCGCTTTTGGCGGGGTGCTTTTTAACACCGGCATTTTGTTTCAGAGCGATCTGTTGACGGGCTACCCCACGCTGGATGCGACGGGCAACAATACGTATGGCGTGGCAGCCGGCATTGATCTCTTGTCGCCTACGTTCAACCAACAGCTCCTTCTAGAAGTCGCCGCCCTCGGCGTGCAGGGCGACGCCACCTCACGAGCGGCGGCGGGCAACCAGGTGGGCATCGGCGCGCGATACCAAATCCCGCTCACCAACGCCCACCTCCTGCGCTTCGACGCCATGCAGGGTTGGCTCGACAATTCCCGCGACATTTCGGGGGCACGAGCGGAGTTTCGTTGGAAATTCTAGGGAATGGGGGTCCGCTATCCCCTGTCGGCTTTCCGAATTTCCCAAAATATTAAAAACACGCGATCGGATCAAAAACCACTAGAGTTACCGACTAAAAACCCAAGAACCAGCCCCTCCGGAGAAAAAAAAGGGAACCGTGTGCTTGACAGCAACACCTGCATTGGTTCTTATAGCTGCAACGGTCGCATTGGACGTGACCTTTTTTCGCTGCTCAGCCGCTCGGCTGAGACCAGGAGGGGTTGGCAGCGGCTGGACGTTGGTCATCACAGGAGTGAACGCTCGTGAACGCTCGATCCCCTATGTTCCTAACGGCATTCGTTGCCGTTTCCTTCGTTCTTAGCGCTTCCGGATTCTCCAGCGCTGGAGTGGCGACGCCACTCTCTCCTATTGACTTGCAAGCCGACGCGGTTTTGTACGGAGTCGACGATCTGTTCGCCTCCCCTCCCGTCGGTCTCGATAGCGAAATTTTGATCCCCAGCATGCCGCTGTCGGTTGAAAATCCGCAGATAGACGCCGACCTAGAAGCACCCGTCGACGACAGCACCTTCCAGCCGGAAGAGGTTGTCGAGGCGAAGCCGGTTCCCGAGCCAACGAGTCTTGGCCTCGTAGCCCTAGGTGGATTGCTTTCAATCATGGCCGCTGCACGTTACCGACTAGGCTGAATCCCAACGATTCGGTCGAGCCTCTGCCGGCAAAGAGATCCCCATCTAACAATTCCCATAGAGAGAGTCTCCCCAGCCAACGGTATTTTCCCCGAATGCCGATGGCATAAAACGAGGCCCCCCTGTTTCCCCGACAGGGGGCCTCTCTTGAACTCCCCTGCCAACGGCGTTTTCCCCGAATGCCGATGGCACAAAACGAGGCCCCCTGTTTCCCCGACAGGAGGCCTCTCTTTTTTTGGTTCTCCGTTGGCTGCCGGCCAGTCACCGATGGAACGGCCCGAATAGCCGGACTGCCACGCGGTCCGGTAGGCCTTTGCTTACGGGGAAACCGTCTCCAGCGGACGGCCCACATGGTAGTTGTGGCATTGAGTGCAGCTATCGCCGACCACACTTTTGGTGTGACAATTCGCACAGGTCGCCTTGCTCATCGGCTCGAAATCGCAGACTTTTACTCCAGGGCTTAGGCCTGTGTAGTTGCCCGACGTGTCGGCCTGGGTGTCGATACGATGGCATGCCGTGCAGTCGCGAAGTTCCGCTTGCAAGAGATGCGGAGCGTGGGAAAATCTCGTGAAACCGCGCGGGTCCAACCGCCGATCGTGCGATCGCCAATGAAAGAGAATCTGGCCGCTTGGTCCCTGATCCTGACTGTGACAGGTGCCACACCGGCCTGGCGCGTGGGGACCTGCAAGTTCTTTGAGGAGCGTCTCGCGCATCTCGGGATCACTGGTCGACGCCGCCAAGTCGATCCATGCTCGCAATACCGGGTCCGCATGACCGGTTGGCTGGGAGCGGATCGAAAGATTTCTATTTTCGAGGAACCAAGTTCCGGGCGTCCGAGGAAGGTCCTCCTCGTCGCGACGCTCAGGCGGCGCGGAAGCCTCCTCCATCCACTGCTTCCAGGCATGCATGGCAAGGCGGATCGGCGGGCGGGCTTGCTCCCGTAGGTTGGCGTCGGAGTTGGGATCGGAGTTAGCAAGACGCGAAAGAAGTTGCTTGATGGCGAGGGTCAAATCTGCAGCCGCCTGAAGTTGCTCTGGGTCATCGGGGTCGATGTCGTAGAACTCAAAGTCCGCCCCCAAGAGTTCCCTCGCCTTGCGAGCCTTGGGATCGGAGTCTAAAAGGAGCTTCATCATCGCCGGCAACGCACCATCAAAATCCCCCGTCGCCATCTCGGGCCACGCCCCCAGGTCCATGCCGGCTTCCGCCAAGGTATCTAGATCGACACTCGGCAGCGCGAGCATCGCCACCCCCTCTGCCAGGCTCGTCGCGATCTCTTCGTCGTGGCATTGGGCGCAGGCAACCTTGTAGCTGAGCGTCTTCTGGACGTTTCCGGTCGAATCTTCCACGTGACATTGAAGGCACGCAAACGGCTGGTTCTTTTCGGCAAAGTACTTTCCCTCATGCGTTGTGTGGCTAAAGGCGATCGGCGTGCGCCGATCGTAGGGCCAAATCCCCAGCTCGGGATGGTCGGTGGCGAAACTCTCGAACTGTTGCGTGTGGCACGATTGGCATCGAGCGTCGTCCATCGCGGCAATGGCGTGGTCGGCACCTTGATGTTCCTGATGACAGATCGAACAGGCGAGTTCCCGTGGCACATTTCCATGCGATTCGCCATGGCGTTTCAGCAGTTGTTCGTCAGGCAAGTTGTGGGGGGAGAGTGCGAACTCCGTCGCAAGGGTCTTGTCGTGGCACACCATGCATTTGTCGCTCTGCGTCGGGCCAACCGAATTTTCCACCACCGCCGACAACCATCCTCCTACCGACTGGTTGCCAGCCGCATGACAGGCGTTGCAACGATTTTCCCACCCCGCACCACGGAGAACTTGCGCGTGGTGCGAACAGAGCGGGCCAGGGACGACCAGTTCGTTTCGCCAGTTGCTTCCAAGCAGCATCAAAACCGACCCGATCGCAAAAAGAAAAGCCGACCGGACCAGCGCCCCGCGTAGCGATCGCAAATTTCGCACCGGCTGGCATCGATGCGTTCGGCAACAGACCCCCTCACTGCTAGGGCCGGCATCGGCGAGGCCGACGCTTGCTTCGCCCTCGCCGATGAGCGGGACATCGCAAGGGCCACCGCGGGACGCGGGACGATTGCATTTCCAGTCCCCCTCGACCTCCACCGGCTGGCATTCGGCCATCGCGGGGCAAACCCCACGAGCATTGGGACCCCAAGCGCAAGGGTCGCCCTCGGCGGCGCGGCCACAGACGCGAGGTTGGTTTGGGCGATCGTACGGCAGAGGATCGGGCTGGGGAAGCGGTTCTCTCACAGCGCATCTCCACGAAACGCCAAAGCGAGGATTCCATGCAACGTCGCAAGCGTCACCAGCAGGCCCGTCATTCCGATATGTCCAAACATCCACAGCTTGAGGAGTCGTTGCCTCGCTTCTTGAAAATCGAGGTCGTCCTTCTGCCGGACCATGCCGAACAACCGCTCGTAGCCCGATTTTTCCTCCGGCGTGAGGTACCGCTCCAAATCGCGCATCTCGTGCATGACTCGACGCCGCCTGACGCCGCTAGGTCGAATCAAGTAAGCCCATGAAGGCCTGGTCGCAAAAAAGTCGAAGAGTCGATGGGAGTAGAACTGCGCCAGCAAGGTGCTTCCCGACGCGGCGACCGAGTCGAGCACCACAGTCCGAGAGGTTTGGTGCAGTCGCCGGCGCAGCTGTGGAATTCGCTCGTAGACAACTTCTTCCCCTACCCTGCTAAGTACTTTAGGAATCCGCCGAGTCATCACCAGCCCAACAAGCCCGCTCACGAAGGTCATCATGAATGCAAACCCTAGGGCTGTCTCGACGATCCCGGTCGGCAATTGCCAATCGAGGTGAATCCCAAAAAGCAGGCCCGCGACAACACCTCCGTAGAGATGAATCTGCAACCAACTCGAGGCACTCCCGAGAGGCAACGTCGGCAGTTTTTTGCGGAGACTAAACAGCGTAAGGAAAGCGACCAATCCGTAGAGCAGGTACCCCGACGCGTACTGCGCTCGCCCAAGACCGAGGTCGACCGCGCGCAGCCCGACCACAATGGCGACCACCACCAGAGCGGCCACCAACAGCGAACGAAGCCGGCGGATCATGAAACGGTTCAAAGCGTGGTGAGTGGTGAGTGGTGAAGGGTGAAGGGTGAAGGGTGAAGGGTGAAGGGTGAAGGGTGAAGGGTGAAGGGTGAAGGCAATTGGTAACGGGCCCATTCACCGATCGATCCATTTGGCGGTGGCGTTTTGATCGGAGAGGTCAAGTCGAATCAAGGCATCGTGGGCGCAGGCCCGCACGCAAGCGGGGCCCCCCAGCCCCTCCACACACAGGTCGCATTTCGTTGCCTTGAGGATCGGTAGTTCTTGCTCCAGGTCGAGTACCGGCATGCCCAGGCGGTCGCGGAGTTCGACCATGCGGATGTTTTGATAGGGGCAACTGTTGGCGCAAGTCGCACACCCGATGCAAGTCGGGTCGTTGATTTGCACGACCCCCGTTTCCTTATCGCGATGGATGGCACCGGTCGGGCAGCCAATCATGCAAACAGGATCGGCACAGTGCATGCAAGCGCCAGCAAATTGAAATCGCCCGTACTGGGGACCCTCGCGGACGAATCGCGGATTGCCGTCATGCGCCGTCGCACACGCACGGACACAGTCGTCGCAACGCGTGCATCGTTCCAGATCAATGACCATCGCCTCGGCACCGTTCATCAGATGATGATCGACCAGGAAATCAACCAGGGATAGCGGTGAATCCGACTCCGTAGCGGAGGGGAATCGGTCAAGCGACTCCTCGAGAACGACAGGGGTAGGACGTACCTCAGGGCGCAGGGGGAGGTCTTCCTTGCTCAAGGTCGGTAGTAAGTGCTCGCGAACGACTTCGCTCGGTATCTCCAGCAGATCGACGTAGCCAACCGCCCGGAGCGAATGGGAATAGACCGATGGCTCCTCCGCCGCGAGCTCTTCCAGCCCAAAAACTTGTCCTTTCCCCAGGTAGGAAAGCGTCCGATGCCCTGCCCCGTACCGTTGACTCAACCGAACAAATCCCGATCGGATCAGGAGCAACTTCGTCGCTGTTTTGCCCTCCTCGACAATCAAGGGCTCCCGAGCAATCTTTTCGAGCGGTGAAAGCGCCTCTTGCGAGGCCATTTCTCGGTTCCAGTCAAAGCTGCCGTAGGAGTGAAATTGGGTCGCCTCGGCGATGTGATCGAGCGCCGCTTCGCTGAGTCCCGCAAGCAGCGGCGTCTCACGCAGGTGGACCCGCAAGCTATTTTCTCGATAGAGCCGGTCGATATGTTCCTTGATCGCCGGGGTTCGCCGCATTAAATCGCGAAGCCCCTGCCAACGAATCTCCAGGAGGACCGCTGGCCCCTCCGCAAAAACGGTCGCCGTGCGGGGCGAACGAGAGAGTGCGGCCAGTTCGCCAAAAAATTCGCCGGGCGACAAACGAGCCGTTTGATTTTCGTCGAGCACTCGCGGAATGTCCTGCAAAAAGACTCTTGCCGAACCTCCTTCTCCCCGCGTCGCAAGCGACGACGACGCCTCGTTCGGTTTCGCTCGGACTTCCGGGACTTGCGGCGAGGTCCCAAGCTGACGGATCGCCCGCAGCCAGCTCTTCCTAGCCTTTGGGGGGCTTCCGATCAAGTCGGGCGAAAGAGGTTCGAGCGCTACCCGGACGGTTCCATGCAGTAGTAGGAAGGCACTGTTTCCATAGTCTCCTTCACGGAGGACCAAATCTCCCTCTTGGCACTCGACGATTCTCGCGTCGTTCTTCAAGATCCCTTCGAGTGGCAAATGGCCGGGGAAACAACTCGGGTCGATCTGGCGAAAGGGTTCGACGCGCAGCAACCGCGCAACGTCCTCGGGCGACACCCCTTCGCCAAAAGGAGAATCCCATCGCTTCGGTCGAGGAATGGCCAGTTCAGGCGTACTCATCGGGCGTGCTCATCGAGTGTTGCGATTATGCGAGTCGCGTTTTGCTTGGCGAATCGATAACGACTCGCAACGCAAATCGTGACCGGGTGGTTTAGTTCTTGTAGTCTTTGGGAGCGGGCAAGAGCGGATCGATCGCCCCCAGGCTAGTGCCATCGACTTCCTCGGCAAACTTGTAGGCCGCCTTCCCTACGGCATCGGCCGCTTCGCGAAGGGCCACTTCGTTACCAAGAGTAAGTTCGAGGGAGGCGAGAGGGTCGAGTGCCGCGAGAACCAACGGTTCGTCAATCAAGCGTTGGACCTCCCAAAGTTGTCGTTTCTTTTTCGCGGCACGGGCAGCGCTTGTTTGGGCGAATTTGGCGTTCTCGGTCGCTGCGGCGGTCGCTCGCAGGCTGGCTTCCAAGTCGGCCATCAGGCCAACGACGTACATCACTCTGAGCCGCTCCAGACTGCTTGGCTGGTTGGCCACCCCGTCGGAACGAACGAAGTTGTGCCGAACCATGCCTTGCGACCAGGCAACCAACTCGAAATCGGTCGTCCCCGCTTGATGCCCCCCCACGTTGACGAGCCGCTCGTTTGGCACCGTGTGGCAACTGAGGCATTGCCGGGCGAGCAGGTAGACATTTGCCGGATTATTCATTCCGGCATGAATACTTGCCTCGCGGCGTTCCTGGCGATGACCGAGTGACTCGGTCTCGCGTGTTGCCTGGGGTCCGCCGTAGTCGGCATGCAGCTCAAGCCAATCGCGCGCCCCCCCATGGCAAGACTCGCAGCTCACCCCCGCCACCACTCGCAAACGCGTCCCTTGCTGCTGGCGCGTGTAATGGCAGGTGACGCAGGTATCGTTTCGCTTGATGGATCGAAGCCCCATTCGCTTGGCAATTTCCTTGGCCTCGGGCGTTCGATGCAGTACGTCGAACGTCCGGTAATGGGGCGTCTGCCGCCATTGTTTCAATTCCGACTCGTGGCACTTAATGCAAGTATCGCTACCAACGACTTGATCTGGGTCGCACTGGCGAGGCGTGAATTGGCGTTCATCACTTTCCCCCGCTCCGAGCAGGCACACAGCCCCACCAGTAATCAGAACCAGCAAACAAACAGGTTTCGAGAAGCGAGGCATAACGGAATCGAGTGGGGGCTAGAGTTCTAAAACAAGGGGAGAGGTCGGCACACTAATGCAGGCAAGGCAATGGCCCTCTTCTGGCGAGAAGCTGGGCGACTTAGTCGTTACATAATCCCCCTCCAGGACGCGCGTCGCACACATCCCGCAACTTCCCGCCCGGCACCCGGAGTCGATTGCCACACCTGCCTGTTCGATCAGTTCCAGCAGCGATTCGTACTGGTCGTCCCACGCCACTTCTTGCTCGGCAACTTGGAAGCGGACCTTTGGTCGGGGCTCGACCGTCGAAGGGGCACCAGCCTCGGAGGGCGATCGGCGCTTCAGACTTGCGGGACCAAACGCCTCGTAGCGAATGCCGTCTTCCGGGACGCCCTGGTCGACGAGCCCCTCGACCAGCGACCGCATCATCCCGCCAGGGCCACACAGGTAGTAGTCGTAGCGGCCGGGCGGCACGATCTGTTGAAGGAAATCCACCGTGATTCGGCCGGCAAGGTGGTAGTCGACCTGCTCGCGGTCGCTGTCGAGCGGTTGGGAGTAGGCGATGAACAACTTCCCCCTCGGGTTCCTGGCCGTGAGTTCTTCAAGCTCCTCACGAAACGGATGCTCACGACTGTTGCGCACGCCATAAACGAAATAGACCTCGCGGCGATCCCCTGCTTGGTCAAGCGACGCGAGCATGCTCACGAGCGGTGTGACACCGATACCACCAGCCACCAGCACGACAGGATTGTCGCGGCGAGGGTCGAGAAAAAACGCGCCGCGAGGGGCGGCTACGCACAGCTTGTCGCCCACTTCCATCTGGTGGAGCTGGTGACTCGCCCGACCGGGCGGAAGTTCGGGGGCCTCGGCAGGGGGATCTTGTCGCTTGACCGTGAGCCGATAGCACTCTTCACGGGGGCGATCGGAAAGGGAATAGCAGCGAACCAGCGGCTTCTCGCCCTCAGCCGTTGGAAAATGACAAGTGAGATACTGCCCCGACTCGAAAGTCGGCAGCGCGGCGCCGCCACGATCGGTCAAGTAGAACGATCGAACATGCTCCGATTCGTCCACAATGGCTGAAATGGAAAGTTCCCGTTCCCCCTTCCAGGCAAGCTGCAAGTGCCGCTCGGCACGGGCGGCGACTTCTATTTGCTCGACGAATTGCCGTTTTTCCGAATCAAGCCGACCCTTCCGCAGGGCGACACGCCGCCAACCACCCAGCGTCAGCAGGCCTACGCGGCCAGAGGCCACGAGGCAGAGCGTGAGTCCAAGATAGAATAGCGCAGCGTCGATCAGGCAGTCCTTCCAAAAAGTC
The DNA here is from genome assembly GCA_003233055.1 of Planctomycetaceae bacterium. Classification (GTDB taxonomy): domain Bacteria; phylum Planctomycetota; class Planctomycetia; order Pirellulales; family Lacipirellulaceae; genus Aeoliella. The sequence continues at coordinate 43,208 of QIKP01000014.1, forward strand.
CGGCAGCGCGCGGATTATTCAGCATTCCCGCCCCACTGTCCAGCACAGTTGCCCTCCGATTGCTAGCACGACGGTTGTAGCGATTGTGCCACCCATGGGCGGGCGAAGAGACAAGCGACAGGCCCAGGGGCGACCTAGGATTGAGACAGGAATCCACCAACCAAACACAACCAATTTCGATGTCCGACAACCACACGCATCGCACGTTGGAACCGCTCGATGCCCAAGCCTACGCAAATTGCCGTAACAACCAGCAGCAGGGCCCCGCACCGGCAACGCTCGCACGCTGGTTCGAATCGCTCGGGGCGCTCCACCGCTGGACCGCGGACCGCGACGAATTCTTCGCCGAGGCAGCCCAGTTTGTCGTCGACCCCATTGGCCTGGACCAAGGAATCGTTCTGCGAAAAAATGCCTTGTCGTCCGGCCCACGCTGGCAAATCGTCGCCAGCCATTCGGCGACGACGAAAACCATTGCGCCATGCGACCTGCGGCTGATCGACCAAGCCGCCGACGCAAGGGAGACACTCTTTCACTCCGCACCAGGGGAGACCGAGTCGATCGTCATCTCCCCCTTGTTCGATGCCAAAGACCAAGTGACCGGCGCGATCTACGGCACCCGTGTGATTCATGGAAGCAACGGACGACGGGGCATTCGCTATCTCGAAGCGCAGCTCGTCGAGTTGCTTGCTCAGTCGGTCAGCACGGGCATCGCACGGCTCGAGCACGAGGCCAAAGCGGCCCGACGGCGTGTCACCTACGAACAAGTCTTTGCGCCAGGGATTGCTCAACAAATGGAGCTGGGCCCTCGTATCCTGCGGGGCGAAGATCGGGAAGTGACCGTCTTATTCGCCGACCTAAGAGATTTTTCAAAGCTTTGCACGCAGCTTTCGACCAGCGAGGCGTACGAATTGCTCAACGACGTGATGGACGCCCTCACCGCGGCGGTCATGGAAAACGACGGAGTGCTGATCGACTACTACGGCGACGGGCTCTCCGCCATGTGGAACGCACCGGTCACGCAACCCAACCACCCGGAACTCGCCTGCAACGCGGGACTCGCGATGCTCGAAGCCTTGCCGGCCGTTTCCGAACAGTGGCGCAGCCTGCTTGCCGAACCACTCCGAATCGGCGTCGGAATCCATACCGGCCCCGCGAAAGTCGGTAACATCGGAAGCACACAAAAGCTAAAATACGGACCGCGCGGGTCGACCGTGAATCTTGCGAGCCGCCTCGAGTCGGCCACCAAACTGGTCGGCACGCCACTCGTGGTGACGCGCGCCGTTGCCGATCGACTAACGGCCCCCTTCTTTCGCTTCCGCGTCTGTCAGGCGAACTTAAGCGGCGTGGAAGAGCCGGTCGACCTATTTGGCGTGCGACGCGCAACGACGGAAGCCCACTGGATCGAGGCGGTCGAGCGCTATGAAAAGGCACTCGAACTGTACGAGTCGGGAGAACTCGCCAAGGCGTGCGCGTTGCTCGCCAACGAATCGGAGGCGACGGAACAGGACAACCAAGAACTCCCGACCGATTTCCTCGCACGCCAGATTCAGCTCGATTGCAGCCGGCGTCTCGGGCGTCGCGCCTGCGATGAGCCTTCCAAAACCCACACGCCGGCGATCGACCTTGCGGTGAAGTGACACCCGTGAAAACGGAAACGACCGGAGCGCCGCAAGCGATCGGGTTAGCGCTCGCGAGCCATTTTTTGGAACAACTCATACCGGGCTTGCATCTCTTGCAGGCTATCGCCGCCAAATTTTTCGACCAACGCCCGCGCGACCTCGAACGCCACAACGTTCTCGACAATCACGCTCGCAGCCGAAACGGCGCAGACGTCGCTCCGTTCGTAGCTCGCTTCCTCCGGTTCCTTCGTGTCGAGGTTCACCGACGCGAGTGGCTTGGCGAGCGTGCTGATCGGTTTCTTGGCGGCCCGGACGATCAGGGGCATCCCGTTCGTCATCCCCCCTTCGAGTCCCCCCGCATTGTTGGTCGGTCGCGTGTAGCCCAAGTGAGGCTGATCTTTTTTTGATTCGTCGTAATGGATCGGGTCGTGCACCTCCGAGCCAGGCCGACGCGCCGCCTCGAAGCCCATGCCGATTTCGACACCTTTGATCGCTTGCACGGCCATCACCGCCTGGGCGATTCGGCCATCGAGCTTGCGGTCCCACTGGGCATGGGTCCCCAAACCGAACGGCAGTCCTTCGACGCGAACCTCCATCACCCCTCCCAGCGTGTCACCCGCCTTGCGAGCGGCGTCGATATTTTTCTTGATGTCGGCATCGCGACTTGGGTCAAGCGAATAAATTTCGCTTGCGTCCCGAGCCTTGCGAAGCGTGTCGAGATCGCCTTCGACCGGCTCAATTTTTTCGCCCCCCAACTCCACGACATAACCGAGCGTGCGAATCCCAAACGGCGTGAGCAGTTGCTTCGCAAGTGCGCCTGCCGCCACGCGGACAGCCGTCTCACGAGCGCTCGAGCGCTCAAGCACACCACGAATCGACCCGAGGTACTTGAGCGAACCGGTCAGGTCGGCGTGGCCCGGGCGTGGGCGTGGGAGGTCGTCCATTCGCTCGATTTTGTAATCGCGATTCGGGACCTCCAGCGCCACGGGGCTGCCAATGCTGGTCCCTCGCCAAATACCGCTGCGAATCTGCACCTCGTCGGACTCAATCCGTTGCCTTCCGCCCCGCCCGTAACCACCTTGCCGGCGTTTGAGCTCGACGTTGATCAAGGAGGGATCGATCGGCACTCCCGCAGGAAAGCCATCGACGAGTGCAAGGAGCGTCTGCCCATGCGATTCACCAGCGGTCCAGTAACGAAGCATGTTAAGTAGGGGTGAGGGTGGGGGGAGTGAGAGCTTCTATTTTAGCTAGAAAAACGAGGTTCGACTACGGTCAGGATTGAGCCGAAGAAGCGGCACTCGTCGGAAATTTGCGAATCGCAGCGAAACTCCCTACAATAGCCGACGAGCTACGCCTCGTCGGGAGCCTCGCGACATGCCTTGCTATTTGTTCACGTACCACACGTATGGCTCGTGGCTCCCTGACCGGCCTCAAGGTTACGTTCGGCGGCATGAGGGGATTCTTTCGCAGGACAAAAAGCTTACCCAATTGTATCGCAAGTCGATGAAGCAGGGCGAGGTCTCGATCGGCGAGGAGGTTCAACTCATCGTCATCGAAACCCTTCTGAAAGCAGCTCCACACGTCGATTGCCGTCCCCATTCGATTGCGACCGACGACCAGCACATTCACTTGCTGGTGAGCTGGCATGATGAACATCGTGGCTGGGAACCAACCCGAGCAAGCTTTAAGAAGTCCGTTACCCTTCGGCTAAAAGCATCGCACACGAATAAGAAGTGGTTATCGCGGAATGCTTCAAGGAAGCGAATTAAGGAACGGTCGCATTTCGACCACCTCGTCAGCACGTATCTCCCGAACCATCGGGGATGGAAGTGGGACGAACGAGTCGGATTTTACATGACGATGAAAGAGCTGTCTCGGGGGCGTCCCGACGAGGCGTAGCTCGTCGGCTATTGTAGCAAATGCGGGAGCAAATGCGAAAGCAAATGCGAAAGCAAATGGAGCTCCATTATTCGAAAAACAACACCGCCAGTAGCCGACGAGCTACGCCTCGTCGGATTGCCTCACGCAGACCCCGTTACTTCCACGCAAACTCGGCGCTGGTGATTCGCTCGAACGCTTCGACGTATTTCTCGCGAGTGCGCGTGATGATCTCCTCGGGAAGTTCGGGCGGCTGGCTATCGCGGTCCCAGTCGCTCGCCAGGAGCCAGTCGCGGACGAATTGTTTGTCGAACGAGCTTTGGCTCCGGCCTGGTTCGTAGTGGTCCGCGGGCCAAAACCGAGAGCTGTCGGGGGTGAGCGCTTCGTCGATCAGAATCAATTCCTCGTCGACGCGGCCGAACTCGAATTTGGTATCGGCAAGCAGTAGCCCACACGACTCCGCGTGCATCACGCCGCGCTGGTAGAGGTCGATACTTCGCCGGCGAAGTTCCTCGGCCAGTTCGGTGCCGACTTCGCTTACCATGCGGTCGAACGAGATGTTTTCGTCATGGTCGCCCTGCTCCGCTTTGGTGGCGGGAGTGAAAATCGGTTCCGGAAGGCGATCGCTTTCGACCAACCCGGCAGGCAACTGAACGCCACAGACTTCTCCCGACTGCTGGTATTCCGTCCAGCCGGAGCCGGCGAGGTAGCCTCGCACGACGCACTCGATCGGCACGACCTGGGCTCGGCGCGCGAGCATCGACCGCCCGCGAAGCCGCTCGCGATCGACACCCTCGGGGAGTGGCATCTGGTCGACGTCGCTGGTTATCAGGTGGTGAGGCGTTTGCAGATAGCCAAACCAAAACTGGCTCAACCCGGTCAGCACCCGGCCTTTGTCGGGAATGCCGGTCGGAAGGATCCAGTCGAACGCGCTGATGCGGTCGGTCGCAACCAGCAACAGGTGCTCGTCCAGTTCGTAGACGTCGCGAACCTTGCCATGGCGAACCGGCAGGCCTGGCAACTCGGTTTGGAGGATCGGGGCAGTTGGCATGGAAATTCCTCTGCGGTTTCAGGCCACGGACTCTCGGCAGTATACCCGCAGAGCTTGCCTTTGGGGTGGGGTCTCCAGTAGACTGAAGCGATCCTGGGGGGCGAGGGTTTGGGCCAAGCGATCACCTACGACGCGGGGCACGGCCTCCGTTCTTGTCGTCTCGACGTGGTTGTCTCAACGGGTCACTTTTGGGGACCGGCCTCGCGCTGGTTTTGCTCGCGTCGGAAGTTCAACAATGGGCCTACTGCGATTCTTCGTCTACAACAACCAACGGCTGTCGCAGATCGACCCTGCGCGGGTCCACATGGTCGGGTTCGACGAGCTTCCCTGGTTTGGGAAAACCTTCCTCTCCGAAAACCAACTGGTCATCGAAAGATCGGTCGACGACTCGGGCATGGTTTGTGTGCCGTATGAGGTGGCGTCTCGGGGCGAGCTGCTGCTCTTGACCGCGACACTCATGGAGCGGGAAGAGCCTTACTTCTTGGAAGTCGAGCTGGCCCGTGGGGTGGTCCATCGTCTCCGTAACCAAATGGCCTCCTGGGTCCACCTCGGGTTGGTGATCCCCGAAGAGTTGCAGAAGCAGGTCGAGGAGGCAACGGCCGCATTCACTCGCGCCGCTTCCCGGCAAGGCATCCCTGCCGAGGCGGCCGAGGCAGCCGAGAAAGCGATTGCGCTCGGTGTTGCGGCGGCCGATCAGTTGGCAGCCACCTATGCCAACCAGGCGCTCGAAGTCCGCATGAAGCAGTCCGGAAACCTCCAGACACTTTTCGGAGTCGACCTCGGAAGGGACCTGCCAAAGAAGTCGCAACTCCGACCCATTGTGGAGACCTTCCACCTGGTAGCGATCCCTATGTCTTGGCGGACCATCGAGGCGACGGAAGGACAACGGGACTGGAGCAAGATCGATCGGCAATTGAAGTGGGCGCAGCGCAACGAGATGAAAGTGGTGGGAGGCCCCCTTCTCGAATTCGACGAGCGTTTTGTGCCTGACTGGACCTACTTATGGGAAGGGGACTGCGACACACTGGCGTCGCTCATGCTCGACCATGTCTCGCAAACGGTGAAACGGTACCGTGGAAAATGCCAACTCTGGCACGTCGCGGCCAGAATGAATCGAGCCGGTGTTCTCTCGCTGACCGACGAAGATCGTTTGCAAATCGTGGCGTCCGCAGTCCGCACCGTGAAAGAACTCGACCCTCGTACGCCGGTGGTCGTCAGTTTCGATCAGCCTTGGGGGGAGTACATGGCAAAACAGCAGGTCGAACTCGCGCCGATCCACTTTGCCGACGCACTGGTCCGTGCCGAGCTGGGGCTCTCCGGAATTGGCCTGGAACTCAACATCGGAAGTGGTCCCCAAGCGACGGCTCCTCGGCAGCCGATCGACTTTAGCCGACTGGTCGATGGATGGGGCCTCTTCGAGCTGCCGCTGTTTCTCCTGCTGACCGTTGGCAACACCGCACCAGACGAGGAAGACAACGAATCCTCGCGGCTCGCGCAAGCGGCGTGGATCGACAACACGCTGCCCTCCCTTATGGCGAAGAATTGCGTACAAGTCGTGCTCTGGAACCAACTTGGCGACGCGACGGCTGAATTCCCCGGCACCGGCCTGCTCGACGAGTCGGGGGAAATAAAACCGGTGCTTAACGCGTTAAAGCAACTTCGGCAGCAGTACCTGACATAGCAGGTGGGGTGGCCGCTGAATGCCGGGAGGCCTTTGGATAAAAGTGGGCGGTCGGTAGCGAATCGCGGGCAGGGTCGGCACCTAAGACAGCGGAAGCTCGCGTCGCGCTGTTGTGCAACACGTGATCAAGCCGAAAATTCTCCAGCTTTACCACGCAGCTTTTCCGCAAACCGCAAACACGAAGGGCTCCCCTTTGATCTTCTAACCGCTGGCGAAGCTCCGCAAGCTGCTGAATGACCAGGTCGGGTAGCGCCTCGAAATCGTCCATCTCGACCACCAAACGGTAGACGAAGTGGGTGTCGACGATTTCCCATAAGTTGGAAGCCAACTGGGCCAAATCGGACTTCGACCTTCCGGGGGAAAGCTTAACAAATAGCCAGTTGGGACCCCGATCGACTTCTAGAGGGGACGCAACAGGGGAAGATTTCTTCATGGCACTTTGCTCCATGCTTGAGTGACAGAATGTGTTTCAATACCGCGCCGGGTCGGAAACCCGTTCAAAAATTCCACCGGGCTGAAGCCGCAACCCTGCAAAGCAGTTGCAACCCTTATCATGCAGCACCTGCTGCGATTGTGAGTGTCAATCCGTTAGTAGGGCGGAACTTGGAAAAGCGAACATCAAGAGGTGAACGTTGCTTCCGCCCGTAGGCTTCATCTTACGCCCTAGCTGCCATGCAGCAAGTGAAAAATCCAAAAATCTTCGTTCTTGGTGGCGATCCAACCCCACCTAGGAGCTGGTGCTAGCACGTGCGCGGTGCGCTACTTCGATGCCACCTTGTCGAGCGATTCGGCAATGGTAACGCGCGCAATCTGGAGAGCCTCGGGGAGTTTCTCTGGTTCTCTTCCCCCCGCTTGGGCCATGTCGGGTTTTCCTCCCCCACCTCCACCAAGTGCCCCGGCCACCGGCCCGATCCATTTCCCCGCGCTGACCCCTTTCGCGACGAGGTCTTGGGAGACGCCGGCGATGAGTGTCACTTTGTCGTCTCCCATGCGCGCTGCGAGCAGCACGGCGATGCTCGATTTTTTTTGCCGCAACTGGTCGATCAATTGCCGCATGACGTTCGGTGCCGCGCCAGGGGTTTCGGCGACCACGACCGTCACCTGGCCGATCTGCTTCGCCGATTCGAGCAGCGTGTCGCCCGAGAGAGGGCCAGCGGCATCGCGCTGGGCGAGTTGCTCCTGGAGCGTCGTGACTTCTGCGAGCAAGGCGTCCACCCGATCGGCAACCGCCAGTGGGGCAACCGCCAGGAGGCGGCCTGCCTCGCCGAGTGCTTGCTTCTTTTGCTGGTAGCTGACCTTTCCCGAGGAAAGGGGTAAGGTGGTCGCCTCGCCGCAAGTCGTCGCGCCGCCACCCGCCAACTGTTTCTTGAGCGACCGCTGCCGGGCTAGAAGATCGGTAATGGCCGTCGGCAGGGCCTCGGCTTCGATGCCGAGCGCCTTGGCTGCACGGTCGAGTACCTCCTCGGTTTGTTGCGCATGTTCGGTCGCTTTCGCGCCGGTGAGCGCGACAATCCGCCGAGTGCCAGCCGACACGCCTTCTTCGCTCACGATCTCCAACGCGCCGACTTGGCTCGTGTTCGTTAGATGGGTTCCCCCACATAGCTCTTTGGAGCTCGCGCCGGAAGGGAGAGGCCCCATCGAGACCATCCGGACCGGGTCGGGGTACTTCTCTCCGAAGAGCATCATCGCACCCTGCTGGCGAGCGTCGGCGAGTGGCAAAGTCTTGCAGGCGACCGGCACCGCAGCGGCGATATCCGACGCCACATCGGTGCCAATCGCATCGAGTTGTTCCGAGGCGACCGGGCTCAGGTTGGTGAAGTCGAACCGCAGCCAGTCGGCGTCGACCTTCGAGCCCTGCTGTTGCGCGTGGTCGCCCAGGTGTTTGTGCAGTGCGTGATGCAATAGGTGGGTCGCGGAGTGGGCCCGGCGAATGGCGTCGCGGTGGTCGGTCTCAACGATCGCTCGGACCTTGGCCCCTTCGCTCATCACGCCATGCAACAGATGCCCGACATGAAGGAACAACTGGCCATCCTTCTGCGTGTCGATCACTTGGAACTCGAATCGATCGCCGACCAGTTTGCCAACATCGCCAACTTGCCCGCCACTTTCTCCGTAGAAGGGGGTCTGGTCGAGCACGACGCGCACGGCGTTTTCGTGCCCCACCTCATCCATCTTGTCGCAAAGGTGGTCCTCGCCCGGCTTCCCGGCGACGATGCCAATGACTGTCGCTTCGGCTTCGGTCGATTCGTACCCGAGGAAGTCGGTCTTGTGGTGGGCCTGCTTGAGCGAGTCGATTGGCCCTTTCGCGCCCATCACGGCATGCGTCAATTTGCCCGACGCTTCGCCATGCTCCTCCATCGCCTTCCGATAACCTTCCCAGCCGAAGGCCAGGTTGTGCTCGGCGGCGAGCGCCTCGAAGAGCTCGGGCGGCACGCCGAAAGTTTGGTAGAGCTCCGCGGCGACTTGCCCGTCGACGGTGGTGCGATTTTCTTTGCGCATGTCGTCGAATGCCGACTCGATGCGGCGCAGGCCGCCATCGATGGTGCCGAAGAAGTTGGCCTCTTCTTTTTCGATGACACTTGCCACGCGTCCGACGGTCTCCGTCAGCTCGGGATAGGCGGGTGCCATGACCTGGGCCACCTTGGCGACAAGCTTACACAAGAAAGGTTCGCCGAGCCCCATCTGATGCCCATCGAGTACGGCCCGGCGGAGCAGTCGCTTCACGACATACTTTTCTTTGTTAGCGCCGGGATAAACATTTTCATGCACGCAGAACGCGCAGGCGCGCACATGGTCAGCAATGCGCCGTAATCGGCGGCCCGTTTCGCTGGCGTATTCATATTCGACGCCACAAACTTCTGCTGCCGCCTCGACAAGGGGCCGTAAACTGTCGATGTGGTAGTTGGTCTGGACGCCTTGCATCACGGCAGCGACCCGTTCGAGCCCCATGCCGGTATCGATGTTTTTGGAAGGAAGTGGACGGAGGTTCTCGGGGGGATTACCAACGCGGTTGAACTGCGTGAAGACGAGGTTCCAGATCTCGACTTCTTGGCCGCCCGGCGGGTGGTAGTAGATCTCGCTGCAAGGTCCGCAAACGCCGTCGGGCCCTTGGCTCGGGGCACTCGCGGGCCAGAAGTTTTCATCCTCTTCCTCGCGGCTGATGCGGCTCGTCGGGAGCTTGATCTGGTCGTGCCAAATGTCGGCCGCTTCGTCGTCGTCTTTGTAAACGGTGACGGTCAGCAAATCGGCATCCAGGCCGAGCCATTCCTTGGCCGTCAAAAATTCCCACGCCCAATGGATCGCGTCGCGTTTGAAGTAGTCGCCAAAACTAAAGTTGCCGAGCATCTCGAAGAACGTGTGGTGGTAGGCCGTCCGCCCGACGTTGTCGATGTCACCGGTCCGGAGGCACTTTTGGCACGTGGTCGCCCGGGTGTAGTCGAGTTTGACCTTGCCGAGAAAGTGATCCTTAAACTGGTTCATCCCCGCCGGCGTGAAGAGGACGCTCGGGTCCCATGTCGGCACGAGCACATCGCTAGCCACTCGGGTATGCCCCTTCGATTCGAAGAAGGCGAGGTACTTTTCGCGAATTTCGTCGGTTTTCATGGCGAGTTAGCTGTCAGTGGTCCGTTGTCAGTAGCCGACGAGCGCAGTCTACCCGTCGAAGGAGGGACTCGTCGGGACCCGAATCACGTAATCGTACCGCAATCCCAAGCTCCTCGGCAGGGCGCGAGAAAACGATTGCCCCAGGAGGACGGAATTGCCATAATGGGTGGAAACCTCGTCCGACGCCCCCTTCCGATGCCAACCAGCCCAAGGTGCCAGTGAAACGTGCTCTTCGTTTAGCCTCCCTTCGCTTTCGGGGCAGCGTCTTGTGTTTCACTACTTTTTTCTCCTTAGGTTGTCAGACTATGATCGGCACACGCCGCTATCGGCCCCTTTCTTTCTTAGCGTTCTTTGCCTTCTTCGGCGGCCTATCGGCGTTGCTCGCTGCGCCGGTCGCACGCGGGTTTGGCGTTCCGCGAAATGGCTGGCCGCAGGCGCAGAAGGGCGATCCAGTACAAATCACTTACAGCTACAACAACTTGCTCGACGGGGGGCTCCTCCAACCGAGCGGCGTGCCACTCCCTGCGAGCATTATTCGGGCGTCGATCGAAGATGCCTTTCGGGTCTGGTCGGAAGTCGCGCCGCTTCACTTCACGGAGGTCGAAGACGAAGGGGGCCCCGTGACGACGGGCAACTATCCTGACGGGCAGTTTGGACAGATCCGTTTCGCCTACCGCAGCATCAACGGCCCCGATCCGCCAACGGGGAACCCGACGACCAAAGCGCTCGCGTGGTTTCCTGGCAGAGGCAACCGAGCAGGCGACGTCCATTTCGACCAAGACGATCCTTGGCAGGTGGTCGGCACAACGCGCGAGCCCGACGTGCTGGGCGCCGCCATTCATGAGATTGGCCACACGCTTGGGCTGACCCATTCGAACCTCGACGACGCGAACATGTTTTGGATTTTTGAGCGACACGCCGGCCCCGGCACCGGGCGGCTCTTCCCCGACGACATCGCCGCGATCCGGTCGGTCTACGGCGCAGGCGTCGGCAGCGTGAGCCCGCTCACCCTGGTCCCCGAACCAGCGTCGGGGGTGCTCCTCGCGCTCGGCGTCGGACTTCTCGCCTGGCGTGCCCGCTTTAGTGGGCAGGAGCCTGCCCGCTGAAGCGGGCACGCCATGAGCCACCCCATTTGCTTTGGGTGCCCGAATGCGCCAGACTATTGGCGTCACGACATTTGCCATCCCCTCCCCTGCTAGCCCCGCCGATGGATCGCCCCGCCACCGCCCCGCCGTCGGCTGAAACCGTATCCAGCGAATCGCTTGCCGCGGTGGTCCGAGAATACTGGGGCTACGATTCGTTTCGCCCCTGCCAGCGCGAAGCGATGGAGAGCGTGCTTACCGGTCGCGACTCTTTGGTGGTGCTGCCGACAGGTGGGGGCAAGTCGCTCTGCTTCCAAGCTCCGGCGCTTGCAATGCCTGGCGTGGCGATCGTTGTTTCGCCGCTGATCTCCCTGATGAAAGACCAGGTCGACGCCCTGCGCGCTTGCGGTGCGCCAGCCGCGTACATCAACAGTACGCTCACAACCCAGCAGCGGCACAAGGTGACCGAGCAACTCCGCCGGGGCGAACTCAAATTGCTCTACGCCGCTCCGGAGCGGATTTTAATGGAACGGACCCTTTCGTTCCTCAAGACCATCGATGTCTCGTTCGTCGCCATCGACGAGGCCCACTGCGTCAGCACCTGGGGGCACGACTTTCGGCCGGAGTACACCGAGCTCGGCGCACTCAAAGACGCGCTCCCGGGGATCGCCATCCACGCCTACACCGCCACGGCTGCCGAGCGCGTGCAGGGCGATATCATCCGAGGACTGCGGCTTCGCGACACGAACCTTCTCATCGGCTCATTTGATCGGCCCAATCTAATTTTTCGCGTCCGGCGCGCCACGCGAAAACTCGACCAAATCATGAGCGTCATCCGTCGCCACCAGGGCGAGTCGGGGATCGTCTACTGCATTAGCCGAAAGGAAGTCGAGAGCGTCGCCGGCGCGCTCAAGGAGCTGGGCGTCCGGGCTGCCCCCTACCACGCCGGCATGGGCGACGTCGCCCGGGAGCGAAACCAGGAGGGTTTCCTGGGCGACCGCATTGATGTGATTGTCGCCACCGTGGCGTTTGGCATGGGGATCGACAAGCCAAACGTCCGGTTCGTGATCCACGCCGGGATGCCCAAGTCGGTCGAAGCGTACGTCCAGGAGAGTGGTCGCGCCGGTCGCGACGGGCTCGAAGCGGAGTGCCTGCTGTTATACGGCGGTGGCGACGCGATGCTCTGGCGGCGAATCATCGAAGAGGGGGAGCCCAACATTCTCGAGGGAGCCCTTCATTCGCTCGACGAAATCGTTCAGTACGCCAACTCGGTCGGTTGCCGGCATCAGTCGATCGTCGGCTACTTTGGCCAAGACCTGGGCCGCGATAACTGCGGGGCGTGCGATGTTTGCTTGGAAGAGTTGCAGCTCGCCGCCGACCCGCTGGCAACGGCTCAAAAAATCATCTCCTGCGTCGCCCGGCTCGACCAGCGGTTTGGGGCAGGACATACCGCCAAAGTCCTCGCCGGCTCGAGGGACCAAAACCTTCTCAGCCGAGGGCATACCAACCTGAGTACGCATGGTTTGCTTTCCAAGGAGCGGATGACGACGATTCGCGACTGGATCGAGCAACTGGTGGGGCAAGGGTATTTGCAAAGGGTCGGCGAGTACCATGTCTTGCAAATCACCGAGACGGGTCGCGAAGTCTTGCGAGGCAATACCACCCCGCACCTGCTCGCCCCAGCCCAAGGAGCCTCCCGATCGCGCACCCAAGCGGCCGACTCCTGGGAAGGGGTCGACAAACGGCTCTTTGACCAACTGCGTGAACTGCGCACCAAGCTGGCCGCCGAAAAACAGGTGCCGGCGTACATCGTCTTCGGCGACACGGCACTCCGCGACATGGCCCGCCGCCGCCCGTCGACACTCGAAGGATTCACACAGGTCAAAGGGGTCGGCGAGGTAAAGCTTCGCGACTACGGCGACCTGTTCCTCAAGGCCATCACGTCGCATTGCGCCGAGCAGAAAATCCCGACCGATACCGAAGCGACCGGAGACCGGGAGACCCGTCGTGGCTCCCCCGATGGTAACACGGCATTCCAACGATACGACCACGGGACGGACGACACCCCTTCGCCTTCGGCACCAGCGCTCGCAGCATTCAAACACTTTCGTGAGGGTCGAAGCATTGCCGAGACGGCGGAGATTTTGAGCCGAGCCAAATCGACGGTCGTCGGCTACCTGGGTGCGTTTCTCAAGCACCATGAAGTCATCGATCCAACCCCCTGGGTCGACGAGGCCACTACCCGCCGGGTGGAGCAAGCGATCGAGGAAGCGGGCGGCGAGACGCTCAAACCGATCTACGAGCAACTGGGAGGCGAAGTCAGCTACGAAGAAATCCGCATCGTCGCCACCTGCGTAGCAAACCGCGCGTAGAACGTAGAAATAAAGGGAAAGCGAGCCCTGACCAAGCTTGGTCGGGGCTAGTTGGGGACGAGACCCGGCTGCCCTGCGTCGGCTCGCATCGTTAGCAGCGAGCAGGTGAGGTGGGGGAGCAGGTTCTGTGCGGTCGATCCCATCACCAAACCTGGCACACCGGACCAGGCAACCGTTCCCATCAGCAAGAGGTCGATGTCGAGGGTGGTTATTAGCTTGTGAACCACTTCGCTCGGTTTGCCTTCGAGGAGGTGGAGCGTCGGAGGCGTCTGGAGCGAGGCCATGGCGGGGCGGGTGAGCAGGTCGTCCAGGCCTTTGCGGCCTTCTTCGGTCTGCTTACAGTGCGAGGCCTCAACCGTTTCGCTCGGCACCGAGCTGAATTGCAGGAAACTCCTACGGTGCGTCTCCACGACATGCACCACGTGCAGCTCGGCGGAAAATAGTTTGGCCAGTTCCGCGCTCTTCTCGACCAGGGCCTGGCAGACGGGGGAGAAGTTGGTCGCGACCAGAATCTTCTTGGGAACCGGCGGCATGCCTGGCTCGGCGACCCAGACCGGGCAAGGGCTTGTCCGGAGAAGCTCTAAACTGGTCGAACCAAGAAACATCGTGCTCAAGGCGCTGTGATGCCGGGTGCCGATGACGATCAAGTCATGTCCGTTCGCCTTGGCCCAATCGGCCAGTTCCGTGCGACCACGACCGAGCGCGACGCTGGAAGTCGCCCGAGTTCCCTCTTTCACGGCGGCGTCCAAGGCATGGCGAAGTGCTTTCTTGGCCATTCCGAGGACGTTGTCGTCCTCACTGCCGCTCTCTTTCAAAAGCCGCTTGGTCCGTTCGTCCAGGTCGAGCGCGGCGAGGAAGTGGAGCTTGGCCCCCGTGGCTTCGGCAATCTGGGCTGCCTGGAGACACGCCTCGTGCGAGGAGGCCTCCTCCGAGTCCGAGGCGAGCCAATCGCCCTTCGAAAGATCGACGCCAACAAGGATGTTCTCAAAAATGGGCATGGGAGTTTCTCCAGGTCATTTAGAAAAGCGTTGGAGGGGACTGCACCTATGGATTGGCACAGGGGGCCTAGATCCATCCTACATCGCCCGATGCCTACTTGTCACTCTAGGAAGTAAGGCCGACAATGCGGAATTCCACTTTCTTGCTATTGGGAGCCGCCCCACGATGCCCGACACCTCTCTCCCCAACGCCTCTGGCGACCTCAAAATCGCTACGCTTGGCCTGACTTTTGATGATGTTTTGCTCCAGCCCCGCTATAGCGAAATCATCCCGTCGGAAGTCGATGTCAGCACGCGACTCACCAGCCGCATCCAGCTCAATGTGCCGCTGCTCTCCTCGCCGATGGACACGGTGACCGAGCACCGGATGGCGATTGGGCTGGCGCAAGTCGGTGGGCTGGGGGTGATCCACAAGAACTTGTCGATCGAGGCCCAGACCGAGGAAGTCGACAAGGTGAAGCGATCAGCCAACGGGATTATCGTCGATCCGGTAACGCTCCCCGCCACCGCTAGCGTTGCTGCCGCCCGTGAGACGATGGCCCAGTCGAACGTCTCGGGCGTACCGATCGTTGGTCACGATGGCCGGCTCGTCGGCATTCTCACCCGACGAGACATGCGTTTTCTCGAGGGAGACGACCTCCCCATCGCCGAGGTGATGACCCAAGAAAACCTGGTGACGGCAACAGGGACTGTAACGCTTGCGGAAGCTGAGAAGATTTTAATGGCAAAAAAGGTCGAGAAACTTTTGCTGGTGGACGAAGATTACAGACTGACAGGACTGATTACCATCAAAGACATCGACATGATGCGGCGATACCCCCAAGCGGCCAAAGACCAGCAAGGTCGGCTGCGTGTGGGGGCTGCGGTCGGGGTCTTTGACGACGAGCGAGTAGCGAGCCTGATCGCGAAGGAAGTTGATTTCCTCGTGGTCGATAGCGCCCATGGCCACTCGAGTAATGTCCTCCAGACAGTCAAGGAGATTAAGAGCCGGTACGACATCGATGTGGTGGCAGGAAATGTCGCGACCGCCGACGGTTGCCGCGACCTGATCGCCGCCGGGGCGGATGCGGTGAAAGTCGGCATCGGACCAGGATCGATTTGTACCACAAGAATTATTTCCGGCATCGGAGTACCCCAAATCACCGCCATCGGCGCGGCTGCTTCCGCAGCTGCGGGCACCGACGTGACCATCATCGCCGACGGCGGAATACGCTACTCAGGAGACATTACCAAAGCCATCGCCGCCGGGGCGAATGTCGTGATGGTCGGTGGACTGCTCGCCGGCCTGGACGAAAGCCCAGGACAGCGAGTCCTTTACCAAGGACGGACCTATAAAACCTACCGCGGCATGGGGTCGCTCGGGGCGATGGTGCATGGGTCGAAGGATCGTTACGGCCAAGCCGATGTCGATGTCGACAACGGCAACGGCAAACTTGTTCCCGAGGGAGTAGAAGGTCGCGTTCCCTACAAAGGGCCGCTCGGACCGTTCGTCTACCAACTGGTCGGCGGACTGCGAGCCGGCATGGGGTACTGCGGCACCAAAACTATCGAAGAACTGCGTAAGGATACGCAATTCGTCCGGGTCACCCCGGCCAGTGTTAGGGAGAGCCATCCGCATGACATCGCCATCACACAAGAAGCACCCAACTACACCACGGAGCATTCCTCCGGAGAGTCGAGCTGACGTAGGGCACAAGCTCGACGTCTGGATCTCGGACAAGGACGAGGTCCGAAGGAGGAGCGACGAACGGCACTCTTCGTCCTTCCTCATGCGTCATTCGTCGTTGGAGCAGACCTGGCTACCCGCCGCCCTGCTTGCCACGCTGACGCTGCTCGTCGGCGCGTTGCAGTCGTTCGGCAACGAGCCACAGCTCCAGTGGCGACGCGCCCAAACGCCTAGCCCTTCTGCCAGCTCCCCCTCCCCCGCTCGGACAAGACTCCGCGCCACCCAGCCGCGTGACTCGCGCGGCTACAACGTTATTCAGGTCGGCCACAACGACCCCTTCGACGAAGGCCAGGGGAGATGGAATTCCTCGAACGATAGTACGCCGGCTGGCAATGCAACGCTCAAGAGTGTGATCGTCTATCGGGGCGACGCCCATCCCGACGATTCCGCCAACGACTTCGACTCCAACGACTCCGACGCGACGGGCGGCTACGCTCCAGTGCAGCACCTGGCGCAAAATCCCTTCGAGGACGACGAGCAGCTCCTTCGCGATCTGGCCCAACCGTTTGGAACCACCGAACCCGAGGAAGCGCCCGGTCCTGAGCTGGACGAACCGAACGAAATTGGCGAGTTGCCCGAACCAACCGAACCGATGATCCCCAAGGCGGAGGACGACCTTCTCCCCGACATTGATTTCCAGGTACCCCAAGACAACACCGACCACGAGCCGGCCCGCGACCCCTTTGATCACCGCGGCGAACCCGACACGATGGAGGCCCCCACTGAGCGAGAGCCCACTGACCGAGAAACCGACGCCCGACGCGGGAGAGACCGAAAACGAGCCGAAGCCCTCGCCGAGGCGCAAACCAAGGCGCAAGAGACCTGCTCGGTAGAACTTGCCGAACTCCAGCAGAGCCGCATCGCCTCGATCGACCTTTCGATCGCGGTGACGGGGCAAGCGGGACGAGATTTTCCGTTCGAATGTGCGATCGACAATGGGTCGCTCTACCCGGGACGCTGCTGGCCAGAAGCGACCTACATGTGGAAGGCGGCCGCTAACTGCCACAAGCCGCTCTACTTCGAGCAGCATCACCTCGAGCGGTACGGCCACTCCTGGGGACCTTGCCTCCAGCCGATCGTCTCTGGAGCGCACTTCTTCACCCGGCTGCCGGTGCTCCCCTACTGCATGGGGCTGAAGACTCCGAACGAGTGCGTCTACCCGCTTGGCCACTACCGCCCCGGCAATTGTGCCCCTTACATGGTCGACCCGATCCCCTTCACCTGGCGTGCGGTGCTCTTCCAAGCGGGAGCGACGGTCGGCGTGGTGGGCGTGTTGCCGTAACGACGGCCCGTACTTTTTCACGTCGTTTCCTACTCCCCGTCGTTGTCGCTTCCTACTAGCCGACGAGCTACGCCTCGTCAGGTTGCCGCACGCCTGAGCTTTACGAATGAAAACGCCTCACCCCACACAACTCGACAAACAGGGGGACGATCGCCTCCGCATCACCTGGTCGGACGATACCTTGCGCGAGTACACCGCCAGGGAACTCCGCGACGCGTGCCCCTGCGCCACCTGTCGTGAAAAGCAGAAGGCCCCTCCACCCCCCCCCACCGAATTGCCGATCCTTGCACCAGGGACGGGCGGACCGATTCAGATCGCCGCGATGCGCCCCGTTGGCAGCTACGCCTATGGCATCACCTTCAGCGATGGCCACGACACGGGGCTCTTTACGCTCGAGTTATTGCACGAGCTCGGAATGAAGATCGAAACCGATGGCTAACGCGAATCGACACGAATAACGGCTATTCGTTCTATTCGTAGTTCACTCTCTTCCGACTCGTGAACGGTTACGGCGATTCTTCCGCCTCGGTTTTCTCCGCGCCGCCAATCCCCAGGTCAGGAAGCCCCGGGATCGCCCCCCCTGGCGCGCCAAACGGTGCCGCGGGCTCGGTCTCTTCCTCCCCCTCCTCCGCTGACTCTTTCTTCTCGATGACTTGTTCGCGACCCAGGTGAATTTTCTTAAAAACGTCGTTCGGGATCACGTAATACCAATCGCCAAATCGAGCGTTGAGTTCTTCCACCCGCTTGCGACCTGCTTCGATTTTCTCTTGGTATTCGTCTTGCAGCCGCTGGTTCGATTCTTCGATTCGTGTTCGCTCCGCTTCGATTTGCTTCCGCTCCGCTTCGGTGTCCGATTCGGTGTCCGATTCTTCCTTCGTGGTGTCGGTCTCGTCTGATTCGTCTTCCTTCGATTCGTCTTTGTCAGGGTCGGCGATTGTGTCGTCACTTGTGTCGGTGTCAGGGCTCCCGGCCGCTGAAGCGGCCTCGCCAGGAGTGGCCTCGGTGGGGAGTTCTTCTAGCTCTGGTTTTTCGATCATCGCCTCGTTGAATCGCGCCATCACGAAAAGGTAGCGGTGGAGGCCTTCGCCCTCGGCGTTGCCGTCGCCCTGCTCCGGCTCACTCTCGCTGGTCGGATCGCGCTGAAGGTCGCCAAAACGGAGGACGTATTCGACGCCACTTTTGAGGGTTACGGCAATCTGCCCCTCACTCGAGAGCAGTTCGATTTGGTCCTTGGCCCCCGGCACGGGCAGAAATCCCCGCTGGGCCAGGCTGATTTTCTTTTCGTTGCTGTCGGTAAATTCCTTGCCGGCCTGCAGGTCGCCGCTCAGGCCTTCGGGCTTACGCTCGACGTCGACAATCACGAGGTCGTCCAGCGCGTTTTTCAGGCCATCCAAGGTCTCTTCGTTGAGCTGTTCCCCTTCCGCTAACTCAAACGGCTCGTAGGCGCGCTTCTCCGCGTCAAACTTTTGAAGCGAGCCGACTTGCCACTTACTCGACGCCTCATCGTAGACGAGGTCCATTTTCGCGCGGCGTTCTTCTAGGATCTGCTGCATGAGCCGACCACCGGAGATCATCGCCCGGGTCTGGATCGCGTAGTCGTCAATCGAAATACGGGCCACGTCGAACGGATTGAGTCCGAGCAAATCCTTCTCGATCCAGTCGGCAAAGTTCGTCGAGAATTTTTCGAGATCGATCGCCACTTGGTAAACGGGGTCCTGATTTGCGATGCGAACGTAAAACTGCCCGTCGGCCTCTTTGACTTTGTTGCCGACGAGGAGGTCGGCCAGCACGGCGTCCCCGTCGCCTGAGAGTTTGACATGGGTGCCGTAGCCCGAGTTGCTACCGACCGACGCGTCCGCCGGATCGAGCACGCCGTAGGTGGCATGGTCGCCGCTGGTGGCGTCGATGACGGCGAGGATTTCTCGACCAACCACCCCTTCGACCGCAGCCGCCATTTGCTCGGCAGCGTCCGCCGGGTAACCACTCTTCGAAGGGATCGACCAGACACCGTCGACTTCCGCAACCTCAAATGCCTGCGATTCGCCTGCCTCGTCATTCATGCTCGTAATGCGCAGCCGCGTCGGAGCGTCGGGTTCGAATTCCTTGACCAGCGGGGTGCCACGCAATTCATCCACGTTGTAGGCGTCGGTCGAAGGGCGCGTGAAGAGAGCGAGGCCGATCGCCCCTACGGCGGCGGCGAAGAACAAGGTGGTTTTGGTAGATTCGTTCATGCTATTTGGAGAATCGTTTTGGTCGGTGTCGGGAGAGGCAAACCTGCCTGCGAGTCGTGCCAGGTTATTTCGTCGGGATTATTTCGTCGAGGTTGCGTCTTCTTCCTTTTCCTTGTGGAAGCGGAGTCTTGTCTTCACAACCCCTTCCCGTTCTCCCTGTCGGCGGTGGAAGAAGACGAAGATGCCGAGCAAGATCGGCAGGATGGGTGGCAGAGCGAAGGCATAGAATTTATAGCGGTTTTGTACGGCTCGGATTTCTTTTTCAAGCGACCGCCGCTCCTGCTGAATCTGCCGATCACGATTTTTTTCGAGCCTTACGATCTGGTTCTCCAGCTTCCGCTGCCCTCGAATCGTCGCCTGCTGAAGGAGGAATCGCTTTTCCTCCTTGCTGATGTCGGTGCGCGCATCGATCTTGTCGATCTCGTCACTAAATTTCTGCCGCGCACTGACGATCTCCTCTTCCGCTTCCTTGGTAAAGTCGTCGATTCGCTCGCGGACACCTTCCCGAGAATCCTTGGTCCTTTTTTCAATTTCCGTTAGCACCCGATGGGATCGCGTCCGCTTGCGAATGTCGATGTACCGGTCATCCTTGGCCAGATAGTCGAGGATATTGAGGACAAAGGCGACGTTCTGAAAGTCGAGGTCGGCAAAGACGTTGACCGCCTGCTCCCCCTGCGAGCGAAGCGAAAAGAAGACGTCGCCCAGGCAGTCGGTGTCGGCGACAACGACCGCGTGAATCGGAATTTTCTTGATCGGCGCGAGAGGCTTTTTCTCCGCTTCGTCCGACTCATCGGTCGCATTCGGGTCAAGCGAAAGAGAGAGGTCGTCTTGGTCCTCGATTTCCCCTTCGACAACGGCTGCCATGATGTAGGTGCTTCCGGTGAGGTCTTGCTTGAGCGACATCTGGCCGACTGGCAATTGTTCGATATGCCGATAGGGGATCGTCGCCGTGAGCGTGCCGGTCACCGCGAGCGGCTTGAAGTCGAGCTTCGAGTCGTCCGCCTGTCGAACCGCGCCAGGGCGAAGAAAGAGGACTTGCTTCATTCCCTTGGAGAGAGAAACCTCGTCGTTGAAGGGATGGGGTGCCCCGTGGGCGGTGAGCCCCTCGTCGATAAAGACCAAGTCGGGACCGAAGGGATACTGATCGTAGGGATTGAATTCTTGCAGGATCACTTCGTCGCCAAACATCCGAACGCCGAGCAGCTGCCATAGCTGCTGGATGTCCCCCTTCGGCATCGGCCTGGCCCCTCCCATCATCCCCATCATGCCGCCCCCACCGGAGGTGCGTGGCTGGTCGGTGCCAGGGGCCCGCCACATCATCGGCATCGGGTCCTCAAAGACCGCGATCGGCTGCCCCTTTTTCACCGCCTCGACCAAATGATTCATCGCCTCGGGACTCATGGCGGAAGGCTGCACGGCAAGCAGCACGTCGTACTTGTCGGTAATCGGCTGCTCGGGGTCGACTTCCACCACGTCGTATTGCTTCTTGAGTTCCGTGACGAGTTGCGACTCGTTGGTCATCCCCTGCATGGTGAATCCTTCGAAAAGCTGGATATCGGTCTTGACGATTCCGACGCGTTTTCGCTTCTTCTGAGCCACCGTGGTGATCGACCGAACCAGCTCGTACTCCACGGGAATTCCCTTGCCAATAAAGGGGACGACGACCTTGTCGAGCTTATGGCGAACGGCGACTCCCATGAAGATTTCTTCGGTCGAGAGCTTCCCTCGCGACAACGAGTCGACCTCCTGCGGCACGATGCCAAAGGCGGTTTCGGCCGTGGCGGCTTCTTCGCTAAAATTCTCGATCTCGTAGATGTTGGTATGGATTTTTCCACCACTCATCGATTCGAGTTCTTCGAGCGTCCCGAGCAGATTGAGCTTGTGGGCGGCAAAGTCCGAAGGGACCTGGGGGCTGACGTAGGCGTCGACGATGATGGTGTCGACCTGGTCGTTTTTCTTCAGCTCCTCCAGCAAGTCGCGGGTGGCGGGCGAAAGCGAGTTGATCTGCTCACTCGTCAGGTCTTGCCGAAGGGAGTTGTGGTTCGACAGCGTCACGTTGAGCCCCGCCACGACCAGCAGGAGCGACGCCGCCCGGGCGAAGTAGTGAGCCCACCGTGAGTCCCCATCCGCACCTGCCCCCCAATGCCGTTTGCCGATGAGAACCATGCAGACATAGAGCATCACGATGGCGATGCTCAGGAAATAAACCACACCGCTCAGACTCATCACGCCGCGCTGAAAATCGGCAAGTTGTGCGTCGGCACCCCATCGGGAAATCTGCTGGGCGGTGACGGGATCTTTGACCAGCCAGTCGGCCACGCTGAACAGGGCAAGCGGGGCGTTGAACAACATGCCAAGGACGAAACCGACCGTCAAGTTCTTCGTCAAGAACGAGGCAATCATTCCAATGGCCAGCATGGCGACGCCGAGGAACCAGTAGCCAAGATAGGTGCATAGGAAAAGCCCGCCATCGGGTGACCCCAGCCCCCAGCTAAAGACGAGCCAAATCGAAAACAGGGAGAACAGGAGCGAGACGGTGAAGATCGCCACACCGGCAAGGTACTTCCCCAGCACCACGTCGGTATCGGTCGCGGGGAGGGTGAGCAGAAGTTCGTCGGTCCCTTGCCGTCGCTCTTCCGACCAGGTGCTCATCGTGATGGCTGGAATAAAGACAAGCAAAATGGCAGGCAACCAGCGGCTCAGTTGGTCGAGATTTGCCAAGTTGTTGTTAAAGAACTCCGGTGGCCAGAAGGCGGAGACGGCGCTCAGCAGCACGAAGACGCAGATAAAAACGTATCCGGTCGGATTGGAGAAGTAGCTGACAAAATCGCGTTTGAAGATCGTCTTGAGAACAGTAAAGTTCATGGTCGTTCGTGGTGGGTGGGCAGGTGTGGTCAGTGGTTTGTGGCGGCTCGTCGCTCGTCTCACTACGCGGTCAACTGATGGAACCGTTGTTCGAGGTTGGGCTCTTCGCCTTGGAGGTCTTGGGGGGTGCCGTCGAACACGACGCGACCTTCGTTGATGAAGACCACGCGATTGCACATTGCCTCGACCTCTTGGAGGATGTGGGTGGAAAGCAAGATGGTCTTGGTCTCGCCCAACTTGCGAATGAGCTTACGCACCTCGCGAATTTGATTCGGATCGAGACCGGCGGTCGGTTCGTCGAGGATGAGCACGTCCGGTTCGTGGAGCAAGACCTGGGCCATCCCGACCCGCTGGCGATACCCCTTCGAGAGCTTCCCGATCGGCTTGCCAAGCACTTCCCGCAGGTTGCACAGTTCGATCACTTCGTGCATTCGGCGATTGATTTCGCTCGGTGAGAGTCCGCGCACAGCACCGAAGAATTGAAGCAAGGTGCGCGGCGTCATGTCGGGATAGAGAGGGCCATTCTCCGGCAAATAGCCCAAGACGTTCGCCGCCTCGATGCGGTCGGTCGCCATCTCGTAGCCGGCAATCCGTGCCCGACCAGTCGACGGGGCCAGGTAGCCGGTGAGCAGCTTCATGGTGGTGCTTTTGCCGGCACCGTTGGGACCGAGAAACGCCGCGACTTCGCCCCGATTGATGGTGAAGGAGACCTCCTGGGTGGCGGCGAAGTTGCCATAGTATTTCGACAACCGAATCGCTTCGATCATCGGTTCGCCATTGGAACCATTGGAGGATGCCGAATCGTTGGCAGAGAGTTTGGTCTTTTGAGTTTTCGTCTCTTGGGTCATCCTCAGAGGCTCCGGAGGAGGGAGGGTAGGGCTAGCGGTGTGACAGGGGTAGGCAAGTCCACTGAAGGTAAACCATCGAAGCGCGATATGTCTATACCGCCACCCCAGGTATCCAGGCGAACGGCAAAGTCAGAAAAACAAAAGAAACCGCCAGGGACGCCAAGATCGCGAAGCAAGAATCCGGTGAAAAGGGGCGTCCCCGCAGGGCGGTCGCGGCTTCGGCGTCGTGGGATACGTCGCTAGGGTTGGGCGGGGGCGCCTCGGCTCGCAACCCATTGAGGATCACCGGTTGGTGGGATTGGCGGCGGGGGTGATCTTTTCACTGCGGGGCTACCGCTAGCCGGCAGTGAACGTATCGTATTCCGCGTGAGTGCCGATCCAGTACCACACGTTAACGCGTTCACGCTCCACAAAGATCGCACGATACTTCATCGTAATCGAGATCGAAACGCTCCCTGGCGAATGCGAAGCCTGTTTGCGGTTTCCAAGGCGGTGCCAGCGAAAAGAGGGGTGACGAGGGTCCAGGTCGAAGAGTCTGCACCCGTCCTTAGCAAGCTGTCGAATATGGGCGGGCAATTCGGCGTATTGCTCCCTGAACCTTCGCGTCGTGTGATTGCGTTCCCTAAAAGAACTCGGCAGTTTCGCCATCGGAATGCTCGCGAATTGCTTCGTCTTCGAGTGAGAGAATCTGGGGGTTCATCATGCCGCCTGAATCGTCGCTATGAGAGTCCAGGTTCTTGACAATCGCAACCGCTTGGCCATAGCAATCAGTAAACTTTTCGAGATTAGAAATCTCAAACCCATTGCCTTTGACACTTTCGGCCCACTTCAATGCCTTACCGCATGGCACCATCCAACCACGGAACAGCTTCTCTAGCGACTCCTGGACCTTGGGATCATAGCTGCCATCGTTTGCGTAAAACCTCGACCGCCAAACCTCATCGGCTCTACAGAGCCACCCAAACGCATCGATTCCCATTTGCAAGAAATCTTCACAGGCGTAGCAATCCCTCGCTTCGTCATGCTCACGCATCACAGCGTCATGCTCATGCTCACGCATCACAGCGTAGAGTGCATCGACCTGCCTACGGGCGTTGCTTAAAGCTGGGCTAGCGGTTGCCACGAAAGAATCCCCATGGTAATCGAAATGCACAACAACGGGCGTGAGGGTCGCCGACACGGCGGCAGAGGCCGTCCGTTCCCATGAGCGATGAGCTACGCTGTCCATGCGTCTGCTACTTAGTATGACTAACAGTAAAGTATATCGGAAGAAACGGCCACGCAATTACCTAAATCTAGTCCACTAAACACTTTAGGCCGTAAGTCTAGTGCTACCAGTACGTTGCGGCAAGACCGATATTCGGTTTTTTTCCGAATAACTGGAAAGTCTGGCAGGTTATTGCTACCACCCCGGCGACACCCTCCATCCCTCACACCTCCACGAAGGTCGGCTTCTTGCCGCGGACGAGCAAAATATGGCGACGCCAATGGTCGTCGTCGGTCTCCGGGAAGTCGGTTCGCAGATGGACGCCACGTGACTCGGTCCGGAGGGTTGCCGCCTCGATGATCAGTCGCGAAAGGGCCAGCATGTTTTGGAGTTCCCAGCCGGAGGGGCCCGAGAGTTGCCGGCCAAGGGCGTAGCGGATCCACCCGTCAATCGTTTGCCCTGCCGCCGCCAGGGTTTCCCCCTCACGCCACACTCCCGCATCGCGCCACATGAGGCTTTTGAGCGAATTGCGAATGTCGGCCAAGTCGAGATTCTCATGCCCGCCCGTCTCCATGCTGTTTTCCAGGGGGATTGCCCGGAAATGGTCGGGCTCCTCCATCGCTGCCCTGCTGCTCGCCGCGCCGGCTCGCGCGCCGTAGACGAGCCCTTCGAGCAAGCTATTCGAGGCAAGACGGTTCGCACCATGCAGCCCGCTCGCGGTCGCCTCGCCTGCCGCCCAAAGCCGGGGGAGCGAGGTCCGCCCTTCGGGATCGACTCGCACGCCACCAATCATGTAGTGCGCGCCGGGCCGAACCGGGATCGGGTCGGTCGCGATGTCGATGCCAAACTCCTGGCATGTCCGAGCGATCCCTGGAAAACGCTGGCGAACCCAATCGGCATCCAGGTGCCCCGATCGCAGGTAGACACAAGGATGGTTCGTCTTGGCCATCTGCTCGACAATCGACCGGCTCACGATGTCGCGCGGCGCGAGTTCAGCCCGGTCGTCGTAGTCGGGCATGAACCGGTGCCCGGTCGAGTCGACCAACTGCGAGCCTTCACCCCGCATTGCTTCGGTGATCAAACTTCGGCTCGAACCGGCGATGTAGAGGACCGTTGGGTGGAACTGCATGAACTCCATGTCGGCCAGGACCGCGCCAGCGCGGTAACAAACGGCGTGCCCGTCGCCCGTGGCGACTGCCGGGTTGGTCGTCTCGCGATAGACTTGCCCCGCGCCGCCGGTGCAAAGGATCGTCTGCTTGGCCCAAACGAACGTCTTGCCATGCTTGGCATTCCAAACGAGCGCGCCGCGGCATTCGCCTTCGTGCGTGAGGAGGTCGATGACAAACGTGTTGGGCCAAATCTGCGCTTGCAGTTCTTCGCGCACGCGGTGGATCATCGCCCGAATGATCTCCTTGCCGGTGGCGTCGCCCATCGCATGGACGACTCGGTGGTGGCTATGCCCCCCCTCACGGCCAAGCATCAGGTCGCCCCCCTCCTCTTCGTCGAACCGCGTTCCCCAAGCGATCAACTGGCGGATATGGTCGGGCGCTTCGTGGATCACCTGCTCGACAACGGACCGGTCGCCAAGATTGGCACCGGCAGCGAGCGTATCGGCAACGTGGTTATCAAGCCGATCGTCGGGGGCGAGTACCCCAGCGATACCCCCCTGGGCATAGCGGCTGTTCGATTCGCGCATCCGGTCCTTCGTGACCATCAGCAACTCCAGCCGCGGATCGATCTCCATGGCGGCCCGCAGCCCGGCAATCCCCCCCCCGAGGATCATCACGTCCACAAAATGGTGCGGGATCCGTTTCGGCTGGAACGGGACAAGGTAGCGGGGAATGGGGGGAATCATGCCGCCGATTATAAGGGAGAACGCCTAGCACTGTGGAGGTCCGGATCGCTACCGATCGGACCAGACGCCCAGTTCGTTGCCATGGGGATCGAGAAACTGGAATCGCCGGCCGCCCGGGAAGGAGAAGATATCGCAACAGATACGGCCGCCACTGGCGACGACTTTATCGCGGGTCGCTTCCAGGTCGGCGGCGTACAGGATCACCAGCGCTGCGCCGCTGGCAGTCGTCGACTGAAGATCGGACCGATAGAAACCGCCATCGAGTCGGTCGTCGGAGAACGCCCGATAATCGGGTCCGTAGTCGGTGAACGACCAGCCAAAGGTGGCGGAATAAAACGCCTGGAGGGCATCGAAGTCGGCGGCAGGAAATTCGAGATAGTCGATTTTTTGGTCGGTCGGCATGATCGGCATTCCTGCTGCAGACGCAAGCGATCACGGAGACTCGTTCGCGATTCAAGCATTTCGGAAAGGCTCACTGGCCGAAAGGCTCACCGGACGAATACTCACCGGAGACTTATTCCTCGTTTACCGCTCACGGTAAGTAATCCGGCCCTTGGTCAGATCGTAGGGCGAGAGTTCCACGCGGACGCGGTCGCCAGGGACGATGCGGATAAAGTGCTTGCGCATCCGGCCCGCAACGTGGGCAGTGACGATGTGGCCCCCCTCGATCTCGACACGAAATCGAGTATTTGCCAGGGCTTGGGTGACGGTGCCCTCGACTTCGAGGGCCTCTTCTTTCTGCTTCGTCATAAAAAAACTGCTTCGCCTCCTGGGGAGGCCTCCGATAAGGAATGGGGAGAGAGCCAAGAGGTAGGCCGGACGTCTTGCGTCGCTGGGGACTCCAGACCCTCCACTCAAACCCAATCGTATCACCAAGAGGGCCCTAAAGTCTACCCAACGCCCCGTTTTCGCCTCTACGGGCTGGGAATGCGCTACCCATTTTAACGGTTCTAGCGACTGCAAACGGAACTAGATGGCTTCCTTTGCAGACCGATGCTCCCGAAGTCCGCGATTTACGATACATTTGAGGGTCTATGAGTACCTCCGAGTTCTCCAATACGCCTCGATCGCCCGAATCGGCCCTTACCGTCGATCCGGAGGATGTCCAGCGCGCCAAGCGCGAGATCCAGTCGATCGTCCAACAAATCGCTGAACTCTCGCGATCCGATGTCCCGCTCGAGCAGTTCTACGACGAATTCCTCAATAAAGTGGTGACTGCTCTGGCGGCTGTGGGGGGAGCGGTTTGGACGCGCGGCAATGGCGGTTTTCAGCTCACCTACCAAATCAACCTCCGCGACACGGGCCTGATCGACGACCCGATCGGCCAGGAGCAGCATGGCCGACTGCTGCAACAGGCGGTGACCAGCGAAGAGGGGCTGCTGGTTGCCCCTCACTCGGGCCACGCCGTCAGCGGCGAGAATCTGCCTGGCGACGACACCGACGAACACGCGGCGGCGAACCCGACCAACTACTTGCTGGTCCTCATGCCGGTCCATAACGACGAAGGGCCGCAAGGGATCGTGGAGGTTTTTCAGCGTCCTGGCTCGCGTCCCGCGACGCAGCGTGGTTACTTGCGGTTTTTGCAACAGACCTGCGACATTGCGGGGGAGTACCTCCGTTCTCGACGACTTCGGCATCTCTCGGAGAAGCAGTCGCTTTGGGAACAACTCGAATCGTTCACGCGTACCGCCCACGCCACGCTGGACGTTCGCGAGGCGGCCTACTCGATCGCCAACGAAGGTCGCCGGCTCATCGGTTGCGACCGGGTGAGTGTCGCCATCCGGCGGGGGAGCAAGTGCGTCGTCGAGGCGGTGAGTGGCCAGGACACGTTCGACAAGCGGTCGAACGTCGTGACGCTGCTCAATCGGCTCACGCGCGCGGTCACCAAGACGGGCGAAGACGTTTGGTACACGGGCGACACCAAGGACATGGCCCCGCAGGTCGAAAAGGCGATCGATGCCTACGTCGACGAATCGAACACCAAGAGCATGGCGATCCTGCCACTCATCAAGCCCGACCGCGATGCCGAGGAAGGCAAACCGAACCAGAAGAAACGCCAAGAAGTCTTCGGCGCGCTCGTCGTCGAGCAGATGGTCGACACGAGCCCCTCGGACGGCTACGCCCAGCGCGTCGACGTGGTGCGAACCCACAGCGCGACAGCCCTCGCCAATGCCTTGGAGCACCACAGCCTATTCCTCATGCCACTCTGGAAGATGCTCGGCAAAGCAACGTCGCTCTTTCGTGGTCGGACCAAGTGGAAGACCTTCGCTGGCCTTGCCGCAGCGATCGGGCTCGTGCTGGGAGCCCTTTTCTATGAGACCGACCTGAACCTCGAGGGGGACGCGCGACTGAAACCGACCACCTTGCGAAGCGTTTTTGCCCACATCGATGGGGAAATCAGCGAAGTCTTGGTGCAGTACAATCAAAAGGTCGAAGCAGGACAGGTGCTCGTCACCCAAAAAAGCCTGGAACTCGACAAGGAAATCAAACGGCTCCTCGGGCAAGCGAGCGAAATCGATGAACAAATCGCCTCACTCGCCCGACAGCAGATCGGCGGTGGGCTCTCCCAGGGAGAAAAACGAGAGGCCTCGGCAAGACTCGCCGAACTGCGGACCGAACGGAGAACCCTCGACAGCCAGCTCGCGAAGGTCGAAGAACAAATCGCCCTGCTCCAGGTCACCAGCCCGATCGCGGGCCGCGTCATCACCGGCAAGAGCCAGATTGAGCAACTCACCGGTCGCCCCGTCGGCCGGGGGCAGTCGCTCATGGAGGTGGCCGAACTGACCGGCGATTGGTGGCTTGAGGTCCTCATGCCGGAGTCGCGCATGCGATTCGTCGCCGAGCAGTGGAACCTGTCGCAGCAATCGGGTGAGCCACTCCGCGTCACCTTCTTCGTCTCCTCGCTTCCCGAAGAGCATTTCTCGGGAAGCGTGAAGCTGATCGAAACAACGGCTGAAGCGAGGGGAGAGGAAGGGAATACCGTGCTGCTTCGCATCGAGTTCGACGAAGGCGAGTTGACCCGACTTCGAGAGATCATTGGCGACGACCCCAAGGTCGGTGCCGAAGCGATTGCGAAGGTGCACTGCGGAAAAGAACCGATCGGCTACGTCTATTTGCACGATCTGTTCGACTTTATCCAGGCCAAGATTTTGTTCCGGCTCTGGTAAGCCGGTCCGTGAGAGGGCGGAGGGCTGAGACAACGGCCCCTCCCCTTGTTGCTTTTATTTGTGTGACTCGTGGTTGATTTTCCTTTGGAGCAACAACTGGCAACGGCTATGAAAACCATCTTCCCTACGATCGCCCTCTTCAGTGTCTTCTTCGGTGTCTTCTTCGCTGCTTTGGGCCCGACGACTTTCGGCCAATCGCCTTCCGAGCGCGACCCGGAGCTACCCGAATGTCAGTTTTCGTTCTTGCAACACAACATCATCGAGATCGCGGCGGAAAAGGCGGGCGTTCTTCGCCACATGTCCGTCCGCGAAGGGTCGTTGGTCGACGAGGGGGAGGTCGTCGCTCGAATTGACGACCAAGAAGCGAAGATGCAGTGGCAAGTCGCCGAGCAGCAACGCCTCGCGGCGCTCGCCCGGTACAACGACGAGATCGAAAAACTCTACGCCGTCAAGGCTTCCGAAGTTGCCAAGGCCGACTACGAAGGGCTGCTCGATGCCAACTCCGGCAGCATCGATAAAGTGGTCACCGAAACCGACCTCCGGCGTGCCAAGCTGGAATGGGAGCGGGCGGATCTGCAAATCGAGAAGGCGGGCAAAGACAAAACCCTCGCCGGCTACGAGTACCTCATCCGCAAAGCGGAGGTCGCCGCCACCAACATGGAAATCGACCGACGGATTGTCAAAGCCCCGTTTGCCGGGCAAGTCATGGAACTCTTTAAAAAGCAGGGCGAATGGGTCAATCCGGGCGATCCTCTCTTGCAATACGCCCGGTACGACACGCTCCGATGCGACGGACGGGTTTCGCTGAACGACTACGACCCGAGAGAAATCGAAGGCTGCGACGTGACGGTCACCGCCGTTGTGGGACGAGGGGTCGCCGTCGAAGCGAAGGGAAAAATTACCTACGTCGAGCAACTCGTCCAGTACGAAGGCCAATACACCTACCGCATCCAAGCAGAAATCCCCAACCAACTCCAAGGAGGCAGGTGGCTACTGCTCCCGGGGCTCTCGGCAAAGATGACCATCCACTTGGACCCGACGAGGCGTAGCTCGTCGGCTAGGCGCCAATAGCCGACGAGCAACGCCTCGTCGGGAACCCCTTCGGCTTTTGATATTTTTCTCCTATGGCTACGACTCTTGCTGACAGCCTGGTTTCTAGCTCTTCGCGGGCGCTCGCCATTCGTGTGCGGCCCGATCTGAAGGCGCGGCGAGTCCGCTACCAGGGGCGAAACTATTGGGTGGTGAAGGACCCGGTCGGGCTCCAGTACTTCCGCTTCGAAGAAGAAGAATTCGCCATCCTGCAGATGCTCGACGGCGAATCGAGCCTCGAAGAAATCGCCGAACGGTTCGAGACAGAGTACCCGCCCCAGACCATCCGATCGGAAGAATTGCAACAGTTCATCGGTATGCTCCACCGCAGCGGACTCGTGATTACCGGTGCGGGGGGGCAAGGGGTGCAGCTCAAGAAGCTCCGCGACGAAAAAGCGACCAAGCAGCGAATCGCCACCTTCAGCAATATCTTGTCGGTCCGCTTCAAAGGGATCGACCCGGAACGGCTCCTCAACTTTCTCGATGGCTACCTCGGGTGGTTTTGGTCGAAGCCCGCTTTCGCCCTCAATATGATGCTCGTCCTTACGGCGGCCACACTCATCCTGGTGCAATTCGATGTCTTTCAGTCGAAGCTGCCTTCGTTCAACTCGTTTTTTGAGGCCCAAAAATGGCTCCTCCTGGGCGGGGTCCTCGCCTGCACCAAGGTGATCCATGAGTTTGGTCATGGGCTCAGTTGCAAGTACTTCGGTGGCGAATGCCACGAGATGGGGATCATGTTCCTCGTGCTGACCCCTTGCCTCTATTGCAACGTGTCGGACTCGTGGATGCTCCCCAACAAATGGCATCGGGCGGCGATCGGGGCGGCCGGGATGTACGTCGAGGTGGTGCTCGCGTCGATTTGCACCTTTATCTGGTGGTTCTCCGAGCCAGGGTTCTTGAACTACCTTTGTCTGAACATCATGTTCGTCAGTTCGGTGAGCACGATTCTGTTTAACGCCAATCCCCTCTTGCGGTACGATGGATACTACATCGCGAGCGACGTGCTGGAGATCCCCAATTTGAGGCAGAAAGCGACCTCGATCCTCAGCCGAACGCTGGGCAAGTGGTGCCTGGGGATCGAACCGCCCGACGACCCGTTCTTGCCGAAGAGCAATCAAGGCATGTTTGCGCTCTACAGCGTGGCGGCGGCCATCTACCGTTGGGTCGTCGTGCTGTCGATCTTGTATTTCCTCAACCAAGTCTTCGAACCGTACGGACTCAAGATCTTGGGGCAGGCGATCGCGATGATGTCGATTTATGGACTACTGGTGCAACCCCTTGTCAAACTCTACAAATATTTCAAAGTGCCTGGGAGGATGGGAAAAGTGAAACGCTGGCGATTCCTAACGACGCTGTTCCTCGTCATCGCGATCCTAACAGCGGTCGTGAATGTCCCGTTGCCGTCGTACGTCTATTCGACCCTCGTTGTGCAGCCTCGCAATGCGGAAATCGTCTCGGTCAAAGTCGATGGCAGGCTCGAATCGATTGCCGAAGGCGTCGAACCAGGCGCCCATGTCGAGAAGGGCCAAGTCCTCGCCCAGTTGCGAAATTTACAGCTCGAGGCAGCACTGGTCGGACTGGAAGGCGAGCGGGCCGTTCTGATCGAGCGATTGCGGAGCCGCCAGGCACTCAGCCATGTCGGGAACCGGGCCGATCGAACCGCCGCGAAGAACGAGATCGCCAACTTCCGGAAGCGACTTCAATCGATCGACACGCAGATCTCGCTCCAGAAAGAAGACCTCCAGCGGCTGGTGATCCGCGCACCGCGCACCGGGGTGATCATCCCTCCCGAGATCGTTCCCGATTCGCGTCGTGACGACAAGGAACTCACCACCTGGCATGGGACCCCCTTTGATAAGCGCAACCTAGGGGCAACGCTCCAGACCGGCACGAAGTTTTGCTGGATTGGCGACCCAACCGATCTGGAAGCCCGCCTGCTCGTCGAGCAAGACAGCTCGAATCGAGTCCGCCGGCAGCAACCGGTCCAGGTACTGCTCCGCCAGTCGGCAGACATTCGCTACACCACCTTCATCGAAGACCGCGAGGAAGACAAAGTGCCAGTCGCCCCCGCCCGACTCTCGAGTCTCACCGGGGGGTCGCTGCCGACCGAGATGGA
Source organism: Planctomycetaceae bacterium (assembly GCA_003233055.1). Classification (GTDB taxonomy): domain Bacteria; phylum Planctomycetota; class Planctomycetia; order Pirellulales; family Lacipirellulaceae; genus Aeoliella. The sequence goes on from QIKP01000014.1 coordinate 75,878, forward strand.
CAAATCGGGCGTCCCCCGGCCACTCACCCCCCACTACTACGCCTTCGCTCCACTCCCCAACGACCCCGATCGCCTCCGCGTGGGGCTGATCGGCGAAGCGAAGATACGAACCCCCGACCGGACGCTCGGCCAGCGCATCTACCGTTACGCAGCCCGGACGTTTAACTTTGAATTGTGAGTCGGGGGGGCGACCGACTCGCAGCCGCTGAAGCAGCAACGCCAAGGGGCGTTGGCGTTGGCGATGCCGCTTCAGCGGCAGTGCGCCGGGTGCCGGGCGCCATCACTGCTAGCAGCTTCGCTCTGGCCCCGGCTCTGCTGCGTCGTTAGAATCGCGCCCCCTCTTTCCCTGATTTCTAGTGAGGCGCCCGGCATGTCGGTTCGTTTGTTTGCAACCAGTGGCCCGGCGCGCGCGGCGAAGGCGAAGCGCCGGTTGCTGTTCTTGTTGGTAGTGATTCTAGCGATCGCGATTTTCGCGCCGACGATTGTCCTCCGCACTCCCCTCCGTGGGCTGCTGCTCGCACGGCTGGTTCCCGCGAACGTCGGGACGGTCACCGCCCAAACCCTCACCGCCGGTTGGTTCACACCGATCTCCGCGAAGCAGGTCGTGTTCCTCGACCCGTCGGGCAATCGGCTCGCCGAAATCGAACGACTCTCCATCGACCGAACACTTACCGCCCTCCTCAGCAACCACCGCAACCTCGGGACGATCCGTCTGGAGAACGCCACGGTCTACGCCTTAGTCCGGCCTGACGGGAGTTCAATCGAAGATGCGATTCTTGCGGCAAGCGAAACTCCGCCGGGCCAGGAAAGGGAGGCCGACACTTCGGCAACGGGCGGTCCCGCCTACCGCCTCGAAGTGGTGAACGGGCGCCTCCTCACGCGCGACGCCGCGACGGGCGAAACCTGGTCGGCCGAATCGCTTACCGCCACCCTCCACCATCCCGCCTCGGGAGAACAGAAGATCGAGGTGGCCGGGTTCCTGCGGCCCGTGCAGGCCGACGGCGTGACCTTGGCCCCTTCCCCCGAAGGGGCGGGACGCTTTGAGTTGCGTTGGGGGACCACCGACGAAGGGATCCATGCCACGCGACTCGTCCTCGGGAGCGTCCCGCTTGCGCCGTTCCGGCCGTGGCTTCAGAGATTCGATCCAGCGCTTCAACTCACCGGGCAGTTGACAGGCAAATTAAGCCTTTCGCATCCGCCAGGAGGGCACGAGTCGCTCACCGGCAGTTCGAACGGCCGGCTATCGCTCACCAGCCTGAAAGTCCGCGCCACGGCACTTCATGGCGAAACCTTGCAACTCGATCAGACCAACCTAGCATGGCAGGGCACGGCACGCGGCGGACGCTTGGCGGTCGAAAACCTCTCCCTAGAATCCGACATCGCCCTGTTCGACCTGCGTGGCACCGCGCCGGCCCGAGTCGTCAAGCAACTTGCTGCCGGTGAATGGGCCCCGTTGGAGGCCATGACCCGGAGCGACCTCGATATCGAGGGACGCGTCCACCTCGCCCGACTCGCCAATCGCCTGCCCGGACTCCTTCTCATTCGCGAAGGAACCAAGATCACCGATGGCCAAGTCCGATTCGCGTCGAAGAGCGAGCCAAGCGAGAAGGGCCGAAAGCTGACCGCTTCGCTCTCCACCACCTCCCTTTCGGGAACCACCGGGGGACGACCCATCTCCTGGGACGCGCCGCTCCGCGTCGACCTGGTCGCTCGACAAAGGGACAACCACTTCCGGTTGGATCGACTCGATTGCAAATCCGATTTCTTGCATTTCACCGGCTCGGGCGATACTCGACAAATAAAAATCGAGGGCCAAGTCGATCTCGACCAACTGGTCCGCCGACTCGAATCGTTCGTCGACTTGACCGATTGGCAGCTCACCGGGCGCAGCAAGCTCGAGATCACCGGTCAAACCGACGACCGGGGCCGCTTGGTGGCACGCGGCTCGGGCAGCTTTAGCGACATGGTCGTGGCGTTTCGTGGCGATACGCTCGCCCACGAACGACAACTCGATTGGCAAACGCACCTCGAAGGGAAGTCGGACGCCTCTTCCCTTTGGCCCCGCCAACTGCAAAGCGGGCAACTATCCCTCACGGCGGGCGGCGACCAGATGACGCTTCGTCTGACCGAGCCCACCCTTCTCGAAGAATCGTTCTCGGCAACCGAATGGCCCGTAGCGATCACCACGACCGGCCAGCTCGGTAGCTGGGCAACCCGGCTGCGGCCTTGGGTCGATCTCTCCGCGTGGCAACTCGCCGGTCGGCTCGATTTGCGTGCCGAAGGCCGAGTGCGCGCCGAGCCGCTGGCGCTGACGTTGGCGAGTTCGGATCTGAAAATCGGCTCGCTCGAAGCGATCTCCGAGGGTTGGGAAATCCGGGAGCCACGCATCGAATGGCAAGGCGACGCCAGTTGGGATGCCACCACCGGCACCCTCACCAGTCGAGGAGGGCAGCTTCTCAGCAGCACCGCCGCCGCCAGTTTGCGAGATTGGTTTTGGACCAGCGACCCGCGACAAGCACGCCGCGTCGGTGGGCTAGCGGCCGTGCGCGCCGATCTCGGTCGGCTCGCTGCGATGCGCCGCGCAACGTCAGAGAACGACCCCGACGCCCTGACACCGGTCGGCGAAGTGAGTGGCAACGTCCAACTTGCGGCCGAGGGAGACCAAATCTTGGCCCGGCTCGATCTGACAGGCACCCACATCGCCCTCAAAAAACCGCAGCCAAGCTTGCCCGGCCAGCCAGCCACTTGGCAAACCGTTTGGCAAGAGCCCCAACTCCGCGTCACCGGCACCGTCGCCTACTCCCCTGCCCTCGATCGGCTCAAGCTCGAGAGCCTGCGTACCGAATCCGCATCGCTCGCGCTGGCAGCGAGCGGCCAAATCGAGAACCTGACCAGCGAAGGAGAGGTCGACCTTGCAGGCACCGTCGACTACAACCTCAGCCGCCTCACCCCGCTGATCGCCCAGTACGTTGGCCAGGGGATCGCCCTCGCCGGCAACGGGCCTGCACGGTTCGAGGTCCGAGGCTCGCTGGCCAGTCAACTCCAATTAGAAACCACCCCCCGGCGGCTGGGAACCACGGCGGCGCAAGCCAGCGGTGGTACCCGAGGGACGGCCAAAACTTGGCAAGCCCGGGTCCTCGCGCCGTGGACTTCGGCCAGTCTGTATGGCTTGCAGGTGGGTGACGGGCGTCTCTCGGCAGAACTTGCCAACGGTCGAATCGCCATCGAGCCGCTCGACTTTGCGATCGGCGGAGGCCGCTTCACCGCGTCGCCAAGCGTTCGCCTCGACCCCGCACCGGGCGAAGTGACGCTCGCTGCCGGGCCGCTGCTCACCGATCTCCGCATCACGAAAGAAGTGAGCGAGCAGATGCTCAAATACATCGCCCCGGTACTAGCCAACCACGCACGGGGCGAAGGGCTCTTTTCGATGACCCTCACCGGCGCTCGCATCCCTCTCGGCGACCCTGCTGCGGCCGAAGTCGCCGGGCAGCTCCTCGTGCAATCGGCCACGATCACTCCCGGACCAATGGTCAAGGAGTGGATCCAAGTCGCCCGTCAAATCGAGGCCCTCGCTCGGGGAGGCACACCAAGCGCATCCCCCACGGGGAGGCCCACCACCGAAATGACCATCCGTAGTCGGAACGTCAGCTTTCAATTGACCGGCGGTCGTGTGTATCATCAAGGCTTGGAGTTCGAGATTGAAGGAGTCGTCTTTCGGTCGCGAGGCTCGGTCGGATTCGATCAGACGTTGTCGCTGATGATCGAAATCCCGATCCAGGACCGATGGATCGAGGGAAACCGGCTCCTCTCCGGTTTGCGAGGCAAGTCGATCGAGCTGCCGGTGACAGGAACCTTTACCAATCGTCGCGTCGACGCCAAAGCCGCCCTCAAGCAAGCAACGCAACTATTCCTCGGCCGGGATGCCATTCGTGGAGCGATCGGAAATGAAGTCAATCGAGCGCTCAACAAATGGCTCGGCGGCGAATAGCGGCGTCCTGCCCAGCCACCTGCGACTCGCCACTTGCGGCTTCGCACTGCTGATCGTACTAACGCAGACCGCCAGGGCGGAAACGCCTGCGGCAACGCGCGCCCGGGCGATCGCCCAATGGCCCGCCGCGAGGCCAATCGACCGAGCCAAGCTGGTGCGCCTTGGTCTGCGCGTGCTCAAAGGTCGGCACATCACCCTAGTGACCGACCTTCCCTCCACGCCGGAGGTCGACGAACTCCCCAACCTGGTCGATGCCGCCGTTCCGCTGCTCGCCCAGCGGTTTGGGATCGACGAAGAGGACCTTCGCGACTGGCATCTCCTCGGTTCGGTGATCGTCGATCGCGAAACCTTCGCCGCTGCCGACTTGCTGCCAACCCGCGGCGAGGAGTTTCCCGATGGGCTCTCGATCGGCTACGAACTGTGGGTCGCCGAACAACCGAGCGACTACTACCGCCGCCACCTGCTGCTGCACGAAATGACACACAGCTTCATGGCGACGCAACTCGGCGGGTGTGGGCCCGGGTGGTACATGGAGGGAATGGCCGAGTTGCTTGGAACCCACCACTGGGACCCCAAAACCAAAAAACTCCGGCTCGCCGTGATGCCTGCCAGTCGCAAGGTGGTACCCATGTGGGGCCGACCGAAGCTCCTCCAACAAGCGGTCGCCGACCAGCGGCTCCTTCCCATCGTGTCAGTCATGCAGATCGACAACCGTCGGGCGCTCGACGTCGAGGCGTACGCCTGGGTTTGGGCCTTGGCCAAATTCCTCGACACGCATCCCCGCTACCGCGACCGGTTTCGTTCGCTTCGGTCCCAAACCTTAGAGCCCGACTTCAACGCGAAATTCCGCAAGCGATTCGCCCACGATTGGTCCGACCTCGAGACCGAATGGCGGCTCTTCGTCTCGTCGATGGTCTACGGCCATGACATCGAACGAGAAGCAATCGACTTCGCCCGGCCGGCACCTCGCCGCGCTCGCACCCCCCATCGCCTCCCCATCATCGCCACCCGGGGCTGGCAGTCGACTGGCCTGCGTCTCGAAGCGGGCGAGCGTTACGAAATCAAAGCGAGCGGGCGATTTGTCATTGGCCAAGAGCCCGATGGCACTCCCTGGCCCTGCGAGCCGGGCGGCATCACGCTCGACTACCACGCCGGCCACCCGCTCGGCCAGCTCCTCGCGGTGATCGACCCCCGTCCCGAATCCCGTCCCGACCAGGCCGCTTCCGCAGGGCCCAGGCCTGGCACCAGTGCCTTCCTCCACCCCCAACCGATCGGCCTGCGCACGACGCTCGCACCGAAGCGCTCGGGCCTTCTCTTCCTTCGCCTCAATGATTCCCCCGACAGGCTTCGGGACAACCGAGGTAGCGCGACCGTTTCAATCCGCCGCCTCCCCTGAGCCGACGAGGCGTAGCTCGTCGGCTATTTGGCGATGCCGCTTCAGCGGCTGTGCTTCAGCGGCTGTGCTTCAGCGGCTGTGCTTCAGCGGCTGTGCGGCTGTGCGTCGGGGCGGCTAATTGACACTCGGCGGTCTCCTCTCGACAATGGAGGCATGAACCACATCCAACAGAATGATCCCGAAATCTGGGCCGCCATCTCGGGCGAAGTCGACCGGCAACAGGACGGGCTCGAATTGATCGCCAGCGAAAACTACACCAGCCCCGCCATCATGCAGGCCGCCGGCAGCGTCCTGACCAATAAATACGCCGAGGGCTACCCCGGGCGGCGGTACTATGGCGGCTGCGAACAGGTCGACGTCGTGGAGACGCTCGCCCGCGATCGGGCGAAAAAGTTGTTTGGTGCCCCCCACAACGAAGACATTTTCTCGAATGTCCAGGCGCATTCCGGGTCGCAAGCCAACGCCGCCGTCTACCTGGCCTTCCTGGAGCCGGGAGATACCGTCCTGGGGCTCGACCTAGCGCATGGCGGACACCTGACCCATGGCATGCGGCTCAACATTTCCGGCATGCTCTACAATTTCGTCTCCTACGGCGTTCGCAAGGAGGACCACCGGATCGACTTCGACCAACTCGCCTCCCTCGCTCGCGAACATAAACCAAAGCTCATCGTTGCCGGCGCGAGTGCCTACCCGCGAGAGATCCCGCACGACAAATTCGCCCAGATTGCCGAAGAAGTCGGCGCGAAACTCATGGTCGACATGGCCCACTACGCCGGCCTCGTTGCGGCGGGACTCCACCACAACCCCGTGCCGGTCGCCGACGTCGTCACGAGCACCACCCACAAGACGCTCCGCGGCCCTCGCGGCGGGCTAATCCTCGCCAAGAAAAAGTACGCCAAGGTGCTCAACAGCCGTATCTTCCCCGGCACCCAAGGCGGCCCGCTGATGCACGTCATTGCTGGCAAAGCGATTTGCTTCCAGGAAGCGCTCCAGCCGGAGTTCAAAAAATACGCCCAGCAGGTCATCGACAACGCCAAGGCACTCGCCGAGACACTCATCGCGGGCGGACTCCAGCTCGTGAGTGGCGGCACCGACAACCACCTGATGCTTGTCGACGTCACGCCGCTCGGCATCGGAGGCAAAATTGCCGAGGAGGTCCTCGACCGCTGCGCCATCACCGTCAACAAAAACATGATCCCCTACGACCAGCGAAAACCGGTCGACCCCTCCGGCATCCGTGTCGGCACGCCAGCTCTCACGACACGCGGGATGGGGACCGATGAGATGCAAGCCGTCGGCCATTGGATGCTCGAAGCGTTACGTGCAACCGAAGACAGCAACGTCCACCTCCGAATCCGCCAGCAGATACGCGAACTGTGCGAAGGATTCCCCGTGCCGGCGGCCGCGGCGATTTCCAACGACGCGTAGGTCCTCGGCGCTTCACCAACCACTGACACCTGACCACCCAGCTAGACGAATGTCCGAAAAAAGCCGCATACTGATTGCTGACGACAACGAGCCGAACGTCGAGCTCTTGGAGGCCTATTTAAGCCACCTCGGCGCGGATATCCAGATCGCAGTGGATGGGCAAGACACGCTCGACAAGGTCGCCCTCTGCCAGCCCCACCTCATCCTGCTCGACGTGATGATGCCGAAAAAGAGTGGGTTCGAAGTTTGCAAGCAACTCAAGGAAGACCCCAAGACAAGCCGCATCATGATCCTGATGGTGACCGCGCTCAACGAATTGGGCGACATCGAACGGGCCGTCGAGGCGGGAACCGACGACTTCCTCTCCAAGCCGGTCAACAAATTGGAACTGACCAAAAAAGTCGAGATGATGCTACGACTCTTCAATGTGACCGACGAAGTGGAACGTTTGCGGCGATACATCGAAGAAATGGAACGCCGGTAACTGGAATGCCAGCAAATGGAACGCCGGCAACTGGAACACGCTGGCCACTCCGTCGCTTGCGTCGTCGAGAGGGCCCCTACCACCGGATAATTTCATGAGCATCGGTCAACTACTGACTGGCAACGCTCGAAGCCAAGCGCGAAGGCTCGCACGGGTAACCTGGCTCTGCGTCTTTGTCTACGTCTTTGTCTGTGCCTTTGTCTGCGTTTTCTTTGCAGGATCGCTTGGCGTGGCGGGCGAGAGCACCAGCGTTACCGAGCCACCCCCCTTCCTCGACCAAGAGCGCGTCGCCCTGCTCCTCACCCAACTTGGCGACACGCGGTACGTCACCCGCCGACGCGCCGAACAAGAATTGCTCCAGATCGGTCTCCCCGCCTTCGATCAAATCGACGCCGCCACGTCGGAAGCCGATCCCGAGGTCTCGGCCAGTTGCCGTTTCTTGCGGAGCGAATTAACACGCCGCTGGACGCGCCGAGACGACCCGCTGGAGGTCAAGCGGTTGGTTCGCTCGTACTCCGATTACGAGGAAAACGGCCGCTTGGCGATCGTTGCCCAATTGGGTTCCCTCTCCGACCACCTGGGCCAAGCCACCCTTTGCCGTATCTGTCGCTACGACACCTCGCCGGTCGTCGCGAGGCAAGCGGCGATCGAGTTGCTGGCGACCACCGAATGGGAACCAAGCTACCCCGCCGACGCACCCTCCCTCCTTCGAGAGGCCATTGGCACCAGCCGGCGGCCGGCGGCTACGTGGATTCGCCTCCTGGCCTACCAGCTCGAGTCGCCAAGCCCGTCGATTCCCTTCTGGAAGGAAGCGATCGAACGCAACAGCAAGGAAGCGATCGGGGTGGCCGAAAAACGGGCGTCGGCCTCCCAGCAATTGGCCCTACGACTCCATCTAGTTCGCCTCGAACTGTTGCATGGCAGTCGCGACGACTTCTTGCACGCCGTGGCCTCGCTCCTCGAAGCCTCCTCGGAAACCTTCGAGCCAACCTTTGCAAAACTAGCCGAGTGGACCGTTGCAGCCCAATCGTCCGACCGACTCGATGCCCTCTTCGATACGTACGAATCGAAATTGGCAAACTCCAAAGGGGGGCTCTACACCGCCGCGATGGCTCGAGCCAAGCAAGGCAAGACCGACCTTGCCGAGAAGCTAGCCAACGCCGCCTTCGAACGCCCACCCTCGGAGCCAACGAGGAACCCTAGCGACGAGGCATTGCAACAGGCAAGCCAACTCCAGGCCAAAGGTTATGTCGAATGGGCCCGACGCGAGCTTCGGAGGGTCGTGAAGGAAGCAACCGTCGCTTCCGTGCCCCACGCGACCGCTTGCTATCTCTTAGCCAATTCACTGCACGATTGGCAACTCGATGAAGAAGCAGCCGACACACTCGACATCATCACGAACGCGCTGAAGACCAACGCCACGGCGCGCAAGACCTACAACCAGCGAGCCCTGCAGCAGAACCGACGATTCCAACAGCGCGCCCCCAGCTACGACACCCTCGTTGCCTACAGCCATTTCTACCGTGCGTGCCATTATCAGGCCGAAGGCAATCGGGACCAGCAATGGAAAAGCCTCGAGCAAGCGATCAAGGTCGGTCCCAACGACATTGACATCCTCATCGCCATGTACCATGCGAGCGAAGACAATCCCGAACGCCGAAGGCAGGTCAAAGAACGCATGAAGAAGCGACTTCAGATGGTCGAACACCAGATCGAAGACCACTCGAACGACGCCAACGCCTGCAACGAGTGGGCTTGGCTCGTGAGCAATACCGAGGGCGACTTCGAGAAGGCAGTGCGATACTCCCTCCGGTCGCTTGAAGTCAGTCCAGGAAGTGCCGGCTTGCTCGACACCCTCGCTTGCTGCTACTTCGCCGCAGGCGATCTGGAGAAAGCGATCCAGCACCAATCGCGAGCCGTCAAACTCTCGCCCCACCTGCAAGTCCTCCGCAGGCAGTTAACGAGATTCGAGAAAACGATGAAAGAGTCCGAACAGTAGATAATTCCTCCGCGCCATCGCGTGAGGCTTGTTGGAATATCAGCCCCCTCTAGCCGACGAGCTACGCCTCGTCGGCTCCCATGCTAAAAGCTCACGTACCCGGCAGCACGAACAACGACTCGCTTTTGAGAATCATGCCATCGTCGGGAAACGTGTGGATCGCCTGGATGCGCAGCGAGCTGTCCCGCGACTCGAAGTGGATGTAGCTGAACGCACGCGTTCCAATCCGCCCGTTCGGCGCAAATTCGTGCATCAGGCCCTCTTTGGCACCCACAAGCTCCAACTCCCGCTGGTAGGCGCGTAGGGCCCGTTGATCGACCGGCTCTAGCGAAAACTCCGTTTCGTAGAAGAGCCCTCCTGCGCATTCGATGCGATCATGCTGTTCGCCCTGCAAGCGATGCAACATGAGCCGACGCTTGGTCGGGAGATCGTGGCAAGCGGAAGTGGCGACCTCGGTAAGAAACATCCCCTCCGGACGCTGCCACGTGACCACGTGCCCCGTGCTCGTGATCTGGATCGCTGCCACGTACCGTTTCCGCTCAATTTTTTTCTCGCACTGCACTTCAAAAAGCTCGGGATGAAGCGCTCGCCCAAAAAACTGAAACACCAGTTCGGCAACTTTTGGTCGCGTGGAAAGCACGGGAGGGGTTCTTTCAATCGATGGGTAGGGGGACGAGGCGAACGTTGCCAGCCAACATTTTTTCGCTGCCGATATTATAGCTACCGACCGATGCACGATCAAAGGCCGATCCATAGGGTAACGATTTTCTCGAAAATTCACCTTGACGAAATCACCTTGACTCGATTCATTCCGCGTTCTTCGACAACCCGCGAAGTACCGGCCGCGAATCTTAGGAAACTGGTCCCTCGAATTCACTTGGAACGAAGTGTCCCACTCATTCCCTCCGTCATCGAAAAAGCGTCCCACCTGCTTGGCATAAAAAGAGTCCTGGAATTTGCGGGCCAATGGGGTCTAATGGAAAGACTCGTATCGCATCACGGCCCCGCAAGGCTGGAGATTCGCCCCTTGCCTGTTGTTCGGTGCGCGCCAGAGACAAAACCTTGCCCGTTCGCACGATCGTCCTGCGAGGGAAACACCATCGAGGACAGGAGTTCCGACAAGTAGCAAAGCTAGCAAAGGGGGTCTTATTGGCGCTACGGCGAGGGACCGAGGAGAAATGGGACAAAATTTGACCCGAAAGTGCTCGATTTACCAAGCAAGCAGCCTCCCTATTGTCTCGGTTGTCTGGCAGCAAGGGTGACAGAACGGCCCCTATCGAACGAGTTGGAAGTCGGCGAACCAAGCCACAGGAGAACTGCAAAGTCATTTTTGAACCGCCAAGATCGCCAAGGCGGTTTCTTTTATTCGGCGACTTGGGAAGCGTCCCGGGACCAAGCCACCGGTGGCTGCCCTGGTCCGCTCGGAGCCGCTATAATCGCCCCTTCGCATGAGGATGAAACGGGGCAGCCATGAGGGGGGTATCCCCCCGAAGAGGCCGTCCCCCCAGTCTGCCTTCCCGAACAACATTTCCTTTCATCCTTCAACCCCTTTCATCCTTGAACCAAGGAGCCTGACCATGAAGATATTCTCCACCCGCCCCGCCCTCGCTGCGACTTTGGCTTTCGCCATCGGCGGACAGCTAGCCTCCCAGGCGACCGCCCAATCGGACAGTGAACAAAAACCGGTTGCCGTGATCGCGGCCTCTAGCTACTCCGAGCTCCTTGCCGACATCGACTACTTGGGCGAGTTGGGAGGCCGGCCAGCGGCGGGACAGCAGATCGAAGGGATGCTCGCCCTCTTCACCCAAGGCAAAGGGCTACAAGGACTGGAGAAAGAGAAGCCGTGGGGCGCGGTGGTGATGACCGACGGTTTCCAATTCAACCCCATTGTCTGCTTACCCGTCAGCGACCTCGACGCGTTGCTCCGCCTGATCGAAGGCTTCGGCATGGCGACTTCCGATGTAGGCGATGGCATCACGGAAATCGAATCTCCCAACCAAAGCATTTACGTCAAAAAAACGGGGGGATGGGCCTTCGTCGCGCAGAAGCCCGAGCTCCTCACCGAAACACCCGCCGACCCCACCGCACTGTTTAAGTCGCTCACCGACGAATACGACCTGGGCGTGCGAGTGATGCTACAAAATATTCCTGAAATGTACCGCCAGATCGCGATCCAACAGATGCAGGCGGGTGCCGAGCAAGGGATGGAGCGGATGGCAGAGGAAAGTGATGAAGCCTACGAGATACGTCGCAAAGGGGTGGAAGCCAACATCGATCAGATCTCGCAGATGATGCAAGAGTTCGACGAGATCACCCTGGGCCTCAACGTCGATAGCGAAGAAGGCAACGCCTACATCGACTTCGTCTACAGCGCGCTGCCCGAATCGCAGTCCGCCAAGGCCCTTGCCGCCTACCGTGCGGCCACGACCAATTTTGCTGGCTGCATGAATGAAGAGGCAGCCATCCGCTGGAACTTGTCGGTCGACACGCCGCCTGAACTACTCGAGCAGCAGCGAGAGCAACTGCAGGCGCAGATGCTCTCGCTACGTCAGCAGGCGATGAACGCCATCGACCAAGAAGCCAGCCTGCCGAACGACGAAGTACGTGAAACGTTAAAGGAAGCGGCCAACGAATTGCTCGACGCGCTCGAAGCGACCACCATGTCAGGCCACTTCGACGTCGCAGGACATGTCGACCTGAGTTCCACGATGTTGAGCGTCATCGCGGGCGGCTTTGCAAAAGAGACCGGTAAGATCGAATCAGCCGCCAAAAAAGTCGCAGCACTGCTCGAAGGTGAGCCCGACTTCCCAGGGGTCGAGTGGAATGCCGACTCGCATCAAGGCGCGGCGATCCACACGATGTCGATTCCTCTGCCACCCGAGGCACCGGAAGAGGCTCGCGAAATGTTTGGCGAGAGCCTCGACCTCGCGCTCGGACTGGGTGACGAGGTGGTTTACTTCGCTGCCGGCAAAGATTGCGTTGACCAGCTCAAGGAAGCGATCAACAAGTCGCAGAGTGCGGGAAGCGTTGCTGTCCAACCAATGCAACTGACCCTTGCGGTCGGCCCGATTCTGAAAATGGGCACCGAGCTCAACAACGACAATCTGGTCGTCGCTGCCATGGCTGAAGCGCTCTTGACGAGCGAAGGATACGACGAGATCCATGTGACGGTGGAAAGCGTTGGCGAAAAACTCCGAATCCGACTCGAACTCGAAAGTGGTCTCCTCAAAGCGATCGGCGCAGCTGCCGCCGAGGCACGCAACGCCGGTGTCGGTGCAGGGTTCTAGCATCCGAGTTCCCGGCACACAACCATTCACTGCGGCGATGGACTCCCTGGCGAGTTCGTCGCCGCAGTACTGTTTCTCCACCCTCTGGGGAGCCCCGCAAAAGTGAGAACACTCTGCTCGTCGCCTACGAACGACTGACCATTTACAACGGACCCCCATGACCCCGCTCCTCCACGACATCGCTGGCCATTCGATTCGCGAGCTTGGCCAGCAGTTTGGCACTCCGTTCTACGCCTACGATGCGGCAACCATCGCGGAGCGCATTGCCGAGCTCGCTGCGTTTGACGTGGTCCGTTACGCACAAAAAGCTTGCTCAAACTTAGCCATTCTCGACCTCGTTCGCCGGCACGGCGCGATGGTCGATGCGGTGAGCGCCGGCGAGATCCACCGAGCCATGGCTGCCGGATTCCAACCAGGGTTCCACGATCCACCCGAGATTGTCTTTACCGCCGATCTGTTCGACCGCGAGACGCTTGACAGGGTGGTGGAACTCGAGGTGCCGGTAAATTGTGGATCGCCCGACATGATCGACCAATATGGCGAGCGAGCGCCGGGCCATTCGAAGCCACTGCCGATCACGCTTCGCATCAACCCAGGCTTCGGGCATGGGCATAGCCAAAAGGTGAACACAGGAGGCGAACAGTCGAAGCATGGCATTTGGCACGAACAAGTCAACGACTGCATCGAGCGAGCCGCCAAGCACAACTTGACTATCTCTGGACTGCACATGCACATTGGCTCCGGCTCCGACCTGGAGCATCTTAGCCAGGTTTGCACGGCCATGGAGCAGACCGCCATGGCAATCGGTGCGAGCCTCACGAGCATCAGCACGGGCGGAGGATTGCCAACGCCCTACCGTAACGAAGACCAGCGAATCGATATCCAACCCTTTTTCGACTTATGGGATGCGACTCGCCGTCGACTGGAAGCCGCGTTTGGCCATCCTGTCTCACTCGAGGTCGAGCCAGGCCGCTACTTATCGGCGGAGAGTGGCTACCTGATCAGCGAAGTGCGCGCCGTCAAACGAATGGGCAGCAATCTCTATTACTTAGTCGACGCTGGCTTCAACAACTTGGCCCGCCCCGTGATGTATGGTGCGTACCACCCGATGGCGGTCTGCCCGGCGAAGGGAGAGACCGATCGCTCGTTACAAGAGGTGATCGTCGGCGGGCCACTCTGCGAGTCGGGCGATATCTTCACACAGACCGAAGGAGGCGTCGTGAGTAGCCAGACGTTGCCTGAGGCCCAAGTCGGCGACTACGTCGTCATCGGTTGCGCCGGTGCGTATGGTTTTGCCATGTCGAGCAACTACAACTCGAAACCAATGTGCGCCGAAGTCTTGCTGGACGGGGACACCGCGCACTTGATCCGAGAGCATCAAACCATGGAAGACTTGATAAGAGGGGAGACGATTCCCCACCTCACGCGCCGCACCGACGAGGCGACCGACGAGGCGTAGCTCGTCGGTCGCCTCATCGGGGGGCTGTCCATCGCTTGAACGACCGCCTCCGTCGCGATAGGCTGGAGGGTCAGAATTCCCTGTTTTTCGCGAGGATCACCGCGCATGCCCGTTACATCTCAGGCCGCCATTCAGCAAGGCGATTGCATTCAACTCATGCGCGAGATGCCGGCAGAGTGCATCGACCTGGCGTTTGCCGACCCTCCGTTCAACATCGGCTACCAGTACGACAAGTACCATGACGAACAGACCGACGACGATTATCTCGATTGGTCGCGATCGTGGATGGAAGAAGTCCATCGTCTGCTCACGCCGACCGGCAGCTTCTGGCTAGCGATTGGCGATGAATACGCGGCCGACCTCAAGGTGATTGCGGATCGGCAGATTGGTTTCACCACGCGGAGTTGGGTCGTCTGGTACTACACCTTCGGGGTGAACTGCAAGCGAAAATTCAGCCGGTCGCATGTCCACCTGTTTCACTTCGTCAAAGATCCCGACCAATTCACTTTCAACGCCGACGATCCCAACATCCGCATCCCCTCAGCACGTGCGCTCGTCTATGGCGACAAGCGTGCCAATCCCAAAGGGCGACTCCCTGACGACACGTGGATTCTTCGTCCGCAAGACTTCCAGTCCGACCAGTATGGCTTCGATACCGTCGACGACACGTGGTACTTCTCTCGCGTCGCGGGCACGTTCAAGGAACGGCAAGGTTTTCATGGCTGCCAGATGCCCGAGCAACTGTTGGGACGAATCATCCGCGTCAGTTCCCAACCGGGCGATGTCGTTTTCGATCCGTTTACCGGTAGCGGAACGACACTCGCGGTCGCAAAGAAGCTGGGACGGAAATGGCGAGGCTGCGAGTTGTCGGAGGACTACGTTCGCTACGCCGGCGGGCGACTCGCACCGATTCGCGAAGGAGATCGGCTCAACGGCCCCACCGACGCCATCGGCAGCGCGCCGACGACCGCCAACGGTCGCCGGCTGAAGCGGACCAAGGAACAGCCGTTGTTGCCGATGTTCGACCCGTCCGATTTTACACCCCAGCGGTTGCAGGACCAACCGCTGGCACCAGAAACGGACATTCGGCAACTCCAGCAGCAGTTACTTGGCGAAGCCTTTCTGCAAGCGGGCGAGGGACGATCGGTCGACGACTTGATTACGAACCCACAATTGCAGGATGCCTTTCACAAGGCATGTGGCGAGCGAGGATTGCTCGGCACGCCGAACGTCTGGAATCAAGAACTGCTGCGACTTCGCAAGTCGGGCGAATTGCCCCCACCGACGCGAGAGACAACACCAGCGTTGCCCGCGACACCACTCGACCAAGTACAGTTTGCCGCCGAGATTGCTTGGCAGCTTACGAACGAAAAGTTGGGGACCGCGTCGTCTGGCATCATGTCGATCGAAGAGATTCTTAGCCATGGCGAGTCCTCCGCGTTTTTCGATCGAACCGCCTCGCGTTACGCACCTGGTTTTACCTCAGTGGACTACCGCTGCGCGGCGTTGGACTTCCACGAGCAACGCCCCGCTTGGACCGCGGACGCCAAGACCTACGACTATGTCTTCGCCACACGGGATTTTGAGAAATCTCGCAAACTCACACCACGCGCCACCGCTGCACTCGCTGGCGTGCCAGGCGTTTACCTACTCACCGGCGCACGCCGCACGCCACTCTTCATCGGCCAAGCTCTTGATCTGGGTGCCCGTTTACAACAGCACCTCACCGCGCCGGCGACCAAGAGAAAGGTCACCGGTTTCGCCGTGATCTTCCAAAGCGCCCTACCGAGTGGTGAGTACCGCGCACCACTGATGGTCGACTTCGTGCGGCGGCACAAACCGAGGTGGAACCTTACCGACAAGGCGTAGCTCGTCGGCTATTGGGCATAGCTCGTCGAGGGCGCTAGCCGACGAGCTACGTCTCGTCGGGGCGGCGCGACGACTCGCGGTCCAACCGCTGAACTAGTTGCCCGCAGGCGGCTTCGATGTCGGCGCCCATCGAGTAGCGGATCGTGGTGGTTAGCCCAGCCGACTTGAGCGCGTGGGCAAAGGTGTCGCGCACTTCGCGGGTCGAGCCCACAAGTTGCGGGGCATCGTCGATCGCATTGTACGGGATCAAATTGACATGGACCCTTAGACCGTCCAAGAAACGGACCAGCTCCGCTGCATCCGCCATCGAGTCGTTCAGCCCGGCAAGCATCAGGTATTCGATCATGACCGTGCGAGATTGGATCGCATTGAGCGACGCGATCGTCTCGCGCAGTTCGCTCACAGGATGCTTTCGGGCGAGCGGGATGATCTGTTCTCGCACGTCCTGACGAACGGCGTGCAGGCTGAGTGCTTGGCCGACGTCAGGAAAACGGCGGGCGCAGCGAAGCATCGCTTCCGGGATGCCGACGGTGGAAATCAACACGCGGCTTGCCGGATGATGAAAACCTTCTGCGCCGAGGAGCGTGGCGAGCGCCTCGTCGACGGCCCGTTCGTTGTGGAACGGTTCTCCCATACCCATCAGGACAATGTTCCGCACGCGACGCCCTTCGTGAGCGACGAGTTGGGCCGCTTGGACGACTTGATCGATCATTTCTCCGACGGAGAGATTCGCCTGAAACCCCATCTTTCCTGTGGCACAGAAGTCGCAGTTCGCTGCACAGCCAACCTGACTAGAAATGCAAAGCGCTGTTCTGCCGGTCTCGGGACGAAGTAGCACCGACTCGACACGTGCTCCTGCGGCCGTCACAAAGACCAACTTGGTCGCTCCGTCGCTGGCCGAGTCGATTCGCTGCTCCAGCCGAAGTGGGTGAAAATCGATTCGCTCGGCAAACGCCTCGCGCACCTCGACTGGCAACTCGTCGATTGCCGCCTCCGATCCCTCGAGCTTTTTATAGAAAACCCTCCGCATTCGCGCGATGCGATGGGGATCGACCCGTCGTTGCCTGCGCAACGAGTCGATCGCGATGCTGTCATGAATCGAGATGCGCTCGGTCATGCGAGGACTCGCTTGTTCGGATCGCCGGCGACCTCCTGGACGTATCTCGGGACGGCGTAACCTGGCAGAGTCGCCCGAAGCTCCGAGATGATCGCTAGCCCCTCTTCAACCGGCACCTCAAAGTGGGCGGCGCCCGTGACGCGGTCGAGTTGATGCAAGTAGTAAGGAATCGTTTGGAGTTCAAGGAGCCGTTCGCTTAACTTGCGTTGGTCTCGGATCGTGTCGTTGACGCCGCGGAGTAGGACCGCTTGGTTGAGAAGTAGGATGCCGGCGCTCGCTAACCTCGCGGTCGCAGAAGCGACCTGGCTCGATAGTTCGTTGGCGTGGTTGGCATGAAGGACGACGATCGGTGTGAGCCGCGTTCCGGTGAGCCAAGTGACGAGGGCCGACGTGATACGGTCGGGAATCACGATCGGCAGTCGGGTATGGATGCGGAGCCGGCGGACGTGGGGGATCGCCGCGATTCGGTGCGTTAGCTCGGCCAGTAGTTCATCCCCTAGTGAGAGAGGATCGCCGCCACTGAGGATGACTTCGGTGAGGCTCGGATCGTCGGCGATTTGCTGCAAGGCGCGGTCCCAAACGCGCGGTCCGGCGGAGTCGCTTGCGTAGGGATAGTGACGGCGGAAGCAGTACCGGCAGTGGACCGCACAGGCCCCGGTCACGACGAGCAGCACTCGCCCCTCGTATTTTTGCAGCACGCCCGGCTCGAGCGTGGCAGCCCCGTCGCCAACCGGGTCGAGAGTAAATCCAGGCGGCGGGCTCTCTTCCTTTTCTTCCAAGCGAGGGAGCACCTGCCGAAGTAACGGGTCGTCGGGATCGCCCCGGCGCATCTGGTCGAGGTAGGGCTGCGGCACCAGCAGCGGGAAGTCACCCACGTTGTTGGCCAACTCGGGTGGCAAATCGAGCAGCCGACAAAGCTCTGCCGGGTCGCGCACCGCGTCGCGGAGTTGTTCCCTCCAGGAAGGGAATTCGGCAGCCCTCGAATGGGGGCGGACAGGCGGGGCAGTAGAAGCTAGAATGGTGGACCTCAAGGCAAACGACTTGTTAGCCGGCTCGCGTACCGGCCTGGCTCGTGGCGGGAAATAGGTTCTCCCCATGGGAAGCTTTTCTAGAATAACCGATCCCGACCAAAACTGAAAACGGAACCTACCAGTGGCAAGCTACAACACCAGCGATTTCCGCAAAGGGCTCAAGGTCCAGATCGACGGGACTCCCTTCTCGATCATCGAAATGACCTTCCGCAAGCCAGGCAAAGGAGCCGCTCTGTACGAATGCAAGCTCCGAAACCTGCTCCGAAACACGATTGTCGACCGGACCTACCGGGCAGGCCAGACGCTCGAAGTGGCCGACGTGACGGAGTTCACGGCCCAGTACCTCTATCGGCAGAGCGATTCGTTCGTCTTCATGAACAACGACGACTACGAGCAGTACGAATTGTCCGAGGACCAGGTGGGCAATTTTGCTCGATTTTTGAAGGAAGGCATGGACTGCCAACTGATGACGTTCAACGACCTGCCGATCGCGGTCACGCCGCCCAAGCATGTGGTGCTCCAGGTCGAGGTCGCCGAGCCGACGGCCAAGGGGAACACAGCGACCAACGTGCAGAAGCCCGTCAAGCTAGAGACGGGCGCCGAGATTGGGGCCCCTCCTTTCATCAACTCGGGCGACTGGATCCGCGTCGACACACGCACCGGCGAGTACATTGAGCGAACCACCGAGCCCGAGGAAAAGTCGTGAGGCGGTGACGACTGACGCTGACGCGCAGCCGCTGAAGCGGCATCGCCATGGACAACCAATCTATGAGTACTGACTCGCGAGCGAGCGCTGAGTTGCTGGAGCGGGTGCGGGGGTTCTTCGCTGCGCGACAGTTCTTGGAAGTCTCGACGCCCCTCATCGACGCCGAGATGATTCCCGAGGCACACATCGATCCCTTCGAGGTCCCAGGCTTAGGCTACTTGCGCCCGTCGCCCGAGATGCACCTCAAGCGGCTGTTGTGTGCGGGGTCGGGGGCGATTTTCGAGATCGGCCGTTGCTTCCGCGCCGGCGAGCGAGGGAACCTCCACCAGCCAGAGTTCACGATGGTCGAGTGGTATCGCCCCGGCGATGACATGCGGGCAGGAATTGAATTGCTCGACCAATTGATGCAAGAGGTCGCTGGTTCGCCACCCGCCAAAAAGACAAGCTATGCCGAAGCGTTTGAGCAGACGCTCGGCTGGAATCCCCATACCTGGCCGCTCGAGCGGTTGCAGCAGGTGGCCGGCGAGTCGATCGCCGACCGTGATGAACTACTGAACGTGTTGCTCGCCAAGCAGGTGGAACCGACCCTCGGATCGGGTCCCCCGGAGATTCTCTACCACTATCCGGCCAGTCAATCGGCGCTCGCGACAACGACCTTCCACAAGACAGGCATCGAGGTTGCCGAGCGGTTTGAGCTTTACTGGAAGGGGGTGGAACTGGCAAACGGCTACCATGAACTGACCGACGCCGGTGAACTGCGCCGACGATTGGTGACCGCGAACCACCAGCGCGTCGCCGGCGGCCGCCCTGCCCTGCCCTTGCCAGAAAAATTGCTCGCTGCGATGGACAATCCTGGCTTGCCCTCCTGCGCCGGCGTCGCGTTAGGTTTCGATCGACTACTGATGCTTAGCGTGGGTGCCGATTCGATTGGCCAAGTCATGGAGGGGAACAACGCTCGTCGATAAACCGATTCCCTTTGCCTTCGAACCGTGGTAGCGACATCTTCGGCACGAGATGAACCTCGATTCGGAGGCCGAGCCGGCGATGCAGCTCCTTCGCGATACGCTCGGGCTGCTGCAAGTGGTCCTCGACTTCGATCCTCACGCTATCCATCTCGCCCTGCTTGCTTGCGGTGAGACGGTACTCGACCACCTCGGGAAAGCTATGGAGAATCTGCTCGATCGCCGTGGGAATAAGATTCATGCCTCGGATGACCATCCTATCATCCGACCGGCCGAGCACGCCCCCTTCGAGGAAGACAAACGGGTTGCCATCGCCTTGGCTCCAAACGGGTCGAACGAGATCGCCCGTTTGGTAGCGGATGACCGGAGCGCCGGTGCGCCCCAGCGTGGTGAGGACGAGGTGGGAGAGGCCCGGCCCGCCCGCTGAATCGGGCTTGCCAGCGCCACTATCGACGGGGAGAAATTCAGCGATGAACTCCGACTCGGCGACGTAGAGCCCTCGGCCTGCGCGATCGCCGTAGCCCCATGCGCCGACCTCTGTCGCGCCAGCATGGTCGATCACCTTGGCGTTCCATGCTTGCTCGATGCGCTCACGAATGGCTGGCACCGACCCCCCTGGTTCGCCGGCGACGATGATTTTTTCGATCGGCGAATCGGCGAGCGTAATCTGATTCTCCGTCGCGACTTGGGCAAGACGAAGCGCGTAAGTCGGTGTGCAGAAGAGCGCCGTGGTTTGTTGACGCTCGATCAGATCGAGTCTCGCCAACGACCCCATTCCGCCCCCTGGAACGACCATCGTCCCGCGAGCGACCAAGGCGTCGAAAGCGCTCCAAAATCCAATGAACGGGCCGAACGAAAACGCCAGCATCGCGCGATCGTCGGGCGTTATCCTGGCCACGTCGAGGACATACTGCCAGCAGTCGATCCACCATCGCCAATCGTCTGCCGTGTCGTAGACCGACAACGGGCGGCCTCGGCTGCCCGAGGTTTGATGAAAGCGGACGTACTCGCCGGCAGCAAATGTCCGATTCGAGGCCACCTGAGAACCCTGGCCAACCGGTAGCAGTTCCTCTTGGGTCGTGAGGGGAAAGTCGGCCAACTGGTCGAGGATTTCGAGCTTGCGAGGCAGGCCAGCCAGCTTGGCCGCGTAGAGCTTGTTGGTCGGCAAAATGGCGGCCAAGAGCGCGTTGAGCCGCCTCAACTGGTACGCCTCCAGCGATGCACGATCGATCGACTCGAATTGCCGGCGTTGGTCTTGCACAGGAGGACTTCTAGGGGTTTGGGAACCCGAACCGTTGGTCGAGGCGCCTTGGTGCTTCTTGTTCGCCTCTCGACTCATCTCTCAATTTTGTACTGTTCAATCTTGCGATACAGGGTCGCTCGTCCAATGCTAAGCAGCTTCGCGGCGGCCGGGACATTGCCCCCGCTGCGATGCAGCGCTTCGACAATCAGCTTCTTTTCCCAGTGGTCAATCGCCAGCGTATCGAGACTATCGCTACCCGTATCTCGCAGCGCGAGGTCGCTCGGCTCAATCACCTCCCCTTCCGCCATCACCACCGTACTGTCCATCACATTGCGAAGCTGTCGAACATTTCCCGGCCACGAATACTTCAGCAATTTTTGCCGGGCCGCTTCGCTCAAGCCGAGCATAGGACGACCATGCTCTTGTCGAAAATGGTCGAGAAAGTGATCGACCATCAGGCCAACATCCTCTTCCCGATCGCGCAGTGGCGGCAGGTGTAACTCGAAGACGCTCAGGCGGTAGAAAAGGTCTTCACGAAAATTCCCCTCACGAACATAGACCTGCAAGTCGCGATTCGTTGCCGCGATCACTCGCACATCGACGCTTACCTCCGCCGTCGCGCCGACCGGGAGAAAAGGGTGTCCTTCCAGGATACGAAGTAGCTTCGCTTGCCCTTCCAGCGTGAGTTCCCCCACCTCGTCGAGGAAAAGCGTCCCCAGGTCGGCTTGCTGAAAATACCCCGCATGATCCCGCTCCGCCCCCGTAAACGCCCCCGCCTTGTGTCCGAAGAGGTGGCTCTCCATCAAGTCTGCCGGAATGGCGGCACAATTGACGCTCACCATCGGCCGATCGGCTCGGGGACTCAGACGATGGATCGCGCGGGCCACGAGTTCTTTGCCTGCTCCACTCTCACCCCGCACCAGCACGCAGCCGGTGGCCCGGCTGACTCGTTGGATCTTCGCTTTGAGCGTTTGCATCGGCTTGCTCTCGCCGAGCATTTCGTCGGTGGCCGCCGAGCTTCGCAGCAACCGCCGATAGTCCGTCTGCAAGCTGGTCAATTCGCGAGTATTGGCCAACGCAATCGTCACGAGATTAGCGACCGTGATAATGAAATCAAAATCGGACTGTCGAAACCGCCCATCCTCAAGATAGACGTGAATCGCCCCCAAGGTCTTCCGCTGCCCGCCGCCGATCCGCCGAACCAGCGGCGCACAGATGGCGTCCGCAAAATGTTCGAGGTTCGACCCCTCTGCCGACTGATTCGCGACCCAAACCGCATGCCCCTGCTCGCTCACCAGTTCGGTAAGCGAGGGATTAAGCGTTACCCGACCGGCAGCCCCTTCAGGGAGAACGAATTTTGGCTTGAGCGATCCATCGTCGCTTACCCAAAGAAAACCTGCGATCGAAGCGCCGGTCCTCTTCTTCAAAAGTTCTAGCGAGCCGGTCACCACATCGTTGGGCTCACGGCATCCCAGAAGTTTGATGCAGAGCTGGTAGAGCAGCATCAACTCCTTGACTTGCTGGGAATCGGGAAGTCCGGCAAAGGAGTCTTCGCTCGACGTCTGCGCGCCAACAGAGATTTCTTGAACGAGCGTCTGCTGGAGGTTTGGCCCTTCCTCCGATTCTTTCGTCGGCGGCTCGTTGGAGAAACATAACTCGAACTCCGAGCCACCAATTTTGACGACATGCCCCACACCCAGAATGGCTTCGTCAATCTTTTGCCCGTTGACGAACGTTCCATTCCGGCTTTGAGCGTCGCAAATTTCCCAACCCTCGCCAGAGGCAACCAACCGAGCATGGACCCGGGAGCAGAGGGCATCCTCCAGCGAAATATGGCAGTGGCTGCCGCGTCCCAAGAGCGTTTCCGTTCCGGGGTCGAGCGCAAAATTCGTGCCCGCCTTTTCGCCGGTCAGCAGAGTGAGATAGGCGTATACCAGTCGATCCGTGGCCATCGAGTCCTTGCCCATCCCAGCATTGTCGCAGAGAGCCCGCTGCAATGCTACGGAGGTGCCGCTCCTGCCTGCCCGAAAATCGAGAGAGAAATCGCCCCCTTTCGCGGACCTTGTGGGCGTCGGAACGGTCTGATAGCTTGTTTTACCGGTGCCAAGCACCACGACGGGCTGTAGCTCAGCTTGGTAGAGCGCTGCGTTCGGGACGCAGAGGTCGAAGGTTCAAATCCTTTCAGCCCGACTCACGAAAACCACGCTAAAACAAGGCGATCGGTTACGCATTAGAAGACGTTGATTTTGGCGAAATTGTGTTCGACGTTGTAAGTGCCGTTATGGCGGAAGGCAAATTCCGTGAGCGGTTGCCACCGATTTCTGGAATTGCGAGCTTCTAAAGTCGCCAGGTAGGCTTGGCTGTCCGATCGCTCACAGGCCTCTTCTATGGCGGAAACCAGTCTACCGGAATCAGGATTTTCCATGCCGCTGACAAAGGTGTAATTGTAGCAAGCGCTCGCATAGGGACCTAAGGCTGGCTGGGAAGCTAAACAACTTTCTTCCACGGAGCTATGCAAAGAAGGGCATTCGAATTCCCAATCGAGGAGGAGATCTTCTCGTTGATCGTCGACCGAGATGCGCACGCGCAGATCGTTGATCGCCTTATTTTGGGCACCCGTGTTCATGAAGGTGATCATCAAATAGAGCCGGACAGCGCGATAGTTTTCGTTATCGATCTGATAGTTCAGCGGCTCCACTCGGTAGGCTCGGATTGGCGACACAACGACTTTGCCTTTTTTGAATTGGGCAATGTAGGCGGAAACCAAAGCAACGATGGTACTGAAGATCGATAAAAGAACGGCAAACTTGTCCATGGATTTCTCCCTTTAGCAATGAAGCAGTCTGTTCCAAAAGTTGTCTCACCAGCAATTTCACTTGCAAACAGACTTTATGAAACGGACAACGTGGCCGTAAAGAGCAATTGCTAATCCCCCTGAACAAGGGGGAGTAGCACAAGAAGGCGAGAAACAGCGGCCGGGAATGGACGCCCCGAGGCCGAAGAAAATCGGGGCCATCAAGTAGCGTTGCTGGCAACGCATCGCTTTGGCAAGCAAAGACCAGCACTCGAAACAACTTTTGCCAGCAAGAATAGCCGTATCGGATGCAAAAAGTCAAACCGTGACTTCGTAGCGATCGACTCCAGCGAATTCTTCTTACTGACGGTCCATCACGTCTTGCTTGGCCACGCGGAATTGTTCCGCTGCGAAACGAAGGTCGTCTGCCGTGTGGGCCGCAGAAATTTGTACGCGGATACGCGCTGCACCCATCGGCACCACCGGATAAGAAAAAGCGATGACATAGAGACCAAGCTCTAGTAATCGCTCCGCCATCCTGGCAGCCAGCCGGGCATCGCCCAGCATGATCGGCGTGATCGGATGTGTGCCGGGGAGGAGTTCCAACCCGTAGCGTTCCATTTCGCTTCGGAAGAGTGCGGTATTCTCGCGGAGCCTGCTCCGCAAGTCGTCTGCGTCACGGGCAATTTCGAGCGCCTTGAGCGAACCGCCGACGATTACCGGTGCAACGGTATTGGAAAACAGGTAGGGCCGCGACCGCTGGCGGAGGAGTTCAATGAATTCCCGCCGACCGCTGGTGTAACCACCACTCGCGCCGCCGAGCGCCTTCCCAAGCGTGCCGGTCGTCAGGTCGATGCGGTCCATCACGCCGCAATGCTCATGCGTGCCTCGACCGGTGGGGCCCCAGAAACCGGTCGCATGGCAGTCGTCAACGTGAACCAGCGCGTGATGCAGGTCGGCCAATTCGCAAATTTGGTCAAGTTTGGCGACCGAACCATCCATGCTAAAGACACCATCGGTCGTGATCATCTTCGTTCGCGCGCCGGCAGCCGTCGCTTCTTGGAGTTTCTCCCGGAGGTCCGCCATGTCGCCGGTCGCGTAACGGTAGCGCTTCGCTTTGCAAAGCCGCACGCCGTCGATGATCGAAGCATGATTGAGCTGGTCGCTGAGGATGGCGTCGTCGGACGTAAGCAACGTCTCGAAGAGGCCCGCGTTGGCGTCGAAGCAAGAAGAGTAGAGAATCGTCGCTTCGGTCCCAAGAAAATCCGTGAGCGAATCTTCTAATTCCTTGTGACAGCTTTGCGTCCCGCAGATGAATCGCACGGACGAAAGACCGTAGCCCCAACGATCGAGCGCGTCGTGGGCGGCTTGGATGATCTCGGGATTGTCGGCCAGGCCGAGGTAATTGTTGGCGCACAGATTCAGCACCTCCTTGCCATCGGCAAGTTCGATGCGAGCCCGTTGGGGTGAGTGAATCAGGCGTTCGCGTTTGAATAAGCCAGCGTCGCGAATTTCTTGAAGGGCGTTCGTAGCGTCGGAGGTCGGAGTGGCCATGAGGTTGCCTTCGTTCCTGCTGGCAGGGGTTCCGGCTGGCAGGGCCGCCGGTATCTGCTGCCAAGATTGGTGCTGCCAGGGTGGGTGCAGAAGTCGCTTCGGAGATTGCTTGGCCGAAGGCCTTGCCATCCAGGCGAGCAAGGATCTTCGAGTCCGTTTCGCCTAAAAAAAAGGCGGCGGGAGAAGCTCGTCGCTTCGTCTCGCCGCCTGTTCTGTTCAATTTCTTTCTAACGAATCTTTCGTCACCGACGAAGCACTCCTTAGCGGCCCGTTGAATGGACACGCAGCGCCGGAACTCACCTAGCTTGTTCCGGTTCTACGAATCTTCTTTGCTTCAACGGACGGTTAGCGCCCTCTGGCTACCCCCCAAACGACACCAAACGCACTAGCAACCGCCAACAATCCAACGGCGGTCATGAAGGGGGGAATCTCGGAAGGAGCCTTGGTAGCACGGTGGCTTCGCGAAGCGACGACTGAAGTATCGCTCGCTACCGGACCATGGCCGCTAAACATCGAGAGCTGGCGGCCGCTAAAGCCTGATCGTGAAAGACCGGCATCCGAGGAAAAACCTGAAAGATCGCCAGAGACCAAGTCGTCCGATTGGCTATTCAAGTAGTCTGGAGAAATAGAATCCCAACCAGCCGCGTCATCGGCTCCGGAAAAATTCATCGCCAGTGACTCGCCACCAGCAAACGCGAGAGGGAAATTCTCGGCTTTCGCGACACCACCGATGCACAGCATCAGCGCGACGGTCGCGACCGAAAAGGGAAAAAATGTACAAGCTGCTTTCCGATACATTAGCGTTCCTCCTTATGATACGTCCGACAAGGCCTGCGAACCGCTCGGCAGGCCATGTCTGCATTCTAGCCGGGCCTGCGACTGCTGGAACCCCATTTTTCCGAATAACCTCTAAAATTCGGAAAACTGCACGATTCAACCGAGTGGGCGACACGATACGTGCGGCAGACCGCACTATTCCCGCTCGCTGCATGGCTCATACAAGTCCCGTAAGCCCCGGCTAAGCTTGGCCGGGGCTAGCTTTGGCCGAGGTTGGCTTTGGTCAGGGCTGGCATAAGGGAGGGGCATTTAGAGTGGAAATGATGCGAGCCATGCCAAACGGCTCGGAAACGGACTTCGCAGGCTTCCTGCGTACAGGTCTCCGGCCGCCTCGCGTCCTGTGATAAACTACGCCCCAAGTCGGGCCGTCCGCAGCCCGGACTGCGTGGCGCTCCAGCGATAGCAAGGAAACAACATGGCTCCAGACGAAACCGAACCGCTCGATCTCGCGCGCACGATGCAAGAGACCTGGATCGACCGCGTTCACTTTTTCAAGGAGATCGAGTCGACCAACACAACGGCGCTCCGACAGGTGCGAGAAAACGACCCGGCGGGGGTCGAATTGTTCGTTGCGGATCGGCAAACGGGTGGGCGAGGGAGAGGCTCGAATGCTTGGTGGTCCGGCCCAGGATCCCTGACGTTTTCGCTCCTCACTGCCCCACTCGACCTCCCGACCGACCAGTTACCTCGTGTTTCGCTCACCGTCGGGCTCGCACTCTGCTTGGCCGTCGAACGATTTGCCGAACCGGCCGGCGTCGCGCTGAAATGGCCCAACGATGTTTATTTGGCCGAACGCAAAGTGGGTGGCATTCTCATCGAACTCGCCAGCGGCTTGGCTCACCGCCCCGTCATCGGCGTCGGGCTCAACGTCAACAACCTGCTCACCGGCGCGCCAAAAGAGCTGCGCTCGACCGCCATTTGCCTGCGAGAGACCTGCACCGGTAGTCCACTGCTCGACCGAACGGAGGTGTTGATCGAGTGCCTGACACAAATCGAGCGACAACTGGCCAGGCTCCAGTCAGGCGATCGTTCACTGCCCGACGACTGGCGTACCTACTCACTCCTCACGGGCCAGCAGGTCCGTGTCCAAAGACCGGGGCACTCCACTAGTGGCCTCTGCGAGTCGATTGCAGACGATGGTTCCCTACTCGTCAGGACGCCCCAGGGGATCGAATCGTGTTACGGCGGAGAGGTATCGGCCTGGTTTCCAGGCGAGCGGGAGAGGTAAAACCCCGGGGCTCCTCGGGGGACATTCACAAGCGGCCCGTCAGCAACTATTCTAGGGCTATCTTGATTGCTGCTCCTCGCCCATTGTTTCCCCTAGCAGACGGAAATCCGGTTGGCCTTTTTTATCCTCCTCGCTCATGCGAACGCGCCCTCCCTGACGGGCTGGGACGGCATTGTAGAAGGGGATGGCATTGCCGTCGCCCTCACCGGCATGTCGATCGTCTTCGCGGCGCTAACGTTGATTGCGGTGCTCATCGCGCTGGTCCCCCACCTGCTCGCGTTCCTGGCGCCCATCCTCCCCAAGATACACCCTCACCATGAGCCGCCATCCCGGGCCGAGCAAACATCGGTCGACCGCGACAAGATTGTCGCCGCCATAGGGCTCGTCCTCCATACAGAAATGCAAAAGGTAACCAGTAAGTCGTAGCGAGGCACTCCCTCCGTTCTGCGAAATTGGTCCCTCTTTCCGAGACCCCCCTTCCATGGAAATTTTCTTCGAGTTCCTCGACACGACTGGCTTTGCCCTCATGACTTGGGGCAACGCGGCGATGCTACTCATCGGCCTTATTTTCATTAGCCTTGCGATCATCAAGGACTATGAACCGCTGCTGCTGCTTCCGATTGGCTTCGGCATGCTGATAGGCAACATCCCAACGATTACAGGGATGCCCCTTGGCGTCTACGACGAAGGGAGCGTGCTGAGCCTCTTTTATCTGGGCGTGAGCCAGGGGATTTTTCCGCCGCTCATTTTCCTTGGCATCGGTGCGATGACCGACTTTTCGACGATGCTCTCGAATCCGAAACTCATACTGCTCGGCGCCGCAGCGCAGCTGGGGATCTTCCTGACGCTCCTCGGCGCGCTGGCTCTTGGATTTGGTGCCAAGGAAGCAGCCGCGATTGGTATCATTGGCGGCGCGGACGGGCCGACCGCCATCTTTCTCGCCTCCCAGCTCGCGCCCCATCTTCTCGGGGCCATCGCCATCGCCGCTTATTCCTACATGGCCCTGGTGCCCGTGATTCAGCCGCCCATCATGCGACTGCTTACCACGCGAGAAGAACGGCTGATCCACATGCAGCCGCCCAGGCTCGTTACCCGCCGAGAAAAAATCATCTTCCCGATTATGGCGTTCCTCATTTGCACGCTCATCGCGCCTGGTTCGATCGTGCTCATCGGCATGCTGTTCCTCGGCAACCTCTTGAAGGAAAGCACAGTCACCGAGCGACTTGCCAACACGGCCCGCACGGCGATGATCGATGTCGTGACGATCCTGCTCGGCTTCTCCGTCGGGGCGAGCACCGAAGCCGAAGTCTTTTTGACGCGACAATCGATGCAAATATTTGGCCTCGGGGCGCTCTCGTTTGCCGTCGCTACGGCCTGTGGCGTGCTCTTCGCCAAATTCATGAATCTATTCCTGAAACAAAAACTCAATCCGCTGATCGGTGCTGCCGGAGTCTCGGCAGTCCCCGACTCGGCGCGCGTCGTCCAGATGGTCGGGCAGAAAGAAGACCCGCACAACTTCCTTTTGATGCACGCCATGGCCCCCAACGTCGCAGGTGTGATCGGCTCCGCCATCGCCGCCGGCGTCTTGTGGTCGGTATTGATGAAGTAGAACGTCTTAGGGTGCATGCACCCAACCCTGTCCCCGTCCATGCCTGTAGGATGCCTTGCATACACCTTCCTTTGATCGAGAGAAGACGTGGCTAAGAAAAAAATCGACTTCATGTGTACGGCCTTCCGCGACGGGTTTCAGTCCGTTTACGGAGCGCGTGTCCTGACCCCCGACTTCTTGCCGGCGCTCGAAGCAGCCCGGGATGCCGGGATCGCCTACTTCGAGGCAGGTGGCGGGGCGCGATTTCAGTCGCTCTACTTCTACTGCAACGAAGACGCCTTCGACATGATGGATGCCTTCCGCGCGACGGCGGGTCCGGATGCCAACCTGCAAACCCTCGCCCGTGGTGTGAATGTCGTTGGCCTCGAATCGCAACCCCGAGATGTCATCAAGCTCCATGCCGAGCTCTTCAAAAAACATGGCATGACAACGATCCGCAACTTCGACGCGCTCAACGATGTCAACAATTTGATCTACAGCGGACAGTGCATCGTCGATGCAGGGCTCAAGCATCAGGTCGTGGTGACCATGATGGAACTCCCCCCAGGCTGTACGGGAGCGCACGACGTCGACTTTTACACCAACGTGCTCCAGCAAATCCTTGACGCCGAGATTCCCTTCGACGCGGTCTGTTTTAAGGATGCGTCCGGAACCGCCGTCCCGTCGAAGGTCTACGAGACCATCCGACAGGCGAGGAAAATGCTGCCGGCGGACGCTTACATTCACTTCCATACACACGAGACCGCTGGTGTAAGCCTCCTAGCCAACAAGGCGGCGATCGACGCCGGTGCCGATGCCATCGATCTCTCGCTGGCTCCCTGTTCCGGCGGCACCTGCCAGCCCGACCTGCTCGTGATGTGGCACGCTCTTCGAGGCAGTGACTACACCCTCGACATCGACATCGATAAAATCCGAGAAGCCGAAGAGGTCTTCAAAGAATGCATGAGCGACTACTTCCTCCCTCCCGAAGCGGTCGCGGTCGAGCCTCTCATCCCCTGGAGCCCCATGCCGGGAGGAGCGCTCACTGCCAATACGCAGATGCTTCGCGACAACGGCATCATGGAGAAGTTCCCCGAAATCATCCACGCAATGGGCGAAGTCGTCCGCCGTGGGGGATACGGCACATCGGTCACGCCGGTCTCGCAGTTTTACTTCCAGCAGGCGTTCAATAACGTGATGTTTGGTGAATGGGAAAAAATTGCCGAGTCGTATGGGCAAATGGTACTCGGCTACTTCGGAAAGACCCCCGTCGCACCCGACCCCAAGATTGTTGCGCTCGCATCGAAACAACTCGAAATGGAACCGACCACGCGTTCGCCACTCGAAATGAACGAGGAGGATCCGACCAAAGGGATCGAGGCGGCTCGCACGCAAATCAAAGATCGCAACCTTCCCGAGACCGACGAAAATCTCTTCATCGTCGCTACTTGCAAGGAAAAGGGGCTCACCTTCCTCGAAGGCAATGCCGAAGTGAGCGTCCGAAAAATCGACAAAGAATCGGAATCAACCACTCCTCTCGCATCGCCCAACCAGTCGGCCGAGTACACCGTCACCGTCGATGGCAAGGATCATTTCCTCGCCTTCAATGGCAACAACGTGGTGGTCGATGGCAATGTCTACCAAGTCGCCATGAAGCCTCGTGCGGCCGGCACAGAGCGGGCCACCGATGGCGAGGCTTCGACCGTCTTGACCGCCATCCAAGCTCAGATGCCGGGCATCCTGCTCAAAGCGCTCGTTCAACCAGGAGATACGGTCCGGTCGGGGGAAACGCTCTTCGTCCTCGAAGCCATGAAGATGGAAGTTCCTGTCGCCGCACCCCATGACGGGGTCGTGAAAGAAGTGCTCGTCGAAGTCGGACAGCAAATCACCAACGGACAAGAGCTAGCCACGCTGGGGTAATGCGGACAAGGAAGTCTTGCAGTGACTCCTCCTTCCAAGATTCTCCACTGAGCCGGACCACCACGCGGTCCGTGAAAACTGGGGCGACTCTTGTCAGGCCCCGATTTGGAACACCGATGGGGGGGGCGTCGAGTGAGTCGGATCCGGGCGAGCAAATCGGTGGGAAAATCGACATCGATGCGAACAAATGGGAGCGTCTTCGCCGATTTGCCAAACTCTCGTCCATCGGGATAATGCAGTTGGGAAGGGCGCTGCGCCATCTCGATTGCTTTTCACCGGAGGATCTTGGAGATGATTACGTTCCATCGATCGGTCGTTCTGCTGGGGGGCGGTCTGCTTCTCGCACTTGTCTCGCTTCCCTTCGCCCAGGCTCAGCGCCGTACGGCACCGGACATCCACAACCGGAACGCGATCACCGGGACCGGTGTCGACCGCAACGGGATCAAGTCGAACTCCAACGGGCCGCGGCGGACGACGAATTACGTACTGCCCCGGCGCGGCTACTCCTACGGCTATTCCCAGGGGCCAACCTATTACTCCAATTATTATTACGCCGATCACTATTATTCGGACCCTTACCATTCGGGAGGCTATCCCATTGGTGGCTACCCCAGCTACTCGCGCGGTTATTACGAGGATTGGTATCGTCGAGGCCCGGTCTATTTGCCACCCGTTTATGGCGACGCCGGTTCGCTCTACGGTCCGCGAGCAACGCGAAAGTTTTTAGGGACTGGCGTCGGGAACAACCGTGCGAGCCGCAGTGGTCCGCTGCGTGTGGCGAGGGCTACCGCACCGGCATCGCCGCCCCCATTGAGCAATCCGACCGCTCGCGCCCGGGCTTGGCGATTTGTCGAGCAAGGCGATCGACACTTTAAGAAAGGCAACTACCCTAAGGCGGCTGCGCGGTATCGCAAAGCGGCGACCCAGGCCTCGGAACTTGCCGAAATTTACTTTCGCCAAGCGTTTGCCGAAACGGGTGCTGGGCGCTATCCCCGGGCAGTGATGGCCCTGCGCAAGGGATTGCGACTCCAACCGAATTGGCCCGAGTCAGGTTTCGTGCTGGAGGAGCTTTTCCCGTCCGCAAACGCCAAGCGGGCCATTTTCCGCCAGCTTCACCTACAGATGGAAGAGCACCCGCTCGACGCCGATGCCCTGTTCCTGCTAGCAGTCATGCAACACTTCGACGACCAAAAGGCCGCGTCGGAAGTTGCCATGCGTCGCGTCGTCAAGCTGACGGGAGCGGGAGAACATGCCCGAGCGTTCCTGCCGCGAGCGCCGGTAGCCGAAGAGGCCAACGACTTGTTGACGGAGTAATCCGTAGCTCCTCGTGGAGGGCTGCCGGGCGCATGCAATCACGCCATTGGCTTGGTCGCGTTCCATGCACTCCACCCGTTGCCTGTTACATCCTCGCGGCGAGGTGGTCGATTTGGCCTTTGAGATTCGCCAGGAGGATCGTCGGGCTCGCGCCACGGGAGAGCTCGCCATAGAATCCGCTCGCACCGCCTGGTCGCTGTGCGACGATCGAGTCAGCGGATCGCTGAACCTGGGCAAGGCCCCGTTGCACTTCAGTAAGATGCTTGGATGCGATCCGGCTGTTGGACCATAAACTGATGAGAACACGAATCAGTCCGGCAATGAGCGCCGCCTGGCCGGCGAGCGTAACGCCAACGCCCCATTGCCAAAATTCGGGTTGCTGGCCCAAAAGTCCCATCCCCAAGAGCACCACCCCGCCCGTCGCCAGTCCGAAGCCAAAAATCATTGCCAACCAGGCGACAGCTTGCATCTGCCGATCGCCGTTGGCGTGGCTACTGGCAGCCAGGGGTTCCGTTGGTAGGGCCTCGCTTGGTTTCGGCCGTTCTCGGCCAGGCGTGTCGAAGCGGACCTGATCGCTGAACGTATGGGAGCTGAGCGCATGGGAGTCGACCACCACCGGAGCGACGGGCACGGAAGCAACTGGTACCGAAGCAACGGGCGAACGGAGCGAACGTCCGATTTCCCGCATTCGCTGTTCGGATCGCCAACTAATTTGCGGCTCCGTACGAGCGTTCGGAGTACCAGCGTCATAGTGATATTCCCCATCGATCACCTTCTGGCACCGGGCACACTCGAGCGGTTCGTCCGCCGCTGCCCCAATCGCCGGTACGTCCTGCTGGCAATGCTGACACCACATACGTCACTCCTTCGCGGAAAAGGTCGGATGTTCTCCTTGGTGCTATCGGACAGAGGACGTGGGAAACTTTGGCGATTGTACCGACTGAAACACTTCCCAAGGAAACCGTTGGTCGTGGGCTGGCCGTCTGAGGCCTGTGATTTACCGACCGCGTGGCAGCTCGGCTGTCATTCCCCCGCCTTCAAGTCCACCGGCATCGGCCAATCTTGGCGGAGCCAGCGGGTGAGAAGGTGGAGCTGGTGGTCCGAGAGCTTCGGGTCGTCTGCGTGCGCGGCGTAGGCAGGCATCAGGCGATCGACCTCGTCGTAGTTTTCTTTGGAGTAGTAGAACCGCTCGGCGTGGGGATTCTTGAGAAACTCCAAGAGCCAGTCGTGGGAGCCGTAACTCGTGAGGTCAGGCCCGGTGCCAAGGTCACCCTGGTCGCCCATTTTATGGCAGTCGATGCAGCCAAACTCTTCGATCGCCAACTTGTTCCCAACGGAAATTTGCGCTTGATCGCGCTGGTCGATGTCGCGTTGGTAAGGGAGCTTGGCTTCGGCAGAAAGTGCCCATGCCACGGCTTTGACTTGCTTGGCGTAAGTCTTTTTTTCGCTCTCGTCCAAATCGGAGACGTCGCCAATGTAATCCTTGACCCATTCGACCATTTCGCCTTCGGCTAGAAGGGTCCTTCCGAAGTAATGCGGCCCGGCGATTTTTTCCGGGTCAAGCATTCCTTCCACCCACTGGCGGCTGCCGAAACCGTAGAGATTCGATGCGGTCGGTTCGTCGCCTTGGACATGAAGGAGCCGGTCGCCGATGGTTTCGCTTTGTGCGTCGTAGTGGTCGTGGCAGGCAGCGCAATGGAACTGGAAGAGCTGGTAGCCGGCCGCCTTGGGATCGTCGCGCAGCATCTGCTTGGCACCTTCGATAGGGATGCCCATCGACGCAAGTTCGCGCGCCCGCTCTGCTTGATCATGCCCCAGGGCAAGGTGGGCCAAGAATTGCTTCGACTCGTCGGTCTTGCCGTTGTAATCTTCGTAGAGCGCCACGCCGGTGAGGCCAGCGACACTGGCCAACAACGCGAATAAAAAAACCACATTGAAGCTGCGGCCCAATTTCCATCGCCCAACGAAAGGCATCAGTGCCATGCCGAGAAGTAGGAGCCCCGGGATGAGCTGCGCGGCGATGAACATTCCGCTTGCGCCCTTGAAGTAACTCAGAAGCTGAAAGAGGAACAGAAAATACCACTCGGGACGAGCGGAATTGAAATCGACGGTCGGGTCACTGGGGGGGCCAAGGTCCGCTCGCCACTGCGTCGCCAGGAGCCCAACCGTTCCCAAGACCGCCAGGCACGCGATGCCGTCTCGGAGGGCTTGGTCAGGCCAGTAGGGAGTGTCGGGACGCTTGGATTCCACCGGGGCCGTCACGCCATGCCGGCGCCCGATCGCCACATGCAGCATCAACAGACCGAGCAGTAGTGCGGGAAGTAAACCGGCGTGCAGTGCGAAGAACCGCGTGAGGGTATGGTGCCCAAATTCACTCCCTCCGATGGCAATGGCCTTGACCTGATCTCCCACGACCGGCGTGACGCCGGCAATGTTGGTAGCGACTTGTGTTGCGTGGTACCCGCGCTGGTCCCACGGGAGGAGGTAACCGGTCTGCCCCATCACCAAGAGCGTTGCCATCAACGCTAATCCAGTCCAGTGATTGACTTCTCGCGGCGCGCGATACGCCCCGGCAATGACCACCTGCATGAGATGAAGTGCCAAGAGCACCATCAACGCCTGGGCCATGTAATGATGCAGCCCGCGCAAAAGCGACCCGCCCGACATTTCGTATTGGATGTAATAAACGCTCTCCCAGGCGGTCTGCGTGCTGGGGCTGTAGTGCATCCAGAGGAACAGCCCCGTAACAAACTCGACGAAGACCGCAAAAATGAGCGTCGTCCCCCAGACGTAACGCCAACGCGCTCCCCCAGGAATTCTCCGGTAAAGCACCTCATGAACCGCCTTTCGGCAGCCGGTGCGGTCGTCTAACCAATCAGCAATACGTCGAAACATAGTGAGTGAGATCGTTAAGAGGCAAGCGGAATAGTGAAGGCGACCGGGGTCCGTCAGGGGCCGTGGTTTCGTCCGTAGGCAGGAGGCAGCGCTATACCACCACTTGGTCTCCGACTCCTGCTTTGAATTTCCGATAATCGACCCAGATTTCCTTGCCCTTCCGTATTTCTACTTCAAGGGAGTCGAGGTCGCGCGGACTGACGGATTCCTCGTCGGTACGAACACCGTGGACATCGAAATCGGCACTGTGGCAAGGGCAATGGAATTCGCCGCTCGAATTCTGGAAATCGACCGTGCATCCAAGGTGGGGGCACTCCGCGCTAATCGCGGTCGGCGTCGCCTTTGCATCCAACCGAGTAAGATAGAGGGTTCCGATCGGTTGCGGGTCGTACAAATTCCACTTGTCGGTTGGTGCCTCGTCGACGACGGCGAATCGATACGGCTTGCCATCCGCTGGCAAAGCATCGAGCGTTGCGACACGGATCCATTTTCCCTCCGTTTTTTTTCTCCCCAGCGGATCGAGCAGTACTGCGATCCCTGCCCCAACGGGCCCCAGCAGCGCCACGACGCCCGTGAGGCCGGCGAGGAGTTTGGTAAAGAACGACCGGCGTGGTTCTGGCGATGGTTTTTCGTTGGAAGAACTCATGGAAGTTGCCCCGTGAGGGATCCGTGAAAAGGATAGGGATATTGGAATGCTCATGGCTCGAGGCCCTACGGCCGCGCGTGAAGTGTCACCCGTCCAATTCGTTCATTTTCGCATCCATTGCCTCAAGCACCATTTTGCGGGCTTCGGGAAGGGGTTGGGGGATTCGCAAACCGGCCGCTGCGCGGTGGCCACCACCGCCAAACTGCTCGGCAATGCTTCGCACGTCGAAGTTGGTGCGACTGCGGAGACTGATTTTGGTGATGCCCTTTTCGAATTCTACAAAGAGCGCCGCCGCTTCGACACCCGCGATGGTGAGCAACCGGTTGACCACGTCTTCGGTGTCGTTTTGCTGGGCACCGGTCGTTTCGTAATCGGCCCGCGTGGCGCAGGAATGGGCAAAGCGACCCTCCAGGGCCGTTTCGACTTGGCTTAAAATAAGGCCTTGGAGGTTCACTCTTGCCTGGGTGCTCTGTTCGTAGAGCGCGCCAAAAATGCGTGGGGGGGACGCGCCGGCGGCAACGAGCTTTTCAATGGCCGCAAAGCAACTCGCGCCGACCAACGCAAAGCGAAACCAGCCTGTATCGGTCGCAATCGCGGCAAAAAGAACCGTTGCCATCTCCTCGGTGAGGTCGACACCCAGCGCCTCGATCGCTTCGAGAATGAGCCGACCGTTGGCTTCGGCCGAGTCGTCCTTGAAGACCTGCGCTCCCATGTCGTCGCCACTCACATGATGGTCGATGACCACTTTGGCTGCGGTGGACTCGCGAAAGATGTCTGCCATGGGGCCAATTTGCTGCCAAGCACTCGTATCCACAACAATCATCGCATCGACCGAATCGCCTAAGAGTTCACTGGCTAAGACATCTTCGCCTAGCACTTCGACGCGCTTGGCTCGGTCGATGAACGCGATATGCGGAGGGACGCCATCCGCATTGACGATCCGCACCTTTTTCCCAAGGGACTCGAGCGCCGCGGCAAGGGCCAGCTCGCTGCCAAGCGCATCGCAGTCGGCGCGCATGTGCGTAGTAAGGACAAACGAATGGTGTTCGCTCACAAAGTCAACAAAAGGTCGCCACGCAATAGACATCGACAACTCTCCGATTTAGCGGTGCAAAAAATCATCCGCGATTTCTTTCGCTCGGTTTACGTCTCTCTGCAACTGTTTCTGGAGTTCTTCGATCGAATTAAACGACTGCACATCGCGAAGCGACTCGAGGAACTCGATCTCGAGTATCTGACCGTAAAGGCTTTCGTCGGCGCCAATCAAGTGGACTTCGACCTTGGTGGCTCCTTCGCCGAAGGTTGGGTTGGGTCCCAAATGGATCGCGGCAGGCCAGCGTCGACCAACGGCCCATGCGACTCCAGCATACACACCAAGCGCTGGGAGGAGGGTGTCGACACCTTCGAGATTAGCGGTTGGGAACCCCAGGGTCGCTCCCCGGCCCGCACCATGGGTGACCATTCCACGGATTCGGTAGGGCGCAGTGAGCCAATGCCGGGCGTCCGCCACATGGCCCCGTCGGATCGCTTCGCGAATTCGTGAGCTGGAAATCACTTGCCCCTCGATCTCCAGCGGAGGCGTCACTTCGAGCTGGACGCCGGCCTCGGTAGCCAACTCACGAAGCCTCTCCACGTCGCCGGCCCGATTTTTTCCGAAGAAAAAGTTAGGCCCTTCGACCATCGCCCGGGCGGCGAGTACTTCGCAGACGACCCGTTCGAAGAAATCGCGAGGCGAAAGCGATAGGAGCCCCAGGTCGGTCGGGTAGGCGATGACCCAGTCGATGCCGAGTTGGGCAAGCAGCTCCGCCTTCCGCTCGGTCCAGGTGAGCGGCGCGGGACAAGCCTCGGGCCTAAGCAATCGGGCCGGGTGAGGGTCGAACGTAAAAACCACCGCGGGCCCTCCCACTTCCTTCGCCCGTGCGAGCAACCTTTCGACAATGCGAGCATGGCCCCGATGAACCCCATCGAAATTCCCAATGGTCACCGCCCCCCCACGGGCGATCGGCGGCAGATCATGGACATGGCGAATAACGTGCACGAGGGATCGCTTCGGAGTGGAAATGACGGGAACCGCCAG
The DNA here is from genome assembly GCA_003233055.1 of Planctomycetaceae bacterium. Taxonomy (GTDB): domain Bacteria; phylum Planctomycetota; class Planctomycetia; order Pirellulales; family Lacipirellulaceae; genus Aeoliella. The sequence continues at coordinate 113,700 of QIKP01000014.1, forward strand.
TATCGAGTTTCGAGCGTTCACCGTCAACGCGGGCTAACACGGCTCCTCTTGAAACGCCGCTGGTAGATGCTCGACCAAGTCGGTTGCAATCAGCGAGACTTCCCCCCACTGCTTGGCAGCCAAGTCGCCGGCGTGCCCATGAACATGCACGGCAAGTCGTGCGGCGGACCAACTGTCGAGCCCCTGCCCAGCGAGTGCAGCGATCATGCCCGTGAGAACGTCGCCCGCGCCGCCGGTTGCCATGCCAGGGTTGCCGGTCTTATTGGTGGCGTATTGCTCCGAAGTCGCGATGATCGTTCCCGCCCCTTTGAGGACCACCACGGTTTGGGAGGTGGGGTCGCGCGCGGCGAGTGCCATGGCGGCTCCGGCCCGCTGAAGCGGGCACGCCCTGCCGGTGAGGCGGGCGAATTCGCCCGGGTGGGGGGTGAGCACTCGCGGGCCACCGGGGTTTTGCAGTGCGGTTGGTAATTGGGCCAGCGAGTTCAGGGCGTCGGCGTCGACCACCAGCGGCGCCGCGAGATATTTGTAGAGCCGCTTCACCAGCGTTCGTACCACCCCGTTTGGGCCCATGCCTGGCCCGATGGCAACCACGTCGGCTCGTTCGGCCAGTTCAAGGATCGGCTCGATGGCAGCAACCGAGAAGGTGTCGTCATTGTCCGCGAGGCCGACAGTCATGTAGCAGGGGGAGAAACTGGCAACGGTCGCCTGGGCGCCTCTTGGAGTGGCAATCGTCACGAGCCCGGCACCGCTCCGCAGCGCGGCGAGCCCCGAAAGCGAGATGGCCCCCGCCATGCCGCGTGAACCACCCACTAGCAGCACGCGACCATGATCGCCCTTGTGGCTGTCGTCCGCGCGGGTCGGCAAGGTCGGTAGTGGTTCGTTCGATGCCTCTCGCATAGAATTCAGTGTAGCAGAAGTGTCGCGGAGGGGGGCACCCGTCTTAGCGCACCCAAGGTCTTAGCGCACCCAAGCAAGCAACCTGCCACTATTGGCAACTTAGGAGCATCGCCCTCATGTCCTCACCTCGTTCGCTCACGCGCGCCCAATCTCGCGAAGTCGATCGCATTGCCATCGAAGAATTCGGCATGACAGGCCTTACTCTGATGGAGAACGCGGGGCGAGGGTGCGCGGATTTATTAGAACAGAAGCTATTGGAACAGCAGGGCCTCTTGGAGCCGAAGGGTATCGCGGGGCGGGTCGCCCTCTTGTGCGGCAAAGGGAACAACGGCGGCGATGGGTTGGTCCTCGCTCGACACCTGGCGATTCGTGGCTACGAACCTCGTGTCCTGCTGGTGCCACGCGCCGAAGAACTTTCAGACGACGCATCGGCAAACTATGACCTCTTGCGCCGCGACGGCTCCCTGATGGTGGAACTCGCCCACGAAGGAGGCTCTGCGGCACTACCCGACGTTCTCGATATCCTTGACGTTGCGACGGAAGGCTGCGACTGGCTAGTCGATGCGTTGCTCGGTACCGGCGCGGTCGGCCCGCCACGGGCACCCTACGACACGATCATCGAGTGGATGAACGCCAAGCCGATCAGGACGCTAGCGATGGACGTCCCGAGCGGCCTCGATTGCGATACGGGCCAGCCTTCACCGACGACGATTCGTGCGGAAGTGACCGCGACGTTTGTCGCCACGAAAATCGGTTACGAGCAACCCGCCGCGAAGGAATTCCTTGGCGAGCTGCATGTCGTGGGAATTGGGATTCCGTCAGAAGTCGTCGAGCGGGCGCTGCGCGTTTCCGACGAGGCGTAGCTCGCCGGCGGGAGGGCCAGCACTCGGCGGCAGGCAGGGCGAAGCGTTCAACACCCCCCGCCGCGAACCCTTGATCGTGTGACAAGCGCCAACGACAATCAGGCGTATGAGCAACAGGCCTCCCCAACCCGCAACCACTGTCGTTCCCGATGCCAGAGGCCGATTTGGCCCCTTCGGAGGGCGGTACGTTCCGGAGACGCTGGTCGGTGCACTCGATCAGCTTGCCGCGGAGTATGCCAAGGCGAAGGAGGACGATGGTTTCCAAGCGGAATTAGCGGGGCTCTTTCGCGATTTTGTCGGTCGGCCTTCGCCTCTCTACCACGCCAAGCGGCTGAGCGAGCAGGCTGGCGGGGCACAGATTTATTTCAAACGCGAAGATGTCAACCATACTGGTGCCCATAAAATCAACAACACCCTCGGGCAGTGCTTGCTCGCGATGCGAATGGGCAAGAGGCGGGTGATTGCCGAGACGGGGGCAGGACAGCATGGGGTGGCCACCGCGACCGCGTGTGCCCATTTCGGTTTGCCTTGCGTCGTCTACATGGGCGAGGAAGACATCCGTCGGCAGAAGCCGAATGTCTTTTCGATGAAGCTGCTCGGCGCGGAGGTCCGCCCTGTCACCAGTGGCGCACGGACTTTGCGTGACGCCATCAACGAAGCAATGCGAGACTGGATGGCGTCGGTCGACAACACGCACTATGTCCTCGGCTCGGTCGTTGGTCCACATCCGTTCCCTCAAATCGTTCGCGACTTTCAAAGCGTTATCGGCAAAGAAACAATCGAGCAAAGTCTTGCTCGCCTTGACCGCTTGCCCGATGTGGTCGTTGCCTGCGTCGGCGGCGGCAGCAACGCGGCAGGCATGTTTTATCCCTTTATCGAACATGCGGAGGTCAAACTCGTCGGCGTCGAAGCCGGTGGGCGGAGTGACAGCCCGGGTGACCACGCCTCGCCCCTCACGTTTGGTCAGCCAGGCGTTTTGCACGGCAGTTATAGCTATGTGATGCAGGACGAAGATGGCCAGACGTGCGATGTTCATTCGATGAGTGCTGGCCTCGACTACCCAGGCGTCGGCCCCGAGCATAGTTACTGGAAAGAGACAGGCCGGGTGACCTACGAAAGCTGCACCGACACGACCGCCATGCAAGCTTTCGACGCCTGTACCGCTGCTGAAGGAATCATGCCCGCACTCGAGTCGTCGCACGCGGTTGCCAAGGCGATGGAGATCGCCCGCAGCCGCAAGCCTGAAGAAGTGATCGTCGTTTGCCTGAGCGGTCGGGGTGACAAAGACGCGATGGAAATCGCGAGGCTCAAGGGCATTGATTTTGGGTAAGCAACGGCCGCACGCCTCGTCCGTGTCGCACAGACGTGTTCCGCCCGCCTCGGTCGCTATCGCTATGAAATCCAGGAACTGAGTCAACATGTCAGCCATCGACCAACTCTTCGAACAACTTCGCTCCGAAGGCCGCAAGGCGCTCATGCCGTTCGTCACCGCAGGCGATCCTGACCTCGAGTTCACCAGCGAAGTCCTCCAGGAGATCGTTGCGCGCGGTGCTAGCTTGTGCGAGGTTGGCATTCCCTACAGCGATCCGATTGCCGACGGACCAGTGATCCAAGCATCCTACACGCGTGCACTCGACAAGCGGGTGAAGCTTGCCCGCATTCTCGAGATGCTCACCGAGACGACGCCCGCACTTCGCGCACCAGTCGTCACGATGGTGAGCTACGCCATCGTCTACCGCTATGGCGTGCAAAAGTATTGCGACGACGCGTGCAAGGCGGGCATCGCGGGGCTCATCGTTCCCGATTTACCGGTGGAGGAGTCGCAAGGGCTCGCCGGTCTTTGTCGCGAGCGCGACTTGAGCCTGATCCAACTGGTCGCACCGACGACACCGCGCGATCGTACACTCCAAATTTGCGAAACGTCGAGCGGGTTTGTCTACTACGTCTCGATCACCGGAATCACCGGCGAAAGAACCGAACTTCCCGACGACATCGTAGAGAAGGTGACGTGGCTTCGCTCGCAAACCAAGCTGCCGATTTGTATTGGCTTTGGCATCGCCAAGCCGGAGCATGTGAAATTGCTCGCACCGGTCGCCGATGGATTGATTGTCGGATCGGCAATCGTCCGCCGGATCGCCGAGGCAGACCGGCGGCCACGCGACGAGGTACTCCGGGAAGTGGGCGACTACGTCGCGACCCTGCTCGCGGCACTGTAGTGGGGTGCGTGGAATGCGGTGGTGTCCGGAGAAAGGCCAAGCCGCCCAAGCCTTCTTGTTTCCCGGCTGGCGAGCCGCAAGCCGTTTTCCAGAAAAGACTTATGTCTTTTCAACAATGCGAACAAGGACGGAGTAGGATCTAGTTTTGGCGAACACTGCCCTAGCAGACTACTATTGATACGGAGGGGCAATTGCTGTAATGGCACTAGTCGGGTGATAGAAAACAAGCAGGCAGCTCACTTATAGGAGGTCCCCTGTGCAGCCAAATCGCCGGAGTGAAAGTGCTCGCCGTTTTTTCGCGGGCGTCACGGAGTTCGTCTTCCAAACAAGGCTCGGCGTCGCCGATCCACCGCTGACCGACTACCTGTCGGAAATGCTCGTCCGCTTTCTGCGATCCGAGAACGTCTACGCAGTGCGCGACATTCGGGGTAGCCGGTTGACTCAGGTCGCCGACATGCTCGAAGAGGCAAGGCACCGGCAAGGCCCCGCCAAGCGGCAACTCCACCGCCACATCGGCGACTTCACACTCTTTTGGACGGGTTTGTTTCCCGAGATGGCCGACCGAATGCAGCAAGCGGGTGGCAAAGATCGGTTGCTCGACTACTGTGATCAAGGCAAACGGAACTACCTAATCGCCAGCACCATTGAGGTCGAAAAGGAGCAAGCCCCGTCGGAGGTACTCCAACGATTGAGCGACTGTTTCGATCTTTGCACCTACGGCCTGGGAGAAGTGCGCAAGGCGTGGGAAGAGGAAGAAGGGGGCAACGGAGGGCCGATTATCTTCGAGTAGGTGACGGCTTTCCAGCCCGTGGAAGAAGTCGGTGCGCAGGCCGGGAGACTTGATCAGGATAAATCCCGAGGAACGCTATCCAAGATCCCAAGAATCCACCGATCGTGGAAACGAAATCGGCAGCTCCATGCTGGCGGGCGGAGCTGGTAGCGGCTCAGGCGAATTCGAATCGCAGAGATCGCCTGCGACTGCAAGAGTCTTGCTCATTCTGGCGATCAACCACAACATGATGACACTCTGGAAGACGGTTTTCTACCGAACCGCTGCTCCTCCCTGTTGACCACGGGAAAAAGCGGATCGTCGGGCCGATGATAAGAGGATTCGGGGAGGGTCGAGGGTCCAAGGTTTCGGGTCCAGAGTCCAGGGGCAAGCCTCTGAAAGCGCCCGGTTTGCCATAGCCAGGTAGCCAACGAGCGGCAATAATTGGGTTGGCTTGGCTCTTGGCTCGCAGGCCAGGACCAAGACCGTTTGCCAATTTCCTTCCAGCCGGAATTCCCCGCTATGTTGCCCACCTCAGTTCCTCTCCGTTTTTTCTCCCTCTTTCTCCTGCTCGCCGCCCCGTTCGCCTTGGCCCAGGAGCCGGTCAAGGAGCTGGGTGAGGAACCAGAGGCCGCTAGCGAATCGGCTGGTTTGCAAGTCGAGGTCGATACGGCCAACCCGGGGCAACCCGATCTCGACGAAGCAACACGGCGGAAGCTCATCGCCCAAGATGGCCGGCAGATGGGGCAGGTGATCCAGCTCCTGGAATCTTCGATCAAAAAAGGTCTCGACGAAGAGAACAGGGAGTTTGCGGAACAGATGCTGGCCGCTTCGTTTTTGGAGCGAGGGACAGCGCTGTCACAGATGATCCTCGACCGTCCTCTGCCGAATCCAAAACAAGACCCACGGTGGCTGCAAGTTCGGCAACTGGCGCTGGTCGACCTTTTGCGAGTCGCGAAACTCGATGATTCGCAGCTCGATGCCTACCTGCTTATCGGCCGCCTGCAACAGCTGTCGCTGGGGGATCCCGAGGCAGCGCACCGCGCGTTTTCAACCGTCATCGAGTCTGACGAGGCGGAGCCCCCATTACGCGCCGAGGCGTATGCTCGCCGAGCGGCCGGGCAAAAGGACGAGAAACAACGACTGTCGGATCTAACCAAGGCGATCGAGACCGATGGCGATCGCATCGAATATCGGCTCATGCGGGCGCGGCATTACTTCGCCGGCAAACAATACGAAACCTGCCTGAAGGACGTTGACGAGGTGCTAACGATCAAGCCGGACAACTTTGCTACGCACGAATTGCGGGCGCTCGTGCTACTAGCACTCGACCGGCAAGAGGAAGCCCTCGCAAGCTTTGATCGTGCGACCGAACTCGCCCCCAACGCGGTGACGCCCTATCTTCGACGAAGCGAGATGTACAGCAAGCTTGGCAATTTTAGCCAAGCGATCGAACAGGCGACGAAGGTAATCGATCTGCGCCCCAAAAACTCGCTCGGCTACCTCATGCGGGCCGATATTTATCTGCGTAACGAGCAAGCCGAACTCGGTTTGAAAGATGCGGAGCAGGCGCTCGTCTTGCGGCCAGGATTAGTACAGGCGTTCCTCCTCAAGGCGAGGGCCTACGAGCTGCAGGGGGAGACACGAAAGGCGCTCGCGCAGCTCGAAGAGTTGGCCGAAGCGATGCAGCCCCAAGTAGAGATCCACTTGCAAATTGCTCTCTACGCTTTGCAACTCGAAATGCCCCGCCGCGCCATCGATGCACTGGACCGAGCACTGAAGGTCGAGCCTGAGAACGCTCTGCTCCTGCGATTTCGAGGCGATGCCAACCTGAATTTGGGCCAACATCGCGAGGCGATCGCGAATTATGAATCGGCCCTGACGCACGAGCCCGAAGACTCCGGCATCCTCAATAACTTGGCCTGGACACTCGCCACAAGCCCGGACAACGAATTAAGAGAAGGCAAACGGGCGGTTGAGTTGGCCACGAAAGCCTGCGTACTAACGGAGCACAAGAAGGCTCACATTCTCAGCAGCCTCGCTGCCGCCTACGCAGAGATAGGTGACTTCGAGAAGGCGGTGGAATGGTCGAAGAAGGCGGTGGAATTGAACGACCAGGAAGAAAGCGCCGTACAGATCGGGGAAGAGCTGGCAAGCTATGAAGCGGGTAAGCCTTGGCGTGAGTCGCAACAGCTTGACGCGGGCGAACGCCCAGAGACGCCAGAGACAACCGACACGCCGAAAGAAACAACGCACGACAAGCCCGTCGAATCCACTCCCGCACCAGGTCGGACAATCGATTTCTAACGCTAGGATTGGAACAGAATTCCTACCTGCCGGATCGAAGTGTCCGAGTAACCGTTCACGGGATCTTCTTTGGGGACGCGCTCGGAGGGAAGGTTCGTTCCACCCAAAGCCTTCAAGAAGCAGAGCTCTCAAGAAGGGGTACCCAGTTCCTCCGCTGCGGCTAGCACTTCGGAGAATCGGACGCGCTGAAGAGATCCGAATTCAGAGTGGCTGCGGAGCTTGGCCTTGCTGGTGGCGGGGGAGCTGCAGCCGCAGAGGAATCGCGAGAGCTGCCGGGGCGTCGCGGCGATGCTGAGTGCGGCGAGGTACTTCTTGATCCCACAGGCGAGGCATCCGCTTTAGCTACTGAACTTGCAGGATCAAGTAGAGTTGCGGGCTCTCCGATTGTGCCGCCTGCTCCATTGCCGGCTGCTCCATCAAGGCCGACGCTGGCTTGTAGGTTAGTCCTCCCACGATCACCGGCACTGCGGTTGGCAGTCGCAACGTCGTGGCCAGTTGTTGCGTTTCGATCGCGATTCGATCGATGGCCGGGGGTACAGCTAGTGGAGCGAAGTTGCCAGGAAGGTTCGGCTGTTCGCCACGAAAGGTGAGGGTGGCCGTCAGATCGACTACGGCTGTCAGGCCGCCGGGTGTCAACATCGGTCGGATTTCGAGCAGCGTGCCAAAGTTCACTTTCTGCACAATCGGTTGATAGCCGACGTCGCCGCCACCAACCACGGGGATGTAACCCGAGACAACATTCCGCTGCGTGCCGCTCACGACGTAGACCAACTGTCCACTAAAACACTGGGTAAGGCCGCGAATGCTGGTTGGTCGGCGCGTGAACTGGTCAAGCACCTGGGGGTCGACACGGGTTGTGCCGTTGTTGTCGGCCGGCGCCAGTTGGGCAAGATCGTCGGAGTTGAGCAGCAGCCAGCGGGCGTCGACCTTCAGCGTCGGCCGGTTGCCGTTCCGAAGTGTGGTGAGGAGTTGCCTAATTTTTTGATGGACTGGCTCGGTTTGCCACACGACTAGCGCCGTGCCAAAGGCCCGGAGTTCTCCACCACCGCCGTTGGTAGTCCAGCTATCCGGTTCGACCGTAGCGAAGATGGCGCCGATTAAGTCGTCCATGGAATGTTGCATTCCGGCATCGGCGCGGCGACCAAATTGAGCCAGATAGAGCGGCTGATGGGAAGCGACCTCCGGCACGCTGAATTGCCCGCCTCTACCGCCTCCTTGAAATCCTCGACGAGTTTGCGACGCCGCCTTGCCGTAGGGATGGTCTATGATATTCATCGTCAGATCGCCCACTTCGTAGGTTCCCAAGACGTACTCTTCCTCCTGCTGTGCTTGAGCGATAAGGGGGAGCGCCAACAAGATCGCCACGAAACTTGCAAATAAGCAGCCACTAATCGGTCGTGAAAAACGCATGGCAAAATCTCCGTGAGGGAAAGAAAATTTTTACTGACCACGTGAGCCGTACGCGCTAGCGTCGGGTGCCTCAAGGAAAACACCCACACAACCATCCTCGTCGACCTCTAACTTCACCCGAGGCTAGCGCCTACGGCTCACAACGGACAACTCTAGTAACTTAGTTGCGCCCACTGCAATTGGGCATGATTAAACTGGCCCAGCAATTGGGGGCTTTGCGTGGCGTGGACCAAAAACGTATCGGCCGCATCGCATCGGCAGGCAAACAGCGCGAACCACGCCTCCTGAGAGTTCGAGGGTTGCTGCTGAACGCGGTCGATCAGCGCAGCGGTCATTTCGCAGCGATTCATCCGGCCAAGCACCACCGCCGCGGCGAGCCTGACCGATTCGTCCTCGTGCCCAAGTAGTTCGATGAATCCATCGACCGGTAGCTCTTTTAATTCTGCCCCTGCAGCCAGTGCCTCGTCGCGTAGTGCTCGGTCGCGCACAAGCGACAAGTAGGCTACCAGCGAGGGTTGACTCTTTGCGGTGAGCAGTCGCTGCATCAGGGCGTAGCGGACCTCTGCGTCTGGTGTCTTGCGGACCAGCTCTCGCCACCGCTGAATACCGCCAGCCACTTGCTCGTAGGCCGCTAGCTCGCCGGTCAGTCGAGCAACGGTTACCTCACGGACGAGGGCGGCCGACGGTGACGCGGGCGGAAGTGGCGGAGGGGGTTTTTGAATTCGTGTGGCTGCCACGAAAAGAATACGTTCGTAGGTCGTCGGCGGTCGCCCCGCAGACAGGTTGTCGGTAGAAACGACCGGCTCGGAAATCGTCCTCTCGGCGCTGGCGAGCCCATCGATAGCAACCGAGTCGATGGCAATCGGACCAGGGACCGTTACGTGATCCGGGGCGGAACTTTGCCGAATCGATGGTTTGGGAGTTTTTCCCGTGTTGGCAACGTCATCGACGGGCTCTTTTCGGGAAGCGAAAAAGAAGAGACAAGCCAGCATGGCGGCGGCCGCCAAAGGAACCGCACGCCGCGCAAGTTGTCTTCGCGCCTGCCGGCGCGACTCCACTCGCCAGAGCCGCTCCAGTCGCTCCCCACCAATCGCATCAGGCTCCAACCGCAGCGATTCGCGAATCAACGCGTCGAGCGATGCTTCCATAGGCAAAGGAGGTGGATCGTTATGGCCCATGGTTGCTTACCGTGTCATGCGTTTTTGCAGCAGATGCTCGATGCCAATCGCTTGTGCGATTCGCTGTCGAGCCAAATGCAAGCAGGTCTGTACGTTGGCTACGGTGACATCCAAAATATCAGCAATGTCGCGGGCACCGAATCCCTCGCCAAAGCTCAGTAAGGCAACTTCACGCTGCCGGTCGGGAAGGTCATCAATGGCTGCTCGAATCTGCTGCCTAAGTTCATCTGCGGTTAGTTGCTCGTAGGGTTCCAGAGTAGGGCTCACCAGTTGCTCGGTGGCAACTTCGTGAGATCTCTCTCGACGCCTACGATCACGACCGATGTTCACCACGACTTGTATCATCCAGGTACGAAATGCTGCCTCGCCTCGATAGCTCCGCCATCGTTGCAAAATTCGACAAATCGCCTCTTGGACGATCTCTTCAGCAATCTCCACATCGCCCGAGAGCCGCCGCGCGACGCGCAGCGCCACGGGCAAATGCTCCACAACCAACCGGTCTATGGTTTGCCTGTCAATGAGAATTTGCCTACCGGTTGACCGCAATGGGCCTGAGCCTCTTTGGGTTCGTCTATAAGAGTGAGACGCAACAAGCGAGCCTATCTTAAAGAAAATCGGGTCGCTTCGGCAAAATTTTACCAGAAAAGTAGCAGCGAGTGGCGACGTCATTGTTTGCTGGGCGACAGAATTGGCTGGGCAAGCGTCAGGGCGGCTTGGGCGACGTCGATCGAAAACCACGTTTTCCCCGCCTTCGACTGCCTAAAAATATCACCGATGAACTTGGCTCGTGCCGGATTAAACCGCCCCAGAATCTCCGCGGACGGTCGTTGTGGCTGGAATTTGTACTGCGTGTAGATCGCACCGGTTGGTTGCAGGATGCCTTCGAGCTCCAAGTAAGTCAGCAACGTCTTTACAACCAGGTCACGAACATCATGCCGGGCTGACAGCTCGTAGACCGACAACTCCAAGGGAATTTTTTCGCTGTGCTTGCGGAAAAACGAGTGCCCAGAGGTTTTCTTAGAAACTTTCCCGGAATTTTCTTGCACT
>QIKP01000058.1 GCA_003233055.1 Planctomycetaceae bacterium
CAGTGATCACTCGGATGTTCCGCTAAGGCAATCGTTGGACGCTGAAATAGCAGCGCCGTGACCGGAACATGCGTGTGCGGCTCGCACTAGGTCGTCCAAGGCAGGTAGCCCAGCAGAGTCGGAAGACCTTCCGAGTGGCAGACCCCAGGGACTAGAAGCGGACCGATAGACCGGTGCCGGTGAAGAAGTCGGCCGCCGCTTCGTTCAGCCCCCAGCCGGCGCGAATATCAAACTGCACATCGTTGCTGAGTAGATAAGTAAAGCCACCATTGGCGTAGCTCTCTGTTGGTGCCGTGTCGGCTCCACTGGGGATGAGGGAGAACCATTCCGTGTAGGCGCCTAGTTCGTCAGTCAGGGTGTAAGCGATGGTCCACGATTGGGCCATCTCGAGATACGCGTTTCCCGTACCGCCATCGATTCGCCGATTGCCTTGGGTCGAACCGGCGGTCGAAATGAAATCGTTGATTTCCCACGCATAAATCCAGTTGAGGCCTGGCTCCACCGAACCCGACGTAAACGCGTTGCTGCCGGTCGGGACATTCATCTGCGGGATGAGCGCCATTTCGGGCAAGAATCCTTCTTGGGGTGTCAGGGCAATCTTGAATCCGAGATACAAGTCGGCAACGCCAGAAGTGGTATTCGACGTGCCAGCCGATCTCGTTCGCTCCTCCAGAGGAAACGTGGCGATACGAAACTCAAGCCAGTCGGCAAGGATTCCCACTCGCAAAAGGGGTTCGCCGAAAGATTGCGTACGCGTACTCTGGCCCCCATCGTTGTCGTAGGTGTAGGTATAGCCGAACTCGATCTGCGCCACGCCGAGACCGACCGTCGAACTTGCTTCGGTAAAATCGGGGCGATCGGTGACGAGCGGGGCCTCCAAATCGGGTCCGCCAGAAAAGCTGTTCCCGTAGCTCCACTGCAGGAGAGTTCCGGGGGAGCAGCGTCCAGAACCGCCGCCGCAACCATCGCCGCAACTGAAATCAACGCCGCAACTGGGCTCCGACGAATCGCAGTTGTCACAGAAATTGGCGAGCTGGAATTCTATCCCCTCTTCGCCACGAGCCGGGCTGACCACCAACACAATCGCCAATATCCACAAACTTGGAATCGATTTCCCTACTTTTTGACCTAGGTAAGCGTTGTCGGCTAAGTAAGATGTACGGATCGTCATGGCAGCGATTTCTTTCATGATGGCAAGGTGAACGATTAGGCGAGATGCCTTGGCACCAGGACCTCCTCGACCGGTTCTGTGTATGCCTTGCATCGACTCGGCTTCCGGTTTCGGTGTACCGAAACATATTCCTGCCGAAAATCTTGTTTCCTCCGATGGGGTAAGGCCCTTTCTTCTCTTTGCGCGATGGAGGCTTAGGAATCGCTCTCGGGAAGTGGTCCCTCCTCTCGAGGAAGGGGGGGCCCGTGCAGATCGAACTCGGGGTGATCAAGAAACGCATCGATCCTTCGAAGCAGTTCTCCCGACATGGCCGGTTCGAGGCGCCACGCTTCGTCGGCCATACTTTCCCAAGCAACGTGGAGGGTTCGGCCTAAGAACAATGCCATCAGCCGCTGCCGTCGGAGAACACGCCTGGCCCGTTGCCGTCCTTCGGAGGTCAAGCGGACCCCTTCGTAGGGCAAATGGCTCAGGAGGCCATCCTCGGCAAGCTGTTTGAGCATGCTGCTGGCGGTCCCGTTCGCCACCCCCAGGAGACGCGCGATCGGGCCGGTGGTCGCTCGCTTGGAATCACTCGCTTCGCAAATCTGCTCGACCGCGATCAGGTAGTCCTCGATGCGCGTTCGGCGAATTTCACTCATCGGTCCTCCCCCCGCTGTAGGAAAATTCGTTGTAGGGAAAATCTGATTTGTAGCGTATGCTACATTCCCTCGTTCGCGATTGTAGCATTTGCTACAGTTGCGTCAACCCCGTATAATCGACCTCAGGCGGAGGGCGATTCCTAACGATCTGGAGAGGCAGGAGAGTGCTGTGACAGAGATTGCGAAAACATCCGAACCGCATCAGCGGACTCGAGGCGATCATGCAACGGAAACGGCGGAAGACTACGTGGAGGCGATCGCCGATATCTTGGAGAGCCAAGAAGCGTGTCGCGTTACCGATCTGGCCAAGCGATTCGCGGTCAGCCATGTGACCGTTCATCGAATTATCCGACGACTTCAAGACGAAGGCCTGGTCGTGACCAAGCCGTATCAGCCGATCCACCTACCGCCGAAGGGAAAGCGGCTTGCTGCCCGATGCCGGGAGCGCCACACAATCGTGTACCGATTTCTCCTGGCGATAGGCGTCGACGAGGCGACCGCGGCTATCGACGCCGAAGGCATGGAGCACCACGTCAGTGCGGCAACGCTGGCCCGTTTCCGAGAATTAGCCGGCCCCGGTTGAGACGAATTTTAGGAGTTCCCTCAATGGGTCAGCCTTGACCAAGCTTGGTCGGGGCTTGGTCGGGAGGGCTTCATTGCCCCAGGCAAACGAGCTGGGGCCCTATGCGAACCAACCATTTCCTGTTGACTGCAGCGACGCCATAAACATAGGTGTCGCCTGGCAGGGTCTGTTGGTTTTCTTCCAACGATTTTCGACGGAGTGCGCATGGGCGATGCTTTCGTACGCTTCGCCCTTCCGCCCGCCGCACAGCAATTCTTCGCTGCGTAGAATTCGCAGGCCATAGTGCAGCACCAGGTCATTGAGGCCCGGGCTCGTAAGAAACTCGGCCCGTTCCATGTCGCAGTCTGGGTTGCTGCCTGGGCCGCTGCCTCGCCGTAGGTAGGCGAGGCTAGCAGCAAGGCGTAAGCCGACGCCAACAAGCAAACCTTGATTGCCTCGGGTTGCATGGTGCGTCTCTTTCTTTCGATGACCAATGACGACCGTCCAATAACGATTGAAAAATCTTCTCCCTTCCCACAATGCCTCCCGCCCCTGGGCAGAGTGGAAGGGATTCGCCCTCTCACGCTCCTTTTTTGCCCAGCGGCAACCTTCTTCGGATCCCAAGACCTTCAGCCGTGGCAATTTCCCACAAGTCATGCGTATCATCCTTACAGGGCAACCGAACGTCCCGTCGGCACTCCGCGCCATTACGAAGGGAGTGTCTATCGCTACTTCACAAAACCTTGCGATGTCGTAGAACTTGCCATGGCAATTCGCTGTGGTTTGGAGGAAAAGGCTGGCGATGCCGCTTCAGCGGCAGGCGCGTCGGACCGGAGGAAAGCCGAAGGAAGACCAAAATTCGCGTGATTCGTGGTTTTCCCTGTTTCGGAGTTTGTGAACGGTTCCCCCGTTGCCCCCGACGAGGCGTAGCTCATCGGCTATTGGGGCGGCCCGTCAATTTACAGACGGATCGCCAAACCGTATCATAGATTCCCACTCGGGCCACCACTGGTCCGCTCGTCTATTGGCTCGCAAATATTGGCTTGCAAGCTCCGTTGACCCGGAATGGGGGATCGTACACGTGACTTGGCTTTTTGAACGAACGGTGGAACTGGCGGCGTGGCTTGCACTGATTGTGGCTTGGGCGTCAATGGGGTTTGCCGCCTACTACTTTTGGCGCTGGTGCGGGACCCTCCAGTCGGAGCCCGACTTTCTGCTCCTCCGCGACGCCGCCAAGTCAGCCGGTGCGGCGGTCGGGTTCGCGCTGGCGCTCGGCGGGCTCGCTTGCGTCGATCGGTTTCTGTTTGACGCCGACGAGTAACCTCGGTCGGGGATCTCCGCCGCTGGCACCCTCGTGCCTTCTCGAAAATCAGGCCCTGACGAGGCGTAGCTCGTCGGGTAGGGGCGTAGCGGACAATGGATAACAGGGTTGCCCGCATTCTGTGAACGGTTACCTTTTCGCGGGCATTTCTCGGCTGGCTCCTGGACGACCTACGCCGTACAATGCTGCGGTGACCATGGATGCAACTCCCGTGGGTTCCGATGCGGTGGATACGCCCGAAGTACGCGGTCCGCTGGCGTCGCTGACCACCCAGTTCGATCGGTTTGATGGCTTCGCCCAGGTGCTGGCTAGCTTGACTGCTGGCCATAGTGGCACACTTGGTGGGGTGTGGGGTTCGTCGTGCGCGCTGGTGGGGGCGACTCTCGCCAAGGATTGCCCCGCGTCGTTGGTCGTTGTTGCTCCCCGTGCCGCAATGATCGACACGCTGGCCGACGACTTGGCGCTCTTTACCTCCGCGCCGGTCGCCTGCTTCCGCGCCACGGAAGGAACTCCCACGCGACAGGTGGTTGCCGACGAGATTGAAGGGGAGCGGCTCCGATTGGTCAAGCAATTGGCGTCAGACCGGCCCGCACCGCCGCTGATCGTCACCAGCATCCAAAGCCTGATGCAGCCTGCGCCGAGCCGCGAGACTTTGGCTCAAGCGACGCGGATCTTGCGAGTCGGCGATCAAGTCGACTTGGAAGCTTGGTCGGAGTGGCTCGAAGGGCGCGGCTGCCACCCGACTTCGGCGGTCGAGCTGCCAGGCGAATTTGCCTTGCGTGGTGGTCTGCTGGATATCTTTCCCCCCGACGGGATCTCCCCAGTCCGCATGGAATTGTTTGGAGATGACCTGGAGTCGATCCGTCTGTTCGATGTCGCTACGCAGCGAAGCCTCGCGTCGCTGGAGGAAGTCTCGATCACGCTGCTCGACCCCGACGCCCCCGCTCGGTCCCACTTCACCACCTTCTTGCCCGAAGGGAGTTGGTTTCTCTTGGTCGAACCGAGCGACCTGGAGGAAGAAGGGCGTTATTTTCATGAGCGACAAGAGTCGCCCGACCGGCTGCATAGCACGCGGACCACACTGGCGGAAATCTACAAATTTCCATCGGTCACTGCCGCGGGCGTGCCAGTCGGTTCTTACGAAACGACCTGCCATCTCGGCATGGAGTCGGTCGAACGATTCAGTGGCGACTTGCAGAAAGTACGGGACGAGTTGCAAGCGGTGGCGGGCGACGAGCGAGTCACCGTTGTCTGCGAAACACCGGCCGAGATCGATCGGCTTACTGAGCTGTTTGGCACGTCGGAGATGATTACCCAAGGGCAGCTTCAATTCGTCATCGGACGATTGCATGAAGGGTTTCGCCTCGTCCCGCAGAAGACGTTGCTCCTAAGCTCCGCGGAACTCTTCCACCGCCACGCAAGCGTCGTTCGATCGTCACGAAGCTCTCAGGGGCGATCGTCGCGAAGCTATCAAGGGAGGGCGATCGATAGCTTCCTCGACCTGAAGAGAGGCGATTTGGTCGTTCATATGGCCCACGGCATCGGCCGGTATCGAGGGATGAAGCTGCTGGAAAAAGAGGGGCGAGCCGAAGAGCATTTGGAGATTGAGTACCATGGAGGCACGCGGATCTATGTCCCCAGTTTCCGCATTGAGTTGGTCCAGAAGTACGTCGGCGGTAAAAAACTCAAAACCCCTCTGGCAAAAATCGGTGGTCAGACCTGGGCACGGCATAAGCGGGCGGCCGAAAAAGCGGTGCAGGACTTGGCCTCCGAAATGATCGAGCTGGCGGCGAAGCGCGACGCACGCCCCGGCATACGTTTCCCGAAGGACACTCCCTGGCAACGGGAATTCGACGCGGCGTTTCCTTACCAAGAGACCCCGGACCAACTCACTGCGGTGGCCGACATCAAGGCCGACATGCAGATTGCCAAGCCGATGGATCGGCTTCTTTGTGGCGATGTCGGATTTGGGAAAACGGAGCTGGCGATTCGTGCGGCGTTTAAGGCGGTCGACGCGGGCTACCAAGTCGCCGTGCTGGTGCCGACCACGGTGCTTGCCGAGCAACACCAGCGGACCTTTACCGAGCGGATGTCGGAGTTCCCGTACGAAATTGCCGCCCTCTCCCGTTATTGCACCCCCAAGGAGCAGCGAGAGATCCTCCAGCGAACCGCCGAAGGGAAGGTCGATATCCTCATCGGGACTCATCGCCTCGCTTCCGCAGATGTCGTCTTCAACAATCTGGGCCTCTTGATCATTGACGAGGAACAACGATTTGGCGTCGCCATTAAGGAGCGGCTCAAAGCACTGCGAACCGTCGTCGATGTGCTGACCATGACCGCCACACCGATTCCTCGAACACTTCACCTGTCGCTCCTCGGCGTGCGAAATATATCGAGCCTCGAAACCGCACCAGCCGATCGGATGGCTGTCGAGACTCGCGTCACGCGGTTTAATCCCGACCTCATTCGCAGTGCCTTGCTGCGAGAACTCAACCGGGGGGGACAGGCCTACTTCGTGCACAATCGTGTTCACGACATTCAGGCCGTGGCCGAGCGACTCGCCCAGATCGTACCGGAGGCCCGCATCGATATTGGCCATGGCCAAATGCCGGAACGGAAACTCGAAGACGTGATGCTTCGATTCGTGGCGCACGAGTTTGACGTTCTGCTCGCAACGACGATCATCGAAAGCGGCCTGGACATTCCGAACGCCAACACCCTCTTCATCGACGATGCCGATCGCTACGGGCTAGCAGACCTGCATCAACTGCGAGGTCGGGTAGGGCGGTACAAGCATCGGGCCTACTGCTACCTGCTGGTCGACGAAGACAAACATCTTGCGCCGCAAGCGGCGCGCAGGCTCCGGGCGATTGAGGAATTTAACCAGATGGGGGCAGGCTTCGCCCTCTCGATGCGCGATCTTGAAATCCGCGGTGCGGGTAATCTGCTGGGGACGCAGCAGAGCGGGCATATTGCCACGGTCGGTTACGAGATGTACTGCGCGCTGCTTGAAAAGGCAGTCCGCCAATTCAAGAACCTGCCCCCTCTCGAAGCGATTGATGTGAACATCGACCTGCCAGGGGCGGCGTACCTTCCTCCCGAGTACGTGAGCGATGCCCGAATCAAGATTAATCTCTACCGCCGACTGGCTCGTTTGACTCGCGAGGAAGAGGTCGAGGAGTTTGCCCTCGAATTGGCAGACCGATTTGGACCCCTGCCCGAAGTAGTGCAAGGCCTGCTCGAACGCTGCAGGCTCCGCATTTGGGCCCACTTTTGGGGCATCCACTCGTTGCACCGCGATGGGCGGTACGTGGTGCTAGCGTATGGCAACCGCACGAAACTGCGGGAGCTGGTCGATCGCGCAGGGAGCCAACTCCGGGTAGCCGACGGGGTCAGCGCGTACTGGCTCCTGTCGAATCCCGACGTCTTGGCCGAGGACTTGGTCGCTGAAGTGAAATCGCTCTTGCGTCCGAGCCGCGACGCCGCCTAAACTCCCGCGGCCTATGTCCAATTGGACGTGACAATTCAGCCTGAAACGACAATGCCCCGGGTCGGGGACGACCGGGCTCGCCAACTCTCTCCTCACTCACTTACCGCTGTGCCAAAGCTTCTCCCACTTTTTTTGATGTTCCTGGTTGCCTCGGCGCACGCGCAGTCGCCTCCCGCAGCGTCGGACCCCACTGTGCCGAACCCCACTGCGCCCGACCGGCAGCGGTTGCACGAGTGTCAGATGGTGGCAAGGATTGGAAACCAGGTGGTCCTCGCCTGTGAGGTGATGTGGGAAGTCAACCTGATTATCTCGGACAATGTCGACCGAATTCCACCCGACCAAGTCGACCAAGCCCGCGAACAGCTGATGCAAAATCAGTTGCGGAGCATCGTCGACTCGAAATTGCTTTACGCCGACTTTCGCCGCAATGCCCCGGGTGCCGACCTCGACGCGATCCGCAAGCAGCTCGAAGAACCGTTCAATGAAGGGGGCCCGAGAGGGAATTCGCCCGGGAGTCTGCCAGGGCTCATGACCGCCTTCAAGGCAACCAATCAGGCGGAACTGGAGCAAAAGTTAGTCTCCATGGGAACCTCGTTAGGCGAACGACGCGACGCGTTTTTTGAACAGGCGATCGCTCGGCAATGGATGCGAGAAAAAATCAGCGTCGACAAACCGTCGCACCTCGACCTGGTCGAGTATTACCAAGAACACTTGAGCGATTACGAGTTTCCGACGGAAGCGAGATGGGAAGAACTGATGGTGCGATTCGACCAGCATCCCAGCCAAGAGGTGGCCCGCAAACGGCTCGCCGAGGCGGGGAACTTGGCCTGGCCTCGTGTCCAGAAAAACCCCCGCGAGTCCAAACCGCTCTTGGGCGACATTGCCCCCCACTATTCCGACGGATTCAACGCCGACGAGGGGGGACTCTACGACTGGACCTCCCAAGGCGCGCTTAAAAACAAAGCGATCGACGAGGCGATCTTCTCGCTCCCTGTCGGTCAGCTCAGCCCGATTATCGAAACGGAAACCGGCCTGCACATTCTTCGCGTCCTCGAGCGGCACCAAGCGGGGCATACTCCGTTCAACGATGTGCAGGAGGAGTTGCGCGACAAGATCATGAACGAACGCTATGCAGAAGCGACCAAGAAACTCATCAAGAAGCTGCGCCAAGAGACACGCATCTGGACGGCCTATACGGGCGACACCACCGCCGAGGCGTTCTTGACTCCACCGGCTGGGACGCAGCGACGGTGACCTGGAGCCGCTCCCCGGCGGGCCCTTCCCACCCGACGGTCCAGTGACCGACGAGCGGAGCATCGACTAAGCCGAATCGCCGCTAAGCGCCAGTTGGTCTTTCTTTCGCTCGCAGAAGTCGCCCAGCGATTCGCCTTCGTGTCGTTCATCACGGAACTGCCGAAAGACCGGCACTAGGGTCGGCACCACGTCGGCCTCGGGCACCATGTCTTTGTAGATCCAATTGAGTCGGTCGCCTTGCCGGCGGCCGCCCAAGAAGAGGGTGTATTTTCCCTTGGCTTTGCCGACCAATCCGATGTCGGCGTTGTAGGGGCGGGCGCAGCCGTTGGGGCAGCCGGTCATGCGAGTCGTGAAGACCTCGTTTTCGAGGCCAAGGGACGTCAGTTCCTTTTCCATCGCATCGATGATCGACGGCAGCAGTCGCTCGCTCTCCGTCACCGCCAGGCCACACATCGGCAGCGCCGGACAGGCCATCGACCAGCGGCGGGCCGTAGAAATTTCTTCGGTGAGCGGCACGCCATGCTGCACCAAGATACCCTCCAGACGCTCGCGATCGTTGGGGGCCAGATCGCAAAAGAGAATGTTCTGGTGCGGCGTCAGTCGCATCGGTGGAGAGAGCGCTTCGCAAATCTCTCGGAGCGCCCGCTTGAGTTTTACCGATTCGGTATCCTTCACACGGCCATTCTCGATGGAGAGCCCGTAGAACCATCGGCCATCGCCTTGCTCTCCCCAGCCGAGGGCGTCGTTGTAGTCGGTCACCTCGACCGGTCGCGGCGGCGCAAGGTCGCGGCCCAGATACTCTTCGACCTTTTTCTTGAAAGATTCGATCCCCCAGTTGCGGACCACGTACCGGATCCTCGCCACTTTGCGATCCGCACGATTGCCGAAATCGCGGTGTATCTTGAGAATCGCCTTGGCAACGTCGACCGCGTCGCTCGTGGGAACGTAGGCGAGCGGTTGGGCGATGCCGACAAACGTCTTGGCGGCACTCGGCGTCACTCCCATCCCGCCACCGACCAGGACATTGTAACCGACCACCTTGGAATTTTCGCAAATCGCTAAGTAGCCGACATCCTGCGCGTAAACATCGGCCGAGTTATCGCCCGGCAGAGCGACGCCCAACTTGAACTTGCGTGGTAGATAAGTCATTCCGTAGAGAGGTTCGGAGTCGGAGTGCTCGGGCCTTTCGTGACGATCGACCCGGGTTTTCTCCCCAGTCTCCTGGTCGGTGAGCCAAAGCTCGTGGTAGGCAGAGGTTTGTGGCCGGAGTTCTTTCGCCAGTTCTTCGGCGAGCGTCTGCATCTGGTCGTACACAGGATCGCCCTTGTACGGCGCTGGCGAACACATCAGGTTGCGGCGAACATCGCCACACGCGGCGAACGTGGTGAGTTGCACGTCGTTAATCCGGCGAATGGTCGCCTTCAAGTTCTCCTTGAGAACCCCGTGCAATTGCAAGCCTTGTCGGGTGGTGATTCGAAGGGTGCCATCGCCCAGTTCGTCGCAAAGATCGATTTCGGCAAGGAGCTGTTCGCTCGTGATCCTGCCGCCAGAAATGGCGGTGCGAACCATAAAGCTGAAGTACTTTCCGCCGGGGGCTTGGTTTTCCTTCGCTTCCTTTCGGCGATCGCGGTCGTCCTGCTGGTAAGTTCCGTGATGCTTGAGGAGCACCCCGTTTGCCTTGCCAAAGGTTGGTTTTCCGTCGAGCAGTTCCTTGGCAATGTCCCCTCGCAAGAACTGGCTCCCCTCTTTGATCGCCTCGATGGGGCTAAGTTTTTTGGCAGAGGGGGCTTTCTCGGTCGAGGAAGCTTTGGCGGGAGGCTTCCCTTGGGAGGCCGCCTTCAGTAACTCGACAGGCGAGGGTTTAGCACCTGGCTTCGGGCTTTCAGGAGTCGGGCTTTCGGGGGATTGGCTCATGAAGAGAACGCTATCAATGGAAGGTTAGCCGGCGAGCAGGGGGAACCCGTTCAGGTTGGGTACCTGGGAAGCGGGGGCTCGTCGGACCGGGGATGAATACTTACCAAATCGCTAAACATTCGCTAAGTTACGAACTACTCAATGATAGCTTCCGGGCGCGAGTCGGGAAACGGGTGAACGGGGCAGCTTGTGGCTTAGCGCTCTTGAAAAAAGGATTGGCTGCCCCATGGTGAACCAACAAAAGCTCACTCCTGCCGTCTGGCTTGCAACCGGTCTGGGCGTTGGCCTTGCCTTGCCTGCCCCGGGGACTTTTGGGGCGCTTTGGGGGCTGCCGATCGCCTGGGCCTACTCTTGCTTGCCAGCAAGCGTGGGCGTCGGGGTGGCGGTAGCGGTGGTGCTCGTTGGCGTGCCGATCTGCAGGCGGGCGGCAGCCGACCTCGGCAAAAAAGACCCCGGACCAGTGGTTTGGGATGAATTCGCGACCGTTCCGCTCGTCTTTCTGCTGGTGCCGATGGGGAGTGTTTGGGTAGCGGCCATCGGATTTGCCCTGCATCGGTTGTTCGACATCACCAAGCCGTGGCCTTGCAAGAGGCTGGAGCGGCTCCCCGGCGGTTGGGGGATCATGCTCGACGATGTGGCCGCGGCGTTTTACGCGGCGCTCGTGCTATGGGGACTATCATGGCTCTGGTAGCCGACGAGCGACGCCTCGTCGAAAGCGGCGCTGGCCCGACGAGGCGTCGCTCGTCGGCTATTGGTAGCTCGACAGTTATTTCTCTGCTCGTCGACTATTGGTTACTGCTGCGGCGCGTTACAATTCCGTCTCATTTGCACCTCCCCCTTGCTTGCCTGCCATGACGACGACTGCTCAGACTATCGATGGCAAACAGATCGCCAAAGAGTTGCGATCGGAACTGGCCGAAGAGGTCATCGAATTCATTCAGAACAACAGTGTTGTCCCCTGTCTCGCGGCCGTTCTGGTCGGCGAAGATCCGGCGAGCGAGGTTTATGTCCGCAACAAACGTCGCGCCTGCGAGCATGTTGGCATCGAGAGCCAGCTCCACCGTTTGGCGGCCGACACTTCGCAGGACGACCTCTTGAAACGGATCGCGAAGCTCAACAAAGATGAAAAAGTGCATGGCATTCTCGTGCAGTTGCCGCTACCACCGCAGATCGACAGCGATCAAGTGCTGTTGGCCATTTCCCCTGCGAAGGATGTCGATGCGTTCCACCCGATGAATGTTGGGCGATTACTTCAAGGAAACCCCAGGTTTTTGCCCTGCACTCCACACGGTGTCTTGCACCTCCTGAAGCGGACCGGCATCGAAACCGCGGGCAAGCATGCCGTCGTGGTCGGTCGGAGCGATATCGTCGGCAAGCCACTGGCTATCTTGCTCTCCGCGAAGAGCCCGAGCGGTAACGCGACCGTGACGCTTTGCCATAGTCGAACTGCTGACCTCGCCAGCCATACCCGACAGGCGGACATTCTCATCGCCGCGATAGGCATTCCCGAGTTCATCACCGCAGGCATGGTGAAGCCAGGAGCGACGGTCATCGACGTCGGGGTCAATCGAACCGATGCGGGCCTCGTGGGGGATGTTGCCTTCGACGAAGTCGCCCAGGTCGCCGGCCATATCACGCCGGTCCCTGGTGGTGTGGGGCCGATGACCATCGCCATGCTGCTGCTCAACACGCTAGAAGCGGCCCGGGCGCTGGAGCGCTAAGGGCCGTTCCTCGGCACGCCCCGTCAGACTCCGAATCCCCTTCGAATCTCCTTCCGTTTGTGCCGATTCTTTGGGCCGTGCATCTCCGCAACCGGGGGGAGAGACGCCCCCAGGGCGCTGGCGTCACCTATTCTTGAGAGTCGCCCAATCGCTGGTGACCTTGGATCCCCACGGCGTGCCATGCCCTCCCTCTCCGACCAACTTGCACCTGATGCGCCCGTCGGCTCGACGGCGACCCACTTCGTTGGTTGGGCCGGATTGCTGTCGGGCGTGATGCTGGGTCTATGCTTTCCGCCATTCGACTTTTGGCCACTCGCCTGGATCGCTCTGGTACCGCTTGGCTTCGTCCTCTCGGCCCCTCGCATGACGCGGCCCGCGTGGGCTGGTGTCTACTTGGGAGGCCTCGCCTTTCACCTGCTTGCTCTCGATTGGCTTCGCACCAGTTACGGAACGACCGGCACCAGCGGCCCCTATTTTTGCGGTTGGCTCATTGCGGGGCAGGCCGGCGCCGGGCTGCTGCTCCTCCTGCTGGTGGCCGGACGCCGCTTCGTGCGGACGACCCAACTACCCATGTCGTGGGCCCTACCGATCGTCTGGGTAAGCTTTGAGACCGTCCGGCAGGCGGTGATGTCGCTTGTTGACGGCGCTGGTACGCCTTGGTTCGAGCTCGCGGTCACGCAAGTTAATTTCGCCCCGATCGCCCAGGTTGCCGATCTGGGTGGATCCGCAGCCATTGCCTTTCTCGTTGCGGCTGGGAACGGAATCCTTTTCGACTTACTGCAGCGCGCGAGGCATCGCAGAAGGTGGAGTTGCCCTTCCCTCTTCGGCGTTGCCACGGCGGCGGGACTAGGGATCGTTGCCTTCACGTACGGCAGTTGGCGGCTCCACCAAACACCGACGGAGCACGGGCCGACTTGCCTGCTGCTCGGGTCCGCCGATCTGCCCCCCCTGCTTCTCAAGGAGCGACTCCTCCCCGACGCCGGCGGCCAGCTACCAGAACTTTTCCTCTGGCACGAGCAAGCCTACCACCACAAGCTGGTCGAAGTCACCCGCGGTACCGAGCCAACGGAGGTTGCGTTACCGCCAGATATTGCAAGGCTCACGCGACAAGACGCCGCCGCCTACGGCCAAACGGTCCGTCGCTACCTGAGCCAGGCCGCCAGGCAATGGGGGGCGGGGATTCTGATCGGCTGCGACCGGCTGGAGGCAGACGCCTCGGAATTCCGCCGGTACAACAGCCTTGCCTTTGCCGATCCCACCAACGGCTACCAAGGCTGCTACGACAAACGGTACTTGGTGCCTTGGTCGGAGTTCGTTCCGATCGACCTGACATGGCTTCAAGTCTCCAATGGCATTGGCTCCGATGGCAAGGGCTATGAGCCTGGGGCCGATGTGAGGATTTTTACGCTCACAGGCAAGGCGAAGGAGAATCGGAGCTATCGCATCGGTACCGCGATTTGTTACGACATTGCTTTCGCAGAACACTTCCGCCATCTCGTCCAGCAAGGACCTATCGATTTCGTAGCCCAAAGTGGCAGCGAGAATCGGGACAACTCAGGGAGTCAATCGCTTACCTTGCTTCGGATGGCGCAACTTCGGGCCATAGAAATTCGCCGCGCTGTGGTTCGCAACGTCCATCGAGGCCATTCTGCCGTGATCGACGGCAACGGTCGACTCGTTTGGGTCGCCGATCGCCAACCGCTAGACCAGCCGGTCCGCGTGCCGGCGGTGCCTCTCGATAAGCGAGGAAGCCTCTACGTCTGGCTCGGCGATTGGCCAGCCAGGGGGCTACTCCTCCTACTGATCGCCGGCATCCTACCAACCGCTCGACGGTCCGATTAGCCGTCCGTTCTACTTCCCGAAGCTGATACCGTCCTGTACCCGATGCGTCGTGGAGTTGAGAAAGTAGGGGAGATTGTTGACCGGGTTCGTCGGGACGCCATCGGGGAAGTAGTTGATGTCCGAACCGATGTCGCTCAGATTGTTGGCGGGCCAATCCCCTTCCTGGATATAGTACCGCTCGACCGCCGAGTTAATTTGGGCCCGATTCATCGCGTCCGCTTTCTCAGCCGCCGCTATGGACGTGATGTTAATGCGGGGGACAATAATCGCTGCGAGCGTGCCGAGGATAAGCACCACGGCTAGTAACTCCAACAGGGAGAATCCGCCTCGCGGGGAAGAACGCAATTTCATGTCTCGGTATCCTAAGGTGTGGACTTAACTGCTTCGAGGAAGACTGGAAGCAAGAAATCCTACCTCAGGGAAATGCCCCCAATAGCGATCGATCGACCGACCAGCCGTCGAAGGCGCTAGGGACCTGCGGCTGCCCGCAGGTGGCCTCCTTGCTACCGATTGATTCGGAACAGACCAACGATGCGCAGGGCCCAAGCTCGCTCAGTCGAGCGGATTTCCAACGATCGCTCCGGGAAAATCTTCCGTTATTTTCCGTTTTCTAGCGCCGCTTGCGCCGCTGCGAGCCGGGCGATCGGGACGCGGAACGGGCTGCAACTGACGTAGTCGAGGCCGACCTGATGGCAGAAGGAAATACTCGCCGGGTCGCCCCCATGCTCGCCACAGATGCCAAGCTTGAGCTTCGGCTTCGTCTGACGCCCCTTTTCAACGCCCATCGCGACGAGCTGCCCGACACCTGTCGTGTCGAGCGACTGGAACGGGTCGCCTTCCAAGATTTCCTGGCTGAGGTAGTCGGGGAGAAACGTGTTGATGTCGTCGCGGCTGTAGCCAAACGTCATCTGCGTCAGGTCGTTCGTACCGAAGCTAAAGAAGTCGGCATGTTCGGCAACTTCGTCGGCGGTGAGGGCAGCACGCGGGATCTCGATCATGGTGCCGATGATAATCGGCAGCTTCCCCTTGTGACCCTTCTTTGCTTTCACACTCGCGATCGTCTCTTCGGTGATCTTGCGGAGCATCGATAGCTCGTTGACGGTGCCGACGAGCGGGATCATGATCTCCGCCCGGGCGTCGATCTTCTTCGCCAGCGATTTGATCACCGCCTCGGTAATCGCCGTCACTTGCATGACGAGGATTTCTGGGTAGGTCACGCTAAGCCGACAGCCACGATGGCCGAGCATCGGGTTCATCTCGTGCAGCTGCGCGACACGTCGCTTGATGACGGTCGTCGAGATGCCGGTCGCTTCGCTCAGTTCTTTCTGGCTCTTGGCGTCGTGCGGCAAGAACTCGTGCAGCGGCGGATCCAGCAGCCGGACCGTTACGGGCAAGCCCTTCATCGCCTTGAAGATGCCTTCGAAGTCCTTCCGCTGGTAGGGGAGCAGCTTCTTGAGGGCCGATTCACGAGCCGGCTTCTCTTCGGCGAGGATCATCTCTCGCATGTGGATGATCCGCTCCGGCTCGAAGAACATATGCTCGGTTCGACAGAGGCCAATCCCTTCGGCACCAAAGTCGCGAGCCCGCTTGCTATCGGCGGGAGAGTCGGCGTTGGTCCGGACACCCAACTTGCGATACTTGTCGGCCCACTTCATCACGGTATCGAAGTGGCTCGAGAGTTTTGGTTCGACGGTCGCCATTTCGCCCGTAAAGACTTCGCCCGTCGATCCATCAATCGAAAGGACATCTTTGTGGGTGAAGGTCTTTCCGCCAATGGTTATTTTGCGTCCCTTCTGGTCGATGGTGACGGCCCCCGCTCCGGCGACGCAGCACTTCCCCCAACCGCGTGCCACCACGGCGGCGTGGCTTGTCATGCCGCCGGTGCTGGTGAGGATGCCGGCCGCGTGGTGCATGCCATCGACATCTTCGGGCGATGTTTCCTTGCGGACGAGCAGGACGGCTTCGCCCGCTTGGGCCCGTTCAACCGCTTCGTCGGCTGTGAACGCCAGCTTGCCAAACGCGGCACCAGGCGAAGCAGGGAGGCCAATGGTCAGCGGCTTTTGCTTCTTCTTCGCGGACGGATCGAACGACGGGAGCAACAGTTGCGTCAGGTCGCTTGGCGGGACGCGCATCACGCCGACTTTCTCGGTGATGAGTTTTTCCTTCACCATCTCGACTGCGATTCGAACCGCTGCCGCCCCGGTTCGCTTGCCTGCACGGGTTTGCAGCATGTAGAGTTTTCCACACTCGATCGTGAACTCGATGTCTTGCACGTCCTTGTAGTGCTTTTCGAGCTTGACCTTGATTTTCATCAGCTGAGCATGAATTTGCTTGCCGATCGTCTTGTTGTTGGGCGCTTTCCACTTCGGCATCGCGGCGACCGGCTCGGGAGTCCGGATGCCGGCGACGACGTCTTCGCCCTGGGCATTCACCAAAAACTCGCCGTAGAACTTGTTCTCGCCCGTTGCTGGGTTGCGCGTGAAGGCGACGCCGGTGCCGGAGTCCTGCCCCATGTTGCCGAAGACCATCGACTGCACGTTGACGGCCGTGCCCCGAAGGCCGGTGATGCCTTCGATGCGACGGTAGGCAATTGCCTTGTTGCTGTTCCAGCTTCGGAAGACCGCTTCGACGGCCAACTCCAACTGCTCCAACGGACCCTGCGGAAATCCTTGCCCCGTATGCTTCTTGTAGACCTTCTTGTAGGCATTGACCAATTCGATGAGGCCCTCGGTCGGCACGTCGTTATCTTCCTTCGCCCCATACTTTCGCTTGACTTTGTCGAACGCCTCCTCGAAGAACTCGTGGTCGATTTCCATCACGACATCGCCATACATATTGATCAGCCGGCGATAGGCGTCGTAGGCGAATCGCTCGTTGCCGGTGGCGTTGGCGAGCCCGACGACCGACTCGTCGTTGAGGCCCAGGTTCAGGATCGTGTTCATCATGCCAGGCATCGAAAGCGCTGCCCCCGACCGGACCGACACGAGGAGCGGCTCGCTGTTGTCGCCAAACTTTTTGCCGGTCTCTTTCTCCAGCGTCTTGACCTGCGCTTCGACTTCTTTCATGAGGCCCTTCGGCAGCGTCTCTTTTTGCTCGTAGTATTGGGCACAGCACTCGGTCGTGATCGTAAATCCAGGAGGGACCGGCAGACCGATGGAGGTCATCTCGGCCAGGTTGGCCCCCTTGCCGCCGATCAACTCCTTCATCGACGTATCGCCATCGGTCCGGGTCTTGCCGAAGTAGTAAACCATCGCGGATTTTTTCGACTTCGATTTTTTCGACGTAGATGTCTTCTGGGATTTCTTCTGGGCCATGACTGCCGTGCTTTCCTTGTTTTTCTTCGTACGAGAAAAATTTCGTGGATATCGGTGAAAAAGGCGAGAGAGAGGAGCCCCTGCTCCTGCGGTGCCATCCTTCCAAAGCGCGCACCCTCCCCACCTCCATCTCTTCAAAGGAGCCCGCCAGTGTAGTGGGGCAGTGGATCGACCGTCAACGGGCCGATTGCAGCCTCGCTCCTCTTGCCCTCACACACCTAGAAATCAACCCCAATCGCCTCACACAAAAACCGCACGTAAGGCCTCGTCGTCTTGAACGCGTCGGTCGTGGTACGGATGAGTGAATCGTCGAACAGCACGTCGTGGTCGAGATTAGCGATCGCGATGTGGTCTTTGCGCTTGAGATCGACGATCGAGGGGTGGTCTTCCGAGTACCCACGCGGCGGGCGTTTAAGGCTGTCGCCCGATAGGTCGAAGCGAGTGCGAAACGCCTTCGCGCCGGTCGCTCGCTTCCAGTCTTCCGGATACTCGTCGATGGTCTGCCGGATGTCAGCCAGCACCGACGACTCCGGATGCCAGATGCCGGCGCCGACGAAGACCTGCTCGGTGTCGATGTGGAAATAGAACCCCGGCGCGTGGACGTCTTTTCCCAACTCGTGGCGAAACTGGATGCCGACGTTCGTCTTGTAGGGTGTCTTGTCTTTGGAGAAACGCGTGTCGCGGTGGATTCGCATTAGCGAGCCGCCCACTTTTTTGGGCACTGCCGTGAAGTGGGGGGAGAGTTTTCTTAACGGTTTCTCCATCGCCTCAATGAACCGAAACGCCGGTTCTCGCAGCTCGCGCTCGTAGCGGTCGCGGTTCGCATCGAACCACTTTCGGTTGTTGTGGCGAGAGAGGTCTTCCAGGAAGTGAAGCAAGCCGAGTGGGAAACCGGTGAAGGAGGCGTTGGGCATGAGGAGAACTCTCAAGAATTGTCGGCCGCCACGTAGCCGCCACGTAGACGTGGTTACGCTCCGATTTCTCGGAGGGCCGCCAGCGCGGCGTCATGGATGAGGCCATTGGTGGCGAGGACGCCCCGGTTGGCTTCGAGGCCCTTGCCGTGGGAGAAATCGAGCGGTTTGCCATCGAGGTCGGTGACTCGGCCTCCCGCTTCTTCGACGACGATCGACCCGGCCGCTTGATCCCAGATCCGTTCGCGGTAGTCGAGCCGACTCGCGGAGAGAAGCCGCACGAGCATCTCGCCCCCGCCGGCGGCGAGCACGGCGTACTTCGCCTGACTGTCCATCGGGATCGGCTCCGCCTCGGTTCCCATCGCCTGGGCGAGTTGGCCCAGTTGGCCTGTGTTGGTGTGAGCCGACTCGACGGAGCGGAAGATCCGCGCCTGCTTGATGTCGGCTGTCTGGGCAACCTGCAGGCGGCGCCAGTCGCCATCGCCCGCCATCGGTGCGAGCCAAGTCCCTTGCCCTCTCGCCGCAACCAGTACCGAACCCGCGCCGCCCGTCGCAGGGGTCGTCGCGTCCTCCAGCTCGGGGCAGCCCAGCACGCCCAGCTCGACTTTGCCATCGCGAATCAGCGCAAAGGCGACCACATACTGATCGCCCCGCAAAAATCCCTTGGTGCCATCGACCGGGTCGAGCGTCCAGAATTCACCAGACGCCTCGGCGTTGCCCCGATCGATCCACTCACAAACCTCCTCAGCCGAGGCTCCTGGAACGCGGCTGCCCACGAATTGGCAAACTTGGTTAAGCGTCCCCCGGCCTTCGCTCGTGGCGCGCAGGTCGTCGGAGTCTTCTTCGCCGACAAGCTTGGCCTCCGGCAGCACCTCGCCAAGGCGTTTGGCAACGATGGCCTGCGCGGAGAAGTCGGCCACCGTTACCGGCGACTTGTCTCCCTTGGTCAGGGCAGGCGAGACCATCTCGCGCTGGACCAGGCGAGTCAGCGTGGCCGCCTCGCGAACCGCTGCGATGGCAAATTGGGCTTCGGGAGTGTCGATCATAAGAGAAGTGAGCCCATGAGGACGGTGAGCCAAGTTGTCCCCGGCCGTTGGTTGCGGAGATAAAAACCGAGGACGGGGAGGGCCCGGCTCACTCACCAGTAAAGCTACCCCGCCAGGGCTCGAACCTGGAATGAGGGAATCAAAATCCCTAGTGTTACCATTACACTACGGGGTAGTGGTCGGGCCTCGCATGCCGAGACGGACATCATTCTAACGGATTTCGCTTAGGAAACTAAGGGCCATGGGTGGTCGGACGTCGGTTGAAAAAGGGCTCCGACCGGTATTACGATTTTTCAGTCGACCTCTCCACCCGGTTGGCGACCGAAAAGCAGAGTTGTTCGAGTTCGGTCGCTAGGTCGACGCCTACGATGCTCACCTCGGGAGGCAGGTTCAGCGTGACCGGGGCGAAGTTCAGGATGCCTGACACCCCTGCGTCGACGAGACGATCTGCCGCCGATTGGGCTGCCGACGCCGGCACCGCGACAAGGCCCAATTCGATCGACTCGGCTGCGACCACTCGGCCGACTTCCTCCAGTGGATAGACTTGCACCCCTTCCACCACCCGTTCGGTTTTCGTCGCATCGACATCAAAAGCAGCCACCACACGGAACCCCTGGGAAATGAAACCGCGGTACCCCAAGAGTGCTCTGCCAAGGTTACCGACCCCCACCATGGCAACCCTCCATTGCCGATCGGTGCCGAGAATCGCTCGAATGGCGGCAATCAGCTCTTCACATCGGTAGCCGACGCCAGGCTGGCCAAACTGGCCGAAATAGGCAAGGTCTTTGCGGACCTGGGCATCGGTAAACCCTAGCTGCTGGCCGAGTCGGCTGGAGCTGGTGGTGGCATGGCCCCCACTAAGCAATTGCTGGAGCTCCCGCAGGTAGAGGCTCAGTCGATTGACGACCGCCTTTGGCACGTCGCGCGGATCGACCGGTTCCGTTTTTCGTCGCCCAGTGGCCATGCTTTTTTTGCTCGTAGTGGGGAGTTTCCCGGAGCCTCACGTTGCTGGCCCACCTGTTCCAGCCTGCCCACCCCAGGGCGGGGCGTCAAGGCGGTCTTTCGAGCAACCTCTCCGTTCTGGAGCCGCTTTCTCCCCTCGTGATGCCTCCAACCACTACAGGCCCCATCGGGCTCCTTTCTGCTGTGAACGACAATCCACGATCGACCCTCACAATCGGCCACGCCTCGACGGGAGGATGGGATGTCTGCGGCAAGGTTAAGTCCTTAAGTGGCAACTGTTTACGAATGCGTCGAGATTGCCAAATGTTGAATATGGGGACTTCTGGAAGGAAGGAGAAAATAGGACGATCAGCTAAGGGATCGTGCTTGCATCTCCCGAAGAAACTACGGACGGGGTATCCCGTTTTGACCAACCCACCCAGTTTTCCAAGAGTGTGTCCCCAGGAGGCGAGAAAATTATGAAACGCGCATTGTGTGCGCCACTTGTCGTGGCGCTGATGATGGTAGCAGCTTCGCAGGCTGCTGCCGACCATTGTGGAGCCGTTAGCTACAGCGGGTGTGATCCCTGCAGCCAGCCCCACTACCACACGGTCTACCGGACCGTTCGCAACAGGGTCATGGACCGTGTCGAAGAGACCCGCTACCGCACCGTTTACGATCGCGTGCCGGAGCAAAAGGTCATCAACTACACCAAGTACGTGACCGAGCAACGACAGAAGCAGGTCAACTACACCGTCATGGTGCCGACCTACGAGACCCGTACCCGCAACTACACGGTAAACCGCCCGGTGTGGGAAACTCGCACGAAGGAAGTCAACTACACGGTGATGAAGCCTGTGTGGGAGACCAAAACCCGAACGTATACGGTTAATCGCCCGGTCTACGAGACCCGCACCCGCAACATCAACTACACCGTGATGAAGCCTGTCTGGGAAACTCGTACCCGCAACTACACGGTGAATCGCCCCGTCTGGGAGACCAAGACCCGCACGTACACGGTCCATCGTCCCGTTTACGAGACCCGCACCCGCAACATCAACTACACCGTGATGAAGCCTGTTTGGGAAACTCGTACTCGCAACTACACCGTGAATCGTCCTGTCTACGAGAATCGGACTCGCGAGATCACCTACCACGTTCGTAAGGCCGTTCCTTACACCAAGACCGTGACCTACAACACGGGCCACTGGGAAACGCAGAGCTACACCGTTCCTGGTCCTACCCGCAGCAAGAAGATTCGCACTCCTGGCCGTTGGGTTTGGAATCCTGCGACTTGCTGCAACTGCTACTGCCCCGGCACCTGCCGCACCGTCTGCGTGCAATGCCCTCCTCGGACTTGCTGCAAGCGTGTTTGGGTTCCTGAGTGCCGTACGAAGGAAGTCTGCTGCACCAAGTACGTCTGTGAGCCTCGCACTCGCACCATCTGCTACAAAGTTTGCCGGATGGTTCCTGAATGCAAGACTTGCACCTACCGGGTTTGCCGGATGGTTCCTGAGTGCCGCACCAAGACCTGCTGCTACAAGGTCTGCCGCATGATTCCGGAAACCAAGACCTGCTGCTACAAGGTCTGCCGGATGGTTCCTGAGTGCAAGACTTGCACCTACCGGGTTTGCCGGATGGTTCCTGAGTGCCGCACTAAGACCTGCTGCTACAAGGTCTGCCGGATGGTTCCCGAGTGCAAGACTTGCACCTACCGGGTTTGCCGGATGGTTCCTGAGTGCCGCACGCGGACCTGCTGCTACAAGGTCTGCCGGATGGTTCCTGAATGCAAGACTTGCACCTACAAGGTCTGCAAGATGGTTCCCGACTGCCGCACTCGTACGGTTTGCTACAACGTTTGCAAGCCTGTCTGTGCCCAGCGAACCGTCACTTGCTACCGCAGCGTTGCTCGCCAGGTGCCCTACACGGTCACCAAGTGCGTTCCTCGCACGGTTTGCAAGCAGGTTCCTTGCAAGGTTCTCTGCACGAACCCGGCCTGTGCTGGCCAGGATCACGCTGCCCCGTACACCGGTGGTAGCGAAGGCGGATGCAGTGGCTGCGGCCAGTCCGCCGCCAACTGTGGCTGCAACTGAGCCTGGTAACCTGCAAACGAATACCTCGCTTCTGTTGTAGAGAAGAGGGGTTGGTCAACAACAAACGACAAGCGGTCCGAGCCAATTTGGTTCGGGCCGCTTTTTTCGTTTCGGGGCTACTCGTGGCCCGTGAATGGAAGGAATTACGTTCCCCAACGCCTTCGGCCGGACGTTGTGAAGCTCCCCCTAAACCGGTAGAATATCGGGTTCTCTAGCCCTCCTCCCGCAAGGACGAACCTGCCGTGGCCGACGACCCTCAAGTACCTGAAGAAGCTGGCAAAACCTCGGAAAAAACCGCCTTTGCCGCCCGGTTGATCGACCTGCCGATCGAAGACGAGTTGAAGGAGAGTTACCTCACTTACGCGATGAGCGTCATCGTCAGCCGCGCGCTGCCTGACGTGCGTGACGGGCTCAAGCCTTCGCAGCGACGCATTCTGGTGGCGATGAACGACCTGAACCTGGGTCCTGGGGCGGCTCGGGTGAAATGCGCCAAGATTTCTGGTGACACGAGCGGTAACTACCATCCGCATGGCGAAAGTGTCATCTACCCGACGCTCGTCCGAATGGCCCAGGAGTGGAACCTGCGTAGCCTGCTGATCGACAAACAGGGGAACTTCGGCAGTATCGCTGGCCTCCCCCCCGCTGCGATGCGATATACCGAAGCAAGGCTCTCGCCGGTCGCTTCGATGATGCTGGAGGACCTCAAACTCGACACGGTCGACTTCGTTCCGACTTACGACGAGCGGCGTCTCGAGCCGACCGTCCTCCCGGCAAACTTCCCCAATCTGCTAGTGAATGGCTCGGGCGGCATCGCGGTCGGCATGGCAACGAGCATCCCGCCACACAACCTCCAGGAAGTCTGTGCCGGCGTGATCGCGATGATCGACGATCCCGACATCTCGATTTCTGGCCTGATGGAGCACATCAAAGGGCCTGACTTCCCGACCGGTGGCATGATTTGCGGACGGTCAGGCATCCACAAGGGGTACCACACCGGTCGTAGCACGGTGGTCGTCCGGTCGCACACGACCGTCGAAGAAAAGGGAAAACGGACGCGGATTATCATCCACGACATCCCTTACCAGCAGACCCGCGACGCGATGATGAAGAAGATCGCGGCGCTGGCCAACGAAGGCAAGGTTGCCGGCATTAGCGACGTGCGCGACGAGAGCGATCTCAAGGAGCCGGTCCGGATCGTCATCGAACTCAAGCGAGATGGCGACCCCGATATCATCTTGAATCAGCTCTACAAATTTTCCCCGATGCAGGACACCTTTAGCGTCATCCTGCTGGCGCTAGTCGATGGCAAGCCCCGGGTGCTGAATCTCAAGGAGATGCTGCAAGAATTCGTCCGCCACCGGGTGATCGTCGTCCGCCGCCGGACACAGTTCTTGCTCTCCCGGGCCCGAAGGCGAAAACATACGGTGCAGGGCTTGCTGCTGGCGCATGCCAACATCGACGAGGTGATCCGGGTGATCCGGGCCTCGAAGACGCAGCCCGAGGCGAAGCAGTCGCTCATGCAGATCAAGACGCCCGGGGCGCTCCTGCAGCGGGCGTTGGGGGACGATGGCTACTCGCAGTTCCAAGAAGAGCGGGGCGTGGCGGAGGAATACTCGCTCACGCCAGTGCAGGCCGACGCGATTCTGAAGATGACACTCGGGCAGCTCGTTAACTTGGAGCAAGAGAAGCTGGCCGACGAGCATGCGGAGTTGCTCGAGCAAATTGGCGGATTCTTGGAGATCCTAGGCGACGAGGCACGCATTTACGGCATGATTCGGGAGGACATGGAAGACCTCAGGAATTCCCGCCATGCCGACGCCCGGCGAACCGAAATCTCGGAGGAAGAGCTCGGGAACGTCAACATGGAGGACCTGATCGAGGAAGAGACCATGGTCGTCTCGATCACGCACAACGGGTACATCAAGCGGACGCCCTCGAGCACCTATCGCGCGCAGCGCCGCGGCGGCAAAGGAATCAAAGGGGCGACGGTTGCCAGCGACGACCCGGTCGAGCATTTGTTCGTTAGCAGCACGCATGATTACCTCCTGTTCTTCACCAACTATGGCAAGGTCTACTGGCAAAAGGTCTACAATTTGCCACTCCTTTCACGCGAGAGCAAAGGCCGGGCGGTGGTGAACCTGCTCAATCTGACCGAGGGAGAAAAAATTGCCGACTGCCGGGCGATTCGCGACTTCGATCTGCCTGACCATTACATGGTGATGGCGACCCGGCATGGGCTCGTCAAGAAGACCCACCTCAAAGCGTATGGCAGGCCGATGAAGACGGGCATCATTGCCATCAAGCTCAAGGAAGAGGACGAGCTGGTCGACGTGGTGGTCGCCAAGAGGGGCGATGAGCTGCTGCTCTCGACGGCCCAGGGGATGGCGATCCGATTTAGCGAGTCCGACGCCCGCCCGATGGGACGCAACACCAGCGGCGTGAAGGGAATCAAGCTCTCCGCAGGCGACTCGCTCGCCGGCATGGTCGTCACCGATCCCGACGCAACGCTCCTCACCGCTACCGAGCATGGCTTCGGCAAACGAACCCCGTTCGGCCCGAACGCCGCCGCCGAAGGCGAGCCGGAAACCGAATCCGAAGACGAGATCAGTTCCTCTGCCAAGTACCGTACGCAGAATCGGGGCGGCAAAGGCCTTCGCGATATCAAAACAACCGACCGCAACGGACCGGTGATCGGTATCACCCGCGTCGAGGACGACGACGAACTGCTCATGATGACCGCCCGAGGAAAAATTCAGCGAATCAAAGCGAGCGACATCGGCATCATCGGCCGCAACACGCAGGGCGTCAACATCATGACGCTCGGCAGCAACGATACGCTCACGGCGATCGTGAGAGTTCCGGCGGAAGAGCGCGACGAGGATGCGGAGGAAGAGGGCGCATCCGACGAGGCGTAGCCAATAGCCGACGAGCCCCTTCACTGCGAAAAAACGGCGATCGTCGGCTATTCCGATGCTCTGAAACTGCTTCGGCCTACTCCGCCGTGGCCTTCACGGCTTTCGAGTCGGTGGTTGCTTCGCTGGGCTCCGCTTTGGTTTCCTCCACCCGATGGATCTCGAATCCAGGCGTCGGGGTGTTTGCGAAAAAAGCAGCCGCTTGATCGTCGCCGGTGATCTGCTCCGCCACGGGGTCCCACGAAATCTTGCGACCGAGGCGGGCGGCGATGGTGCAAAGATGGCACGTGTTCATCATTTGAACGTGCGTGAAGGCATCCGAGACCGGCAAGCCACCCTCGCGGATCGAGCGATAGAAATTATGCTTGTGGCCTTCGTGCGGCTTACCTTTGTAGAGCCGGCGGACGTCTTCGTCGGTGAACTGGTCTTTGTCCCAATTCTCTTCGATCGGTTTGCCCGCGATTTTCCCTCGGCTAACAAACATCCGCCCTTTCGATCCTTCGAACAAAATTCCATTGTCAGCCCGGCTCGTCACGTGCATCTCGACGTCGCCTTCGAATTTGCAAACGACGTTAAAGTCGTGGGAAGTGTTGTACGAGTGGTCGACCGTTGCGTAGCCCTCTTTGTACGGAACCGGGTGTTTCGCATCGGTGCCATCGATCTCGGTCGGGCCCTGGCCCACGCCGTTTTGCGAAAGGGCCCAAGTGGCAATGTCGATATGGTGGGCACCCCAGTCGGTGAATTTGCCGCCGGAGTATTCGTACCACCAACGAAAATTATAATGGCAGCGTTCCTTCAAGTAGTTGACCAGTGGTGCTTGCCCGAGCCACATGTACCAATCGAGTTCGGCCGGCGGTAGCTCCGGCTTGAAGGGGCCGCCCGTTGGGCAGTCGCCGATCCCGACGGTGATTTTTCGGATATCCCCAAGCAGTCCCTTTTGCACCATGTTGACCGCACGCAGGAACCGCCCTCGGTCTTGTCTCTGCTGAGTACCGACCACAAAGGTCAGGTCTTTGTGCTTGTGACAGGCCTCGCGGATAATCTGGTTTTCTTCAAGCGTGAGCGTGAGCGGTTTTTGGCAGAAGACATGCTTCCCCGCTTCGAGTGCCTCGACGGCGATCTTCACGTGCCAATGGTCCACCGTGGAGATGCTCACCACGTCGATATCGGCGCGATCCAAGACGCGCCGGTAGTCTTCGTAGGTGTCGGCCTTTCCTTTACCGATCAGCTCGTCGTTCTTTGCCTTTCGGGTTCGCCCCATGTCGACATCGCAAACCGCAAGGATGTCGCCGAATTGGGTATGATCGCGTGCGTCGCCGTTTCCCATGCCTCCCATGCCGATGCAACCGATCTGGGGGCGATCGTTTTTGTCGTTGTTCGCAAACGCCTTTTCGCTCCAGGCGAAGTAAGGGATGGACGCAGCGGCGAGGGTGGTAGAGGTTTTTAGAAATTCACGCCGGTTGTTGCGGGCGATGCTAGGCACGGGCTCGGTCGACATTGCGTTGGATTCTCCTGCATGGGAATGGGGGCGGTTCCAGTCTATCCTGCCAAAGGGGGCGGTTCCAGTCTATCCTGCCAACCCGTTCATTGCGAGCAGATCGCCGATTACGAAGGTGCCGACCAAAAAACGCTATCGTCAGGCCGAACTGCCTTGCCCCTGAGGTTGGGCCGATGGAGCCAAGGGATGGAGCCAGGGACCGACGGCTATTTTCGTCCGACTAGCCCGCCGCCGGCCAGAGCCCTGCGAAGATTCCTGCAGTGATTAGTGCGTAGACCAGCCCGTCGAGCATTTCCATCGCTACATATTTGCGGAACCAAAAGACGCCGGGGAAGGGCCCCGCGACGTGGCACAGGAGGCCCGCCATGAAGACCAGCCGAAAGATCTCCATCATGCTCGCGCCCGGGGCGAAGGCGATCGACGCCAAGTAGCCGATCGCAAAGGCGGCGACTAGGAAGAACGCCAGGGTCAGGCCAATCGCTTTGCCCATGTTGGGTGGTTTCGGCCAGAGGATGAGCATCCCCCGGCATCGGGTCTCCATCTTTTGCTTGAATTCAGGCTCGGACATGAGCTTGGGGTCGTCGCAGAAGGGGAAGAGGTACTGGCTGGCCGCGACGCTATTTTGGTCGAGGAAGTCAAGCAATCCCTCTTCCGCTGGCAGCTTGTTCCACTCCGGCTTGTGGTGGGGGAGCAGGGTCCAGGCGATGGTGCTGGCGATATGCGTCGCGAGGCCAGCAAGCAAGATTGGCAGCCAGAGATCCCAGGCGGTCATAGCGGTTTCTCCTTCGGAAATAACGATGGGAAAGGGCATTGTAGGGAATTCAAGGGCCCTTTCGAGTCTCCAGGCAGCTTTGGCCCCCGTGTACCTGGCCTTTTGGGCAAAGTCTCCCGGTTTTCCCGGGTCGTGGCATGACGATCTGGAACCAATCCTCGAAAACCATCCCCCCCACCGTTGACACTTTTCCCGTACAGCGATAGATTTATCGATTCCTCTGAGTTGTTCAGGGGAGAGCCTGTTGTTTGAAATCTGGGCCAATCGCATTTCCCCCCCCGAGAAAAAAGGGGGGCGTTAGGGAGCAACCACTGTGGCGGCATCGAAGGAAATTATCCGAATTCGGATGGAAGCGTACGATCACTCGGTACTCGACCAGAGTGCTGCCGAGATCGTCGATACCGCCAAGCGAACCAACTCGGTAGTCCATGGCCCGATTCCGCTACCGACAAGGATTGAGCGATACACGGTCATTCGTGGCCCCCATGTCGACAAGAAGTCGCGGCAGCAATTCGAGATTCGGACGCACAAGCGTCTTATTGATATTGCTCAGGCGACCGCCAAGACAATCGAAGCGCTCAATAAGCTTAGCCTGCCCGCAGGCGTCGACATTAAGATCAAAGCAACGACTGCCTAGCTAACTTGCGTTGGCTTGCCGTTGCCTCGGCGACCTAGCCAACAGCCAATAACCACACAGCATTACGAAAGAGCATGACTGGAAGTTGAATTGGGTAAGTCGGGGGTTCCTTTGGAGCTCGCGTGTCTCCCGCTCAACGACTGCATGACCAAATAAAAGGCGTATCGAGATGGCAACTTCAGCACCACTGGCGGTGGGCATTCTGGGTCGAAAGATCGGGATGACCCAGATCTACGACGAATCGGGCAAGGCCGTTCCAGTGACGGTTGTCGAAGCGGGCCCCTGCGACGTCCTGCAGGTTCGGACCGAAGAGCGGGATGGATACGAAGCGGTGCAACTAGGTTACCTTGATATGCCCCGCCGGCTCGCTAGCCGAAGTCGACGAGGTCATGTAGCAAAGCTCGACAGTAAACGATCGAAGGCCCGTTTGGTCGCTGGCGTGGAGGCAGTCCCCAAGGCGGGCTGCGAACCCAAGCGGTTTGTCCGCGAGATTCGCGGATCGGCCGGCGATCTCGAAACAGGCTCCCAAGTCACCGTCGAGGCCTTTGCAGAGGTCGGCTCGGTCGACATCGTCGCGACAAGCAAGGGTCGCGGATTTTCTGGTGCCATGAAGCGGCATAATTTTTCTGGCCAAC
This sequence comes from Planctomycetaceae bacterium, assembly GCA_003233055.1. GTDB lineage: Bacteria > Planctomycetota > Planctomycetia > Pirellulales > Lacipirellulaceae > Aeoliella. The sequence continues at coordinate 28,674 of QIKP01000058.1, forward strand.
GAGCCACTCACGGCGTCAAGAAGTGCCATCGTCACATGGGGGGGACGGGCTGCAGTGCCTATCCAAGCCGCCTGTTCAAGGGTATCCGCATGCCGGGCCAGTATGGCAACACCCGCGTCACTGTCCGCAATCAGCGAGTGGTGAAGGTCGATGTCGAGAACAATCTGCTGCTGGTCTGCGGCGGAATCCCAGGCCCCAACGGCGGATTTGTCGTCGTTAAGAAAACCAACATCGTCTAGGCGGGCGTCGCACTAGCGGCCGAGTCACGCAAGAGTCCAATACCAATGCCAAAATTAAACATCCTCGATCGCAAGGGCAATAAGGTCGGCACCTACAGTGTCGAACCGGCCGACTTTGCACCCACCATCAATAAGCAGCTCCTGCACGATTCCGTGGTCATGTACCAAGCGAATCGTCGCCAGGGGAGCCATAAAACCAAGTCGCGTGCCGAGGTGAAGTCCTCCACTAAGAAGCTCTATCGCCAGAAAGGGACGGGCAACGCTCGTGCTGGTCATCGGCGGAGTGGTATTCGTCGCGGTGGTGGTCATATTTTTGCGATTCGCCCGCGAGACTACTCCTACCATCTGCCTCGCAAGGCGCTGCAACTGGCAACCCGCATGGCGATTGCCTCCAAGGTGGCGGACGACGAGCTGGTGGTGATTGACGAGCTGCATTTCGACCAACCAAAGACCCAAGATATGGCTCAGATCATCAAAAATCTTGAGTGTCACGACGATACGCTCCTGGTTGCTACGGAGTCGTATAACGAAAATGTTTATAAGAGTGGCCGGAATATTGACCACGTATCGGTCACCCCGGCCTCTGAGTTGAATGCGTTGAATGTGCTATCGGCCCGCCGGCTCCTTATTACCAAGGGAGCCCTGGACGCTTTGCGGTCGAAGGCTTCGGCAGCAGGCAAGTCAGTAAGTGCAGGGCAACCTTCCGCGGCGGATTCCGAGTAAGAGCAAAAGAACATGCCAAGACATATCCCCCAGACAACGACGCTTGAACTCGAGCCGCATCAGATTCTTCTTCGCCCCTTGGTGACGGAGAAGGGAATGCATCGTTCGACGCGGCACAACGCTTATACCTTTGAGGTGAACAGGCTCGCCTCCAAGTCCGATATTCGTCAAGCTGTCGAGAAGCTGTTTGATGTGAAGGTCGAAAAGGTGCATACCCAAAATCGTAAGGGAAAGCCTCGCCGAACCAAGCAGCAGTTGGGCCACACAAGCGATTGGAAAAAGGCGATCGTCACGCTGAATAAAGAGCATAACATCGAATTTTTCTAAGCGGCTGAAACCTTGTTGTTCGCGATGAGCCAGTTGGTTGGCGAGCGGCAGCAAGCGGATTACTGAAAGCAGATACCTGAGAGCTTCCCACTATGGGCATCAAAAAATACAAACCGACAACTCCTGGCCGTCGCGGTGCGTCGGTGAGCGACTTTGCCGAGCTAACTCCAGGTGCCAAGCCTGAGAAAAGCTTGCTGCGAACTATCACCAAGACGGGTGGGCGTAACAACCAGGGCAAGATCACCGTTCGTCATCGTGGCGGCGGGCACAAGCGTCGCTACCGGTTGATCGATTTCCGACGGGGGAAAGATGGCATCCCGGCGAAGGTTGATTCGATTCAATACGATCCCAATCGGTCTGCACGGATTGCTTTGTTGCATTACGCCGATGGCGAAAAACGATACATCATCGCCCCGGCTGGCCTCCAGGCGGGCGACCAAGTCATGAGTGGGTCGGAGTCGGAGCCCAAGGTGGGCAACTGCTTGCCCCTCTCGAAAATTCCCATCGGTACGGTGATTCATAACATTGAATTGCGTGCCGGCCGTGGGGGAGTGCTTTGTCGGAGTGCGGGCACCAGTGCGTCGCTGATGGCACGCGAGGCCGACTGGGCGCAAATTTCGCTCCCAAGTGGCGAAATTCGACGAATACCGTCCGCTTGTCGGGCGACGATTGGGTCGACCAGCAACGGCGACCACAGCATGATTGTCCTTGGTAAAGCGGGACGGAAGCGATGGATGGGCCGGCGCCCTCATGTTCGAGGTACGGCGATGAATCCGGTGGACCATCCCCATGGTGGTGGCGAAGGTCGAACCAAGGGGGGGCGTCATCCGGTCAGCCCGACCGGTGTGCCGGCGAAGGGTGGCAGTACTCGACAAAGGCGCAAGCCATCGAACGCTGCGATTGTCCGGCGTCGCAAGAGCAGACGTTACGGTGTACAGAAACTGGTAAAGAAGTAGCAGTCAGCCCTCTGCGACCAACCCTCCGCCCAGTAGAGTGGCCGGGAACGGAACAGAGAGCTGAAAGCGGAGAGTTGAAAGCCAACTATGGGACGTTCACTAAAAAAAGGCCCCTACGTCGATTCAAAGCTTTATGCGAAGATCGATAAGCAAAACGACTCGGGTCGCAAAGAGCCGGTCACAACTTGGGCGCGTGCCTGCACGATCGTCCCGGAGTTTGTGGGGCATACATTTATGGTCCACAACGGTAAGATCCACATGAAAGTGTTTATTACCGAAGACATGGTGGGACATAAACTGGGAGAGTTTGCCCCTACTCGCAATTTCCGCGGCCATAGTGGTCGGGGTAAAAAGTAAGAAAGGTTTCCGGCTTTCCGCTGCCCCTTTTGGGGTAGTTGCGAAACCGAGCGGACCACGGAAAGCTGAGAGCTTTTACTATGGCCTACAAAGCAATTCACAAACATGCTCGCATTAGCGCCACGAAGGTGCGACCGCTGGCCGATATGATTCGAGGACAGCAGGTCGACGAGGCCCTGGCCATCCTCAAATTTCAGCCTCATCGTGGGGCGAGAATGCTGGAGAAGGTGCTGAAAAGCGCCCTTGGCAATGCCGAAGAACGGGGTGCCCCCAACATGGGCGGACTGCGTGTCGTCGAAGCCCGCGTTGATGGCGGGCCGATGTTCAAGCGGATGCGACCTCGTGCTCGCGGAATGGCCCACATTATTAAGAAACGATTTAGCCACATTGTCGTAGCCATTGAATAGCACCGGCTCGCCCAAGTAATTACCTGAATATACTGCGTTACCTGAATATACTTCCCCCTGCCCTTCCACCCCACGACCCGTCACATGGGACAAAAAGTCAACCCAATCGGATTTCGTACCGGCATCATGCTCGATTGGAAGAGCCGCTGGTATGCTTCGAAGAAGGAATTTGCGGATCTTCTTTTGGAAGATAAGAAAATCCGCGACTACGTTTCAAAAAAGTACAAGTTCGCCGGGATTCCTAAAGTGGAGATCGAGCGGACCCGTGACGAGGTCAAGGTCGTGCTCCACGCAGCCCGACCAGGTGTCATCATTGGCCGGAAGGGCCAACAGATCGAACAGCTACAAGACGAACTCCAGAACCTGGTTGGTCGTCGAATTAACATTAAGATTGAGGAGATTGCCCGCCCCGAATTGCAGGCTCACCTCGTGGCCGAAGATATTGCGGAGCAACTCACCAAGCGAGTCAGTTTCCGTCGTACCATCAAGCGGGCCATGGAGCAGACGATGGAGGCGGGTGCGAAGGGTATTAAGATCGAGCTGGCAGGCCGGCTCGGTGGTGCGGAGATGGCGCGCCGAGAGAAACAGATTTCCGGATCGATTCCGCTGAGCACATTGCGAGCGAAAATCGATTACGGTTTTGTAGAGGCCAAGACTGCCCAGGGGCATATTGGCGTTAAAGTATGGGTTCACCAAGGCATGTTTGAGGACGAGACCGATGGCGCTGATGCCCAAGAGAGTCAAACATCGAAAAAGCCAAAGAGGTCGTATAAAAGGTAACGCGACCCGCGGTAATACCGTGGCGTTTGGCGACTTTGGACTACAGGCGACTGAAGGTGGCTGGATTAGTGCGCAAACGATCGAAGCAGGTCGTATTGCTGCACAACAGTACATTCGTGGCGAAGGGCGGCTTTACATCCGCATTTTCCCCCACAAATCCGTCACTTCCATTCCGCTCGAAACTCGAATGGGGAAGGGAAAGGGCGAGCCCGATTTTTGGGCAGCGACCGTTCGACCTGGAACCATCCTGTATGAAGTAAGTGGCGTGAGCGAGGAGGCAGCCAAAGTCTGTTTCGCTCGTTTGGCTCATAAGATGCCGGTCGCTGTGCGATTGGTCAAACGACAAACCAGTTAAGGAGTGTTTGGTGGTTAGTGGCTAATGATCGGGCCGCGAATGCGTGTCCCCGATTCCTGGTCCCCAACTCCAACCCCCAACGAAATGATCGACGCTAAAGAACTACGCGAAATGAGCGACGAGCAACTGGCTCTTACGCTGGCCGATGCTGCCGACCAACTGTTTCGGTTGCGGATCCAGTCGCAGACGGAGCGGCTCGACGCGCCGACCGAATTGCGGCTTAATCGCCGGTTGATCGCACGCGCTAAAACAATCCAAACAGAGCGGGCCCTCGCCGCTGCCACCGCCGCCGCCACTTCGGCAACGGCAACGGCAACGGCAACGGCCGAAACTGACAACTGACGCCCACAGACAAACCACTACCATGCCAAAAAAACAAGTCATCGGCCTCGTGACCAGCGATAAGATGAACAAGTCACGCCGAGTGGAGGTGCCCCGATTGGTGCGTCACCCGAAGTATGGCAAGTTTGTTAGCCGCCGGACCATCTGTCACGTCCACGACGAGCAGAACGAATCGCACGAGGGCGATACGGTGGAGATTATCGAATGCCCGCCGAAGTCCAAAACCAAGCGATGGGATTTGGTGCGGGTCGTTGCGAAGAGCCAACAAGTCGACCTTGCCGCCATGCGAGCAGCCCAGAAGGCCGAGCAAGAACCGGAACCAACAAGCTGACGGTCACCCCAGGTGCCCGAGACCTTCCCTACTGAGCGGACCTTTTTGAGCAAACCATGATCCAGATGCAATCCAGGCTGAACGTAGCCGACAACACCGGTGCCAAAGAAGTGATGTGCATCAAGGTGCTTGGTGGTAGCCGTCGCCGCTTTGCAGGCGTGGGCGATATTATCGTTTGCAGTGTCAAGAGCGTGATCCCTGGCAGCGAAGTCAAGAAGAAGTCGGTGGTTCGGGCAGTGATCGTGCGGGTCAAAGCACCCACGCGTCGCGCCGACGGGAGTTACGTCCGCTTCGATTCCAACGCGGTGGTCATCGTCGACAAAGATGGCAATCCACGTGGCACGCGAATTTTCGGAGCGGTCGCACGCGAACTGCGCGAGAAGCGATTCATGAAAATCGTTAGTCTCGCAAACGAAGTCATTTAACTGCTAACTGCACACCGACCACGAACCACTGACAAATCACATGTTAATTAAAGAAGGCGATACGGTCGTCGTCATTGCCGGCAACGACCGGAGTGATCAGGCTCATCAGGTGCTCGCGGTCGATCGCGAGAGAGGAAAGGTACTCGTCGAGGGTGTCAACCGAGTCTGGAAGCATGTCCGTCGGAGCCAGAAGTACCCGCAAGGGGGACGTCTTAGCAAAGAGATGCCGGTCGACGTTTCGAACCTCCAATATCACTGCACGTCCTGCAACGGGGGCGTTCGGCTAGGGGTTCGCTACCTGGAGGATGGCAGTAAAGAACGATTTTGCAAAAAGTGCAGTGGCTCGGCGGGGAAAATTTCTCCGGCCAAGGCTGCCTACGTGAAGAAGTAACGAAGTAACGAAGTAACCAAAACTGGCGGCCCGCTTCGATCCCAAGGCAATGGCCGCCCGACTTGCCCGTGGTAGAATCCTCGACGCAGGGCGACACGAGTAAGTCCCACGAATTACGAATGCGGAACTATGGTAACGACAGCTCCCCGCTTGGCGGAAAAATACGAAAAAGAAGTTCGACCAGCGCTCACCGAGTCGCTGGGGCGCACCAATCCCCACTCGCTTCCCAAGATCGAGAAGATCGTGGTAAGCATGGGGCTCGGAAGCGCGATCAGTGACAAGAAGAACTTGGAAGATGCCCTTAGCGCGTTAACCGAGATTACTGGCCAGAAGCCGATGGCTTGCAAAGCTCGCAAGAGTGTTGCCAACTTTAAGTTGCGACAAGGCATGACGATCGGTGCGAAGGTAACGCTCCGTGGCCCCCGGATGTACGAATTCCTCGACCGACTCATCTCACTGGTGTTGCCTCGAGTTCGTGACTTTCGCGGGTTGAGTGACAAGGCCTTCGATGGCAACGGCAACTATAGCTTGGGGCTTTCGGAGGTGTTGGTCTTCCCTGAATTGAATCCCGACAAATACACCCGTCGCCAGGGCATGAATATCGCTATCTGCATCACGGGCGGGTCGAACGACGACTCCCGAGTATTGCTCCAGCAGTTTGGCTTTCCGTTCCAACGGCCCGAAACGGACGACGCGTCCTAAGCAGGGCAGCCAAATTCCAACAACGAATCCATCCAAAATAACGAGTCGACCCAACTTAAGGTCCCAAGGATACCAAGAACGTGGCAAGTAAATCAAAGATCGCCAAGGCAGCTCGAGAGCCGAAGTTTAGCTCCCGTCGTGAAAACCGCTGTAAGATATGCGGTCGTCCACGAGCCGTCTATCGCAAGTTTGGTATTTGCCGGATTTGCTTCCGAGTCTTGGCAGATAAAGGCCATATCCCGGGTGTCCGGAAGGCCAGTTGGTAAACGCCAGTTGGTAAACGATTGAGGTAATGGTCGTTGGGTGGTCGTCGTCTTTCCTGAGGACGAACCACTCGCGGCTCACGACTAACAGCTACCCCCCCCAGGAGTTTCTGGCGCGATGATGACCGACCCGATCGCCGACATGCTCACTCGCATTCGCAACGCCGTCCGTATCGAACGGGCGACGGTGACGCTGCCTGTTTCGAAAGTGAAACGAGGCTTGGCTGAAGTGCTCAAGCGAGAAGGATACATTTGGGACTGGCGCGAAGAGGAACTAGAGTCCTGCCCGAGCAAACAGTTGCACATCGACCTGAAGTATGGCCCGAATGGCGAGCGCGTGATCCGCCATATCAAGCGGGTCAGCAAGCCTGGTCGGCGGGTCTATGCTCGAGCGGCTTCGCTCAAGCCGATCCTCAACGGTTTGGGGATTTCGGTCATTAGCACCAGCCGCGGTGTGATTAGTGATCGCGAAGCGCGACAGCGTAAACTGGGCGGCGAGGTCCTTTGCGAATTGTGGTAGATAAGAATCGAGCGCCACGAGGCAAGAGTTGTCAGAGGCGAGAGTTTCAGAGCGAAAAGTTGAAAGCTTAGAAAAATGTCCCGAATCGGTAAAAAACCTGTTGTCATTCCTAGTGGTGTGAAGGTCCGCATTGCGGACCGCACGGTGACGGTCGAAGGTAAATTGGGAAACCTCACCTACCAACACCGCCCAGAAATTACCGTGGTGGTCGACGACGAGAACAAGCAGCTTGTTTGCTCTCGGTCGTCCGAAATACGACAGGTTCGTGCCTACCATGGCCTGACACGCGCGCTGCTGGCGAACATGATGGTCGGGGTGACGGAGGGTTACGAAAAAAAGCTAGAGATCCACGGCGTTGGTTACTTAGGGGCGATCGCCGGCGATATTTTACAGCTTCGCGTTGGCTTCGCGAACGAAGTCCATAAGAAAATCCCGGCCGGTCTCGATGTGACTTGCCCCGATCAGACGCACGTCGTGGTCAAAGGGACGAGTAAGCAGCAAGTAGGGCAGTTCGCCGCCGAAGTTCGGTCGGTCCGAAAGCCCGAGCCTTACAAGGGCAAAGGAATCCGCTACGAGGGCGAACAGGTTCGCCGCAAAGCGGGAAAGACCAACGCTTAGAAAAGAACATGATATCGAGGGTCGGACCAACGGCTTGGAAGCGACACCTCCCCCCGACAAACAAGCGAGACCCCAGATTGGTAGCGAAGTCTCCTGGATGGCCTTCAGGGAAGCTTGCCTCCAACCTCCTGGGAACTACTTCACAAACGGTAAATCGACCATGCAACATAACAAAGCCATTCATCAGCAGAGGCAACGACGGCGGTTTCGTGTCCGTAAGCGGACACGGGGAAGCGCCGAGCGCCCGCGGCTGGCGGTTTCGCGAAGCCATCGCCATATCTCGGTTCAGGTGATCGACGACATTGCCGGCAAGACGCTGGCCAGCGCTTCGACACTCGATAAAGAGGTCGCCTCAGGCTTGCAGTATGGTGGCAACAAAGACGCGGCGGCAGCCGTTGGAAAAGCGATTGCAGAGCGTGCTACGGCGGCGGGCATCCAGAATGTCTGCTTCGATCGTGGCTCCTACAAATACCATGGCCGTGTCGCCGCACTGGCCAACGCCGCCCGCGAAGCAGGGCTGAGTTTTTAGAGTAACGGGATTTTTAGAGGATCAAGATTTTTTAGAGCACCAAAGCTCCTCTCGCATCAGGGCTTTTGGTGTTTCACTAGGTGGAGAGAATCGACCGGTCGCGAAGCGAGTCGGTCGCCAGTTCCTATCGGAGTAAACAGACGTGGGAAAAAAACGAAAAAGAGACGACGAACGCCAAAAGGGCGAGCTCAACGAGCATGTGGTGAAGATCAAGCGATGTGCTGCCGTGGTCAAAGGTGGCCGGCGGTTTAGCTTCGCCGCGATGGTCGTCACGGGCGATGGTCACGGGAAGGTTGGCTGGGGCTACGGCAAAGCCAACGAAGTACCACCAAGCGTGGAAAAAGCCCGCAAGGAAAGCATGCGAAACATGTCGGTGGTGCCGATTGAAGGTGCGACGATTCCCCATCAAGTCATGGGAGAATTCGGGGCGGCTCGCGTGGTACTGGTTCCTGCGTCGCCCGGTACGGGCGTGATTGCAGGTGCGGCCGTTCGGGCAGTCTGCGAAGCGGCCGGCATCCACGACATCCTGACCAAGAGTTTCGGCTCTAACAATCCCATACCGCTGGTCAAAGCAACGATCAACGGCTTGAAACAACTTCGCCCCCGTATGGAAGTAGAACGCCTCCGAGGAGTCACGCTCACATGATTCTTGATGATATCCATCGTGGCATTCTAAAAAGCCGTAATCGAAAGCGGATCGGCCGAGGGCCAGGCTCCGGACATGGCAAAACCTCGGGCCGAGGCCACAAGGGGCAAGGCTCGCGTGCGGGTCACTCCCAGAAGCCGACGTTCCAAGGTGGTGCCATGCCGTTGGTTCGCCGGGTACCGAAGCGAGGTTTTAACAATCGCTGGGGTCTTAGTATCTCGGTAGTGAATCTTGGCCAGATCAACGACGCTTTCGAGGCGGGCGAAGAAGTAACCCTGAAAGCACTCGCAGCAAAGAACCTGGCAAAAGGTCGGTTTGACCTGCTCAAGGTGCTCGGAGATGGAGAACTGACCAAAAAATTGACGATCCATGCCCATCGATTTAGCAAATCGGCCCTCGAGAAGATTGAGAAGGCGAGTGGCGAGGCGGTGACGATCAAAGGCAAAACTCCGGTGGCCGAAAAAGTCCGCTTGGCGAAGGCCGCTAAAAGGAACGCCAAGAAGTAGGCGGCCTAGAGTTTCGATCGGGTCGGGCATGCCATGCCGGTTCGACGCCGTACAAGGTCGATGAAGGCTGAAAGCCAGCTCGACCGGCGGACTTGGCCTTGTGGTTCGTCGTTTATTCACCGATAGTTACGGCGACCCTTCAACCCGTTGCCTGAAAATAATAGTAGAGTCCCCCCGCCATGTGGAAAAAAATCCGCGTCGTTTGGCAGATTCCCGAACTGCGACAGAAGATCCTCTTCACCATCGCTATGCTGGCCGTTTACCGGCTAGGATTCCAGATTCGGCTGCCCTTTATCGATCCCGAGAAGCTGGCCGAATTCAACAAGTCGGGGGGGGGATTGGGCGATTTGCTCACGACCGTGTCGACCTTCTCTGGTGCGGGCCTCGATCAGATCACGATTTTCGGCCTGGGGATCATGCCCTACATTTCTGCCTCGATTATCTTCCAATTGCTCGGCAGCGTCATCCCGTCGCTCGAGCGATTGCAGAAAGAGGGCGAGGCTGGCCGCAAGAAAATCAACGAATACACTCGCTACGCGACGGTCGGGCTCTGCCTTTTTCAAAGCTGGTTCTTCTTGACTTCGTTCGTCGAGGGGCAAGGTTTCGTCGCCGACAGCTTTCTGAATGCGGGCGGGCATCTTTCCTTTAGCTGGCGGATCGTCGCGGTGATGACCATGACCGCCGGCACCGTCTTCCTCATGTGGGTTGGCGAGCAGATCGACGAATACGGTATCGGCAACGGCATTAGCCTAATCATCATGGCAGGTATTCTGGCACGCATGCCAGGAGCCGGGCTGGAGCTCTTGAGTGGCTTCAAGCCGGAACTCGGGGCCACCGACGGCACCGGGCCAGAGAAGCTGATGCTGCTCGCGGCGATGTTTGTCGCCGTGGTCGTCGGCGTCGTCTTTATCACGCTGGGCCAGCGGCGTATTCCGATGCAAAGTGCCAAGCACATCCGGGGCCGCCGGGCGATGGGGGGGCAAAAGTCGTTCCTTCCGCTGAAAGTCAATCAAGCAGGCGTCATGCCGATCATTTTTGCTTCCAGCCTGCTTATTTTCCCGGTCATCATTCTTACACAAGTCTCTTCCATGGTTGCTGGTTGGGACGATGGCAGCTGGTTGAAGGCGGCCGTCAGTTGGTTCCAAGGGGCTTTGGGGCACGATGCGTTCTTCTACAACTTCGCCTACCTCGTGTTGATCTATTTCTTCTGCTACTTTTGGACCGCGATTACTTTCAATCCCAAAGACATGGCCGACAACCTCAAGAACTTTGGCTCCTTTATCCCTGGTTATCGTCCTGGAAAAAGGACCGCCGATTACTTAGAGAAGGTAATGATCCGCATCACGTATGTCGGGGCGGGATTCCTTGCGTTGATCGCGATTATTCCAACTTTAATTTCCGCCCTACTAGAAGTTGATTTTGCAGTCGCCAGCTTCTACGGGGGAACGAGCCTGCTTATTGCGGTTAGCGTGGCGTTTGATCTGGTGCAAAAAATTGACAGTCACCTCGTCATGCGAAATTACAAAGGGCTGCTCGAGTAGTTGCTCCTCTCCAAGGATCCGAGTCCAAGGATCCGGGCACGAATCGTGGTAATCAGAGTCGCCATCCTTGGCCGCCCGCTGAATCCTTTAGACAAGAAAATCAAAGGGCTCGCCGAATCGCGTGCCGGGGGTCGAATGAATCATGCGGATCGTGTTCCTCGGACCTCCTGGAGCGGGCAAAGGAACCCAGTCGGAAAGGCTGGCCAATCAGCTGGGCATCGCCCACCTCTCGACAGGTGAAATGCTTCGCGGGGCTTATGTTCGTCGGACAGAGCTGGGACTCCTGGTAGCCGACTATCTCGATAATGGCCAGCTCGCGCCGGACGGCGTCGTTCTGGATATTGTCGCCGACCGCACCTTACTCCCTGATTGCGAGCCAGGCTGCATCTTCGACGGTTTCCCTCGGACCTTGTTTCAAGCCGAGTCACTCGATCGACTCTTGACCTCCCGGAAAACACCGCTCGACTTAGTCATTGAGCTGGTGATTGAGCAAGGTGCCTTACTCTCTCGCTTGCTAAAACGTGGGCGAGGGGACGACAACATGGCGACGATCCAGCAGCGCATGCAAAGTTACGACAACGAAACGGCTCCGTTGGTGAAATACTACAGTCGGCGAGGCCTCTTGCGGTCGGTTGATGCACGCGGATCGATGGAGGAAGTCTACGCCTCCCTGGAGTCTGTGGTGAAAGAGGCCCAATCAGCGAGTCCACCTCTGTGATACACCTCAAGAGCGAACGCGAAATCAAGAAGATGCGGCAGGCGGGGCTCGTCGTCTGGAAAGCGCACGAAATCGCCAAGAAGCTCGTCGCCCCAGGTGTCAGCACTGGCCAAATCAATGCCGAGATAGAGGCCTATTTCAACAAGGTCGGCGCGGTCCCCCTCTTCAAGGACTATCCGCACCACCAACAGGGGAAGCCCTGTTTTCCGGCGGTCACCTGCATGAGCCTGAATGAAGAGGTCGTGCATGGCATCCCCAACCAGCGCGAGCTCCGGGCGGGCGATATCCTCAGCCTCGACACCGGAGTTCGGATTGGTGGCTGGTGTGGTGATGCGGCGGTCACCTACGCAGTCGGCGAGATTGCCCCCGAGGTGGCCCGACTAGTGCGGGTCACGGAGGAGACCTTTTTTCTTGCCTTCGAGTTGATGCGCACGAAAAGCAAATGGAGCCAGATCGCTCGTGCCATGGCCGAATACGTGAAGGACCATGGGTACTCAACCGTCGAGTGCTTTGTGGGACATGGAATCGGAAAAAAAATGCATGAAGATCCCCAGGTCCCCAACTTCGTCAGCCGCTCGCTCCGGAGTAGCGGCGATTTCCCCATCGAGCCAGGGCTGGTGATCGCGGTAGAACCGATGGTCAACCTCGGCACCAAACGCGTGAAAATGCTCCGCGACCACTGGACTCAGGTTACCGCTGATGGCAAACCGAGCGCCCACTATGAACATACCATTGCGGTGACCGACGATGGACCGACTCTGCTGACGATCGCCCCTCAGCCGTTCGAGGAAGCGCTGCTTCTGACGTGAGGACCGTTTGCCTCGGATGCGTGATGCGTCCTCGCGGTAGGTGACATCAATGCTTCCATGACACGTGTTCTCGATGCCCCTGGCTCGCTCGGGTAGCTCTCGCCCTGCACCCCCTTTTTTGGGCCCAGGAAGTCCGATTGGCCGACTCGCCATCCGGAGCGGCAGCCTTACGGTCGCATGGATTCTCGGCTCGTATGGGTTGAAGGGGCACCGAGGCTTATTTATCCTAGAAGTCTATAGGCATGCCCCGTCTAGACGCGTGCCTGCATGAAGCAACCGCAAGGCTGCGGTGGTTCCCGCGTGAGCCCGAGATGGCCACTGCGGAGAACGGGGAAGGAAGGCTTGTTTCCGCGCGGCATCCGATGCTAGCGCGTCGATGTATTTTCGCGTTCCCAGGAGCGCACTCGCTAGGCCCACAAGAAACACATTGATGTCCGATCTCGCCCAACGCATGGCAAGTCTATCGCCGGCCCAGCGCCGGTTGCTCGAGCAACGAATGCTGGAGAAACGAATCGCGGGGCAGAAGTCGCGTGCCGAGCCGATCGCCATCATTGGCATGTCTTGCCGGTTTGCGGGTGCGCGTAACTTGGCGGAATACTGGCAAGTGATCCGACAGGGGATCGACGCGATCAGCGAAGTCCCTCCGTCGCGATGGGACCTCGACGAACTCTACGACCCGACCGGCACGCAATCGGGAAAAATGTTTACCAAGTGGGGGGGATTCATCGATGGCATCGATCAATTCGACCCCCAGTTCTTTGGCATCACGCCGCGCGAGGCGGCACGGATGGACCCGCAACAACGACTTCTCCTCGAAGTCTCCTGGGAGGTGATGGAAAATGCCGGTCGCCCCGCCGATCAAATGGCCGGAAGCAAGACCGCCGTCTACGTCGGCATTGGCAGCACCGACTACTCCAAGGTCCCCTCGCAGCTGGCCGACTACTATCACCACATCGATGCCCATGTCGGCACTGGCAACGCGCTTTCGATCGCCGCGAACCGAATCTCCTACGTCTACGACTTCCATGGCCCGAGCGCGGCCGTCGATACGGCCTGCTCGAGCGCGTCGCTTGCGGTCCATTTGGGGGTCGAGAGCTTACGCCGGAAGGAGTGCTCGGCGGCGTTGGTCGGCGGCGTGAATGCCATTATCACGCCCGAAACTACGATCGCCTTCTCCAAAGCCCGAATGCTCTCTCCGGAAGGAAAATTACGGCCCTTCGACGCGGGTGCCAACGGCTACGTCCGTGGTGAAGGATGCGGCATGCTGTTCCTCAAGCGACTCGCCGACGCCGAGAAGGATGGGGACCAAGTCCTTGCGATTATTCGTGCGACCTCCGTCAACCAAGATGGCCGCACGTCGGGTATCAGCGCGCCGAATGGCCGGTCGCAGCAGGAGTGCATTCGAGCGGCAATGGCCCAGGCAGGCGTGACCCCAGCCGATATCAGTTACATCGAAGCCCACGGCACGGGAACGCAACTCGGTGACCCGATCGAAATGCAGGCACTCACCGAGTTGTTCCCCAAGGGGGAGGGTGCCGAATCGCCCCTCTACGTGACCAGTGTTAAAGCAAACATTGGCCATACCGAGACCGCTGCCGGCGTGGCCGGGCTCATCAAGACGCTCCTCTTGATGCAGCATGAGCAGATCGCGCCGCAACTTCATTTCCGATCGCTGAACCCCCATATCTCGTTGGAAGGTTCGCGAATCGTTCTCCCGACCGAGACCATCCCCTGGCCCTCGTCGAAGGGCCGCCGGCTAGCGGGGGTCAGCTCTTACGGATTTGGCGGCACGAACACCCACCTCCTCATCGAGGCCCCGGCGCAGGTGGCTTCGGTACCCCGATCTCCCGCCGCGCCCCTTGTCAGCGAACAAAACGGCGACTTCGATTCACTCGATCCGACAACCACGCAACATCATGTTCTAAAATTAACGGGTCGATCCTCTGCGGCGGTGGAAGAACGGGCGGCCGCCTTGGCGACCTTCTTGTCCGAAAACGGGGACGCCGAGGTTGCCGATGTCTGTTTCTCGGCGAATACCTCCCAGGCCGATTTCAATCATCGTGCAGCCGTGGTTGGCGACTCGGTCGAAGGGCTCGCCCAGTCGCTGGCCCAACTCGCCGCCGGTAAAAAGGGCCCAACCCTCCAGCGGGGCCAAGTCCAGGGGATCGCTCGGCCTAAAGTGGCAATGCTCTTCACTGGCCAAGGCTCGCAGTATCCCCAGATGGGCCGCGCACTTTATCAAACGGAGCCCGTCTTTCGTGAAGCGATTGACCAGTGCGATACTCTGCTTCGGAAGGGGTCTGCCGAATCGCTGCTATCGATCCTCTTTCCGAAAACCGACGAACAAGCCGAGCTGATCCACAAAACGCTCTACACCCAGCCCGCGCTGTTTGCCATCGAATACGCTACCGCTCGACTATGGCAGTCGTGGGGCGTCGAGCCGAGCCTGCTGTTGGGGCATAGCATTGGCGAGTACGTTGCCGCCACGATTGCTGGGTGCATGACACTGGAAGAGGGCCTGCTCCTGCTCGCCGAGCGGGCGCGGCTCATGCAGCAGATCTCGAAGCCGGGAAAGATGGCGGTCCTCTTCGCGCCGGAGGCGAAGGTGGCCCCCAAGCTGGCGGGGAAGAGTGAAAAGGTCGCGATTGCGGCCCTGAACGGCCCGGAGAATACCGTGATCTCGGGCGATGCCGACGAGATCGACCGGCTTGTCCAAGAATTCGAGTCGGACGGCATCGGCGTGCAACCGCTAACCGTCTCCCATGCGTTCCATTCGCCCCACATGGACGAGATGCTCGACGCTTTCGAGCAATTTGCCAGCAAGATCGAATTTCAACCACCGAAGATCGGCCTGATCTCCAATCGGACGGGGCAGTTAATGAAAGAGGCGCCGACGGCCCGCTACTGGCGTGACCATGTCCGTGGTTCGGTTCGGTTTCGGGAGGGTGTGGAGCGACTTGCCGAGGCAAAGATGGCCATTCTCCTGGAGGTCGGTCCCTCTGCCACGCTGCTTGGGATGGCCCGACGCTGCGTGCCCGATTTCGAGGTGGCCTCGATCGCCTCGCTCCGCAAAGGCCAAGAGGCGGACCAAACCATGGCGTCGGCCGTGAGCCAACTTTACGTCGCCGGAGGAAAGCTCGACTGGCGCAGCCGCCATCGCCACGCGCCACGCAAACGGCTGCTGCTTCCCAACTATCCGTTTCACCGGAATCGCTATTGGTTCGATGTCGATAAAAGCGTCGGTCGTAGCGGTTCCAGGCGAACGGGAGTCGGGCATCCCCTGCTTGGCTGCCGAGTTCCTTCGGTCTGGACCAGCAAAGTCTACGAAACGGTCATCGATGCCCACGCTCCCCCCTTTCTTAGCGACCACCAGGTGCAAGGATCGGTGGTGGTCCCTGGGTCGGCCTTCCTCGAACAAGGGCTTGCGGCAGCGCGAGAGACTTTTGGTGAAGGATGCCATGCCCTGCAAGAGGTCTCGGTGCAGGCAGCCCTCTTTCTTTCCGAAGAGGGAGCGAGGCTCGTGCAAGTGGCGGTCGAGCCCGAGGCGGGGGGGCGATCGGAGATGGAAAGCTACAGCTCGCCTGCGGATGCGGACGAACCAACCTGGAGCCTCCATGCCACCGCCAGCCTGGTCCATGAGTCACAACTCCGGTCCGATGCCGCGCCGCAGCCAATCGATCTTGCCGCCCTACGAAGCCGGGTCAACGATCGGAAGACACGCGAAGAATTCTACCAAATCATTGCCGATCGTGGTTTGGTCTACGGGCCGCAGTTCCAAGTGCTCGGTGGCGTCGAGAGGACACCGACCGAGGCCCTCTCGACGATCGAGGCGCACGAATTGGTCACCGCCGACCTGGGCAAATACCAACTGCATCCGGTACTGGGCGACGCCTGTTTGCAGACGCTCGCTTCGACGGTGCCCCTAGAAGAGGATGGCAGCTACAGTCCTTACACCTACATGCCGGTCGCCTTTCGGCAGGTGAAAGTCCTGAAACGCATCGAAGATCTCGACGAGCCGGTCTATTGCTACGCCATCCGCCGTTCGGAAGCCAGCGGCCCCAGTCCCGAGACGGTTCAGAGCGACGTCTATCTCGTCGACGGGGCGGGTAACGTGCTGGTCGAGATGCTCGGAGTGCAGGTCCAGCGCATCGGCCGAGGAACCGCCGGAACCACCAGCAGAAAACCAGCCGATTGGCTCTATCGGGTCGGCTGGAAAGAGTCGCCCCTCTCTGGTTCTGGCCAGGGAAGACTGGACGACGGGACTTGGCTCATTTTTGCCGACCAACAGGGGACCGGCGAGGCACTTGCCGCGAGACTCACTGCCGAGAATCGTGCCGTGCTGCTGGTGCGGCCCGGTAAGGAGTTCCGTTTGCAAAGCGGCGTTGCAGCCGGCACCCTCGCGACCGCCACCTTCGACCCAGCCGACGAGCAGCAGCTTGGCGAGCTCCTCGCAAAGGTCAGCACCAAGAAAGCCCCACTGGCGGGCATCGTGCATCTCTGGTCGCTTGATATTGAAGAGCCAACGACTCGATCGCAGGCCGAAGGAGCTTGGCGAGAGTCGTCCCGGTTGGGCGTCGGCAGCGCGCTGCTCACGATCAAGCAACTGGCCCGCTGCGGTCAGGCAACAATGCCCCGGCTCTGGCTGGTGACCGCCGGTGCCCAGGCGACCGAGGAGAACGCGGCGACCGCTGTTCTTCAGTCCCCCATGGTCGGGCTTGCTCGTGTCGCCACCATCGAACAGACGGAGCTGCGCCCCACTCACGTTGATCTAGCGATCGACTCCGAGTGTGACCGACGCGCGGACCAGTTGTTCGCTGAACTCGGTGCGATCGATCCAACCGATCGCCAAATCGCCTACCGGGACGGCCGCCGGATTGTCGCCCGGCTCGAGCCCGACACGAGCCTTCGCGAGGCGATCGCCAACGATCCCGCCGTTGAGGGGGCCACCGGTGGCTCCGTTTTCCAGCTACGCATCACCAATACCGGTTCGTTTGACGCACTGAAATACCTGCCTGTCGAGCGCAAGGTGCCAGGGCCGGGCGAGATCGAGATCGCGGTCGAGGCGACGGGGCTCAACTTCAGCGATGTCCTCAAGGCGTTAGGGCTCTACCCCGGCATCAAAGACGAGATCGTCCCGCTAGGGATCGAGGCCTCGGGTGTCGTCACGGCAGTGGGCGAAGGGGTGGAGAGATTCCAAGTCGGCGACGAAGTGATGGGCGTCGCGCCCTACGCTTTTGCCTCGCACGCCAATACACGCGACTACATGGTGGTCCCCAAACCGAAGTCGATCACCCATGACGAAGCTTGCACCATTCCGATTACCTTTCTCACCGCTTACTACGGGTTGGTTCAGCTTGCCCAGACCGGGCGGGGCGAGCGGGTTCTCATCCACGCCGGGGCAGGGGGGGTCGGCCTCGCCGCGATCCAAATCTGCCAGCACCTGGGTGCGGAGGTTTTCGCCACGGCCGGCAGCGACGAAAAACGGGATTTCCTCCGTTCGCTCGGTGTCGAGCATGTCTACAATTCCAGAACGCTTGATTTTGCCGAAGAGATTCTGGCCGATACCAACCGGGAAGGAATTGATGTGGTCCTCAACTCGCTTCCGGGCGAGGCGATCACCAAAAGCCTATCGATCCTTCGCGCCCATGGTCGATTCCTCGAAATTGGCAAAATCGACATCTACCAGAACCGCAAATTGGGACTCCTTCCGTTTCAAGACAATCTGTCGTACCACGCGATCGACCTCGACCGCATCTTACGAGACCGCCCGGAGATGGTTCGTGGTCTCTACGACAAGGTGATGCAACACTTCGAGGCAGGCGACTACAAGCCAGCGCTGCATACCCGGTTTCGTCGTGACCAGACGATCGACGCGTTCCGCTACATGTCGCAGCGCAAAAACATCGGTAAAGTGGTCGTCGCCATCGGCGCGGCCACTGGCGGGCCCGCTTCAGCGGACCGGGAGCTCCCTCCCAAGAACGCCCTTTCAATGGTCCGCGCAGACGGGGCCTACCTCATTACCGGTGGACTCGGCGCTCTGGGCCAACAGGTCGCGCATTGGCTCGCGGACCAGGGTGCCAGCACGTTGGTCCTGATGTCTCGCAGCAAACCTTCCGAGGAGCAACTCCAGAACCTCGAACCGCTCCGGGCCCAAGGCGTGCGGATCATCTTTTTGCGCTCCGATGTGGTCGACGCTGTTCGACTCGAACGGGGACTCGCAAAACTTCCGGACGATTTGCCGCCGCTACGGGGCGTCATCCACGCGGCGGGCGTGCTGGCCGATGGGGTGCTTGCCGATATGTCGCTCGATCAGCTTGACAAGGCGATGCTTCCCAAAACACTCGGCGCGTGGAACTTGCACGAGGCGACCAAGGACTCGCCGCTCGATTTTTTCCTGCTCTTTTCGTCGGTCGCCGCGATACTCGGGTCACCCGGCCAGGGGAACTACGCTGCCGGCAACGCCGCGCTCGACGCGCTGGCCCACCGCCGCCGAAGCGATGGACTCCCGGCAACCAGCATCAACTGGGGGCCTTGGGCCGGCAGCGGCATGGCGGCCGATACCTTGAACGACCCGACTTTGAACGACGACCCTTCCGCCGGCATCCGCTCGCGCGGCATGGACCTGCTACCCGCCAAAGAAGGGCTAAAATTGTTGGGCCCGTTGCTCGATGCCCGTGTGACGCAGACCACCGTGATGGATGTCTATTGGGACGATCTGCTCCGTCTGCTGGGCAATCGCCGTCCCTCGCTGCTTGCCGACATTGCCGCAGAGCGTGGCGAGGCAGGCGATGGCGGTTCGCAGGTCGACCGCGCATTCCTCGATCAACTCCACGACTCGGGGCCCGACGAACGCGTCGCCTTGGTGCGTGATTATATCCAAGCGGAGCTCGCCCGCATCATGAGCTTTGAGCCCGATCAACTCGCGGTCGACCAGCCTCTCACCACGTTCGGACTCGACTCACTCATGGCGCTGGAGCTTAAGAATAATCTCGAAGCGCGTTTGGCGTTCACCCTGCCAATGGCCAAGCTACTCGAAGGACCAAGCATCGCTTCGCTGGCGGTCGATACGGTGGAGCTTCTCTCGGGCGAAGAGGCAACCGCGGCGTCGAAGACTCCCGAAGTCTGGAATCCCCTCATTAAGCTGCGCGACGGCAGCGCCGCAGAACCGTTGATCCTGCTGCCTGCCTTGGCAGGCGATGTCAGCTGTTATGCCGAACTCGTCAAGCATCTGTCGGTCGATCGCCCGGTGATGGCCTTCCGGCCTCGCGGGATGGACGACGCCAGCCGACCCCACGCCGACATGCAAAAGCTCACCACCGACTACGCCCGGGCACTGCGCGAAATACAGCCGAAGGGCCCCTACTACTTGGCCGCTTGGTCCGCCGGCGGTGTCGGGGCGTTTGCCCTCGCCGAGCACCTAATCCATTCGGGCGAACAGATCGGTCTACTGGCGCTGTTCGATGCACCTCTCCCTTCGATTTATCGCGATGTCGATGTCGACGACGAGGTGCAATTCCTCTGCGACATGATTCGCTTTACCAATCGCGTTGCCGGGATTCAAATCGATGTATCGCTCGAAAAGCTCTCGCAACTCGCGCCGGAAGAACGCTTCGCCGATACGCTCCGCCAAGCCCGCGAGCAGGGGATGTTCCCACCAGGGGTCCAGGACGAATACGTTCATCGACTCGTCGCGGTCGGTGTCGGCCTGATTCTCGCCAGCAAAGGCTACCAACCGAAACCGCTCGACATCGAAATGCAACTTTTTCTACCAACCCTCCAGGGGGGCCTGGAAGACATCTCCGGTCACAAAATCCCCGAAGGGAACGGATGGGAAAACAGGGTCGGCCAAAAGACCCTCTACACCACCATCCCGGGCGACCACTTCACGATGATGACCGGGGAAGGTGCCAAAGAGATGGCGGCCGTTCTGGACCAGCTGCTGAGTTAAAGTACCCCTGCACGGCGAGTAGGTTGGGCTTCCAGCCCGACGTTTTTTTGCAACCGTTCACAAGTCAAACGAGAGAACCACGAAGGAAAGGAATAGCCGCAGATACGCGCAGATGATTGTTTTGTTGGTTCCACGCAACTCGTTGCATCGAGACTTCGCGTGAGAGGAGCCAAGGAGAGGAACACTAATTTTCACTAATTTTCACTCATCCAATTAGCGTTGATTAGTGAAGATTAGCGTTCTTCCATCAGAACATCCTCGCTGATCTGCGTCCAATTATTTTCTTCCTTTGCGCCTCACGCGAAGGCGCAAAGAAACAGGGGCGAGTAGGCTGGGCTTCCAGCCCGACGTTTTTTTGCAACCGTTCACAAGTCAAACGAGAGAACCACGAATTTTACGAATCCAACGAATCTTGATCGCTTGCGATTATTTGTCCGGATTCTGCGGGTGGTTACCTAAGAAGGAGGCGAGATCCCCTCAGTAACGTCTATCGTGTATTTCCACCGCATCGTCGCGGGAACCGAAATCCCGGCCGCCTCCGAGTGCAATACCGTTAGGCCTAAGTCCTTCTGCTGCACAACCGTTTCGGGTAAATCGGCCTCCAACCGTATCCTCTCTCCGCCGGGAAGCCGTTCGTAGCCAATCGCTTCGGGGACCGGCCTCCTCGCGACGCGGGCAGCGACGTCGAAAGTAAGCTTGCCCGATGCGGTCGTCTCGACGCTCATCGACCAATGAACGCCGGCACCGGCACCACTCAAGAAGAGCACCGGCGGTTCGCCATCGGTCTGCTGCTGGTGAAGCTCTTGGAAGACCGGTTGGCCGGGAAGCATCGATCGGGATTGCCACGCGGCGTGACCGTTGTTGCCGATCACGAGGTAAATCTGGTGGCCGTACCGATCGCCTAACCACTCAAAGACCGCGCGGACACCGACGCCTTGGGAGCTGACCGATTCGATTGGGACCACGTCGCTACTCGCCATCGTCTTCCACCGGTTGCCCGGCGCGCCAGCGGAGCGTGGAGTCGAGGAAGCCCTGAATGTCGCCATCCAAGACGGCATGAAAATTGCCTCTTTGATACTTCGTGCGCGTATCCTTCACGCGTTGGTCTGGATGAAGAAAGTAATTACGAATTTGCGAGCCGAAGCCGGTTTTCGCCTGTTGGTTGTACTTGATCGCCTCGGCTGCTTCCCGTTTCTCCTCTTCCATTCGGGCGAGACGTGCTCGGAGCATTTTCCAGGCGGTAGCACGATTTTTGTGCTGCGACCGTTCGTTTTGGCAAGTGACAACGATGCCGCTCGGCTCGTGCGTGAGACGGATCGCGGAGTCGGTCTTGTTGACATGCTGCCCGCCCGCACCGCTCGCGCGGTAGGTATCGGTCCGGACGTCCGACTCGTCGATATCGATAGCGACCGAATCAGAAATCTCTGGCGAGACATCGACCGCTGCGAAGCTCGTCTGCCGTTTACCTTCGGAGTTGAATGGGCTGATTCGCACCAAGCGGTGCATGCCGGTCTCGCCACGCAGGTAGCCATACGCCATCGGGCCCCGGACGGCAATCGTGGCGTTGTTGATGCCAGCTTCCTCGTTCCCTTGCCGATCGATCATCTCGCATTTGTAGTCGTTTTTCTGCGCCCACTGAATATACATCCGCAGGAGCATCTCGGCCCAGTCATTGGCGTCGGTTCCCCCATCCCTGGCGTGGATGGTGATGATGGCCCCGGTCCCATCATGCTGGCCCGAGAGCAGCGCGCTCAGCTTGAGTTTTTCGAGAATCGCTTCAATGCGCGCGACCTCGGCGGGGACTTCGTCGGCAAACGAGTCGTCCTCCTCGGCCATCTCGACCATGGCGGAGAGGTCCTCGGCGGCGGCCATCGCTTCGTCAAGCGGCGCGACTACCGCGGTGAGGCTCTTCAGTTCGCCAATGGTCTCCTGGGCCGCCTCTTGGTTATTCCAAAAGTCGGGCTGCCCTTGCTCCGCCTCGATAGCGACAATGCGATCCTTCTTGCCAGCGTAGTCAAAGAGAGTCCCGGAGCAACGTCAGGGCCTCGTGAAGGGTGGCGGTTCGGTCGATGAATTCCTTTTCCATAGGGATCTCGAATGGTCTCGACGAGTAAAGGAAGTTGCGGAAGCGGAAGAATTTACGAAAGGGGAACCTGAATTATACGCCTCCATCGCATGCTGGGCGAGGGCGGGGCGTTGCTAGCGGCCGAGTACCGACTTATGCTGCGAGCATGTCCCGCGTTGTTCTCGCGATGAGTGGTGGAGTTGATTCGAGCGTGGCGGCCCATTTGCTTCTCGAAGCGGGCTACCAGGTGGTTGGCGTCTTCATGCGCCATGGCGAACAATCCCCGGCAACCTGCGACGCCCCCCGATCCGACCAAGTTGACTCGGGACTGCCTGTTCTCCCCCTCGCTCCGCGCCTCGACCACAAGCAGGGCTGTTGCACGGCGGCCGATGCGGAAGACGCGCGCCGGGTGGCCGATCGGCTCGCGATTCCGTTCTACGCGATCGATCTGAATCAAGAGTTTGGCCGGATCATGGATTACTTCGCCGACGAGTACGCGCGTGGTCGGACCCCTAACCCTTGCGTCCAGTGCAACCACTGGATCAAGTTTGGAAAACTGTTTGACTACGCCGACTCCGTAGAGGCCCAGTTTGTCGCGACGGGGCACTATGCCCGACTGGAACAGCACAAAGGCGAGCCCGCGCTACTGCGAGGCGTCGACGACTCCAAGGACCAATCGTATGCCCTCTTTGGTATTCGGAGCCAGTATCTTGGACGCATGCTATTGCCCGTCGGAGGGTACGAAAAAACGGCGATTCGTACGATGGCGACTCGTTTGGGGATGAACGTCGCGGAAAAAAAAGAGAGCCAAGAAATTTGTTTTGTCACCAGCGGACGGTACGACCAATTCGTCAAACGCCGACGAGGGATTTCTTCGCCTGGAGAGTTGGTCACCACCGCGGGTGAAGTCGTCGGTACCCACGAAGGGATCGAAGGTTTCACCGTCGGTCAGCGGAAGGGACTGGGCGTCGCGCTCGGAGAGCGGAAATTTGTCGTCCGGATCGAGCCCGAGACGAGCCGCGTGGTGCTCGGCGACCGCGACGAGCTGGGGGGAACCGAACTCACGGCCAACCAGACCAACTGGCTCGCCCAGGTGCCGGTCGGCGAGCCTCTTCGTGGGCTGGCACAAATTCGCTACAACGCCACGGCAGCCCCCGCCGAGTTCACCCGTTTGCCAGACGATCGCTTGCAAGTCAAATTCGACGAACCCCAATTCGCCATCGCTCCCGGGCAGGCGGTCGTCTGCTACGACGGCGACCGCGTCCTCGGCGGCGGCTGGATCGAATGACGAAGCCCTCTTCCCCTATCCCCCTTTGTCTCATGCCCAATCGCCTCGCAGACGAAACTTCGCCCTACCTTCTCCAGCACCAGGACAACCCGGTCGATTGGTATCCGTGGGGGCCCGAGGCGCTAACGCGCTCGCGAGACGAGCAGAAACCGATCTTTCTCTCGATCGGCTACTCGTCGTGCCATTGGTGCCATGTGATGGAGCACGAGAGTTTTGAGAATCCGACCCTCGCCGCGGTCATGAACGAGCAATTCGTTTGCATCAAAGTCGATCGGGAAGAGCGCCCCGACCTGGACCAAATTTACATGAACGCCGTGCAGTTGATGACTGGCCAGGGGGGCTGGCCGATGAGCGTTTTTTTAACACCCGACTTGGAGCCTTTCTATGGTGGCACCTACTGGCCGCCGGCCGCGTCGCGCGGGATGCCAGGGTTTGACCAGGTGCTTCACGCCGCCCACGATGCCTGGAGCCAGCGCCGCGATCAGGTCCTCGCCGGCGCTCGTGAAATGACTTCGGAACTTCGGCAACTCACCAGCAAGGGAACCGACGGTGCCGAGGTCGCGTTGGACGACCAACTGCTCCACGCGGCGGCCCATATCTTGGACCGAAATTTCGATCCCACCTACGGCGGGTTTGGCCAAGCCCCCAAGTTTCCCCACACGGCCGAGCTACAACTCCTCCTGCGATGGTGGCAACGAACGGGCAACGACCAGTGGCTCGACCGAGTTTGCCTGTCGCTCGACCGAATGGCTGCCGGCGGGATTTATGATCACCTGGGGGGCGGATTCGCACGCTACAGCGTCGACGCCGGCTGGCTCGTGCCGCACTTCGAGAAGATGCTCTACGACAATGCGATGCTCTCGAATCTCTATGTCGAAGCCTTTCTCGCCACCGGCAACGCCAACTACCGCCGGGTGGCCTGCGAAACGCTCGACTACGTGCTTCGCGACATGACCGACGCCCAAGGCGGATTCTACAGTGCCGAGGACGCCGATAGCGAAGGGGTGGAAGGGAAGTTTTCTACTTGGTCGTCCACAGAAATCAACGCGATCCTTGGCAACGAACGGGGGACCACCTTTTGCCGCGTCTACGACGTGACCGACGCGGGCAACTACGAAGGAAAAAACATTCTGCATCTTCCCAAAACGATCGCTCAGGCCGCCCAGGTGTTGGGGCGCGACGAGGACGAACTTGCGGACGAATTGGCGGCAAGTCGCGAAGAGCTTTTCGCGGAGCGTGCCAAAAGAGTCCGTCCCGGACTCGACGACAAAGTCCTGGTGGCGTGGAATGGGCTCATGATCGATGCGATGGCCCGGGCAGGGGCTGCGCTCGGGGAGGCAAGATTCGTCGAAGCAGCACGGCGGGCCGCCGACTTCCTTCTCGAAAAGATGGTTCCGGAACCAGGGAAGCTATTGCATACCTGCCGCGGCTCGGTTGCCAAGCTAAACGCCTACCTCGACGATTACACCACGCTAGCCAACTCTTTGGTGAGCCTGTACGAAGTGACCTTGGACGAAACCTACCTGACCCGGGCGGTCGAGTTCGTCGACACGGTTCTCGCTCGGTTCGGCGACGAGGCAACTCCTGGATTCTTTTTCACCGCCGACACGCACGAAGAGTTGCTTACCCGAACAAAAGACTATACCGACAACGCCACGCCAGGCGGCAACTCGATGGCGGTCATGGCGTTGGTGCGGCTCGGAAAACTGCTGGGGAGAACCGACTACCTCGACGCCGCGCATCGCACGCTCGAAGCGGCCGCCCCGTTGATGCAGCAAATTCCTATGGGAACCGGGCAAATGCTGCTGGCGCTCGACCTATGGTTGGGACCGACGCCAGAGCTGGTATTGGTTGGCGATGGCGCACGAGAGTTCGCCAGTAGCGTCCACAAGCAGTTTCTACCTCGTCGCACGATGACCGCCCGTGAAGATGCCAGCGCCATGGGAACACCGGTCGATCGTGCATTTGAGGGGCGCGCCGCGGAGAAGGGCAAGCCAGCGCTCTACGTCTGCGAGAATCAAAATTGTCAGGCACCGATTATTGGAGAGATCGCGATCAAGAAGGCGATTAGGGATCTCGCCACGATTCCAGACAGATAAGGCGAAAATTGGTTCTTCCGCTCTTATTTCTCCGCCAGTAGTTTTTCCAATCGGTCGATCTGCTGCTGGCTTTGGGCGATCAACTCGCGAAGCACTAAGATTTTGCTGTCGATCTGACCATGCACCTCGCGATTCATTTCGGCGAGCTCGACCTGCTGTCGATCAATCCTCGCACTCGCGTCGGCTTTCGCTCCGGACCATTTGCTGTCGGGACGGGGCTGCACGACGAGCGGGCGGTTGTCGTACCGCTTGCGACTGCGGCCAATGTGCTTGTAGGTGCGTCGTATCAGGAGGGTCGTCAACAGGGCAATCCCTGCGATGAACATCACGATCGGTCCCAACTGGGTGGCTAACATCGCTTTACCCTTCTTCCTCCGTCAGTTGCTGCGGGATCGTTGGAATCGATCCTGCGTCTGTCGGTAGACTTTTGAAATCGGATGGCCAGTTTTTTCTGCCGCTTGCCGGCAACTCTCGTACTCCGGCGAAAACCGCTCGGTTCCGTCGGGAAGCATCGCTACCACGCCTCGCATTTCTCCGAACGGGGTCTCTACCTTTACCGATCGGCGAGGGAGAACGCGCCGCTCGACCGTTTGTCTCCGGAGGCCAAGCGTTGTCGTCTCGCGGAAGATGATTTCCTCCAGCCGATCCGCCTTGTCAGGCGGACATTGCACGGTGAGCAGCACGCCGGGACGGCCTTTTTTCATTTGCGTCGGTGTGAGCGTTACGTCGAGCGCTCCCGCTTTCCACAACTGATCAGCGCAGTAGCCGATCTGTTCGCCTGGGGTATCGTCGAGGTTGGTTTCGAGCAGGACGATACGGTCCGTTTGGACGAAGGAGTCTTCGCTAACCTCCCCGGCGACAAGTCGCAGCACGTTTGCATGCTCCATGTCGCGCTGCCCCGCGCCGATTCCGATCGTCTCGATCGTCATCGCGGGAAGCGGTCCAAATTCGCAAGCCATCTCCGCGACAATCGCCGCACCGGTCGGCGTGGTGAGTTCTCCCTCGGGCGCGAAGCTCGCGAGTGGGATCCCCTTGAGCAGTTGGGCCGTCGCTGGGGCAGGAATCGCGCAGCGGCCATGGGCGATGTGGATAAATCCGGTCCCTGTCGGTATCGGGGAAGCCACCACTTTATCGACACGCAACAGGTCCCAGCCAATCGCCGATCCAACGATGTCGGCAATCGAATCGACCGCCCCAACTTCGTGGAAGTGGACCTTTTCGATCGTCGTGCCGTGGACTTTTGCCTCCGCTGTGGCAAGGCGACCGAAAATTGCGGTGGCTAGGGCGCGTTGCTCCGGCGAGAGCCTGCTACCCTCAATCATGGCGGTGATGTGGTGCAGGTGCCGATGGGCATGTTCCGGCGCATGCTCGACGACAACCTGCGTCGCTCGAAAACCGCACTTCTTGACTTCGGCCGCAACCAACTTGCAACTTGGCAACCCGAGCGAATCGATGCCCTCCTGAATCTCTGCGAGAGGAACCCCCGCATCGACCAGTGCGCCGAGCATCATATCGCCGCTAATTCCACTCGCGCAGTCGAGGTAGGCAATTCGCATGAGGGGGTGTCTGCTAGCAGTCAAGGGATTCGGCTTCGCTGGTCATTGTAGGGGAATAGGGCCACTCGTGTAAAAGGCATCTGGGAGCGACATTGACTCCGTGGCCCATTTTTTCTAGCCTCGGCCCCGCCCTCATTGTCGAGAATCCTTCCCCCCGACGGACCGCGTGGCAGTTCGCCCACCGAAGTCTCGATGATCGAACGAACGCATGGCCAGACTCACCCCATCCCGACCTGTCGCCTCCCAGCCGCGGATTCCAAGCCGAATCCGGGTGCTCTACGTGACCACGCTCCACCGAACGGGAAGCTGGCTCGCCGAGGCGTTTGCGGCCGATAGCGCCGCCATCGTGACCCTGCGCGAGACCGTTGGCGCGACCGCGGGCTTTGCGCTATTGCGAGAAGAGGTGTTTGACGCGGTATTGGTGAGCCACGAGCCTGGGATTCTCGATTCGCTCGAATTCGTGGAGGGCCTACGAACAGGGGGACAGGAGGAGCCGATCATCGTACTCGGGAGCGAGTCGCCCGAACACTTCGAGTCGCTCGCCTACGAAGTCGGTGCCGACGCTTACTGCTCGATCGAACAAACCACCACCCGATCGTTGCTGTGGGAATTCGCCCGGGCCATCCGCCGTTTCGAGTTGGTGCGAGAAAATCGCCGACTGATCGAGGCCGAACGGCAACGGCTGGTGAGCGAACGGACCGAAGCGGAGCGACTACTCAACGAACAAAGGGCGCTGCTGGCCGACCTCGAAGCAATCGACTCGGGCGAGGCTCCTTGTGGGGAAGGCTCGCGTCGCCGCTCCCCGGGGCCGTCCCTCGTCGGATCGCCCCTGGTCGAACACTATCGCGACCTGCTGCAAACCTACGTAGTGATGGGGTCCGGGAACCTGACGGACGAAATGACGAGGCTAGCCGACGTGCTGGTGGCGGCGGGTGCCAGCGCGCAACAGGCAATGCAAATCCATGTCGAGGCGCTTGAGGGAATGATTCACGGGCTAGGACGTCGCAGTGCCCGGCATGTGATGAACCGGGCGGACCTGCTAGGACTTGAGGTGATGGTCCATCTGGCCGATGGTTATCGCCAGCAGCTTCAAGAGCAGCGATTCCCTGCCCAGCAGCAGTTGTTACCTGGCATTGCCCCGGCGGACATCTATGCCAGTCCTCGGCTGCCGCTTGTGGCCTAGCATTCGATGGGGGAGAATTTGATGGAATCCCGTTCTCCCCGGTCCTGAATTTTCCACCATGCCTGCCAACGACCACACCACAACCGTCGCTGAATTGCGAGATCTTGTCGACGCCTTCGTCCGGGAACGAGATTGGTCGCAGTTTCATTCGCCGAAGAATCTATCGATGGCTCTGTCGATCGAGGCGGGGGAATTGATGGAGCACTTTCAGTGGCTAGAAGTAGCCTCGTCTCGCGAGGTTGCCACGCAATCGGAGAAACTGGGGCCCATCGCGGAAGAACTTGCCGATGTGCTGGCCTACACCTTAGCCATGGCTAACTCGCTTGGCGTCGACCTGAGCGAATCACTGAGGGCGAAGATGGTGAAGAACGCCCGCAAGTATCCGGCCGAGGAGTTTCGCGGTCGGCCTGGGAACGAGTAAGCCATGCGCGTGGCAATTATTGGCGCGAGCGCGCGGGCGGCTGCCTTCTCGGCAATCGATGCCGGGTGGGAGGTCGTCACCGCCGATCTGTTTGCCGATGCCGACCTCGCCGCCCGGTGCGATGCCACACGAATCGCCTGCTGGCCCGACGAATTTGAGCAGTGGTTTCACCAGCAACAGGTCGACGGCTGGCTCTACACCGGCGGACTGGAAAATTACCCGGAGCTGGTTGATCGGCTCGCGGGTGCCGGCTCGCTCTGGGGGAACCGAGGCGAAGTATTGCGCCGCGTCCGTTCGCCCCTCGCGTTGGCGCCGTTGCTCGCGGCAGCCGGCTCTCCGGTCCCAGAGACCCACGCAGCGGCCCTTTCGCTGTCGCCCGCCCGCAAGTGGCTCGCCAAGTCGCCCACCAGCGCAGGGGGTTTGGGAGTCACCGAATGGAGCTCCGATGCGGTCTACGACGATCCGACGTACTATCAGCAACGAATCGACGGACGATCGATCTCGGCTGCGTTCGTTGCCGCAGCGGGGCAATCGGTGCTGCTTGGCGTCACCGAGCAGCTCGTCGGTCGCGACTGGACCAGGGCGGGCCAATTTCAATATGCCGGCTCGATCGGCCCCTTGGACTTGGAGGCGACGACGCTCGTCAAGATTCGCCGAGCAGGCGAGACGCTGGCCAAGCAGGCTCCGATCGTCGGGCTTTTTGGCATCGACTTCGTTATCGATGCGGCGGGCACCGCCTGGCTCGTGGATGTGAATCCGCGATACACGGCCTCCATGGAGATCGTCGAACGGATCAGCGGGGAAACTATGATGGCGATGCACCTAGCCGCTTGCCAACGTGGTCGCTTGCCAGATTCCCCCCAACCCCCGGATCGAGTCTACTACGGCAAAGCCTATTTGTTTGCCCGTGAAGAGGCGACGATCGGCCTGCTCGATACTCGTCACTTAGCGGACATCCCTGTCGTCGGAACAATAGTCGCAAAGCACGCGCCGGTTGCAACGGTGTTTGCCAAGGCAACTCGAGCAAGCGACGTAGAAAAAATACTCCAGCAACGTTTGCAATCGTTAGAAAAAAGTGTTTTCTCTTAGGGATTCCCGACGAGGCGTAGCTCGTCGGCTATTCGATGGCATCCGACTTCTAACCTAGCCGACGAGCTACGCCTCGTCGGAAACCCCCTGGGGGAAACTCTCATGCGCATTGGCGTCGTCAGCGACACCCACGGACAAGTCGACCAAACCCGCCCCGCGATTCGGATGCTTGAAAGTCTGGAGGTCGAAAGGGTGTTGCATTGTGGCGATATCGGGTCGCCCGAGGTCGTGGAACTGTTTGCACCCTGGCCAACGCATTTCGTGTTTGGCAACTGCGACTACGACCATGCGTTATTGGCGAACGCCATGGAAGATGGTGGACAACATTGCCACGGTACGTTCGGGGACCTGGAATTCTCTGGCGTCCGAATCGCCCTGCTGCATAGCCACGAGAGGCAGAAATTTCGAGAAGCGATCGACAACCCGGAGTACGACATCGTTTGCTACGGGCATACCCACATTGCAGCCTGCGACGAGCAAGAGGGAAAAATCGTCCTTAACCCGGGTGCCCTCTACCGGGCGAACCAACACTCGATCGCTCTCTTGGAATTGCCCGAGTGCGTCGCAACGATCGTTGAACTGTAGCTGACCGGCTACTGAGCGAGAACTTTGCCTGGCTCCACGTCGGCCTTGCCTGGCACCGCCCACCGGGAGTAGGTTTTGGCGGTGCGGTTGTACTCGGTGGCAAAAGCGTCGGCATCTTCGGGGGTGAATTTGTAGTCGATCGTTCGCTGGAACTTTTTCACCTCGTAGACATGAACCACGTAGTTCGTTTCTGGTTCCGTTCGACCGTATTCATCGCCTTCCGTTTCCCCATCGCCCGTCGCCGGCTCTTGGCTCTTGTCGCCCACCTTCTTCTCGGCGTCCACTCCTTCCGTAGAAGGAACGGTCTCTTCCTCCTCCTGCTGCTCAACGGTCTCTTCCTTGGCCCGGGGGGTCGGGGCTTTTTTCTTCTTCCGCGCGGGCTTCTTGGCTCCGGCAGTCTTTCGTTTGACGCTCTTCTTTGGCTTCTCCTCTACCGCCTCCTCCGCAGGCTCGGCCTCCGCAGACTCCTCATCGTCAACGAACTCGTATTCGCCATCGTACAGGTCGTCGGTTTCTTCAGCGGGCATGGTTGCAGTTGGGGGGGAAGGGATCGGTCTTGTGAGTTGGCCAGAAGCCACGAGTATCCCAATCGCCGTAGCCCCCGTCAACGGCGTGGCCAATAGCTGGGCGAGGCAGGGGAGGAAAAAACCGCCTGGTAGGGCGAAAATCCCTACCGCAGGGCGACTTGGCCACGGGCCGTTTCGATCGCTTTTTCCAGGGCGGCGTCGGAAGTGGCCCTGCCCCGGAAGCCGGTCGCGTGCGTCCCTGGAGGAGTCGCCGAATCGCGGACCACGATATTGGGTACCACGCCGTGGTTGCTGATCGGCTGTCCGCTGGGGGAGTAGAACTTGGCCGTCGTCAAGCGAATACCCGCTCCAGCGTAACCAAGCGGAAAGATCCCTTGCACGGAGCCTTTGCCAAACGACCTCTGCCCGACGACGGTGCCACGACGGTTGTCGTGAATGGCGGCGGCAAAAATCTCGCTCGCACTCGCACTCTGGTCGTCGATCAACACGACCAGCGGCACACGCCAGGTGCCGGCGCGATGGGCCCGATAGTCAAAGTCTTCTCCCGAGCTTCGCCCCCGTGTCGAGACGATTCGTCCCTGGGAGACAAACTTGTCGGCCAACTCGACGCTGGAGGTAAGCAGTCCACCAGGGTTGCCTCGGAGGTCGATCACCAAAGTTCGCATCCCTTTTTCGTGGAGGTCCCAAAGCGATTTTTCCAGATCGCTGGCAGTTGTTTTCTGGAAGACAGGGATTTTCACGTAGGCAATACCGTAGGCAGCATCAAGGATACCGACATCCTCCAAGCTGGGAACGTCGACATGCTCCCGGCGAATGCGAACCTCCCAGGGCTCACGTTGTGCTGGGGTCGTGTCGGCTGCCAGGGTGATGGTATTGGGTTTTGCAAAGGTGCGGGGAGGAACAATCCTCACCCGAACATAGGTCCCTTCTTCGCCCGTCAGCAGCGCTGCCGCTTCGTCCGTCGACATGCGGGCGATCGACCTTCCATCGATATCGGTAATCACGTCGCCCGACTCGATTTTCGCTCTTTCCGCAGGACTTTCAGGGATAACGTGGATGATCTCGAGGCCGCTGTCTGCCGCCTTGAGTTCCACGCCCAACCCTACAAAGTTGCCTTCGATTTGCGAGTAAATATCTTTGAGCTGAATACCTGTCAGGAAGGAGGAGTAACGATCGAGCCCACCAGCGGCAGCGGCGGTAAATTCCAGGGCAGTAGCGGTGGGGCGGAGGCCAACCTGCTGGGCGGCGATGCGGCCAACCTGCTGGGCGACCGCGGCTACCTCTTGCCGGCTGCGGAATTCACGGTTCCGCAGTGGCTGATAGATGGCTTGTCGAAGCTGGGCAAGTCGCTGCTTACTGGCTCGAACTCCATTGTGGCGAAGAAACGCAGTCTTCGTAAGCGCCACGTCCACCGCCGCCACCCCCCGTTCGGCAAGCGACTGCCAGGGAGGATCGACCACGTAATGGGAATCGACTTTTAGCAGCAATTCGGTGTACAGATCGAACGCCTGCTGCTCGCTAAGCTGACGGACCGATTCGAGAAAACTCTTATCGGTGTACCGGCGTTCGACGCCGTAGTGCATCCTGGCAACACCAAACCGTTTTTGAAGTTGGCGATCGTCAGGGTGCTTTCGGACCGCCTCTTCGTAAAGCGTTAGGGCGTCACCCCAACGATGCTGTCCTTCGAGCGAGAGCCCCTCACTCAGCAGTCGGCGGACCACCTGGGGTGTCGCTTCCGCCGCGATGGTGATCTCTTCGCTCTGGGCTTGGCACGGAGTCCAAACTCCCAAGGCCATGGAGCCTAGCGGTAACACCAGCAACGAAGTGGCCGCCCATTCTCGCAGGGACTTCCCTAAATTCTGAAGCATACTGTTTCGTTCCATCTTGTCGCAGGAGGGGGCGCGGCCGATTCAGCGGCCTTGCTGCACGGGGGGGAGGGAGGGCGTGCAAGGCGCGAAGACCAAGGGCACAAGCGAATATAGGCCACGATTGGGGGTAGGTCAAAAAACCTGGCCCCTTTTTTAGTAGGCTTTTTCCAACGCCTTGCCGCGCGACCGGTAAAGACCCCGTAGGGCACAGAACCGCACCGCGAGTCGCACCGAAATCGACGCCGGTGCTTGTTATCGCGGTTGCACTGCTTGGCGCGCTAGTGCCCGATGCCTCCTCTGCGGGTTTCCCAAAAACCTGGGGGAGAGGCATCGTGCCATGAGAAGGGCCAGGACGTCGTGCTCCCAGCCAATCGCCCACCACGAAATCCATTGTCCGTGGTGTTGCTGTTGTCTACGCAGTGTCGGAAGCAAAGGTTCGCGAAACGCCGGAAGAGCTAAGGAAAGGAGGAACGCTCCTTTCCGCTCATCTTCACTAACCGGATTCGCGTCGATTCGTCTGATTCGCGATTGCTACTTCGGGCTGCGAACGGTTACAGAAGCCCACCCCAAAAAAACAGCCGCCCCTTTCGGCGTCTATTGGCCAACGGCTTGGGAGGGGGGATTCGCGATTGGCCGCGCGTTGAAAGGGGCGACTTGAAGTGCTATCGTAGGACTCGCCAAGGCCGATCACTTGTTGGGGGAAGAACATCCGAATCGGCATAAGACGACCTCTCTCGCTCTGTTAGTTGGATACGCAGGCCGTGCCAACTGGTTCACGGTATTCGCTGAAAAATCCCCCTCCCTGAAAAACCTTTCTCTTTTGACTTTCGACAAGGACCGCCAAGTGGATTCCCCAAAAATCGAGCGAGCGCTTTTGAGTGTGAGCGACAAATCAGGGCTCGCCGAGTTTGCCTCAGGGCTCGCGGCGGCTGGCGTCGAGCTTTTCAGCACGGGAGGGACTCGCAAGGCGCTCGAAGAGGCGGGCCTCGCGGTTCGCGATGTGGCTGACTACACCGGCTCGCCCGAGATGATGGAGGGCCGTCTTAAGACGCTCCATCCCAAAGTTCACGGAGGCCTTCTCTGCCGGCACGACAACCGGGCCGACATGCAGTCGCTCGCCGACCATGGCATGGTCTCGTTCGAGTTGGTGGTGGTTAACCTCTATCCGTTCCAGCAAACGGTCGCCAACCCCGCCGTCACGCTCGCCGAGGCGATCGAAAAAATCGACATTGGCGGCCCGACCATGGTCCGCGGCGCAGCGAAAAACCATGCCTTTGTGACGATCGCATCGGATCCTTCCCAGTACTCCCAGATACTCTCGGCGATTCAATCGACTGGAGCGACAACGCCGGAACTTCGGTTTGAATTGGCGGCCGCCGCTTTTGCCCATACGGCGGACTACGATTCGGCGATTGCGGCCTATTTCGCGAGCTGTTCCAATGAGGCGGATGCGTCGCTCGCCGTCGACCTTTCGTTACCGAGCAAGCTAACGCTCGAACTGGAGCGTTCGTCCCTGTTGCGTTATGGGGAGAACCCGCATCAGTCTGCGGCGCTCTACAAACTTGCCGAGGCGGGCCCCCATGCGGTCGTGAATGCTGAGCAACTCCATGGGAAGGAACTTTCCTACAACAACCTACTCGACCTGGATGCGGCACTCGGCATCGTCCGTATGCTCCCCGAGCCGGGCGTTGCGGTCCTCAAACACAACAACCCTTGCGGTGCCGCCAGTGCGGCAACCCTGGGCGAGGCCATGGAAAAAGCGTGGGCCGGCGATCCGGTCAGCGCTTTTGGATCGATTCTCGGGTTCAACGTGCCGGTCGATGCGGCAGCTGCGGAATGCCTGGCCAAGCCGGGGAAATTCGTTGAAGCGATCATCGCTCCCGAATTCACACCCGAAGCCATTCAAATTTTAACGACCAAACCGAAGTGGAAAGCGAATGTCCGGTTGCTGAGGATTGGTCAGATTGCACCGGGAAGCGGAGCGGTACAACTCCGGGCGGTCGACGGCGGTTACCTGGCCCAGTCGGCGGACGACTTGCCCGATGATCCAAAGGATTGGAAAGTCCCCACCGAAGCGCAACCAACCGACCAGCAGCGGGCCGATTTGGAATTTGCCTGGGCTGTTTGCCGGCATGTGAAGTCGAACGCCATTGTCCTGACGAAGGACCAGATGTTGATTGGTGCGGGGGCAGGACAGATGAGCCGGGTCGATTCGGTCGAAATTGCCATCCAGAAAGGGGGCGACCGGGTTGCCGGGAGCGTGCTCGCCTCCGACGCCTTTTTCCCCTTTGACGATTCGATTGAGCGTGCGGCCGAGGCGGGCATCGGGGCGATCATCCAGCCGGGCGGCTCCCGCCGTGACGACGAGGTCATCGCCGCCTGCAATCGGCATGGTCTGCCCATGATTTTCACCGGCTGCCGGCATTTTCGGCACTAGGGGGCCACAACCGCTCCAGCCCGCAACCACTCCAGCACCGCCGCGGAGACATCCAGACCGGTCGCCCGGGCGATCGCCCGCCATCCTGGTACGGCGTTCACCTCAATGGCATAAAGCCGCCCGTCGCGGCCTGGAAGTAGATCGACTCCCGCCAGCGGCGCGCCGACCGCCTCGGCCGCCCGTCGGGCCATGGCGACTTCCTCGTCTGACGGTTCGTACACTTCGGCCGTAGCACCTCGCGAGATGTTCGTCCGCCAATCGAGCTCATTCCGGCGGCGCATTGCCAGAAGGCGTTCGCCGATCAAGAGGATACGAATGTCGTAGCCTTCGTGATCAATGAACTCTTGCAGGTAAATCAGGCCTCCAAGCTGCTCGAGGAGCTTAAACGCGCGGAGAGCAAGGGCGTCGTCCGAAAGCCGAGTAATCCCGCGTCCTTCGCCTCCAAAGATCGGCTTGAGGACCACATCGCCCCCCAACGATTCAAAAGCCTCCATCGCATCGCTGGCTGTTTGGCAAGTGACGGTTCGTGGAACCAAGAGGCCCGCCCGAGCAAGGCGACTCGTGGTGAGGTACTTGTCGACGGCTGCCTCGATCGCCTTCGGGGGATTGATGACGAGCGTGCCAGCCGCTTCAAGACTCGCCAAGGCATCCATCCGAAAGACGACCTGCTCCAGGGATCCCGGAGGCATCGTGCGGACCAGTACGGCATCGAACTGGTCGAGGGACGCCGGTTGATTGGGGAACGAAAGCCCCGAGTCCGAAGCAGGCGAATCGGATCGTCTCTGGAATACGGTGGTTAGATCGCCTTCGATTTTCGCGGCGATGTGGCTAAACGAAACAGGGATAATCGTAAAACGATTGCCCCCAGCGCGACGCAGGTCGCGGAGGTACCAGCTTTTTTCCGAACCGAGGAAGGCGATCTGCATAGGAACGACAAAAAAGGAACCAACGAATCGATAACCGACGAGGCGTAGCTCGTCGGTTAAGGGACTCTCCCGAACGACTTTTGTAACACGTGAGGTGCAAACTCCCCGAATCGCCAGCTCTTTCCCGTATCGAGA
This sequence comes from Planctomycetaceae bacterium, assembly GCA_003233055.1. Classification (GTDB taxonomy): domain Bacteria; phylum Planctomycetota; class Planctomycetia; order Pirellulales; family Lacipirellulaceae; genus Aeoliella. The sequence continues at coordinate 65,286 of QIKP01000058.1, forward strand.
TTGACGAACTCCACGACTGCCGGGCTAAAGAGGTGCTTGTCGATTTTGTAGAAGTCGTGGTCGTAGGCGGCGAAAATCTCGGCGAAGGGCCGGCCATGGTCGTTCGACGTGCCGGAAGGGGTGCGCGGGCCGACGTCTTCGATGCTCGCGTCGTCGCCTCGCACGTAGAGCACCACATGCCCGCCGTCGAGGATTGCGTCATTGGTCCGACCGATGCCTTCGATCGCATCCCTCCCTACCGGCGGAAGCGGCGCGAGGCCCCAACCACTTTCGATGCGGGAGAGATCGAATCCAAGCTCGTGCAATTTGTGAAGCGCCGTTTCGATACTCCGCGCGACGACCTGCACGTTTCCCGCTTGGCTGTTCGTCGGCGCCACGAGTAGCGTCAGCCCCTCGGCGGGCGTGCCTGCCTTGGCGGCGACTTCCTTGCAAACGGCCTCGGGCGGTAACTTGTCTGTTTCCAGGAGGCCGACCGCGACGTCGGTTTTTTCACGATAGCCAATCTTGTCGAACAGTTCTTCGCCACCATACGCGGCACGCATGGGGCCCGACCCCATCGCGAAGTAGCCCTCTCCCTTCACTTCCCAGCCGGCGTATTGCGACGCCATGCAGGCGGCAACGGGGGCGTCGGTACGGACCATGACGGCCGGCCCGCCGGTGAGTGGATGAATGCCAAAAGTGACTTTTCCCAGCCCCGCCATCGAGACTTCCGCCATCCGTCGCCCCGCCTCCAGGCCCCCGACCGACCGCCCCGCCAGATCGACGCCAAGATCGATGATTCGCGTTGCGCCGACGTAGAAAATTCGGGTGCGGAGGTCGGTCGCTTCCGCGACGATGGCGTCGCAGAGATTCGCAGCACGCTGGTTAAGTTGCAAGTCGATGCTGCTAGAGCTGTTCACCAGACGGTCCGTGCTAGGTCTCTGCGGAAATGTCTCTACGGAAATAGGGGAGGTGCCGTCGCGCGGGTCGCTTGAGCGGCCCGGTCGGTACCGGTAATTGTCGCAGAAGAGGGCGACGATGGAAACGGGCGGCTACTTAAAAAGTTGTCCGAAAGGGGAGCGGCCGATTTGGGGTGTTCCCTCGCCACGCTGCCCCAGCAGGCTAGCGATGATTTCGCCTGGTCCGGCCATTTCGCCAGCAAGCTTCGACTGAAACTTCTCAAACTGGCCCGTGAATTTTGCGAGCTGGGCATCGACCTCTTGCCGGCCTTGGGCAACGAGCCGATCGGCTTCGGCTCGAGCCACGTCGGTTGCCGCTTGTTGGATTGCCTGGGCGAGTTCCGTTCCAAGCGTTGAAGTAAATCGCATTCGGGGCGCGTCGAGCGTGCCGCCAAGCGTCACTTCCGTTTGCGACTGGTCGATCCGTGAAACACTTTGGGCCAAAACCGATTGCATGCGTCCCCCCAACAAGTTGGGCGGAAGAGTCGGCTCGATCTCCAGGCCGCGCTGCGTGATCTGCAGGCTCCCTCTGAGCCGATCGCCGTGAATCTGAATCCGAACCGATAGGTTGGCGGTCGAGGGAGCAACCGAAAGGCGTAGAGGCCCTTGGTTGCCCAGTTTTAATTTCGGGAGAACCATGCCGCTCGAGTCAACAAAATACTCGTCGTAGGGCACCTCGGTCGCCCGATCGAGGCGTGCCTTGATCGACAGAGGCATTCCGCCAGTCGTGGTCAGTTCCAGTGTGGTCGGTTGGGAATGGAGTTCGGGCTGAGTTGTCCAGTCGCGAACGACTCCGACAAGCTGCACCGGTTGGCCCCCCATTCGTCCTGCTCCTTCAAGCCGAAGCGTCCGAACGAGAAAGTCGGGAAGCCGCTTGGACCCCGGAAAAAAGATGTCTTCCCCACGGCCCGAAGCAGCCGGCGTTTTGGACCCTCGCGCCGGAACAAGCTGTCTGGCCCAGCGAATCCAGGAGATTGCCTCGCCGACTGGCCCGGTGATTTGCTCCCCGAGCAAGTAGTTCGTTAGCGATTGAGCGTCGAGGGCGTCCAATTCCAGATGCTCGCGAATCAATTGTTCGTCCTGGAGGCGCGCCGCCAGGACTGCATCGCGATCCGCAGCCAGCTCCGCAGGGAGCTGGGCGAGTTGGGCCTGCAAGTCGCGAAGCGAACGGCGTAGTTTCGAGGTTTCTTGCGGCAACTGGGCGAGGAACTCCATGTTTCGCAGGGGATTTTTCCGTGCGACACGGGCTCGCTCTTCCAGACGCTTCGCGTCGGCCTTGATCTCACGGGCCGCGATCTCGAATTGCTGATACTTGACCGGCCACCGCTGGGCCATCTCTTCTGCCAATCGGACCGACTCGAGTTGATCGCGAATATCTACCGAAAAACGGGACTCTAGATCGGTAAGCCAACCTTGGGCCTTTTCCTTCGCCAGCGGAGCGAGCCAATTTTCTTGGTTCGTTTTTTCCGGGGAGGTCGGGCGGTCAGGCAATGCACCGGAGGTCTCGCGAGGGGTGCTAAATCTCAAGCCACTCACGATGCCGTAGTCGGCGATGAGATTTTTCCGCAATAGAGCCGGGCTGCTGAAGTCGATCTCTACGCGATCGGCCTCCATCAGATTCTTCATCGGCGAACTGGGATTGGCGACCGCTAGATCGGTGATCAGCAGTCGCGTTTTGAGGAGCGACGTTTCGACCTGACCGATTTCAATTTTGGCGCCAACCGAAGCTTCACCACCGGCGATAAGCCCCCATCGAACGAAATAGCCGCTACCGACTTCCGTCGCCAGTAAGAGCGCAACGATCAAGACGATGCGGGGCAAGATGTATTGGAATCGAAAATATTTCATCGAGCCTAACCCTCAAATCGTGCGGCAAAGTGGGCACCCGTCAATGCGCGGCCAATGCGGTATCTCGTCACCCATCGTGCTACGGGAGGACCATAACGCTCGAAGAGCAGATGGCTACCGTAATAGCAGGGATAAGTGACGTAGAGCGCAAGGAGCAGCGAGCCAATGGTGACCGTATTGTGAAAACCGATGAAAGGCCCCAGCGGGAGATCGTAAATCCAAGCAAAAAAACCTTGCAGCCCAGGTTGATGCAGGAGCGTCGAACCTAGTTTGTGGGTGAGCCCATCGGCCCATGGCCCCACGCAAGAAAAAATAGCGGCCGCCACCAGCCCTGCCGAGCGGTTGACCTTCACCGCGCAAAGCAGCACTGCTAGCGAGAGCGCGATCAAGTTGCCCTTGGGCACGAAACCAAGCACCATCCCGATGGTGAACCCGATGGAAAGCTGATTGGGAGAGTCATTGGTGAGGAGCGCCGCGAAAAGCTGACGTAACGGATGGAGCAATAGCGAAAGCATGGCAGGAGCCTGCTAGCAGGAAAAAGAAACGAACGGGAGAAAACCGGAGGAGGCCCAAGCGTATACCAGGACCACACCCTCTCCGTCCAGATCGTCCAGCGGGACAATCCGACTTTAGCGATTGCGAGGGAAAACGGGGGACGCCAACGCTAGCAACCAGTCACTCCGATTCGGCCTCGTCACGAATCTTCTGCAATTGAATCAGCTCTCGCAATAAGTTTTTTGCGTCGGGGCTTTGGGGGTGGAGGGCATCGAGTTTTTTTATCGACTCGACAGCCCGCTCCAAGGCGCTGTCTTCGCCCCGCTTGTAGCGTTCTTGCTGCAGCAGCGCGAGCCCCAAGGCAAACGGATAGCTCTGCGGACGCATTTCGCATGCCTGGGCGAGCCAGGTTTCGGCATTCTCCAGATCCTCCAGCAAATAGTAAAGCAATCCAAGCCGATATCGCGGAGCCGGGTTGTCGGGCAGCATCTGGATGTCGCGAAGGAGTAGCTTGGTCTCTTCGCGGCGGAGTTGCTCGACTTCCTCGTCATGCCCGCCAATCTCCGTAAGCAGTAGCGCCAATTCAGCTCGCATGTTGGTGAGATACGGCGCGAGCCCGATAGCCAATCGAAGCTCCTCCACTCCTTTGCTAGCGTCATGATCTCGGCGCGCGAGCAGTGCGAGCTGTCGATGCGACTCGGCGTGATCGGACGCCATCGCTAATTGTTCGCGGTATTCGTCCGTTGCCAAGGCGAGCGTCTCCGCTTGGTTGGGAGTGAGCTGCTTCGGATCGAGCGGCAAAAGGCGCACCGCCGCGGCGATGCGAACCGTGCGAACTCGATCGCGGAGCAGGGGCGCGACGAGGCGAAGTAGTTCCTGGGGCGAATCGGCTGGCAAACTCTGCACTGCCGACTGGCGTACCGAGGGTGACGGGTCGTCTAACGCGGCGCGCAGCATGCCGGCAACATCGGGGGAACCATACTGCCCCAGCAACGCGATCGCCGATGCCTTGGTGATCGAAGGTGTTTTGGGTCGGCCGATTAAATCGATCAGTAGCTTTTCTCCCTCGGGCTTCCCTTTCCAAGCAGCATCGAACGCGGCCGTGCGGTGGGGGCCATGAATCTCGGCGGGGCGATCAGGGCCATACCACTCGACAATCTTTGCCGCCGCCCACTCGGCCGACTCCTCTGGTTTCGTGTGGCAGTCGTTGCAAGCATTGGGCGTGCCGAACGCAACGGTTTGGTCAGGACGGGGCGAGCGGATGTGGTGATCGCGACGCCGATCGACCACCATGTAAGTCGTCTCCGGCATGTGGCAAGTCACGCAGGCTGCCCCAGGTGTGTTGGCTTGGTGGTGATGATGGGCAACCGTGTCGTACTTCGCCGGGATGTGGCATTGGGCGCAAAGCTGGTTGCCCTCGAACTTGAGATCTAGCGAGTGGGGATTGTGGCAATCGGTGCAGCGGACCCCCATCGCGTGCATGCGACTTTGCAGGAAGGAACCGTAGACATAGACCTCGTCAGCCATTTGCCCGTCGGCGTGATACAATTGGTCGCGGAGCAGCGAAACGTTGTAGTGGTCCGCGAAACGCTGCCCAGGCCGAAACTCGGCATGGACCGCCCCTCGTCGGGAGTGGCATTGGGCGCAAGTTTCGATCTGAGGGGTACTATCGAGCCCCTGGAGCTTGGCGAGTCCGTAGCCATGCCGGCGATCCCAGAACAGCGACCCGCTTTTGGCCAACTTCACATGCAAGCTTCCCGGGCCATGGCACGACTCGCAGCTGACGTCGATTTCGGAGAAGGTCGTGTGGTAGGTGTCGGTTGCCAGATCGTAGTTTTTCTGGAGATTCGTTGAATGGCACTCGGCACAGGTGGTGTTCCAATTTTGAGCGATGCCTGTCCAATGGGTCGGATCGTCGTGCGCGAGCCGAAGGTCGACCGCATCGGGCGGCGGTACGTAGAACCACTCCTTGCGGTGCGTGTCCCAACTGACTCGCAGCACTTGCACCCGGCCGTCCGGGAACTCGACCATGTATTGCTGGAGCGGGTCGAAGCCAAAGGTGTATTGGACCTGGTAGTCGTGGTACTTCCCCTCGGGGCCCTCGGCATGGACAAAGAACTTCCCGTCGCGGCGAAAGAACCGGGTTGTTTCTCCAAGCCGCTCGAAGGTCACATCGCCAAAATCGCCGAGCACGGTCTCTTCCGTCGCCAGCTCCATCGCCCGATCGTGATGGGAGCCTGCGTAGGCATCGTACTCTGCCTGATGGCAATCGATGCAGGACGACCGACCGACAAAGGTCGCTTGGGTCATTGCCTCGGGCTTTTCGGAGATTGCCCAATCGACCCCGACATAGATGCCTATTGCTAGAATCGAAAGCGCCAGCACCAACCACCAAACGATGGTGCCTCGCGGGTGGTTGATTGCTGAAAAGATCGCCATAATGCTTGGGTCGCCACCTTCAATGCAACGATTGTAGCGACTCATCGCCTCGCACGAAAGAACTGTTTGAGGATCTCGCCACACTCTTCGGCAAGGACGCCACCGGTCACCTGGGCGGAGTGATTCAGGCGATCGTCCCCGAGCAACTCGTACAGCGAACAGACCGCTCCTCCCTTCGGATCGACCGCTCCGAAAACGACCTGAGGCACGCGCGCCTGAACGATCGCACCGGCACACATGAGACAAGGTTCGAGCGTGACGTAGAGCGTGCAGTCTTTCAAACGCCAGCTCGCAAGCGCCGCCGCCGCTTGGGTGATGGCGATCATCTCGGCGTGGGCAGTCGGGTCATGGAGTGCCTCTCGCTGGTTGTGGGCCACCGCGACGACTTCGCCAGAGCAGACCACAACCGCTCCGACCGGCACCTCATCGTCCTCGCGAGCCCGTTCCGCCTCTCGAAGGGCCATGCGCATGAAGAATTCATGCTTTTGGTCAGGTTCACTCGCTAGATCCCTGTTCATGTTCCTGCTCGACTCTCACGATCAGTAAAGGTAGAATCACACGGTTCGTCGTTTCCTGTTTTGTCCTTCCCAAAGAAACCGTCTCTTGGCCAATCCGTCCTTCCTGCTGGATTCCTTCCCGCTTCTTCGGTCGCCTCGTGCGTGGCTCGTGGCACTCCTTGGCTACTGGGTGAGTCTCTTCATCGCTACGCACTGGCCAAACAACCTGCCAATTCTCGGTGGCGGCCAGGCGGATAAAGTGGTCCATTTTGCCGCCTTCGGATTGCTTGCCTTCCTGCTAGCCGCAGCCACTCAAACGCGAGGGCTACGACAGACGCGAGGGACGCTGGTTTTGCTGTGGTCGGTTGTCGCCCTGTACGGGATGGCGGACGAATTGTTGCAGACGCCGGTGGGGCGGAGCTGCGAATTCTACGATTGGCTCGCCGATGCGATTGGCGCGGCCATCGGGCTGGCGGTCTTTCGCTGGCTCTTGGCCGAAAAACTCTCCCCATGCCGCGTCCGATAGTTCATCCGTCTAGCAATCGGCTCAATAATTGGGCGTCGGGGCGCGATATTCATTCAGGTCGATCGACTTGAACCATTCGATCGTCTTGGTCAGACCTTCCCGCAAAGCGATCTGGGGTTCCCAGTCGAGATGCTTCTTCGCCAAGGTGATATCGGGCTGACGCTGCGTCGGATCGTCTTCGGGTAGGGGCTTCTCCACAAGCTTCGACTTCGAGCCAGTGAGCTCCAGTACCAATTCGGCCAATTCGCGGATCGTAAACTCGCCTGGGTTGCCAATGTTGACCGGTCCGACGAAGTCGTCCGAACCATTCATCATGCGGATGATCCCTTCGACAAGATCGTCGCGATAGCAGAACGAACGGGTCTGCCCGCCATTGCCAAAAATCGTAATGTCTTCGCCATACAGTGCCTGCCGAATGAAATTCGAAACGACCCGGCCATCGTAAGGGTGCATTCGCGGGCCGTAGGTATTGAAGATGCGAACCAAGCGAATGTTAACGCTGTTCATTCGGTGGTAATCCATGTAAAGCGTCTCGGCCGCGCGTTTGCCTTCGTCGTAGCAAGAGCGGATCCCGACCGGATTGACCGATCCGCGATAGGATTCGGGCTGAGGATGAACATCTGGATCGCCGTAGACTTCGCTCGTCGAGGCTTGGAGTACCTTCGCCCTGCAGCGTTTTGCCATGCCAAGCACGTTGATCGCCCCCATGACCGACGTCTTCATCGTCTTGATGGGGTTGTACTGGTAATGCCCGGGGGCAGCGGGGCAGGCGAAGTTGTAGATTTCATCCACTTCCAGAAAAAGTGGGTGGGTAATGTCGTGCCGGATCAACTCAAAGTTGGAGCAGTCCAAGAGATGGGCCACATTACTCTTCTGGCTCGTAAAGAAATTATCGAGGCAAATCACATCGTGCCCATCGCCCACTAACCGTTCGCAAATATGAGAGCCCAAAAAGCCGGCGCCACCGGTGACTAGGATGCGTTGAATCTTTGACATCAGGAGAGGATTTTCGTGAGGTAGGAGTAACGAACTAAAAGGGGGAAAGAAGTCTACCAGCATGATTCGCCGAGAGCAGGGGTGCAAGTCGGTTTGCCGGGAGCCCAGGAGAACTGCAAAGTCATTTTTGAACCGCCAAGTACGCCAAGGCGCCAAGGGAAATGTCGACCGAAGCAGAGAAACCCCGGATTGTTCATCCGGTCACCGTTCCTGAGTCGAAGGAAAGAAACCACGAGTTGGTGTTGATTTGCACGAATTCGTGGTTTTCTCTGCCTCCGATTCGGTGAACGGTTGCCTCTCTCCTCCAACTCTTCTTGGCGTACTTGGCGCCTTGGCGGTTTCTTTTATTCGGCGACTTTGAAAGCGTCCTGGAGGGGAGTCCTGATCGCCCCCCGATTAGCCCCGTTCGCCCCGTCGGCGAGGAGGGCCTCCGGTGGCCAGTTTGGGGGGAGAGCTAATCGGCTGGCAGTTGCCAGGGCCGAGCAGCTCCTCCACTCGGCGGCGAAGTTCACTGCTGACTTCAATCCGTTTGCCACTCTCCAGTTGGGCGGTCGCTCCGTCCGCGAGTGTGAGGTGTAGCCGCAGTCTCTTCGTGCCAGGGTAGCCTCGGACGATCTCATGAAGCGTCCCGAGCATCGCCTCGCCATGCCGGGATTCGTCCACCCGCATCGTCAGTCCACTCGTAAATCGCTCGGCCAACTCCGCGATCGGCATCAGTTCGTTGATGATGAGCGTGACCTCCTCGGCCCCCGGCCGGCGGTCGATCGCGGCACGCACACCGACAATCGTGTCTCCTTCGACGAGGTGGCCAAACTGGGCGAACTGCTCGGGCCACAGGATGCAGCGGATGATGCCGTCGAGGTCTTCGAGATCCCACATGGCGTACTTCGATGGGGCCCCCGGCTTCGGATTCTTGGTATGCGACATCTTGATCGCCCCGAGCATTCCCCCCATCACGACTTCGCTGCGATGCTCGAGATTCGCGAGTTGCCGGCTGTTGTGGGAGCAGTAGGTACGAAGGATCGAATCGAACTCGGCCAGAGGGTGACTGGAGAGATAGAAGCCAAGGACTTCCTTTTCCTTTTTGAGGAGTTCTTTCTCTTCCATCTCCTCAAGGTCGGGCAGGGCGGCCAAGTCGGCTTCGCCTTCGTCCTCGTCGGCTTCGTCGAAGAGTCCTTTCTGGCCGCTCCGCTTGTCGGCTAAAGCCGACGCGCCCGACTGCAACGCGCGCTCGACGATGGCGAGTAGCTGCGCGCGGTTGGCGCCAACCGAATCGAAGGCCCCCGACTTGATCAAGGTTTCGATGGCAGCCTTGTTGCACGATCGAGGGTCGATCCGGTCGCAGAAATCGAACAAGCTTCGATAGGGCCCTTCTTTCTCACGCCCGGTGACAATCGCCTCCGCCGCTCCGCCACCACAGCCCTTGATCGCGCTGAGCCCGAAGAAAATCTTCCCCTCGCGAACCGCGAAGTCGACGAACGACCGATTCACGTCGGGCGGCACGACATCAATTTCCATCCGCTTGCAGTCTTCTAGATGCTCGACCAGCGCGTCTTTACTCTTGAAGTTCCGCCCCGGAATATCGGCCGACAGGAGTGCGGCCATGAACTCCAGCGAATAGTGCGCCTTGAGATAGGCGGTCATGTAGGCGATGAGGGCGTAGGCCGTCGAGTGGGACTTGTTAAACCCATACCCGGCGAACTTTTCGATCATGCCAAAAAGTTCTTCGGCCCGTTTTTTGTCGAGTCCTTTTGCCTGAGAGCCTTCGAGGAACTGCTCGCGGAATTTAGCGATCATCGCGAGTTTCTTCTTGCTGATCGCCTTAATGCAGGTGTAGGAGCTCGATAGCTCGATGCCGCCCAACTGGTTGAGGATCCGCATCACTTGTTCTTGGTAAACCATCACGCCATGCGTCTCGGCGAGAATCTCTTCCATGACCGGGTGGGGATACTCCGCCGGTCGGCGGCCATGCTTGACCTCGATGTACTGGTCGACCATACCCCCCTCAAGCGGGCCAGGTCGGTAGAGGGCGTTGGTCGCGACGATGTCGAGGAAGTTGTCTGGTTTCATCCGTTGGAGCAGGTCACGGATGCCGCCACTCTCGAGCTGAAAAATCCCTTTCGTCTCGCCCCGACAGAGAAGGGCGAAGGTCTCGGCGTCGTCGAGCGGAAATTTGTAAGGGTCGACCTTCTCTCCACGCGACTCCTCGACCAATTCGATGCTCTTGGCGAGGATCGTCAGGTTGCGCAGCCCGAGGAAGTCCATCTTCAGCAGGCCAGCCGCTTCGACGTCGCCCATCGCCCATTGGGTGATGACTTCCGTCTTCCCTTTGACATGTTGGAGGGGGACGTACTCGTCGACCGGTTTTTCGGCGATGACCACCGCAGCGGCGTGGGTGCCGACGTTGCGAGCGAGGCCTTCGATTTTTCTTGCCAGATCGATCACCTCACGAATCTCACGATCTGCCTCGTAGGTCTTCTTGAGTTCGTCACTGGTCTCGAGCGCTTGGTCGAGCGAGATACCAAGCTGATCGGGGACCATCGCCACGATCTGATCGACCCGAAAGAGTGGCAGGTTGAGCGTCCGCCCGACGTCACGGATCGCGGCCCGCGCGGCGAGCGTGCCGAAGGTGCCGATCTGGGCGACGTTCGCCTCGCCATATTTGTCTTTGACGTACTGGATGACCTCGCCGCGCCGCTCCTTGCAAAAGTCGATGTCGATGTCGGGCGCTTCGAGTCGGTTTTCGTCGAGGAATCGCTCGAACAGCAAATCGTACTTGAGGGGGCAAACATGGCTCATCCGCAGCGCGAAGCAGACGAGCGAGCCGACGCCCGAGCCACGCGCCGTTGACGGGATGTCTTTTTCGATCGCGTAACGGACAAAGTCCCAGACGATGAGGAAGTAGTCGGCAAAGCCCAGCTTGTTGATCACCCCCAGCTCGCGATCGAGCCGGGCATGGACCGTTTCGGAGAGCTCGCCCGACTCAGGGTTGTCGTCCTTCCAGTACGAGGTGTCGTCCGAGTAGCGATCGCGGAGGCCTTCGAGGCACAACTCCAGAAGGTACTCGGCAGGAGTCTTTTTGTCGGGTGGGTAGAAGGTCGGGAAGTGTCGTTTGCCCAGTTCGAGTTCGAGGTCGACCGAGTCGGCAATCACTTGGCTCCGGCCCAGGGCGTCGGCGTGGTCGGGGAGGGCGGCGAGCATCTCCTCGGCGCTTCGCAAAAAGAACTGGTCCCCCTCCATCTTCATCCGACTCGTGTCGGTTCGGAACTTGCCCATGTTGATGCAGAGTAGCACGTCCTGCGCCTCGGCATCCTCGCGGTTGACGTAATGGGCGTCGCTCGTTGCGACCAATGGCACGCCGACCTTCTGGGCCAGCTCGACGGTCAGCTCGAGCGCCTGCTGCTGTATCTCGACGCCGTTATTTTGAATTTCCAAATAGTACCGCGCGCCGAAAACCTGCTGGAACCATTCGGTAATTTCCGCCCCGCGCTGCATCGCTTCTTCGGACGAGTTGCCGGACAAGAGCCCGCGACTTAGCTCTCCCGAGACGCACCCGCTCAGGCAGATGATCCCCTCGCTATGGGCTTGAAGCAGCTCCTTGTCGATTCGTGGCTTGTGGTAAAACCCTTCGAGGAACGCACTGCTACTGAGCTTCACGAGGTTCTGGAAGCCGGTTCGATTCTGAGCCAGCAGCGTCAGGTGATAGGCGGCGTCTTTGCTTCGAGTGGCCCCTCCCTTGTCCAACCGACTCGCCGGGGCGATGTAGGCCTCGTACCCGACAATCGGATTGATCTCTGCTTCTTTGCAGGCACGGTAGAACTGCAACGCCCCGTAAAGATTTCCATGGTCGGTCAGCGCCAACCCATTCATGCCCATTTCTTTCGCCCGATCAACCAGCTTCTGAATCGGGCTCGCCCCGTCAAGCAGGCTAAAGTGACTGTGGCAGTGAAGGTGAACAAAAGGAGGAGCATCCATGGCGAATTCTCAATGACGTAGGACGGAGGGTTGGCGATGCCGCTTCAGTGGCAGGCGTGCGAAGGCGAAGGGCGAGAAGACAAATTGCGCGACACCTGGCTTGCGCTGACCGTTGGCGATACGAGATTCGCCCTTCATTCCTCCCCATCGGGGGTGCCTGCTTTTCTCAGGTACTCGGCCAAGATCGCTTGGATTTCGAGAATCTCTTGCCACTGATCCATCGTGAAATCGATCGTCGTCGCTTCGTCGGCGAATTTTACCGAGTCGATCAGCGAACGGGTTCGGAGGTGCAGGTACTCGATCATCTCCGAGAGCTGCGCCGCCTGCCCCGGACCGAGACCCTCGGGGAGGTCGGGCAAAACGGGAAGGTGCAGGGTGCTGCGACCACTGGCGGACGCACTCCAATCGATGCCAATGTTGGGGATCGACTCGGCCGCCTGCTTGGCCAGCGCACTGGAGTCGAGTTCTTCTGCGTCGACTTGCCCCGCAGCGCGGAGGGCGTCGAGTCGCTGGGCGATTTGTTTCCGGGTGCCGTAGCGGAGCACCGACCGACCGACCGAAATCACGTCGCCATAGCGCAGAATGCGCAGTTGCACCTGCTCGCCATTCACCCGCGTGCCGTTGGTGCTCTCGAGGTCGGTCAGCACGAGCTTCTGCTGATCTTCTTGGATCTTGATGTGGAACCGGCTAATCCGCTCGTCGTTGAGCTGGACCGCGTTCCCCTCCTCGCGACCGATCGTGATCGGCGTGGGAAGCAGGTCGTAGCGCCGGCCCCGGTCGGCACCGTCGAGAACTTGGAGCGTGATAAGAGCCATCGGGTGTGGAATCCGTGCGTGTAGCTTCTGTTACCGGAGTCATTGTAGCTCAACTCCTCGGGAGCGTCAGCGGGGGCGAACGGCGAGTCGGTTTCAGCTTATAGGCGGAGCTTCCAGTCGCTGACCCAGTCGCTGAAGCGACCTTGCCAGGGCCTGGGGCCTCGGGCGGGGCGCCAATTGCGGTACAATCGCTCCAGGTGGTGCAAGTCTGGGGGTGGAATTTTGCCAAGATTCACGAGAATCGGGCGAATGACTCCCAACGCAACGCACAATTCCGTAACGCCATTTCCGCGTCACGAGGCAAACTCATGGTCGAAACCACTTTTTTCTACACAGCAGCCATCGGCGGCACCTTTCTCGTCGTGCAACTTCTCATGATGTTCTTGGGAGGCGACGACGGCGATTTTGGGGACGCCGATGTCGACATCGACTTGGACATCGGTGCCGAAGGAGCTGCCCATGGAGTCAGCTTCTGGTTCTTCGAGATCGTCTCGCTCAAGACACTGGCGGCTGCCGCGACGTTCTTTGGACTCACCGGAATGACCTCCCTCTCGTACGGATTTTCGGATACCACGGCCATGTTACTCGGGGCAGCTACCGGGTCGGTCGCCATGTACTGCGTCTACTGGCTCTTCAAGCAGCTTTACAAATTACAATCGAGTGGCACACAAAAAATCCGCAACGCCATTGGGCTACCCGCCCAGGTTTACGTCCCCATTCCTGGTGGTGGCGAGGGCCTCGGTAAGGTTCACCTTACCCTGCAGCGGCGTACCGTCGAGTTCCAAGCCACGACCGACGATGCCGACCACCTAGCGACCGGCGAAGGTGTCGTGGTGGTCGATATTGTGAACGACGACACCGTCCGTGTCACGCGCCAAACCTAACCCTACACAGCTTCCCCGATTGAACGCCCCTCTCTTTCAAATCTTTCAACCCTAGCGAGCGCCTCATGTTAACCCTCGACCTCCTCGTCGCTCAAATGAATGGCAACGACCTCCAGCTCGGCCAGTACATTTGGCCTTTGCTGATGATCATCACCGTCCTCGTCATCCTCATGATGCTATGGGGGATCGTCAAATCGCTTTACCGTCGTTGCAGTAGCAACCAAGTCCTCGTGGTCTATGGTGCCATGACCGGTAGTGACGGGACCACCTCCAAGACCGTCCATGGGGGTGGCTCGTTCGTGATCCCCATCATCCAAGACTTCCGCTACTTGAGTCTCGAACCGATCCAAATCGAGATTCCCCTCCGCGGCGCTCTCTCTATTGAAAACATCCGCGTCAACGTGCCGAGTGTCTTCACCGTGGCGATCGGCACCGACGAAGTGACCATGAACAACGCGGCGATTCGCCTCTTGGAACTCACGACGCAAGAGATTCGCCAGCAGGCCGAGGAAATTATCTTCGGACAATTACGCCAAGTGATCGCGTCGATGGGTATCGAAGATATCAACCGCGACCGGGATGCGTTCTTGCAGCACATTCAGGGTTCCGTTGAGCCGGAGCTGAAGAAGATTGGCTTGGTACTGATCAACGTCAACATCACCGACATCACCGACGAGTCGGGCTACATCGATGCGATTGGCCAGAAAGCGGCCAGCGAAGCGATTCAGCAGGCTCGCGGCGACGTGGCCGACGAGCAGAAAAAAGGCGAAATTCGCGTGGCCGACGCCGAGCGGGAACGAGAGGTCGAAGTTGCCAACGCCCACAAGCTACGCGACATCGGCACCCGTGAAGCTCTGCGGATACAGGCTGTGCGGATTGCGGAACTCGACAAAGAGCAGACCGTTGGGGAACGGACCGCGGAGTTCCAACGCGAAATTCAAGTAAAGCAGGCGGACCAAGAGAAGCGTATCGCCGTGGCGGAAGCAAACGCCCGGGCGGTCGATGGCGAAAATATCTCCGAAGCCCAAATCGCCCAGTCGCAAGCGACGCTGCTGGTCGAAAAAGCCGATGCCTACGAAAAGGGCGAGTCGCGAAAGCGCGAGGCCGAGGCGGCAGTGATCGAAGTCCAAAACCGCGCGATGGCCAAAGCGGCGATCGCCGATGCCGAGCGTGTCGAGGCCGAGAAACGGGCCGAACTCGAAGCCCCCGCCAAAGCGGAGAAGGCTCGCATCGTGGTCGAGGCGGAAGCCGAAGCCGAGAAAAAACGGCTCGAAGCCCAGGGCGAAGCCTCCGCCATCTACGCCAAGCTCGAAGCGGAAGCTCGCGGCCAGTACGAAATCCTCGCCAAAAAGGGCGACGGCCTCAAGCAAATCGTCCAAGCGTGCGGCGGTGCGAAAGAGGCTTTCCAACTCATGATGCTCGAACATCTCGACAACCTGGCTGCCTCGAGTGCCAAGGCGATCTCGAACATCAAGTTCGATAAGATCGTCGTCTGGGAAGGGGGCGGCAAGAGCAATGGCCGGAGTTCGACCGCTGACTTCTTGCACAACATGGCAGGTTCGCTCCCTCCGATGCTGCAAGTGATGAAAGACATCGGCGGCATAGAAATTCCCGACGCCCTCGCCCGCTTGGCTGGTGCCGACACCCCGTCGGAGAACCCCGCAACGGCGGAAGAGAACGGCGCAGCGGTCGGGGCGGTCGATGTTTCTGCGGTCGATGCCTCGCCGAGTGAATCCCCTGTCGACGGTCCTGAGAAGCGAGCGTAACCTTGTCCCGATTCACGACTATCCCTACCACGATCGCGCCCAGCCCGCCACAATGGGCGGATGCCCCCCCCTGCAACGCCCCCTCTGCCCCTAACGCCCCGTGTGAACGTCGCTGACCGGCTCGCCGAAAGTGCGAGCCGGACGCCCGATGCAACGGCGGTCGTGGAAGCTTGGGGGAAACGGGTTGGGGGAAAAGGGCGGAGCGTCACGTTCGCTCAGCTCGACCAGGAGGCCGATCGGCTCGCTCGCGGTTTGGTAACGATGGGGGTCACGCCCGGCATGCGGCTCGCGCTGCTGGTAAAGCCAAGCATCGAGTTCGTCACGCTCGTCTTCGCGATGCTTCGGAGTGGGGCAACAATGGTGCTGGTCGACTCAGGGCTTGGCCCCAAGAACATCGTCCGCTGCCTCGCTTCGACCAACCCGGAAGGCTTTGTCGCCCTACCGATTGGCCAGCTGCTTCGGGTTGTCAAACGGCGTCATTTCCCCCAGGCCAAGCTCCAGGTGACGGTTGGCCGCCGATGGTTTTGGGGCGGGGAAACGCTTCCCGGTTTAGCGCGACTTGGGGCAACGAGCCAGGCAAACCTTCCCCCCACTGCTGCGGACGATCGGGCGGCCATCGTCTTCACCTCGGGCAGCACTGGCCCGCCAAAAGGGGTCGTCTATCGGCACGAGACCTTCGTCACGCAGCTCACCGAAATCGAGCGGATGTATGACCTTCAAGCAGGTGGCGTCGATCTTGCCTGCTTTCCCCTCTTCGGACTTTTTAACGTCGCGCTCGGGATCACGACGGTGCTGCCGGAGATGGACTTTTCCCGCCCCGCAGCCGCTGACCCCAAGAAATTGCTCACCGCCGCGAATCGATTCCAGGTCACGCAGTCGTTCGCGTCGCCGGCAGTCTGGGACAAGCTGAGCCGCCACTGCGAGCAGACGGGTCAGCGGGTCCCGACGCTGCGAAAGGTTTTCTCTTGCGGGGCGCCGGTGCCAGCGAGCGTCCTGCGGCGCACCCTCGCCTTCGTTCACCCCAACGCCGAAATGCACACCCCCTACGGCGCGACCGAAAGCTTGCCGATTTCGACCCTCGAAGCGAAGGAAGTTTTGGAGGAAACCTCCGCGAAGACCGACGAAGGGGCCGGCGTCTGTGTCGGCAAGAAGGTCGAGAGTATTACGTGGCGCGTCATCCGAATCACCGACGATCCGATATCGACCCTCGACGAAACCGAGGAACTGCCGACCGGTGAAATCGGCGAACTGATCGTCTCCGGCCCGCAGGTGTCGCAGGAATACTTAAACGGGCGAACCAGGCCCGCCGGCACCGCGCCGATCGACCACAACGCCAACGCCAAAATTATCGATGGTGAAACCACCGATGGTGAAACCATTTGGCATCGCATGGGCGACGTCGGTTACTTCGACGATCAGGGCCGATTTTGGTACTGTGGGCGGAAGTCGCACCGGGTGGTGACGACGGAAGGGACGCTGTATACCGAGTGCGCCGAGGGAATCGTCAACACCCATCCCGCGGTTCGCCGGTCCGCGCTCGTCGGTGTTAGAAACGTCGGTACTGGGAACGTCAGTGCTGGGAGCAAGGGGCCACAGATCGCCACGATCGTCGTTGAGTACGAACGGGAGGTTCTTGGTGTCAACGCGGACGGCGAACTGCTCGACTTGTTACAAGCCAACGAGCCTACAAAGCCAATCGTCCAGTTGTTCGTGCACCCCCAACTCCCCACCGACATACGCCACAATGCTAAGATCAACCGTGAAGAGCTAGCAAGATGGGCAGCAAAGAAAGCAGGAAAAGGAGCCGTTGGCCGATAAGCAAAAAGTAACCAGTGTCGATGAGTCTTCCTTCTGAACGTCTGAACCCAACCGAAAAAAACATCCCTCCATGAAGACACTCGTCACCGGCCCTGGTGGTTTCCTTGGCCGGTACATCACGGAACAACTGCTCGCCCGGGGGGACTCGGTGCGCGGGTTTGCGCGCGGCGAGTATCCTGAACTCGCAGCGATCGGCGTCGAGATGGTTCGCGGCGATTTGGCGGATCGCGAGGCTGTCGCGAAGGCGTGCCAAGGAGTCGATTGCGTGATTCACACCGCTGGCAAGGTTGGCGTCTGGGGGAAATGGTTTCAGTATTTTCGGGCGAACGTCCATGGCACACTCAATCTCCTCGCGGGCTGCAAGGAGCAGGGCGTCACACGATTGGTTTTTACTAGCAGCCCGAGTGTTGTCTTTGCGGGGCGGGATCAAGAGGGGATCGACGAATCCTCGCCCTACCCCCGGCGATGGCTCTCGCACTACCCCCACTCCAAGGCGCTGGCCGAACAGTTCGTGCTGGCGGCAAACGGCGAAGAGGTCGGCGGTGGCGGGCAGTTACAAACCTGCGCGCTCCGCCCGCACCTCGTTTGGGGGCCGAGAGACCACCACTTGACCGCCCAGCTGGTCGAGCGAGCCCAGGCAGGCAAGCTCCGCCGTGTCGGCGAGGGCCAGAATCTGGTCGACATGATCTACGTCGAAAATGCCGCCGACGCCCACCTGTTGGCGTGCGATGCCCTTGCCTCGGGGAGCTCTCCCGCCGCAGGCAATGCCTATTTCCTCAGCCAAGGCGAGCCGGTGAACTGCTGGGAGTGGATCGACCAAATCCTTGCGGTTGCTGGTCTCCCGCCTGTCCAAAAGAGCATTTCCCGCCGCGCTGCCTACTCGATTGGCGCCGGGCTCGAAGCCATCTATTGGGCCGCTCGCCGTTGGGACCACGAACCCCGCATGACCCGGTTCGTCGCCCAGCAGCTAGCCACCAGCCACTGGTTCGACCTGACCGCCGCCCGCCGCGACCTGGGATACTCGCCCCGCATCTCGACCGAAGAGGGAATGCGGCGACTGGGGGAATGGCTCTCCGAGCAACGGGACAGTGGCGGGTCGAAAGCGGAGGGAGCAGGAGAGCGGCCAAGTCATTTTTGAACCGCCAAGATCGCCAAGGCGCTAAGAAACAAGAACGCGAAGAAAAATGTCGCCGGAAGCAGAGAAACCCCGGATTGTTAATCTTGTAACCCTTCACGAGTCAAAAGAGGGAACCACGGATTTTTTGAATAGCCGCAGATAATCGCTGATAGACGCAGGTAGATTGTTGTTGTTGGTTCCAGGCAACTCGTTGCATCAGGACTGCGCGTGAGAGGAACCAAGGGGAGGAACACGAATCTTCGCTAATTTTCACTAATCTGATTAGCGTTGATTAGTGCCGATTAGCGTTCTTCAACGGAACCTTTGCGCTGATCTTCGGCCCATTCTTTTCTTTCTTTGCGTCTTGGCGTTAAAAACCCCCGGCCCTGAACACCGGAGAAAAGTAAGCCTCCCGCCAAGACGCGAAGCAACAGAGGGAACCACGGGTTTTTTGAATCGACACGAATAGCTGTTATTCGTGTCGATTCGCATGAATTCGTGGTTTTCCCTGCCTCTGATTCAGGGAACGGTTGCCTCTATCCTCTAACTCTTCTTGGCGCCTTGGCGTACTTGGCGGTTTTTTTTATTCGGCGACTTGCCAATCCTCCTGAGCAGAGTGAGTCGGTCGCCTATGCGCCTTCTCCCAGCCGAACTACAATCGTAGATTCGTCTCTGTTGGGCACCCCTCCGCTCATTCCCCCCGTTCGCCTTTCCGCTTTCCCGCTTTATTTTCCCATGTACCGTACCCATACCTGCGGCGAACTACGTACCGATCACTCTGGCGAAGAGGTTACCCTGTCCGGCTGGGTCGACAACTATCGTGACCATGGCGGTGGGTTGTTCGTCGACCTTCGCGATCGTTACGGTCTGACACAAATCGCATTTAGCCCCCCCGATTCTTCGGCGGAACTGATCGAGGAAAGCAAGAACCTCCGCGGCGAGTACGTGATCCAGGTCACCGGCAAAGTCGCTAAGCGGCCGGCCGGCCAGGACAACCCCAAATTGGCGACCGGGGATATCGAAATCCGTGCGACGGAACTCAAGCTTCTCAACAAATCGGAGACGCCCCCTGTCTCGCCCTCAGAAAAAGTATCCGAAGTCGCTGGCGAGGATACACGGCTCAAGCACCGCTACCTCGATCTGCGCCGGCCTGAGATGCAGCGGACCATGATGCTCCGCGACCGCATCACCAAGCGGATGCGCGACTACTTCGAAGAGCATCACTTCATCGACATCGAAACACCCATCCTGGGCCGATCGACCCCCGAAGGAGCCCGCGACTACTTGGTGCCAAGCCGGGTCCACAACGGCAAATTTTACGCACTGCCCCAATCGCCGCAGCTTTACAAACAGATCCTCATGATCGCCGGCTACGACCGGTACGTGCAAATCGCTCGCTGTTTCCGGGACGAAGACCTCCGCGCCGACCGTCAACCAGAATTCACGCAAGTTGACGTCGAGATGAGCTTCGTCGATTCCGACGACATCATCGGGATGATCGACGGGCTCGTCGAGAAACTGGCCAAGGACGTGCTCGACATCGATGTCCCGACCCCTTTGCCCCGACTGACTTACGACGAAGCGATGCGGCGGTTTGGCCACGACGCGCCCGACTTGCGGTTTGAGATGGAAATCGTCGACTGTACCGACTTGGCCGCGAAGAGCGACTTCGGTGTCTTTAAAAATGTCGTCGAAGGAGGCGGGCACGTCCGGGCGATCAACGCCAAAAAAGGGACCAGCAAATACAGCCGCCGTGGCATTGACGGGCTCACCGAATACGTCAAAGGCTTTGGTGCGAAAGGGCTGGCGTGGTTTCGCTGCGATGACGAGGGCAAACTCGCCTCGACCATCGCCAAGTTCTTCGGCGACGACCTGCTCGCGGAATTGGCCAAACGCTTGAACGCCGAGCCGGGAGACCTGATTCTCTTCTCCGCCGCCGATTGGGCGACGACCTGCAAAGTGCTGCACGCCCTCCGGACGAAGGTCGCGAAGGAGATGGAACTGTACGATCCCAAGGCGATGCACTTTTCCTGGATCGTGGAATTCCCGATGTTTGAATTGGACGAAGAGGCAGATTCTCCCGAGGGGAAGGGAACTTGGACCGCCATGCACCACCCCTTCACCGCACCACTGGAAGAGCACGTCGAGCTGCTCGACACCGACCCCGCCAAGTGCCGTGCTCAGGCGTATGACCTCGTGATCAACGGTTGCGAAGCGGGCGGCGGAACCATCCGAATTCACGATGCCCCGACGCAAAGCAAAGTCTTCGAGCTACTCGGCATCGACGCGGAGACCGCCAAGGATCGCTTCGGTTTCCTCCTCGACGCCCTCGCTTACGGTGCCCCCCCTCACGGCGGCATCGCGTTGGGCCTCGACCGCGTCGTCATGCTCTTCGCCCGCCTCGACAATATCCGCGACGTGATCGCCTTCCCCAAAACCCAAAAGGCAACCGACCTGATGACCGAAGCGCCCGGCAGCGTCGATGGGAAACAGCTCAAGGAGCTGGGGATAAAGCTGGATTCGTAGGCGGGCTAAGATTTTTTCAGCGAAGAGATTTGGCGTGCAGGAGCGATTGATTGGCAAAGGGCTCCGTCACGGCGAGTAGGTTGGGCTTCCAGCCCGACGTTTTTTTGTAACCGTTCACGAGTCGAAAGAGTGAACCACGAATTTCACGAATCTGACGAATAGCCGTTATTCGTGTCGATTCGTAAAATTCGTGGTTTTCCCTGCCTCGGATTCTGTGAACGGTTACGGAGAAAGTTTGAAGAAGGTCTCTGCCGAATCGGTAGCGTTGGCCTTTGTTCCCGCCAGCTATTTTAGAGAGAGGAATCGACCACTTCGCCTCCGGCGCGGGTGGCCATTGCCCGCCAGACGTTGGGAAAGATGTCGTCAGCAACAGTCTGGACCGATCCATCGATCATGGCCGTGTTGACGATCTTTCCTTCGCGCGTGCTGGTCCAGTCGACGTCGAAGCCTTCTTGGCCAGGGCATTCGATGCGCGTGTTGGGCGTAAATGTCGCGGTGAATCCGACTTGATGCACGC
>QIKP01000011.1 GCA_003233055.1 Planctomycetaceae bacterium
GCCGATCACATAAAGGGCGATTCCAATCGCTGGTTCGACTCGACCATCGATCCAATCGCAACTCCCCCCCCCATTGTGAGCCGCGAGACTCATGCCAAGCAAGACGTTCAAGCCTCGGCAGCCTCCCATCACGAGCGGCCCCAAGAAGGTTTTTTTAAGCCCCGTATCGTAGGCGACCACCGCTCCTCCGAGGAGCATCGTGACGAATCCCGGAGCGAGAGTCGGCCCTGTTAGCGCGGTGCCCCATCCCGCGATCAGCCCAAGAGCCAACAGGCCCCAACCGAGCCTCCGTGCAGCTCGCAGCGACACTCGCCCGCTGGGGATCGGTCGCGTGGGACGCTCGACCAGGTCGATCTTGTGATCGAAGACATCGTTCAGCACCATGCCGGCAAGGTACAAAAAAACCGAGGTCGCCGTGATGCCGACGGCCGACCAGCCAGGCAAACCGCCCGTGACAAGGATCATTCCCATCCAGACGTTCGAGATCGCGGTGAAGACGTTCGCCACGCGCAGCAGCTCGGCATAATCACGCAGCTTGACGAACATGGGCATTCCGTAGCAGGGTGGCTACATTTGGGGAGTGAGGAACTCGATCGCCTCGCGTGCGGCAGTATCGGGGGCATCGCCATAAGGATAGAGTTCCACGGTGAGCCAACCGTCGTACTTCGTCCGCTTGATCGCGGCGATCGTTGCGGCGAAGTCGATCGCGCCGCGGCCAGGAACCAGGTGCTGGTGGACGCGCGTCGCGGCGATATCCTCGAAGTGATAGTGGACCGTATGCTCCGCCATTTTCTCTACCCAATCTTGCGGGTCTTCACCGACGCAGTAAGCGTGGCCAATGTCAAAATTGAGTCCGACCATTGGCGAGTCGAGTCGGTCGACGAATTCCAAATACTGATCCAGCCGTTCGATCAACAACTCTGGCTCCGGCTCGATGAGTAGCGGGACGTTGAGTTCTGCCGCCAGATCAAGGCAAGGCATCAACTCTTCATAAAACGTATCGCTTGCCTCTTGGCGAGTCTGCCCCGCAGCAAGTGGCCCGCCCGGCTCGGTGGTCACGTGGGGCGCACCGATCTCCTTGGCCAGTTTTAGCGATCGCTTCGTGTGTTCGCGACGAATAGCGCGGTAGTGGGGGTCGGGATCGATCCAACTCGGGTGCCAGTAAGGCTGCCGAGGATCGGCCACGGCGTTCATCATGAAGGCGTTGACGTTCGAGATTTCGAGGCGATGGTCGTCGAGCGCCCGGCGAAGGGAGTCGACCCGCTCCGGCAGCAGTCCCGCCGGCCAGGCGTGCGGCACATCCGCAAGGATTTCGATGCCGGCATAACCGATCTGGGCCACGCGGCGGATCGTCTCCTCGACCGAAAAGTGCAGGTAAGCATTGGAACTAAAAGCGAGTTTCATGAAAGCTGGTTCTTAGAGGGTTGACTCCCCTAACCGGCCCGCCACGCGGTCCGCGTGACGGGCCGGCTGGGGGAGGGTTCATTATTCGAGGGGAATTCTTTGGGCGACGATCGCGATTCGCTTCTCACCAACACGGGTCACCAGGAGCGTTGCCGACTGATCGCCCGATAGTTTGAGCTCGCGTCGTAATCGGTCGGGCGACAACTCGACGGCGCGGTGCTTGATTTCTAGGCGGCCGATTCTGCGTTCTTTCAGGTAACTCGCTACCCGCTTTATTTTCATCGGCATGACTTCGTCGACAGCAAACCGCTGGCAAGCAGGCTCGTCGACCAGTTTGCTTCCGGTAAGGTAGCCGATCGTGCTCGCAAAAGTCGCCCAACCCTGCTCGCGTGCAAGGCAGCCCGCCAATTCGCTGGCGAGTATCGCCGGGTCCGGTTCGTAGACATACTGTTCCACCTGCTCGCCATAGTCGGGCGTCGTGGCAGGATCTCCTACGAGGGTTCGTACGACGACCGGCGCATCGCCCTCGGCTGCGACGACGGTCGCCCGCCGCTGGCCTGGCGATTGGGCCAAATTGCCGAGCCAAGCAACCAGCTGCCGGCATTCGCCACCACGGCTGATCCATTCTAGTTCGCCGGTGGCCTCCCATCGAGCGGGGGGCTCGCAGGCGGGGGCCAGTTTAATCGCGGCATGAGGGTTTTTTTCGAGTAGCCGCTCGAGGACTTCCTCCGAAGGTTCGTGCTGGGCGACCTCCACCGTCCGGCGGCCTCGGGGACGACGATCGGGATCGATGTGCCAGGCGCAGAAATTGGCAAGATCAAGCGACTCGACATCGCCCGTGACGAATTCCACGCGCTGGGCTGCCTCGCCAATCATCGCTTGGAGATTGTGCGTCGCATAGGCAACCGCTTGGCCGGAGCGATCGCAGGCGACCAACTTCTTTCCAACTTGGGCGAGCGCGGCGGTGTCGCCTCCCATCCCGCAGCAGAGATCGGCTGCCGATTCGTAGCCCGAGAAACGAATCGCCTTGTAGCGAGCGATCCATCGGTCGGTCGCCTGCTCGAATCCCTGCCGCGTGAACAACATTGTATCGGCGGCAACGAATTTTGCACGAGCACGCCGGCGCAAGTCGGCCAACTCCAACACCTGATGCGTTTGTTCGGCGGAGAGTTCCTTCCGAAGGCGAGCGGTCAGTCGGTGAACAGGTTCCGCCGATTCGCGAACCTCGGCAAGCCAGCGTGTGGCAACCGGTCCGAGGAGCCAATAGTTGCCATCCAGTTCGGCAGGCGCGGCAAAGTTTACCAAGTCGGAGCAATCGTCAGGGCATGTCATTCGGCAGAGTTCGGCTCGTGTGCGTTGCGCGGGCAAATCGCGGCAAAGGCAAGTGATGGGTGCTGGTTGGTCGATCTGAAAATAGAAGACGCTTTCCACGTGCTGCTTAGCTACCCCCACATCACTCCCCATCGACCATGCCACGTCCCCTCATATTAGCCGGTTTACTTGGTGCTGCGGTAGGCGCTCCGTATGCCATGGACCAAGCGGGCGACTGGCCCACAGGTTGGCCTGGGCAGACCGCGCCAGCCACCAACGGAGAAAAGGGGGCGATCGCAGGGCAGCCCTTCGCGATCGTGCGTCCCGAGATCTCCTCGCCCGAGGGGCCTGGGTCGCATCTCTACCGCAGTCTCGCCCCGATTGAGGGGATCCCCACCTATTCGCTGGCGGAAGTGCTGCGGATGGATGTGACCAAAGAATGGATCTATCGCCGGTGGGCCCGCAAGTCGACCGGGCTCGCTGAACCGGAACTCTTCGGCGTTCGCGTCCCTTTGGTGAGCGGCACGCGGATGACCGACGTGGCCGGCTCGCTCACCTACTATTTTAACGTCGCGGGTCAAATCGACCGGATTACCCTAACGGGCCAAACTGCCGACACTTCCGAACTGGTGAACCTGTTAATCCGACAATATGGTTTCGAGCCACAAACCCCGCAACTCGCTGGCGAGCAACTCTTTCAAGTGAAACACAAAGGCCGCGTGGCGAGCGAGCTACGGACGCGGCCCCAATCGGTGCTTTGGGCAACTTCGCCGCACAGCAGTTTTTCCCTGGAGCTAGAGATCAACCGCCCCGGTTCCGACCGCTTCGTCGAGCGACCGCTACCGAAGCTCGAAGGGATTGCCCAACCGAAACCTCCCGACACGTTGTTCGGGGCCAAGCCGCCTCCCGGTAAGCCAATTTTTCCGGTCGAGCAAGTCGTTCCGACGTCGGAGGGCCGCCTCTCGGCAGAGCAAGCCTCTGTCAGGGTAGCGCCGGAGGACGAAAAAAACCGACGCCTGAGAAGAGTGGCGCCTCCCGTGCTGCGCTGGCCTTACTGACACCACGTAGCGCTCTGGGGTAGGCTTGGTTTATGAGCGATACCAAAATCTCCCTTTGCCGGCCAGAAGACCAGCGAGCGGCACTGGAGCTAGTCCTTTCCTCCGTGCCGGTCGGACAGCGTAGCCCCCTCGTCGAGGGACTCCGCCCGCTCGCCGAGGAGGGCGTCGATGTCTTCTCCGCCTTGGTCGCCGCGAAAGCAGGCGGCAAAGTCGTCGGTGCCGCATGGCTCCAGCCCCAGGTGGGACGGACCGCCACGCTCTGGCCTTCCCAGCTCTCACACGGCGAGGCCCCACTTCAGCGGGCCGAGAGCGTCGAGAGTACCGGGAACGCCCCAACGAACCGGAATACCCCCAGTTCGCTGACACGAGACCTCGCCAACGCGGCACTTCGAGCGGCAGGGGGGCTTCCTGTCGATCTGGTGCAGACCACCTTGGAGTCTGCGGACGATCCGTTTGCTGCCGACCTACTCGCGATCGGATTTACCCATCTGGCGGACCTGTTGTATTTGGTGCTCGACGTGCCAAGGGAGGCCCATGGCACCAAGGTCGACCCTCGGCTGAGGCTCTCCTCTCCCGCCACGGGCGATCTCGATCTTCTGGAGCATCTCCTCGTTGGCAGCTACGAACAGACGCAAGATTGCCCCGCACTGAAGGGGCTCCGCCAGTTTTCCGACACCATTGCCAGTTACCAGTCAGCCTGGAGCTACGACGAGTCGCTTTGGTTTGTCGCCCTCTGGGAAGATCGGCCAGCAGGCCTTGCACTACTGACTCCCTATCCCGACTCCTGCCAGTGGGAATTGGCCTACATGGGGGTGATCCCTCCGTTTCGGGGGCACGGTATCGGGCGGCAAATTCTTGCAGACGTGCAGCGGCGTGCAGCGGAGGAGGGGGTTGCGCAAATCGTTCTGGCGGTCGACACAGCCAACCAGCCTGCCAGGAAAATTTACGCTGCCGCAGGCTACTTCGAATGGTGCCGGCGCACCGCGTGGATGAAATCGCTGTTGGAAAACTGCGAGGGATGAATCGGCTGCGCAATGGCATGCAGACAAAAAGTCCGCTGTTTTCCGTTGCTTCCTTCGGAAAATGTTATGGATGAAAAAATTTGGGGCCCTTCAGAAAAAACAGGGGCTTCTCCGACGCTTTCGTGAAAAACTTTTTCGGCTACCGCGCGAAGACACGTTTTCCACCTCCCGGATCCTGGTTCCCAAAAAAAATCTTCGCCCCAACCTCCGCCGCGAGACCAGTATTTCTCGATGAATTCGAGGCTATTCCAACCACCATCGAAAGGTTCCCTTTGGCTCGCGATGTCAACCCTTTGACTTGCGTGCTAGCACGCGTAAAATCATCGACTTGGGTATTGGAATTACAGACGCGACCCGCCTCCTTTCAGGACAATCTTCTCTGGGATCGGGCCGCAGGAATCTATAGCGCATCGTTACTTCCCTCGCATGGCTAGCTTCGGCTGGCCGGGGCGTTTTCCAAGATGGAAACGTCGTTTGCGGGAGGGATATGCGCGAACGGAGAATGCAGGAAGTGTTCAAGGACGAAAGCGGCATGGGGGATGCTCTCTGCGAGCAGTTGGCCGACGCGATTGGGCGCGATCGATACGATCTGTGGTTGTCGCACGACGTGGAGTTGCGGTCCTGCATCGACACCCCCTCAGGTACCCGACGGGTGGAATTCTATTTCGCGACGGGGTTCCTGTGCGACCACGCCCGACAGACCCTGGGTAAGGAACTCTCGCTAGCGGTGAAGCAGATCTTTGGCGACGAGGCAAGCCTTGCCTTTTGTGTCGCCGAGACGACAGTCTCCTCCTCCAACTCCTCCTCCTCAAAAAAGTCGCCGACAGCCTCCCCCAAGGAACCGGTGTCCCTAACGCGGCTCTCCACGCCACGGGCAGCTGCCCCAGCACCGGAGATCGACCGGACGGCGCGGGGATTTGATTCGCTGGTTGTAGGAAAGTCGAATGAACTGGCGGTGCGGGCGGCAGAGCGACTCGCTGCGGGGAAGCATGTGGGGGGGCCCTTGGTCCTTTGCGGGCCGGCCGGCTGTGGGAAGACGCATTTGCTGGCGGCCATTCGCCAAAGCTTTCGACAGCGGTTTCACCGGGCACGTATCCTCTCGATCACTTCCGAGCAATTCGTGGGGCATTACGTTGCCGCCTATCGGGGGGGCGGGTTGCCCAGCTTCCGCCAGAAGTACCGCGGAGCCAATCTGCTGCTGCTCGACGATCTCCATTTCATGGCTAAAAAGCGAGCGACGCTCGAAGAGCTGCACCACACGATCGACCGCATCACCACCGCTGGTGGCCAAGTCGTGATTGCCAGTTGTGGCGAACCGGCCCAAATCGAACATTTGAGCGAGGAACTCCTTTCCCGACTTCGGGCGGGGCTCCAATGCGAAATGGCCTCGGCCGATTTTGCGACACGCCTCGAAATGGCCCGTCGTCGCTGCGACGACGCAGACCTACCCATCGAAGAGAACGCCTTGCGTCTTCTCGCGGCTGGTGTTTCGTCGGGAGCAAGAGAACTGCTCGGCGCGATCGAGCGGTTGCGAGCCCGACACGAACTCTTAGGCGAGGCAATCACGCCGCAGCTCATCGATCAAACGATTGGCCGAATCAATCAGCAGACGATCCGTCCCGTGGCGATTGACGAAATCCAAAAGGTAGTTTGCGATTACTTTGGCGTCGAAGGCAAAGCACTTCGCTCGGCGAGTCGCACCAAATCGGTGACGCAGCCTCGCATGCTCGCGATGTGGCTCGCCCGAAAGTACACGCAGTCGGGCTGGCGAGAGATCGGCGACGCATTCGGCGGGCGGAGCCACAGCACCGTGATCTCCGCTCACCGGCGTATCGAAGAACAGATGGCGAGCGAATCGACGATCGACCGCGGTCGCGAGGCATGCCGCCTGGAAGAAGCCATCGTGCAGATCGAAACAGCACTCCGCACCGCGTAAGTCGCGCCCTGGCGAGGCCGCTTCAGCGGCCTGGGCCTGGGCCGCTTCGCCCCAGGAGGGAACCCCACGGGAGGAGCCCGATCACCAAGATGGCGACTTGGCTTAGTACGAACAGGCCGAGTAGGGTTGCCAGTTCGTCGTCGAAACCGTAGTTGTGCAAGCCTTGGCCCAATTGATTGACGCCAAACCAACTCCAAGCGGTGATGATATTGCCAAAGACGACGAGCATTGCCAGCCCATGCGTGCCGATCATCTTTCCCCAACGCGCGTGCAATGCCAGGGCATTCCATAAGACGATCATCAGGGCCCCATTCTCCTTCGGGTCCCAGCCCCAGAATCGTCCCCACGAATCGTCCGCCCACAAACCCCCTAGGACCGTTCCAACCAAGCTGAGCAGCGTGGCGAAACAGAGCGTGCCATAAATCATTCGCGCGAGCGAGGGTTGCTTACTTTCCATGCCGAGCAAATGGACGATCACGAGGTAGGCAATACCAAGGGTTCCGGCTAGGACGGTGGTGGCGTATCCGAGATTGATCGAGATGACGTGGGTCGTCAGCCAGAACTGGGTATCGAGAACCGCTTGCAAGACCGTAAAGGTATCCCCATCGGCTCGGGCATGCGCGATCATAAGCGTTGTCAATCCAAGCGTAGCCGCAACAAAATTGCCGATCCCCAATTTAAAGACCGCTTCGAGAACCAGCATCAAGACCACGGCAGCCCAACCGTTGAAGACCAGCGTGTCGTACAAGTTGGTAATCGGGGGGCGGCCCGAAATGTACATGCGTGCAAAGATCGAGAGGGTGTGGACTATCAAGGCGATCCATAGAACCGTGGTTGCGGAACGCCCCAGCGATAGGGGCCAAGCTAGCCAAGCGGCGGCGGCCAGCAACATCGCCAAGAGATACAGCAGCGAAGCATAGAAAACGGGGCTCGCCGCATTGTACCGTTGCTCGAACCGCACACGGTCAAGATCGAGGCGTTCCGCCGGTTTGAGGTGTTGGGTGGCAATCGCGTTGGCCGGGGCCTCCAACGCCTCCTGGTATTCAACCAGGGCAGCCTTGTAGCTGGCAACTGACTTACCAAATGCTTGGCTATCGCCACCACCATACGCTTCGAGCATCGCAGCGAGCGCGACATACGCTTCGTTGGGTCGTTGGTCTCCCAAACGCTGGATGACTTCTCCGACGACTGGCGGGGTCGCGGAGAGTTCGTTTTTTAGCAGCAACTGCAGTTCGGCGCAGTGGTGTCGAATATCGGACTCGTACAGACTAAGCCACTCGCCATCGACAGTCGCTGGAACGACTCCCCTGGCTGCTTCCTTCGCACGAAGGTCGGCCTGCTGCCCATACGCCGTGACAAAGTCTTCGACGACGGTTTCTTTACCATGAAACTGCGCCATGCCAAAGGAATTGGCGAGCGTCACGTAGAGGCTTCGCTTTAGTAAGAGCTCCCGGACATGCTGCTGAAAGAGAGTGTACTGTTTCTCGTCCACCCCTTGGAGCAACCGGGCCTGCTTCTGAAGCTCTTCACGCCGTTCTTCGATCTCTTCCAGGCTGTACTTAAAAAACCCTGGCCGGCGCGGCAAGTCAAGCGATTCGAGCAGTTCCAGATCCGTTATCCGGAAAACGTAGTATTCGGGTGCCTTGGGTCGACCCGACAAGAGATCCAGTAGCCACTCGGCTGCCGGTTTTTTTTCTTTTCGATCGAGCGTCACGGGCGCTTCTTGGCGCTCACAGAGAAACTGCAAGAGATTGCGGGCCAGGGTATCGTAGGGCTTGATTCGCCCCGCATCGGCTACCGGGAGCGCCGCGAATTCGTGCACTGGCATGGCGTCGACGATCATTTCCGGGGCGCGAATCTTCGACGAGATGTACCCGACCGCAATCAATCCAAAAAACACCGGAACCAAGACCTGCCACATTGTGGAGCGGGCCGTCTCGGTTGGATCGCGCTCGGCCACACGCCGCCTTAAAAACCGCACGAGGATCAGCGAAAAATGAACCGCCATTCCGATGCCCACCAGCGCGCACGCAACGTACGGCATCATCCAGCTTTCATTTTTCACGACCTGGAGTATGGTCCCCGCCTCGGTCTCATGATGCCAGTCGGCTTGATAGAGCGTTTCGCCACGATAGCGTAAGGGGTTATTCATCCAGATTTTGTATCGAATGTCGGCACCATTCTCGTGATCCCTAAGCCGAACCTGTGAAGAATAGTCTTTCGCTTTGTTCGTGCCGATGTATTTGTTGAATTGAAAGTCAATCAACTCGATCGAATAAGGCTTGTAGTCTCGCCGAAACCGCATTCCGAGGGTCAGGGAATGCCCCTCTCCCTCGACAGACTGCTCGCCATACTTGGCAATCATGGCCCCCCTCGAAACGGACGCATCAAAGTGGCTTGACAAGAGATAGATACCAAGGCTTTTTTCGGTACCTTTCTGAAATAACTCGACGTAGACGGAGGGTACGTCGACTCCCCCGCCAAGGCCCGAGACGTCGGCAATTTCTCGGCCGGCGATCGTGAGGCCGGCTCCTTGGGTGGCTCGGAGCGGGTCGCCCCTGTCGACCGACTGGAGGGCTGAGTTGCGGTAGTAGGCGAGCAGCCGGAGGTCGACCGGCAATTTCTCGTGCTCAATTCGGCGCTCGGGCGAACCGGCCGGGGACTTGGCCACCTTACGGAGTAGCGAGTCGGGAATCGCCACGACCCGATCTTGCGTGTTGCCTGAGTGGTCCATCAGCACTAGTTCGCTCTCACGAATGTCATAACTGTATTGGACGGTTTCCCCCTCGGCGATCGACATTTGCGACTCTTCGGCAGTGACGGCCGTGTAGAGTTCGTGGGCCATGAGCACCGCAATCCCCGCGTGCAGCAAGACGATTCCAGCTCGTTTTTTGAACAAGAACCAGCAGCTCGCCAGGAGCATTCCCCCGGCAACCATCGACTGGGACATTTGCCAAACGATCCGCATTCCCGCTTCGTTGATCTGCCACTCGGGGTGGAGCAGTAGCCATGCGGCGATGGCGATCGCGATCGCATTGAGCAGGGCCAAGACAAACCACTCGACTCGACGGATACGACCCCAAGCAAGTGTGAGAAGGTAGGCCGCCGTGAGCGCCGCTCCGGCTAACCCACCTCGCAACCAATGCCAGAGCCGGTCGGCGGACTCTGGGGAAATCGAGGCGTCATGCTTCGCGTCGAACGCCTGCAAGACCACATACGATGTGGCCGCGATGCTAATCGCTAGAAGGAATAGCCCTCCGAGGAGTCGGCCCCCTCGCGCCGAGACCCGGAACCGCATCCCATGGGCCGCGAGGAGGTTGATCGCCATCGCCGTGCCGATCAGGTATCCACCAGGAAACAGACACCAGCCACCTAGCTGGTAGTCGTTCGGGTGGAAGACACTCATCAGCGCCGGTAGCGTTTGGAACTCAAGCCGCGCGATCCAGACGCGGAAATAACCTTCGCGGACCACGTACCAGACATCGTGGTTCTTTTGCGCTAAAGTACCGACGAAAACAAGAAAGGTGAGCAGTCCGAGGAGGAATACTGTCAGCCGCAGCGAGGCGAGGGGGGCCAGTAGCGAACGCCACCAACTTGGCTGCTTGCGCAGGGGTCCTGCTCCGGAAAACTCCTCCGTCGACATCACTCTTCTCCTTCGCTGGCGTCCGTGAGCCGCACGCTATCGATCCAAGTCACGAAAGCGTCGCGATGCGAATCGACACCTGCTTTTGTACCGGTCATCTTGAAGAACCAAACACGTCCCTGCGCTTCGACCATGGCGGCGACGGTCGCTTTTGAGCCATCGTCGGCCGCCATGTCCACAAGCGTTCCTTCGACACCGTCCATGTCGATCGCTTCGGTCTGGTCCGCCAATTCGTCTTGCACGAGGTTGGCAAGACCGACTTCCTTACGCCAACGGTTGATGTTGGAGAGTCGATCGGCCATCGCACGGATGGGGGGGAAATCGTAAGCCTTGATCGCTACCGCCAGGTCTCCTTCCCCAGTTGCAAATCCTCGGCTGCCCATCGAGCCACGCGGCAAGGGGGTCCAGTGGTCGGGGACGTCGAAATGGATCACCGATTGGCGTTCCGGCTCGGAAGTGATCGGCGGCGTTGGTGGGCGATTACGGGCAGCACCGGCAAAGGGTGGCATCGGCCCCATGCCACCAGGCAATCGAGTGCCGACCGCGTCAAAGAGCCAAGCCTCGCCACCTTCCAAAGGGAGTTTTTCGACTCCGGCATCGGCGTCCAGTTGTTCGACCTTCGGCAAGCCAATCTGGTCCCGCCAGCGTTGGATGTTGGCCATCAGAAAAGGCTGATCGTTCCCCCCGAAGTGGAGCGTGGAAATGGCGATCTCCAGCCGCTTGCCTGTGTCTGTGTCTGGCAAAAGGAGCGTCGCTTTTCGCATCGGGCGGTCAGGGCCCTCCGTCCACCTCTCGGGGACGTCCCAAGTAAGACGACTTGGTTCCTTCTCCGGTAGTTGAAGGGAGCCAAGAAACGCACGTACTTCCTTTGCGACCTCGTCCACCGCAGGCTTTTCACCCGAGAGTTTGAAGAACCATGCCTCCCCCTCTCGGAGAACAATCGCTGCGATCATCCGGCTAGGAACGGCTTCCGCTGCCGAGGCCATGGGGGAAGTTGCCTCGGCGCGGGGACTCGACTTTTTGGGGGTCTCGTAGCTACGGATTTCCAAGTTCTCCCCGCACCCACTCGCCACGCTCCCAAGTAGGAGGGCAAGCCAAAGCGGAAGAAGCGAACGTTGGCCGAGCTCAAGGCGACCCAGAGAAAGGAACATTCGATTGTCCAGACGGGAGATTTTGGTGGGAATGACAGCAAACCTATTGAGCTGCACTTGGTCCTCGCATTATAGCGAGAACCGCCCCCCTCCGCCTAGACGACCAATCGCGGGCGACAGATGTTGAATCGATCGTCGCTCAACGAGGGAGCTTGCCCCCGTTCGATCCTGTCTGACAAGAAGGAATCTTCCCTCTGTCCTTCTCAAAATCGGGCCTTCTCAAAAGAAGAGGCCCGAGATCGCTTCGATGATGGAGCTATTGACTTGGTACGGTTCGTTCCAACTCCACATACTGCGAACCACATCAATAATCATCATGCCACAAAGGCTCAGCAGTAGAGTGCAGAGAACTAAAAAGGAGACAAGCCAACCGGAGAATTGCGCCTCGACCTGGGGCATCATGGTGGTGGCAGCAAATCCGGCAGCGGCCGGTGTCGCTAGGGCCACAGCCCCGGAAACATCCTCGCTACCTAACAACTCGTCGGCTTCTTGCTCTTCCTCGAAGGCATCTAAGGCGATGACCTGGGAACTATCCTCTCCCTCGTCCGTGGCGGTCGGGGTGAGCTCAAATTCCTCGTCGGCAGGTGCGTCGACCAGCAGACCGGAAGCCTCTCCGACCGCTTCGCCAAAGTCGAGCCCGCTCGCCACTGCCGCGCCGGTCAGCTCTAGCGCTGCGTCGTCCAGCGCCAACCCACTATCGGCCGGAGAAAGATTAATACCGCTGTCGGCCGAAGAAAGTGTCAGATCACTGCCATCCCCCAGCACGAAGTCATCATCGTCATCGTCATCATCCAGTTCCAAGGCTGAAAGGCCGGTGAGCCCTGGATCGCTACTCCCTGCTGATTCTCCGCCAAGATGAATATCGGAAACCGAGACCTCCGATGGCGAGTCACTCCCCAATTGAGAAAGCCCGGAGAGCCCCACGTCGCTGGTCGGTGCCAATTTCAATTCGTCTTCCAATTTCAGATCGCTGGTTTCTGCTGGCGCAGCCTGTTGTTGCTCGCTTCTCGCTTTTTGGGCGGCGGCCACATCGTCCGGACTGAGGATCCGGCTCGACTCGGCTTCGAGATCCAGTTCCATTTCCTCGATGTCGTCAAAAGTGGTCGAAGAGCTGGCAGGAGCGGCCGGCATCTCGCCCGTATCGCTGGTCCCCAATTCAGGATCGGCGACGTCCGCGAGCATCACGTCGCTGAAGCCACTCTCCACGGGCAGAATCTCGCCACCCAAGAGCGTTGAATCTCCTACTAAGTCAAGGTCGGAAGCCGCATCCGACTCCGCCTGACCGATGATCGTGCTCGGAGGCTTCGTCACCGATTCGCCCAGTTCTTCTTCGCTCAGCAAAATCGATTCAGGGCCATCGTCTGCCTCGATATCGTCCAGGTCCAGGTCGCTTTGCACGTCGGGAATGGATTCCAGCTCCGCATCCAAATCGATCGAGAGCTCCGCGGAACTACCAGGCACCAGGTCCAACCCTCCGTCGTCGGAATCGTCCAGCGACATCGCCTTGCCAAGGGAGAGGTCGTCCTCTTCCAAGCTCAGCCCGCTTATGTCGCTCGGAGGGCTAGGAATCCCCTCCTCGACCATCTTCTCGATCTCGTCGGTGCGAAATTTCCAACTCGCGCCATCCCGATACGCGCGCAGTTGGTTGTCTTCGCGTAGTTCATTCAGCCGCTCCGTGCTGATCTTCAACAACTGGGCGGCATCTTCTAACTTAATAAACTTTGGATCCATAGCGATTCTCGAAAGGATTTTTTCGTGAGCACGTTTGACGGACGACTAGCGAGGGACGAGTCCGTTTCGTATGGCTTCGGGCAACGGTTCCTTCCCGTTGTAATGTTGCATCCGCAAATCCCATTCGATTTGCCGGATACTCTTTAACTCGATTTCTCCAGTGGCGCGGTCGACATGATAAACACCGAGCACTCGCTGGTTGGCGTCGTAGACAATGGCGGTGATCGGTCCGCCTGCATCCGAAACGACCTGTAAACAACCAGGGGGTAATTTTTGTTGTTGAGGGGGTAAGTCCGTTTCCGATTGCGGTTGTCCCAAGGCATGGGTCCACCAGGCCACGAGCAGTCCGAAGACCGTCACGACGACCCAACGCCATCGTCCATCGTTTCGCATCATCAACCTCCTTGTCTACAGGCGACCTTGTCTGGCGACCTAAAAAAACCGATGCGTCCCGGCAAGCCAAGCCGCATAGCGAGTGTCGAGTCGATAGGTACTCTTCTATTCTAAACAGCGGTTCGTTTCAATCAAGCAAATTCAGGCCCCTTCCAGGATGGAGGAGGAGTCCCTCTAATCGGAAATACCGCTCCAAGAGGCTCTGCTGGACTACTCACGACTGGTCTCTACTGCTCCCTTCGAGGCAACATGCCCCCCCCACATGCCGATTCGTTGCTCGCCGAGCGACTCGCCTGGGCCACCAAAATCGCCCGCGATGCGGGGGAGATCACCCTCCAGTATTTTCGCTCTCCCCGGCTGGAGGTGGAGCAAAAAGAAGATCACTCCCCCGTGACCATCGCCGACAGGGAAGCCGAAAAATTCCTCCGCCAGCAGATTTCCGAGCGATTTCCGGGCGATGGCATCGTTGGCGAAGAATTGGGTGAAACGCTCGGCGACTCCGGGTTCACCTGGATTCTCGATCCCATCGACGGCACCAAGTCCTTCATCCACGGCATCCCTCTCTACACGACTCTGGTCGCCGTGCTGGAAACGCCAGACGGAAACCCACGAAAGGGAATCCCTCGAATCGGGGTGATCCGAGCGCCAGCGCTCGACGAAATGGTTTTTGCCCGCACCGGTCACGGAGCTTGGCACCAACGGGGCGAAGCCGAACCGACGCCCGCACGGGTTGGCACGACGAGCCGACTGGCCGAGGCGCTGCTTGTCACCAGCGAGGTTGCCAGTTTTCGTAAGCACCGCACGCCTGACGCAACCGATGTCTTTCTCGCGTTGCAGCACGAGGCAAAGCTCGCGCGCACCTGGGGCGATGGCTATGGTTACCTGATGGTCGCTACCGGTCGCGCCGACGTGATGATCGACCCGGCAATGAACCTCTGGGACGCCGCTGCCCTGGAGCCGATCCTTACCGAGGCGGGGGGGACCTTTAGCGACTGGCAAGGCAACCCAACCGTTCACTCGGGCGAAGCGATCGCCACGAACCGGACGCTGATCGACCAAATCCTAACCCACACCCAAAACCGCTAGTGGCAAGGCCGCTTCAGCGGCCGGGTGCCTGGTGGAAACGCCCCCAGGGAGGCGTAGCTCACCGGCTATCGAGGTGGGGCTCGAATTTTTCGGCGGTCGGGTTACTTGCCCAACTCGATCCCGTCGAGCAGGTGACCAGGCGTCCCCATGATGTTGTAGCCACCGTCGAGGTGGAGCGTTTCGCCCGTAACGCCACTCGCCATGTCGGAGAGCAGGAACGTGCCGCATCGGCCCACTTCTTCATGCGTAATGTTCCGGCCGAGAGGAGCCATCGCTTGATACAGCTTCAACATCCCGTCGACACCCGCACCACGTCCCGAGATGGTTTGCAGCGGTCCGGCGCTCAGTGCGTTGACTCGGACGCTATCGGGTCCCAGGTCGTAGGCGAGGTACTTGACGATCGAATCGAGTGCCGCTTTGCAGACACCCATGATGTTGTACCCCGGCACTGCCTTCTCACCGCCGAAGTAGGTGAGGGTCAGGATACTCGCATTTGGATTGAGCAAAGGCCGGGCCGCGCGGGCGAGGGCCAGCAGGCTGTAGGCGCTGATCTCCATCGCCAGCTTGAATCCCGCGCGACTCGAATCGATCGTGTCCCCTTTGAGATCGTCGGGCAGCGCGAAGGCAATGGAGTGCAAGAGGAAGTCCATTTTCCCCAACTTCTCTTCGCAGCAGGTCATCAGCTGGCCAATGTCGTCGTCGTTGGTAACGTCCATCGGCTGGAGAAACGCCACCTGGGGATTTCCCTCGGTCAGCTTGGTAATGCGGTTGAGATTCTTCTTCCGATGGTCTTCCGGCTTGTCGGGCATGTAGGAAAACCCGCATTTTCCCCCATGGGCCATGACTTGGTCCGCAATCGCCCAGGCGATCGACTGCTTGTTAAACACACCTGTAATCAGGCCACATTTTCCTTCAAACATGCGTGAGGACTCCAAGTATCAAGGCTGAGGCAGGGTCGTGCTCGGCTCTCGGCGATTCGTCGCCTGGCGACGATTCGCCAAGCCATTGGTGAGCGAGGTGACCAAGTAGCCTAGCAGCGGAGGTAGCCGATCGTAAAGCCCATGCCGACAGCACTATTTCCACTGGGGTGTCGCGAATCTGCGGCGCTAGGGTGTTGCGATTGGGCGTCTTACGGTTAGGCTATTCGGCATTCCCCTGTTTCCCGGATGGCGTTTCCCGATTTCTCCTTCGGTCCCTTGTTGCCCTATGCCTGATTCTATTGCCTGGCCGGCGATCCTGGCCGACCTGCTCGCTGCCGAAAGTGAGATCGCCTTTCACGAGACGTTCGTCACGCATCTCGCCGCCCTGAGCCAAGTCGACGGCGCGGCAGTCGTTCGATCCGAGCCGCCGCGATCGGTGGTCACCGCCAGCGCCGGGCTTGCCGCTAGTATCGCGCCGATGGAGTTGGCCAGCGATGCCCTGGACGGTTTGCAGATAAAGCAGGCAGGAGGTTGGACCGCGGTGCCACTGCGGGTTGCCAGCGATGCGTCGCTTCCTCCCACGGTCTTGATGATTCGAGGGACCGCGCCGGTCGATTGGTCTTGCGAAGCGACCGGCCTCGCCGCGGCCTGCTTGCTTGCCCGACGGAGTCGGCGCGATCGCCACCATGCCGAGCGCCTTTCCACTTTGCTCGAAATCACTCAGGAATGGGCACAGACCGACAACCTCGAAACGCTCCTCCATCGGATGGCAGAAAAGGCGATTCGATTATTCGATGCCGACCGGGCGACGATCTTTCTTTGGGATCGAGCGTCGAAAACACTCGTCGGTCGCCCGGCGCTCGGGATGGAAAATAACGAACTGACCGTGCCCGACGATGCGGGAGTCGTCGGGCGGGTCGTGCAGTCAGGCGAACCGGAACGAGTCGACAAGACCGATGACCGGACCGCGATCCATTCCGATGTCGACAAACAAACAGGCTACCAGACCGAGACGATTCTTTGCGTGCCGCTGATTGGTCCCGACGGAAAAAGGCTGGGGGCCTTCGAGCTTCTCAACAAACGAACAGGGCGATTTACCCTCGAGGACGAGACAGGCCTCATGGAACTGGCAACCTACGCAGCAGTGGCACTCGCGAGTACCCAACAATGGGAGGAGCTGTTGCAACGCCAACAGCGGTTGTTGCGAGAGGTGACCGGAAATGTCCCCATGATTGGGGCTTGCCCGTCAATGGAAGCGCTTCGATCGACCTTGGCCAAGGTGGCCGATACCGATCTGGCAGTCCTGATTCTCGGCGAGAACGGCACCGGCAAGGAAGTGGTTGCCCAGTCGCTGCACTTCAATAGCCGCCGATCTGCCGAACCTTTGGTGGCGGTCAACTGCGCCGCCCTCACCGAGACGTTGCTCGAAAGCGAACTCTTTGGACACGAAAAAGGATCGTTTACCGGGGCGAATGAAACAAGAGCAGGCAAGTTTGAACTCGCCTCGGGCGGCACGATCTTCCTCGATGAAATCGGCGACATGAGCCTAGGGGGACAGGCCAAACTGCTACGGGTCTTGGAGCAAAAGACCATCGTGCGGGTAGGTGGCAGCGAGACGATTACGACCGATGTTCGAGTGGTGGCCGCCACGAACCAAGATTTGGTCGCCCTCGTTCGGGAGAGGAAATTCCGCGAAGACCTTTACTTCCGTCTTAACGTCATGACGCTCGAACTACCTCCGCTCCGCGAGCGAGGGGACGACATCCTCACGCTGGCGGAACATTTCTTGCGAGACATGTGCCTCAAGCAAGGACGCAAGCCCCCGACGATAACTGCGGCCGCCAAGAAACGACTCGTCGCACACTGTTGGCCTGGCAATGTTCGAGAACTCCGGAACCTCATGGAGCGGGTCGCCTACCTTGTCTCCGGCCAAAAGATCGACGCCGACGACCTGGCTTTCACCCTCTCGCCTGGGACAACCAAGGGTTCCTCCTTGGATGCAGAGCTGCCATTGCAGCAAGCGACACAAGATTTCCAAGTCGAATACATTCAGAAGACCATCGAACAGGTTCGCGGCAACGTCACCGAAGCAGCCAAGCTTCTCGGCATGCATCGCTCCAATCTGTACCGCAAGATGCGTTCGTTGGGAATGGAAAGCAACGAACAGTAGGGGAAACCAAGCACTTCACTGCTGGAGAGACACTTCACCGCTGGAGAGATTCGACGCCAACGGTCATCGCATCCATCAGAATGTCGATTTCGGTAAGCGTGATCGACAGTG
Organism: Planctomycetaceae bacterium; assembly: GCA_003233055.1. Taxonomy (GTDB): domain Bacteria; phylum Planctomycetota; class Planctomycetia; order Pirellulales; family Lacipirellulaceae; genus Aeoliella. The sequence goes on from QIKP01000011.1 coordinate 17,937, forward strand.
GCGGCAACGCGTACGTCATGTCGTTGCGAGCGCGGAGCCAGACGCCCCGCTCCAGTGCGGCGTGAGCCACTCGTCGCCCGACGCGGGCCTCTTTGGAAAAAGGCTCGCCAGTCTGTTGGTTGGCGACCAGATCGACCGCAACGATCATGCCACATTGTCGCGGATGGGCCACATGTGGGGACTCGGCCAATTCCGCGAGGCGTTCGCCGAGCCGTTCGATTTTTGGCGCGAGGTTTGCAATCGTCTTTTCCTCTTCAAACAGGTTCAAAGAAGCAAGTCCCGCCGCTGCTGCAAGAGGATTGCCACTGTAGGTATGGCCATGGTAGAGGGCACGTCCGGAAGCGGCATCGCCTAGGAACGCCTTCCAAATCCGAGGCGTGGTCAGCGTTGCCGACATCGGCAAATAGCCACCCGTGATCCCTTTGCCCAGGCAGAGAAAATCGGGCAAGACTTGTTCCCGCTGGCAAGCAAACAGGGCTCCAGTCCGGCCGAAGCCGGTGGCGACTTCGTCGAGGATGAGCAGCACATCGTACCTGTCCGCTAGCTCGCGAAGACCTTTCACAAATCCTGCCGGCTGCATGACCATCCCTGCCGCGCCTTGAACGAGTGGCTCGATCACCATCGCAGCGATTTGCTTGCTCTGCTGCTGAAGAATCTTTTCCACCGCTTCGAGATAAAAAGCGGCATCGTTGGTTCGACCATTGGGCTGCGGAGCCTGGAGAACGTCCAAGAGCAGCGGAGCGAAGAGCCCACGAAACTCAGCGATTCCTCCGACGCTTGCCGCACCGAGCGTATCGCCATGATACGCTTGTCCGAACGCCAGAAACTTTGTCTTGGCCGGTTGTGGCGTATCGCATTGCGTCCAATACTGAAACGCCGCCTTGAGCGCGACTTCGATGGCCGACGAACCATCGCTCGAAAAAAATACGTGTTCCAAACCGTCAGGAGTGATGTCAACCAGTCGCTTGGCGAATTGGATCGTCGTGTCACAGCTCATGCCGAGCGACGTGGCGTGGGCTACCTTGCCAAGTTGCTCGCTGATCGCGGCGTTGATCTTCGGATGGTTGTGGCCATGCACGTTGCACCACATGCTACTCGCACCATCCAGCAGTTTCCGGCCCTTCGTGTCGAAAAGCCAGACGCCATCAGCACGCTCGATCACGAGCGGCTCGTACTCGGCCATCTGGGTAAACGAGTGCCAGTAGTGCGTGCGATCCCACTCGTGGAGCGATTGGGGAGAAATATCGTTCATGATTCGGTGCATCGCCGCTCGGGCTTCTGGCAAGAAAAACTCAAAGTGTGCATCAACCGGCCAACATGGGTCGAGTGATAAACTTCTCCAAACTCCCGTTCGATTTAATTGGGCCACACGCCTCGTGGTCCAGAGATCACTGTCGAAACCCGCCTTGCGTGGCCCTGCTCTCAGGCATCGAACGAGCTTATTGCGGGCGGTCTTCGATAATCGACATGTGGATCGACACTGGGGGATGTGCTGCGGCTTGGCCTTCAAGGCCCGGGCCACGTTTGCCCGCGAGTCGCTTCCACTTGCTCACCGACTGTTGGCTTACGCCAAGCGACTCCGCCACATCTTTCAGCAGCCAGCCTTCCCCAATTAACTTCACGGCCCGGCGCTGACGGGATTCCAATACTGCGGCGGTTCCTCGAATTCTCACGCAACAGAGTAGAACCCGGGACCGCGATGACGTAAACCTCCTGATGCATTGTTCAATAGTGCAATCGCAAAAAAAGATAAGGCGCACATGGTACAAATCGCCCAAACGTTTTTACGAAAACTTTTCGAGAATTCGCTTGCAATCTGCGGGGGGGGGGGGGGATCGACGGCTGCGATGGGTCTCACGGGTGGAACTTTGGCTCGTATTCCTAATCCTTCACAAGTCCTCGAATGAAAGGGTGTTTAGACGCAAATGTCTTGCACCAAGGCTTGTAGTAGCTATCGGTAGCAATCATTAACGCCATGCGATTCAAATTGCCACTAATCGATCGGGTAGACTCAATGCTGTTGCGTCTACCTTCTTGGTCAGTTTTTGGAACGGCTCTTATTGCCATTGTATGGGGGCTTGCATCCTTGGTCGTGAGTCAACAGGAAAGCACGAGCAGTGCCCAGTTAGTTGCGGAATCGCTTGTTATTAACGCGATTAACGGAAAGGGGCAGGTGCAACTCAAGAATTCTGGCCGTGAAGAAATTCGTATTGTTGGAGCTGAGGTGTCTTGCGCGTGCATCTCACTGCAAAGTATCCTCCCAATTTGTATTGCTCCGAACAAGAGCACTGTCTTACAACTTGCAGTCGATTCAAAACGTAAGAAAGAAATGAGTTCTTTTTATGGAACTGTGCTCATATACACCCAGCCGTCGACTCATCCAGTCCGTCTGATCGTGCGAGAAGGAGGCGAGCTAACTAAGAGCCTGTCCCAAAACCGAACGTAATGACACCCCGTTTCCGTACCGAGCGTAACTTTTCACTCACTTTGTGCCAGCACGGAGGTGTTTCTCATGGCAAAAAAACGGAAGAAGCGGCGTTCTTGGAGTCTCCCGGATGCGATGTGGCAACGTATGGAACCGTTGTTGCCTCACTATCGAAAAATTCCTCAAGGGGGTCGCCCCCGTTGTAATCTGCGAAAGATCGCCAACGGCATTTTTTATGTTTTGCGCACTGGCTGTCAATGGAAGGCGTCGCCTCAAGAGTATGGTTCGGGGAGTAGCCTGCACCGTTACTTCCAAGAGTGGGAAACGGCGGGTGTTTTCCGCAAGCTGTGGAAGGAGGCACTGCTTGAGTACGACGAGCTCAAGGGGATCCAGTGGAATTGGCAAAGCGTGGGCAGGAAGAATCGCAGCGCAAAAAAAAATCCACGATTCAAAGCACGACGATGGGTGGTGGAGAGAACGCATTCTTGGATCAATCGCTTTCGGCGGTTACTTGTTCGCTGGGAAAAGAAAACCGACAATTATCTTGCCATGTTGCATCTCTCATTCGCCTGGAACACGCTCAGCTCTGCGAGGGTTCTAGGGTAGGCTCTAATACTAGCGAATTCAAATTAGCTGGAAGTTTGATCGAGGATCGAACATGATTTCTTCCCATTTGTTTAGGAGGTTAGTGTGACATGAAAACCGTCATGAAAATTACCGCTTGCGTTCTCGCTCTACACGGATTTGTCTTGCTTGGTGTCGGAAGCACAGGTGATGTACGGGCGGACGCTGAATTCTTCGCTGATGATTGTGAAAACGCTTGTGTCCGCAACCGTGACTGTGAGGATGTGCCCAATTGTGACTGTCCCGGCGAGAAGTGTGATTGATATCGCATCCTATTGATGGGATGATGCGCTGCGTATTTTGGCGCAGCACATCGCCTCTTGCTTGTTTTTGCACGCCCATAACGGTAGTCGATCGGAGTGGGTGGCATGCGTGCCAGCTAGCTAAATGCAGTAATCCATGAATTTGCAATCAATACAGATACTACCAACAAAGCGTACGCTGTTAAAATTGGGCGTTATTTTTGCGTTTTTTGCATTTCGACACTACGAGGCGGCTGGTGACGAATTTTTTGCAAGAAGCGTTGGCCTTGACCACGACCTGCTTAACCGCGTTCGTGGTGAAGCAACTGATGCATGGCACACCCTACAGCAAGAACTTGCTGGATTTGAAGCTAATGTAATACATTCGACTAAGTATCCAGCAGAGGATACTGGAAGCAATAAAATCCGTGAATCGAAGTTCGTTGTATTTCCTGGCAGGCAGCTGATGCTTGCTTATTCAGAAAGACCAACGGAAGTAGATGCCTCCAATGAACACAACGCGTTTTCGCTTAGGAAGTCTTCGGTGGGTGATTTTTATATTAAACGATTCACCCGAGCTACCGATAGCAAGTACCCCACAAAACGGTTGCTCTATAACATGTCCGTATTAGAAGCGGCGTATAGCATATGGGGCATTCCATTGGAAGAGTTTTTTGTAAGCGAAACGTTTAAGCCTGTGGGTGCCGAATTACGACAAGAAAGTGGCCGTGATGTTGTTACTATTGCTTTCGAATGCTTGGAATCGAAAAACACGAGTCCCAAAAAGCAGCCTGGTGGCATATACTGGGCCGTGCTGCTTCCGGAAAGTAAGTGGGAGGTAATTCGATCGGGAGTTGAAAATGTGCAAGACATGAGAGGTAACGAATTCTTTGTCCGTGAAAAAAATACATACAAACCGTGGAATGGGATAGACGTCTTTCCAGTTGAGACACGCAGGGAATTTATAGAAAAAGAGAAAGTCACTGAAATTGTTATTGCTAAATTGCAAGAGTTGAGAAGTATTACACACACCGAAGAAGAGTGCTATCTTCCATACTATGGGCTGGGTGATACTCTAATGGATTCTGGGCGTGCATCATCTTCACATAAAATATCGATTGTGATAACAGGTGTTATATGCCTAGTGCTTGCTATTCTTGTATGGAGAAAATCACGGCTTATGGGGCCGTAGTAGGCTAGATAAAGCAACGCTTCGCGGGCAAATGTGCCCCCCCCCGAGGCCCGGGCCTCGAAGGCCAAGCCGCAGCACATCCCCCCAGTGTCGATTATCGAAGACGGCCCGCAATAAGCTCGTTCGATGCCTGAGAGCAGAGCCACGCAAGGCGGGTTTCAACAGGGATCTCTGCCACGGGGATCTCTGGGTCACGAGGCGTGTGGCCCAAAAATTGGGGGCCACTTCAAAAGCCTACCATTCCACCGTCACCTTCTCACCAACGTCGATGTCGAGCCTCTGCTTGGCCGACTCGTTGACGATCGCCAACTCCAACTTGTCACCAGAACCAATCAGGGCGATCAACGTCATGGTGGGCTGGTCCGCGTAGGTCTCGCAAAGGCCGGTCGTCTCGCGCCCGCCGCACCGCACACGAACCCTCTCCCCTCGTGGTACCCCTTCGAGCAAGTCGGTCGAGATATTCGTGAGGAGATTGCCAAACGTGTCAATCTCCACGACCTGGCCGTCGATTCGTTGCTCCACTTTCGTTGCGCTAGGCAGCGGGAGCCTTACGAAGTCGTGGGTCTCTGGGCCAAGTTGGGTCCGATCGAGCCCCAACGACAAACGGGCCGCCACGGGGGCCATGATATCGCGGCCATGGAACGTCCTGGAGACCTTCGCCAGCCAGTGCTCCTCGTTTTGGATCACCCTTATCGTAGCGGGTTGGATTCGATCCGCCAAGTAAGTCAACAGTCCATTGTCAGGAACAACGTATTGCTGCGAACCAATTTCCGCATAGAGAATGCGTCGGTCGGTTCCCACCCCCGGATCGACAACGGCCACATGGAGCGTTCCTTCAGGGAACCACGGCGTCGTCTCCGCCAGCAAAAATGCTGCGGCTCGCACGTCTTGGGGTTCGATCGAATGACTGATGTCGATGATGGAGAGCGCCGGATGAATCGACAGCAGGACCCCTTTCATCGCCGCTACATAACGGCTCCCTTCGCCAAAATCGGTAGTAAGCGTGACGATGTCAAAGCCCCCTGCCGATCAACTCCAAACAAATCCCTCGGACGCGGCCTGGATCCGCGTTGGGGTTTTTCTTCTTGGCTTGGCCAATGAGGGCTCCGACCGCTTGCTGCTTACCTCCTTGCACGTCGGCCACGACCTGCGGGTTGGCTTCAAGCAATTCACGACAGAGGTTCTCCAGTGCCGAGTCGTCGACTTCTTCGATCCCAAGCTTTTGCATCGCCTGATCGGCGGACTGGTTCTTGGAGTGCATCGCGTCGAAGACTTCTCGACTGCGCGAGCTTGGCAGTTGGCCCGACTCTAACTTCGCGATGAAATCGACCAACTGGCCCGCAGAGATGGGAAAGGCATCGATCCCAAGTTCCCGTTCTTTGAGTACTCGCAAGACCTCCTGCGAAACCCAATTGCAGACCGCTTTTGCCGGAGCCCCCTGCCCTACTGCGGCGAAGAAGTAATCGACCAACTCGCGGCCCTGGTTGACGAGAACTCCGGCGTCATAAAGCGACAGGCCAAACTCCGATTGCAAACGGGCTCGCAAAGCGGCAGGGAGTTCGCCTAGTCCGTTACGAGATTTTTCGATTTCTTCGGACGAAAACCGAACCGGTGCCAGGTCGGGATCCGGAAAGTAGCGGTAGTCGCTCGATTCTTCTTTGCTTCGCTGCCCACGAGTCATGCCCGCCGCGTCGTCCCAACCTCGGGTCTGTTTAGGGACGTCCCCAATCTTTTGACGTGACTCCTGCCAGAGGGTGTATTGCCGGATCGCTTCGTAGTCGATCGCCCGTTCGACGGCGCGAAAACTATTCATGTTTTTGATCTCGACGATCGGCGTTGCGATTCTCTCTCCCGATTCGTCGAGATGCAGATTGACGTTGGCGTCGACTCGCAGGCTCCCTTCTTGCATGTTGCAATCGGAAACACCGAGGTACGTTAGAAGCAGTTTGAGTTCGTCGAGATACGCCCTCGCCTCCAGTGCCCCACGCATGTCAGGTTCGCTGACGATTTCGAGAAGTGGAGTGCCTGTCCGGTTGAGATCGATCAGGCTATCGCCCCTCGCTGCACTTTCGTCATGAGAGCTTTTGCCCGCATCCTCTTCCAGATGCGCCCGTAGGATTCTAATCCGTTTCGTTTCAAAGCGATCCTTGGCGTCGGAAATTTCCAGGTAGCCATGTTCCGACATCGGCATATCGAACTGCGATATTTGGTATCCCTTGGGAAGGTCGGGGTAGTAGTACTGTTTGCGATCCCACTTCGTCAGGGGCGGAATCTCACACCCGATCGCCAAGGCGGTCCGGAGCGAAAGCCGGAGTGCCTCGCGGTTCATCACCGGAAGCGATCCAGGCAAGCCGATACAGACCGGGCATGTTTGCGTGTTGGGTGCCGCACCAAACTGCGTACTGCACCGGCAAAACAACTTGCTTTGCGTGGCAAGCTGCACGTGCACTTCGAGGCCGACGATGGTGGTGTATTTTGACACGGTGTTGTTTACCCGCAATTAAAGCGGTGGTGCTTCCGTTTGCCAGTCGGTGGCTTGCTCATACATTCGCGCGGCGCGAAGCAGACGCTCTTCTTCCAGGGGCGGGGCCTGAAGCTGGAGGCCAATCGGGAGGCCCGCAGTGGTCCGACCACACGGCAAGCTCAAAGCGGGAATGCCTGTTAGGTTGGCACTCACGGTGAACAAGTCGACTAAGTACATGGCCAACGGGTCGTCTTTCATGGAGCCGATCTTCAAGGCGGGTGACGAGGTAACGGGCCCAGCGAGAACATCGACTTGGTCAAACACCTGGTCGAAGTCTTGGCGTAAGAGCCGGCGGACCTTCAGTGCCTTGAGGTAGTAGGCTTCGTAGTAGCCGGAGCTAAGGGCGTAGGTGCCGAGCATGATTCGCCGCTTCACCTCAGGCCCCAAGGCCTCGGACCGGGACTTGCAATACAATCGCACGAGGGGGGTGTCGAGATTCTCGGCAGCGTGTCGGTCTCCCGCTGCTTCGAGCGATTTTTTTTTCGCAGCCAGCTCGGCGACCAGCTTCGTTTGATCGGCGCGGTATCCGTAATGAATACCGTCGTAACGAGCCAAATTGCTGGAGGCCTCGCATGGCGCGATGACGTAGTAGGTGGCGACCGCGTATCGGCTATGAGGGAGCGACACCTCCACCAACTTCGCGCCCAAGGATTCGTACTGAGCCAGCGCCTGCTGAACGGCTGACGCGACTTCGGAATCGAGCCCCTCGGCAAAATGCTCCTTCGCGTACCCGACTCGGAGCCCCTCCAGTGGTTGGTGGAGTTTCGCCCCGACCGGGAGGACTTCGTTTGGTAAGCAAGTGGAATCGCGAGAATCGGGGCCAGCAATCGCTTCGTAGAGCAGTGCCACGTCTTCGACCGACCTCGCCAAAGGGCCCACTTGATCGAGACTACTCGCGAACGCGATGAGCCCATACCGGCTCACGCGTCCGTAGGTCGGTTTCATTCCGACTACACCACACATTCCGGCTGGCTGGCGGATCGAACCACCGGTGTCGGTGCCGATCGAAAGGGGGGCCATCCCCGCCGCAACGGCTGCGGCCGCACCCCCACTCGATCCACCCGGCGAACGCGAGAGATCCCATGGATTGCGAGTCGGTTGGAACGCGGAATTTTCGGTCGCGCCCCCCATCGCGAATTCGTCCATGTTCGTTCGGCCGAGGAGCACCGCATCGGCCGCTTTTAACCGAGCCACCACCGTCGAGTCGTACGGCGCACGGAACTCTTCGAGCATCCGCGACGCGCAGGTCGTCCGCTCGCCGCGCTCTGCCAGGATATCCTTGACCGCTACCGGAACCCCTGCCAAGCAGCCGAGCGACTCACCAGCCGTACGGCGTTCGTCGATTTTGCGGGCGGCGGCGATGGCTCGCTCTGGATCGATTCGCAGGAACGCGCCGACCTTGCCATCGTGCGAGGCGATTTGGTCGAGATAAGCTTGCGTTAACTCGACAGACGAAGCCTCCCCCGCTCGGAGCAATGCAATCTGTCGGGCGGCGGAAAGCGAGGTGAGTTGCATAGAAACGGAGGCAGCCAAAGCTAAGAACTAACAACTGGGGGAGTGCGTTGGCCGGCCAGCTTGCTTGACGGGATAAATGGAAAGCAAATAGAGCTACCAATGAAGTCGTTCAAGACCTTTGACCTGCTCACATCCTTGCTCGATCGCAGCTTGCATCGCAACAATATCCGTTTGAGAGATGGCACCCGCCAAACTTGCTAGCCCCGTCTGGGGTTTTCTAGCGTCGCTTTTTCTCACTGAACGGACGAATTCCAGCACGCGCTGCTGCGCACTCGGACCAAGGGCAAGGACCTCGGTTCGAATCTGTTCTTCAAAATTGGCGCTCATGAAATATTTCCTCCGGAGTCCCATAACCTCGGATATTCCATTCTACCCCGAATTCAACGACCGGAGTAATCTCGCAAATTCCCCTTTCCGGCGAATCAATCCCCCAAGACGGCGGGGACTAAGTAGCCTTCGCCGTTCTGCTTGGGGGCATTGGCGAGCGCCTCTTCACGCGTAAGGCTGGACCTGGTTTGGTCGTCCTGGGTTACGTTGAGCAGCTCGATTGCATGGGCCATCGGCTCGACGCCTGTCGTGTCGACTTCGCCGAGCAGGTCGACGTAGCCGACGATCTTCCCGAGTTCGGCAGTGAGCGACGCGAGCTCCTGCGGCGTGAACTGGAGCCTCGACAGGAGTGCCACTTTTTCGACTTCTTCGGTCGTGAGAGCCATCAAGTCGCTCGCGGAGTGGCGTTACTTGGCCGCCTTAGGCAGCGCGAAGGGGGCCTGACGGACCACCTTTTTTATGGCTCCGCTTCGGATGCACTGGGTGCAGACCCATTGCGACTTGTTTTCGCCGGAAGCCAACGCCACACGAATTTTCTGCAAATTCGGCTTGAACTGCCGTCGTGTGATACCGGTGATTTTCGTGCCGACGCCGCCAAGGTACTTTTTCTTACCACGGGTCGTTACCTGATTTCCCATTTGGGGCCTCTTGCCACAAACTTCGCATTCTTTCGCCATGATCGAATCTCGCTCGAATCGCTTGAGGTCGTGTATGGACGGCTGTTGCCGGAAGCCCATAAGTATACAGGAGCCCAGCAGTTATGCAATGCGGGGTCGTTCGGTTGCCAGGACGATTGTCTTGCCGCGGGCAGGCTCGGTTTTGTCGAGGTGCGGAGTGGACGAAAGTGACAAAACGGGGGCCTTTCTACCTTTAAAACGGCCTTTTCCTCCGCAATTTTGTCGCGAAACCGAGCCAATCGCGACCGACCGGCCAAAAGTTGCCTTACCTCTTTCATTGAAATGGAGAAAAACTGCTGAAATCATAACTCTGGCGACTTGCTGCTCGTGCCCATCACTCCGCTCTTTTTGTCCGTAGGGCGTCCTATTAGTTCCATCTCTCCGCCCGCATTGCCAGCCGGTTGAAATTCGTCGGAATTGTCGGCCGGAACGAGTTCCGGCAAGGCTGGCTCGCCGGCGAGTATCGGTAGGCTGGCATCCGTTCCATTGGAGCAGATGGGCGGGGGAATTCCAGGCCTTTTTTTGGGCCAATTTTCCCTCTCACGGCCAACTCGCTAGTGCTCGTCGGACGGACGATAGGCGATCTGTGCGGCGCGCTTTTCGTAGGCTTGTTGCACCAACTCGTCGCGGGTCAACGTCGGCTGGAACAAAGTCCGTTCGATCTCCATTCTCCGTACGAGTCGTTCCTCGGTCGTGGCGTGGGGTTCGATCGCGCCGTTCGCAAGCACGTGCCGGATCTCCCAACCGTTGGCGACCAGGTGGCGACAGATCAAGATCGAACGATGGCAATCGAGCGGTTCCTTCTCGGCACACATCAGGGCGATCCGGTACCGCTTAGCCCCACGTTCGAGCCGCTCGATTCCTTTGCGAAAAGCTGGGAGTGAGGTGATTCGATCGTACCTTGCTTGGCCATCGACGTAACACTCCGGTTCGTCCCGGCGCGCCCCCAATTCCTGGCCGAGAAAGACATACTCGATTCGGGTGTTCTTCAAGTGCCTTTCCAAGGCGGGCCGGCAGAAGTGCGCCAGCCTGCTGACCGGATGCGAACGGACGTCGGCAACAGCGGTAATCGCATGTTGGTGAAGGAGGGCAATCAGCGTCTCTAGTTCGTGTGTGGAGTAGCCGATGGTGTGGAGGATTCGAGATTCGTTCATTCCGCCACCCATCAGGACCCTAAGGAAGACGTGGCAGAAGCGATTCGCGTGGCCTCGTCGTAGCACGATGTTTCGCGTGGAGCTACGTCATGCACTCTTCGTATCGAAAGCAGCTGACGAGGTGGTCGTTCACCATGCCGACCGCTTGCATGTGCGCGTAAACGATCGTGCTGCCGACGAACTTAAAGCCTCGCCCCTTGAGGTCTTTGCTCAGCGCGTCCGACTCGGGCGATGTCGCGGGGACTTGCTTGATCGTGCGCCAGCGGTTTTGGATCGGCTCCCCGTCGACAAAACCCCAGAGATATTCGTCGAAGGTGCCAAACTCTTCTTGCACCTGGAGGAACGCCTGGGCGTTCGTCACGGCCGCCTTGACCTTCAGTCGGTTGCGGACAATCGCCGGGTTCTCCAGCAGTTTTTCGATTCGCTTATCGGTAAATCGGGCGACCTTCTCCGCATCGAACTGAGCAAACGCTTTGCGGTAGCCTTCTCGTTTGTTGAGCACCACCGCCCAGCTCAGCCCCGCCTGCGCGCTCTCGAGCATCAAGAACTCAAACTGCACTCGATCGTCATGCACCGCGACGCCCCACTCCTCGTCATGGTAGCGCACGTAGAGTTCGTTACCGGCATCGGCCCAGGGACAGCGTTTTTTTGGTTTGTTTTTCATGGTCGATGGATAGGGGGCGTGGTCCCGAACTCCTGGAGATAGGGTGTGCCACAGAGCATCGGTAGCTTAGGCGACGCCGCCCCATTGTCCCAGCCCGGGACTCGATGAGTCTGGGAGCCGGAAACTGACGAAGCGAGAACTGGCGAGCCGGGAGCGTTAGCGACCGGAGTGAAGTGGCGAAAACTCCGGGCGAAAACTCCGGGCGCTGACGCTTCCGGCTCGCCTGGTCGGGGGGAGGGGCGCAACTCGATGCGGCGAGAGATAGAATTACGTTATGCGATACTGGCTCCTTACAAGCACCACGTATGGCACGTGGTTGCCGGGCGATCCAAGGGGGAGCGTCACTTCGGTGCGCGACTACCGGCCGACCGATTCGCCAACCACCTCTCGTGTCGAGCATGATCGCCCCGAGGAACCTTGGGAACCGTCGTTGCCAGAGCTCTACGAAAGCGCCCGGTTGCAAATGAAAGGCCCGCCGGTCTTTCTGACACGGGAGCATGCCCCGGTGTTGCTGACGCAGTTTTGCGAGACGGCCACGTATCGCCAATGGACGCTGCTGGCCGCGTCGATCATGGCCAATCACTTTCATTTGGTGTTGGCCGTTGCCGACGACCCCGAGCCGCGCAAGATGCTGGCCGATCTCAAAGCGTACGGAAGTCGGGCACTCAACCGATGTTGCGGTAAGCCAAGGTCGGGCAGATGGTGGACCTCGGGAGGCTCGAAGAGGAAGCTACCCGACGAGCGCGCGGTTCGAGCGGCAATCTACTACGTACTACACAAACAACCCCATCCGCTGATGACTTGGTCTCCGGAATCGACCGACTAGTTTCTCCTCGCCAGCGCCGAAAACTGTCGAAGCGGAAAATGGCGAGCCGGGAGCGTTAGCGACCGGAGTGAAGTGGCGAAAACTCCGGGCGCTGACGCTTCCGGCTCGCCGGGTGCTTGCCGTATTATCCCAGTGACACGGTTACTGTTTTGCTCTCGGTGTAGGCGGCGAGGCCCGCTTCGCCCAGTTCTCTTCCTAGGCCGCTTTCTTTGAAGCCGCCGAAAGGGGCAGCGGCGTCGAAGACGTCGTAGCAGTTGACCCAGATGGTGCCGGCGCGGACTTTTGCCGCGAAGCGGTGGGCTTTGGCGATGTCGCGCGTCCAGACGGCGGCGGCTAATCCAAAGTTGGTGTTGTTGGCGCGCTCGATCAATTCATCGACCTCGCTAAACTTGAGCACACTCAAGACGGGGCCGAAAATTTCTTCGCGGGCGATTCGCATCTCGTCGGTCACGCCGGTGAAGAGGGTTGGCTCGATGAAGTAGCCTTGGTCGCCGATGCGGTTGCCACCGCTGACGCACTGCGCGCCATCTTGCTTCCCATAATCGACGTACTCCATGATCTTTTCGAACTGGGCCTGGTCGACTTGCGGGCCTTGCTTGGTAGCGGGGTCGAAGGGGTCGCCGACCGGGAACTGCCGGTTTCGTTGAGCGATCCGTTCCACGACCTCGTCATGCACGTCGTCTTCGACGAACAGCCGGCTCCCGGCGCAGCAGCACTGGCCCTGGTTGAAGTAGAGGGCGAAGTGGGCTCCTTCGACGGCGGCGTCGAGATCGGCATCGGCAAAGATGACGTTGGGGCTTTTGCCACCGAGCTCAAACGTGACACGCTTCATCGTCTCGAGCGCCGAACGCTGGATGATCTTGGCCGTCGTTCCTTCGCCGGTGAATGCGATCTTGTTGACGTCGGGATGCTCGACCAGCGCGGCACCGGCGGTCGGGCCGTAGCCGGGGACGACGTTGATCACGCCATCGGGGATGCCCGCCTTTTGAGCGAGGCGTGCCATCCGGAGGCAGGTGAGCGGGGTTTGCTCGGCTGGTTTCATGACGATCGTGCAGCCGGCGGCCAGTGCGGGGCCCCACTTCCAGGCTGCCATGAGGGCGGGGAAGTTCCACGGGATGATCTGTCCGACCACGCCAACCGGCTCGCGACGGGTGTAGCAAAGGAAGTCGCCGCGGATCGGGATCGTGCTCCCTTCGATTTTGTCGGCCCAGCCGGCGTAGTAACGGAGGCAGTCGATCACCAGCGGGATGTCGGCAGCGCGGGAGTCGCTAATCGGTTTGCCATTGTCCCAGGTCTCGAGCGCGGCGAGTTCGTCGGCCTCGGCTTCGATCAGATCGGCCAGTTTGTACATCAGCCGGCCTCGATCGCGAGCATCCATGGTTGCCCAGGGGCCGTTGTGGAACGCTTCGCTTGCAGCGGCGACCGCCCGCGCGATGTCGGCTTTGTCGCCCTCGGCCACTTCGCAAATCACTTCCTCGGTTGCCGGGTGAATCGTCTCAAACATTTTGCCGCTGACTGCCGGGACCCATTCGCCACCGATGAAGCAGGTCGTTTGGCGAACTTGCGGACGGGCGACGGGAGTTGCGACGGCTGCCATGGGGTTACTCCAGAAGAAAGGGAGTTCGATTTTCGACTCTTTGCGTAACGCCATTTTACCACAGTGCTAGCGGCCTTGGACAGCGGGGCAGCGTCTCGACCAGGAGAACTGCCAAGTCATTTTTGAACCGCCAAGATCGCCAAGGCGCCAAGAAACAAGGACGCCAAGAAAAATGTCGACCGAAACAGAGAAACCACGAACCTAAAGAAATAGAAGGGGTGTCCTTTTGCCGCTATTCGTATCGATTCGCACGAATTCGTGGTTTCCCCTGCCTCCGATGCGGTGAACGGTTGCCTCTATCCTCTAACTCTTCCCTCCAACTCTTCTTGGCGTACTTGGCGCCTTGGCGGTTTTTTTATTCGGCGACTTTGCAATCGTCCTGAGTCTCGACGAGCCTTGATGTCCGGAAAAATCGGTCTGGCTGGCAAACGGTCCGGCATGGTAGTCTCTGCCAGTCGAGAAGGACCTCGACCGGTGCTTGCACCGCCCCACTTCCCTCCCCGCCCTGAGGAGTGCAGCATGGAAGCTCACTCGTTTCGTGCGAGTCATCGCCGGTTCGGTTGTTTTGCGCTCGTTGCCCTCGCGCTGGCTATCCCGCAGGCGGCCCATTCGGCTCAATTCCGAACGACCAACTTCGTGATCCACGCGCCGACACCGGCCCTGGCACGCGAGGTCGGAGAAGTTGCCGAACGGTGGCGAAAAAAACTCTCGACCGAGTGGCTGGGAAAAGAAATGCCGGCTTGGTCGCGGCCTTGCCCGATTCGGGCCGACATCGCGCCGCACTTGGGCGCCGGGGGCGTGACGACGTTCGTCTTTGACCGGGGCGAAGTTTTCGACTGGAACATGCAGGTGACCGGATCGCGTGAGCGGGTCCTTGATTCCGTCCTACCGCATGAAATTACGCATACCATCTTCGCCTGTCACTTCCGCCAGCCGCTGCCGCGATGGGCCGACGAAGGGGCCTGCACGACGGTCGAACATGCGAGCGAAATCGCCAAGCAGGAGCACTTGCTCATTCGTTTTCTCAAAACGGGTAAGGGGATTCCGTTTGGCAAACTCTTCGCGATGAAGGAATACCCACCAGAAGTCTTGCCGCTCTACGCACAGGGGCATTCGCTGACTCGGTTTTTGATCGGGCAGCATGGACAGGCGGCGTTCTTGGATTTCCTCGGCGACGGGATGCGTGACGAAAACTGGCGGCGCGCGGTGCGGGAACATTACGGACACGAGAGCCTTTTCTCCCTGCAAAACAGTTGGCTCGACTGGGTCAAAGAGGGTCGACCGGTGCTGGCGGGAGAAAAACAGCCCGGTGTGGTACTGGCGAGTGCGGAGCTGCCCGCCGCTCCGATCACGGTTCGGGGGCAAAGCCCAGCAGAGAACACGAATTACGAGTCGGCCTATTCGAGGGCCAATCGATCTCGCGGGGGAGTGATTCGTCGCTGAGTGGCGAAGGCGTGGCCCGAGGTCGGGGACGACTCGGCTCGCTAACTGGGTCGGCTCGCTAACTGGGTCGGCTTGCTAACTGGGTCGGGGACGACCAGGCTCGCTAGGCCATCAAGAGTTGGCGGGCGACGTGGTAGAAGACGGGTGCGGCAAAACAAATCGTATCAATGCGATCGAGCACGCCGCCGTGGCCTTCGACCAGCGTGCCGAAGTCTTTGACGCCACGGTCGCGTTTGATGGCGGACATCGTCATGGCGCCGGCAAATCCCATCACCGCAATCAGGAGCGAGACGAGCGCCGTGTGCCAGTATTCGTGGAACGGGTGGAAGAAGAGGTGGTAGGTCAGCCCGACGAGGGCGGCACTCGCCGAACCACCGAGCATCCCTTCCCAGGTCCGCGTGCCATTGATGCTCTCCGAGATGACGTTGCGCCCGTAGAGCCGGTCCCAGATAAACTGCAAGGCCTCGCTGACGAGCGACATGACGATGAGAAAGAACAAAAGTCTCGACCGCTGGGCGTATTCACCGATGTCGAGATAGAGAATGGCTGGCGCAAAGCCGAGGCAGTAGACGCAGACCAGTAGACCCGACTGGATTTTTGCCACTCGTTCCAGAAACCGCTTGGTATCGCCCGCGATGGCAATGCGGAGCGGTATGAACAAAAACGCGTAGACGGGGATCAAGATACTGTAGAGTTCGTACTGGTCGAAGTAGATGAGCAAATAGTGCAAAGGCGTGAAGAAAAAAAAGACCCAAAAAAGCGCCCGATGGTCACCCGCCCTCGTCGGGGTGAGCGTGATGAATTCGCGAAGCGCCCAAAAACTAATGAGCCCGAACAGGATAATCGTCAGTTCGCGACTCAAAAAGGCGATCGCTAGTAAGCAGCAGATGACCCACCAGGCGCGAAGCCGAGCGTTGAAGGCTTTGACAGCGTGGGGATTGATCCCAAGCCGGGGCTTTCGCGAGAGGATTTGTCCGACGCCCGTTGCCATGCTGAGAAGCACGACAACCGTACCGGCAAGAGCCCAGTTGAGTTGAACGGGAGTCAAATTCATAAGTGAGGCGCGTGGCGAATTCAGGGTAGGGGGCGATCGCGGATTATCGCAGTGGGACGGGAGCTTGGCTAGTCTCGTTGGGTTTCTTGGAGTTGGAGGAGTGCGGTGCGAGCTCGGGGCAGGAACTCGTTCTTCGTTTCGCCCGCTTCAAGCCAAAGGGGGGGGCCAAACGTGATGCAGGAAAGAAGCGGCACCGGCAAGAACTCGCCTCGAGGGAGGATGCGGTTCATGTTGTCGATGTAAACCGGGATCAATTCCAGATCGGGACGCTTCTTGCTCAGGTAGAAGAGCCCGCTCTTGAAATCGCCCACCGACTCGCCTGACGACCGCCCCCCTTCGGGAAACAGTATCATCGAATGGGTGTTCCCCAACTCTCGGAGCATGATGTCGATCGGGCTCTTATGGACCTTGATCTCCTTCCGATCGACGAGCATGGCGTTAAAAGTCTTCGCGATGTGGCGACGAACCCACCCTCCGTTCCAATAGTCTTTAGCAGCGACGGGGCGCGTCAGTTTCCGGACGTTGGAGGGGAGCGCCGACCAAACCAAGATCGCATCGAGGTGACTCGTGTGGTTGGCGAAGTAGATCCGCTGGCACGTATCGGGCTGGCTGTCGATCCACCGCACGCTCGCCCCGCTCAGAAGCCGCGCAAGGGTTGTTAGCAAGGCTTCGGTAAACATAGGGGGGAACTAGCGGGGAGGGAACCGGACGGGCGGGGATCAGACGGAGCCCTGCCAGTATGATTGCGCCACTGCCTTAGGGCGAGTGGCAAAAAGGGGAGTCGGGCCGTCCCTTCGGTGGTCGTGCCAAAAAATGGCGGACCAAAACGTCCGCGCACGACCTACGAGATGCCGTTCGGCGCCCCCACGGACGCCCCCACCGGCTCACGTGCGGGGCTCCCCCTACGGGCTCCGGTTTTCTCTTCAAAGAGCCGCGTGAGGAGCGATTCGTAGCCCGAAACCATCTGCTCCAGGCTCCAGCGGGTGGCAACCAATTGCCGGGCGGAGTCGCCGAGCGCCTGTCGCTGCAGCGGCATCGCCAGGAGTGAAACGACATGGGCGGCGAGTGCGGGGGCGTCGCCTGCCGGGGCGAGATAGCCCGTTTTTCCCTGGACAACACTCTCGGCGACGGAGCCGACCTGCGTGGCAACGGTCGGCGTCGCTGTGCTCATCGCTTCTAGAATCGAAACGGGGTTGGCCTCGACATGGGACGTTAGCACGTTGACATCGAACAAATTCAGTAGTTCCGGGATATCGCTCCGCGTCCCCAGAAACCGCACGGACTCCGCAATGCCAAGTTGGCTGGCCTGATGCTCGAGCGTCTCACGCTGGGGGCCATTCCCAACGATCAAGAAGACCGTATCGCTTATTTTTTGTAGAACAAGCTGCGCTACTTCAAGAAACAGCTCATGGTTTTTCTCGGGACGGAGTGCGGCAACGATGCCGGCAACCGGCGAGGTTTCGGCGATTCCTAGTTCGCGTCGCAGGTGACTGGTGTCGGCGATCGGAGAAAATCGGTCGGTATCGACACCGTTGGGGATCACGACGACCTTCTCCGGCGGGAATCCGACTTGCTCGACCAGGTATTTCCCGTGTGGCGCGGCGACTCCGATCACCGCATCGGTTATCGGAGTGAGCAGTCGATTGAGACGCCCCACGCCATCGGGCCAGCCGGTGCTGTGGAGTGCGGAGCAAATGACCGGCACGCCGGCCCATTTTGCTGCGAGGCGTCCCCAAAACATTTTGTCCCCCGCACCGACGGTGACAATCGCATCGATTTGCCGTTCTTGCAACAACCGGCGCAAGCGAGGCAACACGCACAGGTCGGCTTTGTGACGAATGAACTCGGAATGGACCGGAATCTCTTCGGCCAGTTCCTCCCCCAAGGGCCCACGTTCTTTGAGGCAGCAAAGTTCTGGCGAGAAGTGATTTGGGTCAAGCCGGCGAATAAGGTTCACCAACAGTGTCTCCGCTCCGCCGACCGGCATCGACGTGGTGAAGAACAAGACGCGGAGGGATGGGGATTGAGGGGTCATGGGGTGGTCTTTGTTCTCGGGCCACGGGACAGGATTTTGGATACGCGGCTGACGAAGAATTCAGTGATCTCCTCCCGTTCGCCCTGTTCGAACCCCCAAGGCGTCATCAGAAGGACAAACAGCAACAAGCTGCCGCTCGCTAGGGCGGTTGGTGCGCCCAGCACAAGCCCCAATGGCGCGAGGCAGGCGAGCAGCATGCCGATCGGTAGCCGCATTCCCAATTGACGATTTACCAGGAGTTGCATCAGGAGCGTAAGGAATGTGGCCAGGGCGGTGGCGATGACGGCCCCTTGGAGTCCCAGCCTCGGCAGGAGCAGTAGGTTGAGTAGCACATTGCTGACGAGCCCCACAGCCAAGGGGATCGCCGCCCGGCGAGTTTTCTCGGCACACCAGACATAGGTCTGCGCAACGAGCAAGAGCCCGAGCCAAACCGATGCGGCAAGTGCCCAGGGCAGGACGAAAAGCCCGTCGTCGTATTTTCCTCCAAAGGCGTAGTGAAAGAGCAAAGGCGTCAAGAGCAACACCCCCACACCGGCTGCAAACATGAAGAACGAGGCGAGCTTGAACGTTAACTGGAGCCTGGCCGCCACCCTCTCCTGCTTCCCCGCCTCCCAGTCATGGCTCAGATGCGGGGTGATTGCAGCAGCCAAACAGTTGGCTACCGACACCAAGAGCATCGGAACCAACATGCTGGTATGGTAGTAGCCGACAAGCGTCAGCGATTCGGCCGCAGGCAATCCGCTCCAATGCACGATCATGTAGCGATCCACTACCGCAAAAAGATTCGACAGGACATTGGCAACCCAAACCCACGCAGCGAACCGAAGCAGCGGCGGCCAAAACTCTCGATGCGTCACGGCTGCCACGTCACAGGCCGGGCCGTGAGCGAGGCGTCGCGACCAAATCAGCATGCCGACCGACGACAAGCCACAAGCGGCACCGTAGCCCGCCACGATGCTCCAGGCGTCCGCACGCCAAAAGGCGAGCAGCGTGAGTGAAATGGTAGCGAAGAGCATGCTTTGAACAAACTGCATGAACGACACGACGCGAAAAATACGCAATCCGGCGAAGACCGCTTCAAGAAAGTGGTGCAAGACAACCATCGCCAGCGCCGCAGCGACAAGTACCAGTAGCGGAGATTCTTCCGGATCGCCAAACACCAAGCCCGCCATCGTGTCGCGAAACAGAACAAGTATTCCTGCCGCGGTCAGCGTCAGAGTGGCGGTCCAAACCGAGGTCCGGACCAAAAACGTGCGCAACTGGCCTTGCCCGCGGTAGCGTTCTAAGTAACGACCAAAACATCCTGGCAACCCAAGCACGGCAACCGGAGCGGCCAGGAGCAAAAACCCGTACGCCATGTCCCATTGTCCGAGCGATTCCGGATCGAGCCAGCGGCAAAAGAGGACCCCCCGCCCAAACCCTATCGATCGCTGCACGAGATTCACCACGAGCAGCACCGCAACGCTTGCGAGCAAGGTGTCGGGTCGGATACCGGAGCCCTTCGTTTCGCTTTTCATCCCAACGCTCCTTCCTGGACGAATCTCTCGCCGGTCCCATCGCTGGCGATTTCGCAAGTCTCGAACGCCTGGATGTCGCGAAGCTTGCGACGATCCACCGTCAGCCAGTTTTTCAGACGGAGGATCTCCGGGTCGGCATGAAACCGTTGTAAGTGAAAGGGGTCGTCGCCAGGGAAATTGTACCCTCCGTAGGCAGAGCAAACACCCTCGAAACCTGCATCGCGCGCGATGCGGAACCCGGCTGGGGTCATGTTGGCATGCTGCCCGAAGGGAAAAGCGAAGTAGCGAACGGGCGCTCCGATGATCCGTTCGAGTTCCTCCTTCGAGCCGGCGATTTCGTCTTCGATTTTCCCTTCGGAGGCGACTCCCAAATCGGCGTGAGTGCGCGTGTGGGCACCCACCTCGACACCCGATGCCGCCAGAGCAGCGATCTGCTCGGGCGTATTCGGTGCCAGTGGAGTGCCGCGGTCCTGGTCGTGGGGAAAGGGGGTCTGGTCCAGCACGTTGCCGGTGGTGACGAAGTAGGTGAAGGGAATCTCTCGCTGAAGCAGCAACGGAATCGCGAAGTCACCGTTCTCGGCATAGCCATCGTCAAACGTGATCGCGACCGCTGGCCGGTCATTGACGCCACTCCGCATTCGGCGCTGTGCTTCGGCGAACGACACGAAGTCGTATCGCGATGCGATCCAATCGATCTGCCGGGTGAAGGAGCGGCGGTTCATCGTCCAGGGATTCGGATGAACGTCTGCAATCCGATGATAGAAAACCATCCGCACCGGCTCGGTACCCCGCGCGCATCGCCGCCGCTGCTCCGCCCGTCGTTGGGGGAGGGAGGCAAGGTAATAGGCGTGGAGGAGAAGTTGCTTGGATAAGTTCATCAAGTCGGTATCGCGTGATGGAGCCGGAGCGAACAGGAATCGTCTCCTAACTCTGCCCCGCAGTGGGGGAATTTCAAATCGCGAATCGCGGGTTTCGGAATGCGCCGTTTACGCCGCCGCGGGGGATGTGGCCCCCACGCAACACGTTGCCTTTTCGCCACGCTCGATCGCCTTCGTAGGCCGGGCGACCCGGGTTCCCGAAACGCCGCCGCGACCGCGACAGAGAGTGGGATCGGCCTTTTCAGCGGCCTTTTTAGTGGCCTTTCGGCGTCCCTGGTGATTGCGAGGCAACTTCCGGCATAGCAATTGCCTTTGATTGCCTTCCCGAACGGATTATCCTTTCCCGATTCCACGCTTTTCGAGGCCCTCCCCATGCCAAGCTCTGTCAGTTCTCCTGGTTCCAACGATGGCGTCACGCCGCAAGTCTTGTTTCAACTCCTGTCGGAGCATCGTCGGCTCTGGATCGCACCGATGGTTGCCGGTGTGGTACTCGCAGCCGTGGTGGCGTTACTGGTGCCCAAACAGTGGAAGGCAACTCAGGGCCTTTTAATTCGCCCCGAGGCGGCCGGACTGGCGAACGATCGCCTTGGCAAGTTTGACGACCTGTCTCAGATGAAAACCATTCAGGAGACGCTGCTCGAACTGGCACGGAGTAAGAAGGTCGTTACCACGGCCCTCGAGTCGGTCGGTCGCCGCCAAACTTGGTTTGCCTCCGATGCGCCGCCAACTGCCGAGGAGGTTGAGAGCTTTCGCGATGCGATGGTCATGACCCCTCCCGGAGGCGCGGAGTTTGGGAAAACGGAAGTTTTCTACCTGGGGGTGAAAGATACCGATTCTCAGCGAGCCGCGGCCCTCGTCACCGCCCTGAGTGAATCGCTCGAAACGCGTACGCAACAGATTCGCGAACATCAAGCCACCAGCATGATCGACGAACTCAGGAAAGGGGCCGAAGGGGCTGAGGCGGTTCTGGATCGAAAGATATCGCAACTTTCGTCGTTCGAGGAAGAGGTGGGGGCTGATCTGAGTGACATGCGTAGTTTGGTTAATCCGCTCGGGGGCAGCAACGCGACGTCCCAAGACATCCTGGCCATCCGGAGTGAACTTCGCCAGAACGACGCGAGTCGCCAGCAAAACCAAAAACTGCTTGAAGTGCTAAAAAAGTCGCAAGACAACCCTCACCAGTTCATCGCCACCCCCTCCACGTTGCTCACGTCGCAACCCGCGCTTGCCCGGCTCAAGCAGGGCCTCGTCGAGGCGCAACTTCGGTCGGCCAGGTTGCTTGGCCAATTTTCCGACAAGCATCCGCTGGTCTTGGCTGCCCGCGAATCGGAATCGCAAGTCCGCAAGGAACTCTACCGCGAACTGGCCATTGCCAACGAAGGCGTGCAGATCGAACTGGCCCTTAGCCAAGGCCACCAAAAGAGACTCCAAGAAAACCTCGCCAAAAAACAAAGCAGTCAGCGAAACCTGGCGACCCATCGGGCCGCCTATTCCCGACTCGTCGCGAGCGTTGACAATCAAACGCAGCTCGTCGATGCTGCCCGAAGCCGACTCGCCGATGCCCAAGTCCATCAGGCAGGGGCTCAATCGGCCAGCTTGCTCACGCGAATCGACGAGGTCGAGTCTGGCTTACGCCCTGTCGGCCCGAGCCGATCGAGCATCGTCGCTGCGGGAGGGATGCTCGGCGGAATCATTGGTCTGGGACTGGTCTTCTTCCTGCATGGGCCCGCACCTGTTGGAGGAGAGAAGAAGAACGACCAGGCGAGCGAAGTCTATTCGCATCCGCCCACCTGTGAACCGTTCGGATTCCCTACGACCCAGCCTCTGGTCGAGGAGAAGATGCCATACGCCGCCTACCGCCAATAACCGTGATTTCCCCCTCTTCTCTCGCCTCAGCCGGACCGCCGTGCGGTCTGGTTGAGGGGCGTAAGCTAGACTTGTTTTTCCGCCGATTTTCCACCGAATCACGGACCGCGTGGCGGTCCGGCTAGCTAGGCCTTAACGACCCGTTGCTCATGCACCTTTTACTCATCCTGCTGCTCCTGGCGCTGGTCGTCGGTCTCGCGGTCGCGACCAAGCGATCATCGCTGCTCACCGTTGCAACGGGAGTGGTCCTTGTGGGGTACGTCTTTGGCCACGCCTTTTGGAAGGGGCACCTGGGGCCCGTTCCGGTGACGGTCGACCGGCTACTCCTCGGGATGGTGTTGCTGGTCGGCATCGTTCGTTACTGGAAGGGCGAAATTTGCTGGCCTCGGCCGGCGCTGCTTGACTGGGCCTTGGCCGCCTTGCTGGTCTGGCTTTCGCTCAGCGCGGCGATCTTCAATTGGGGAGGCGACGCCAAGCTGCCGGTATCGCCCATGTTTCGCTTGCTCTTTAGTTTTTGGATCCCGGCCTTCCTCTACTTTGCCATTCGCTGCTCGCACCTTACGGAGCGGGCGGTCACGGCGCTGCTGACGGTGCTGTCACTGCTCGGGGTCTACCTAGCGCTGACCGCCTGTGCCGAAGTCACGCAACAATGGTGGGCGGTTTTCCCGAGGTACATCGCCGATCCTGAACTGGGCACCCACTTCGGCCGTGCCCGTGGGCCAGCGCTCAATTCGGTGAGCCTTGGTATTTACCTCAGCATCACCCTTTGGTCGGCGTGGCTACTCCGGCCCCGTCTGTCCCGAGGCTGGCAACTCGCACTGCTGGGTGGCATGGCCCTGATGGTTCTTGCTCTCTTTTTCACCTACACGCGAAGCGTTTGGCTTGGACTCGTTTTGAGTGGGCTGGTGATGCTCATCGCCCAAACGCCCGCCAAGTTTCGTTGGCCTGTCGCAGCCGGTGCCTTCGTACTCGGCATGGCCGTTGCTGCCCTTGGCTGGACCTTTGTCCTGAATCTTCAGCGAGAAGATTCGGGACAAGTCTCCGGCCACTCGGTCCAGCAGCGGACCGCCTTTGCGTACGTCAGTTGGCAAATGTTCAAGGACGAGCCGGTCTGGGGTGTTGGCTTCGGCCGGTTTTATGACAAGAAGCTCCCCTACTTGTCGGACCGTTCGCAGCCGTTCGAGCTCGAATCGCTTCGGGGCCTCCACCACCACAACACGTTCCTCAGCCTGCTTGTCGAAACCGGCATGGTCGGCCTTGCACTCTATCTTGTGCTGCTCGGCGGATGGATTCGCGCCGGCTGGCGGCTGGCCATCTCGGAGAAGGGATCGGTCGTGTCCCGCCAAATCGGATTGTTGCTCCTTGCGTCGGTCGCCGTTTACTTGCCATCGGCGATGTTCCACGACATGAGTCATATTTTTCAAGACCAGTGGCTCCTTTTCCTGGTTGCTGGGACCTGCATCGCTACGGCCGAGCAGTCCGTCGCTGGCCGCTTCGCGCCGGGACGTACCAGCACCGTTCACTTTTCACCTTTCCAGCGGACTAGGGGAACAGCATGAGCGACATCGAATCGTCGACCGACCACATCGGGCTCTTCGGAATGCAAATCGACCGCGTCGACCTCACCCAGGCAACCGATCGACTGCTCGACTGGGCCCGCTCGCCGCAGCCATCCGCCTGTCGCTACGTGGTGACCCCCAACGTCGACCATGCCGTTCTACTCACCCATCACGAGGGACTGCGAGCCTCCTACGCCGGCGCGTCGATGGTGCTCGCCGACGGCGCGCCGATCGTCGCGGCCGCCAAGCTGCTCGGTCGGGCTCTGCCGGGACGGGTTGCGGGGAGCGATTTGGTGCCTCGGCTCTTTCAAGCGGCGGGCGAGCAGGACCAGCCGATTCGTGTTTTTCTCCTCGGGGCGGCACCTGGCGTCGGCGACCGCGCGGCAACGAACATCCGCCAGCAATTCCCAGGTGTCGAGATTGTCGGCACCCACTGCCCTCCCCTCGGTTTCGAACACGACGCCAACGCCAATCAAGCGATCCTCGACGCGGTCGCTGCGGCGACGCCCGATGTGGTGGTCGTCGGACTCGGCGCGCCGAAGCAAGAACTCTGGGTCCACCAGCACGCCGAGCAACTCGAAGCCAAGGTGGCGCTCTGCGCTGGGGCGACGATCGACTTCCTGGCCGGCGAAAAACGCCGATCCCCTGTCTGGATGCAATCGATGGGCCTCGAATGGCTCCACCGCCTCGCCACGGAACCTCGCCGGCTCGCCGGTCGCTACTTCCGCGATGCGGTGCAGTTTCCCCCACTCGTTTGGCGCGAATGGCGAGGAAATCCAAGCTTTTAGTCAACTTCGCTGTGCAGGAGTCCATTGTCAGCTCCCTAGCCGACGAGCTACGCCTCGTCGGAGGGCGCTCCCACTTGCAGCCTTTAAAAGATCACTAAAGGCTTGCTATACTCACTCGAATGCAAAGCCCTTCGTTCGTAGTCCTGATGATCGATGGCTTCCGAGGCCGCGCTTTGGGAGCGTATGGCAATACCTGCTCCCCGACCCCCGCGCTCGACCGATTCGCGAGTGAGTCGCTCCTCTTCGACCGATGCCTCACCGAGTCGACGCAACTCGAAGCGATTTACCGTTCGATTTGGACTGGCCAGCACGCGATGCCATCCGGCATGGCAAGCCAGCACGCCCCTCTTATCGAACGCCTATCGGACGAAGGCTATTCGTGTCACCTGGTCACCGATGAGCAGGCCTTGATCACCAACCCGTTGGCGGAACGGTTTGACGAAAAGGTGTTGATCGACACCGGGGCGACCGAATTCGCCGTCGACCTGGCCGATTCGAGCTTCGGAAAGATGTTCGCCGCGGTGGCCGAGGTGGCCGGCGAGTGGGCGTCGGAATACGAACAACCTCGCTGCCTCTGGGCGCACCTACGCGGCTTTCATGCCCCCTGGGACGCCCCGATCGAATTGGCGGCCACGCTGCTGGAGGACGACGACCCCGAGCTGCTGCCCTCGGTTGCCGTGCCTCGGCAAATCGTTACCGATGCGGACGAATCGGCCGACGAAATTTTTCATGCCACCTGCCGGTACGCGGGTCAAGTCATCGCGCTCGACGAATGCTTCGGAGCCTTGCAGAAGTTGTTTGCGAATATTTTCCCCGACGAACCTCCGGTAGTGATACTCGCCGGTACACGCGGTTTTCCACTTGGCGAACATGGCGCGATCGGCGACGCTGGCGTGAGTCTCCCCTATGGTGAAGAGTTTCACGTCCCGCTGATCATCCATTCGCCCTACTTCGACCGCAGCCTGCAGCGGCATTGGCCTCTGGTGCAGATTTCTGATTTGTACGAGATGATTCTTCGTGCCGCTCAGGGCAACGACCCACTTCCTGTTGCCAGAAAAATCGCACGAGGCTCGACGGCGGCGGGGGACGTTTTCTTGCAGGACGACGAGTGGCACTTTGTCCGTCGCGCAGACGATACCCTCGCTCGCGAACTCTACGTCAAACCGGACGACCTCTGGGAAGCCAACGATGTCGCCATACGCTGCCCCGAGATCGTCGAGGAGTGGCTCCGGCAATGTTCATCCGATCCGGGGCAACTTCATCGCTCGACGCCACCCACTTAGTTGACCCAGGTGGAGAGCGAGGTGCGTCGTTGCGAGGAACGTGACGGCCGGGGCGACGGTCGCGAACTGCTTGCCCCAGGTCGGATGCTCCAGCGGTGCCGACCAGGCCCCGGACGAGGCATCGCCGAACGCGGCGACGGCGGAGGCGAACCCTTCGTCGAATCGGCCGACAATGGCTTCCTTCGAGGCGTAGTCCGAGCGGGCTCCGGTCGGATGGGTCGTCTTGCCACAGGGGGCGTCCCAAGGATTGTCGAACGGCTTGCCAAGGAGCAGGCTCGCGATCACTTCGTTGTAAATCGAAACATGCCCCAGAAGCCATGCCGGGTGGTTGATCGTGGCGATCGGTTGCTCGGTGAACTGTTCGTCGGCCACATCGGCGACGAGCCCCCGAAAAGTCTCCGCCCCCCAGCGGTAAGAAAAGAGCAGGTCATCAGGGGTGATCATCGGTTCTATCTCCGAATGGCAAGGCAAACGGTGCATTCTACCGGCTTGTCACGTTAGCGGCCAAGAGACCTTCCTCGGCCGTCGGCAGTGGTTGCTCGCCGACGAGCTACGCCTCGTCGGAGCCTTGTCCCCGATGCGCTGAAGCTGACGCTGACGCCGCCGCGCTGACGCTGACACTGACGCTGACACTGACGCGCCGCCGCTGAAGCGGCATCGCCAACGGACAAGCATCAATGGCTTGACCTAAATTGCCTATCCTTCCGGATTTGCTGGTTTCCGGTATGGCCTCGGCGATCACGAATCGGTAGAATTCGCCGCCAGTCTTGATAGCTTTTCCACTCCTCGGACAAGGACGTCCGGTGAAGTCTGACTTTCCATCCATTACCCGATCGCCCCAACTTTGGGCCGCGACGCTCCTAGCCTGTCTTCTCTTCGGAGGGCTCGCTGCGGCCGCTCCGGAGTCGATGCGGCTGCGCGTCGCTTGGGGGGGGGAAGCTCCCGGTCGCTGGGCCGGCCATGTTTCGCTTTCGGAGGGGGACCTCACCAGGCTGGAATTCTTGGGCCGCGAGCGAGACACCCCAGGCTCGATTTGGCTCGACCAGGGAGAAGTCCATTTCTCGCAGCCGAGTCCTCGATCCTTTGATGGCTTCGACATTACCGCCCGCGCGCCCCCCTCCGCTTTGCTTCGCGTCGAGTTCCGCCGCGCCGGAGATCCGTCGCCGGTCATTGTCGAGACCACGCTTGCCGACTTGATGACCCATCCGCTGCGCTCCTCGCTGGACGAACAAGGGAACCAATTGCTGGTCCATCGTGCGCAGGACGATGCGCTGCGACTCCAAGTAGCTCGCGATCATCTGATTTTCTCTCCCGGCGAGCCGTTCGCCTTTACTCTCCTGCCAGCGATCGCGGCACTCGAGCCGGGGGCGTCGTTCGACCTTGCCTTAGAACTGATAGAGGGTCGCGAAGGGACTTCGGTCTGGTCCAACACGGAGCGGGTGACGCTCTCCGCTCGCGGTTCTGCGGAGATTCCCCTAGAGATTCCGCTACCCGATCGCGAAGGCGTTTATACCGTACAGTTAATCGCGAGAACGCCTCCCGGCAATCGGGCCCGATTTTGGGAGGGGATCAAGGGAAGCGAACCACTCGCGAGCCGACGTTTTCAGGTGGTGGTACTCGGAAACGAGCCGCGTGCCAGCCGAGCGCTTCCCGACTGGCAAACGGTGCTGGAAATCGACCCTGCCAATCCACACTGGCACACTCGGGTCCCTGAGTGGGTACGGCTCGATCCATGGTCAGGCGGCGGCAAAGGGCTGACCGGCAGCGCACCGGTGGCAACCACCGAGTGGCAAGGGAAGAGGCTGGCAAAATTGACCTCGAACGGAGACACCCCCCCTTCCTGGCATGCCTATCCGCTCCATGGAGCGAAGCCTGGCGTGCCCCATGTCGTGGAAATCGATCTTCCCAAGGGTGTCGAACAACAACTGGTCCTTCGTATTTTTGAGCCCGATGCGACCGGCAAGCTGGTTCCCAGCGGTCCAGGGCATGGCGCGGCAAGCCGCGCTCGGCATCTGCCTCTCAGCTCGTCCACGGACGACGAAACGATGGCCAAGTTTCGCACCCTTTTTTGGCCGAAGACCAGCGCGCCGGTGCTGGTGGTGCAGAACATCGACTCCTCCGCAGTTCTCTACGGTGCAATTCGGCTTCAGGTGGCGAGCGACGGGCCCTTACCGAGCCCTCTTTCCGATGCGACCAAAGAACGGGCGGTCGTCGCTTACTTTTCCTGGGAGGGGTTGGTCGATCGCATGGGAGCAAGTCGACTCGACGCGCACGATCGACTAGCCACCGACGATCGGCTCACTTTTTTCCAAACAGCCAAGCGGCTTGCCGACTACTTGGAGATGTCGGGCTACAACGGCGCCGTGGTGAATGTCTTTGCCGATGGCGGAGCGGCCTGCCGGTGCGCCCCCTACCCTGTCACGCCAAGGCTCCATTCCTGCCGGCTCACCTCGGGTATGGACGACCTGCCTCGCGCGGATCCTTTGGAACTCCTCCTGCGCATCTTTGATCGGCGAGGGCTTCGGCTCACCCCGACACTCCGTTTTACGTCGTCTTTACCAGGCGTCGAAGAAAGCCTTCGCGAAGACCGACGCCCCGGCGAGGAGTCGCCTCTTTGGACCGATAGGGCTGGTCGGCCCCGTAGAAGCGTGGCACCTGACCGAGCAGCCGGCCCTCCCCACTACAAGATTTCGCACGAGAAAGTAAGGCAAGAGGTGCGGGCGCTGATCGACTCGGTCGTCGATCGCTACGGGTCGCATCGTGCGTTTGCAGGCCTCGGAATGGAACTCACCGCAGAGAGCTACCTGCCACTCCCTCCCTCGACTTATGGCTTATCGCGGACTCGGCTCGTGCAACTTGCGAAGGAGACCCGCACCACGAAGGGCCAACTCGCGCGTTGGCTCCACAACCCACGCCTGGCCCTTCAGGACCCCGCCGTTCGTCGCCACTGGAATGCGCAAAGGGCGGTCCCTCTTACGGAATTCTTTCGCGCCGTCGCTACGGACCTGCGAAAAAAACGCCCCGACGCATCGCTGCTTCTCCTCACCGACGAATTGCTTGCAAGCCGGGAGTACGATGCGGCGATCCAACCCCGGTTGGACCGTCGACTTCGGCCCGAAGAGATCTATCTCGAACGAGGAATCGCCGTCAAGGATTTACGTCGTTCGCCTGGCATTCTGCTGCCGAACGTCCACCATTCGGTCGTAGCGACTCCCCTTGCGGATGCGGCGATTGCGATGGAACTCAACAAGTCGACGAGCCCCTCCTACGGTTCGAAAGAGGTTGATTCGGCTTCTTCGCTGTTGATCCAAACGCCCCAATGGTTGCCGCTGCCCGAGGTCGAGCCGGTTGCGGCGGAGTCGATACCACGGTTTTCACGGGTCTCGTTTAGTCCTGTTGGAGTCTCACGAAACGGGCCGTTGCTCGAAGCAATTCGCGACCACAAAGGGGGCCCCCTCGTGATGGGAGGGATTCTGGGGCCAAGCGATCGATCGGATTCGGATCGCCAGATACTCGAGCTCCTCCGTCGTCTCCCGGCAAGCGACGATCCGCAAAATGACAATCCACAAAGTATCGACACGCTCTCTCAGCAGCCGGTGGTGACCCACGCCTATCGATCCGACGGCAAAACCTTTTGCATTGCCTTGAACCCCTCTCCGTGGCAAGTCGAAGCGAGCTTGACGATCGACGTAGCGGAACGCGTCGAGGGCCAGCTCTTTCGAGGCACCTCGGATTCCCCTCCATCGGCTCGCATGATCTACGCGCCGGGACAGCATGCCTGGTTGGTGTCGCTTCCACCTTATGCCATCCAATTGCTAGAATTTTCTTCCGAAAAAGTCCGCCTCGCTGGTCTACGGATACAGTTATCCCCGGAGGTGGCCCAACAACTGGCGACGCGCTGCGACGAGCTGGAACGGCGCGACCTGAAACCGGACAAACTCCCCATCTACGACGAACTAGAGAATCCGTCGTTCGAAATCACCGGACCGGAGGGTCTCCCTGCGGGTTGGGTTTCCATGGCGGGTCGTGCTGAAGCGACGACGCCCAGCTACCAGGGAGAGAAGTCGCTAAGGCTCTTGGCCACGGGAGAGGCGGTCTCGATTGCCAGCCAGCCCTTTCCCGTTCCTCCCACGGGGCAAATCGCCCTCACGGTTTATGTTCGGGCAAGCGATTTGGGCGACGACGCAGAACTACGACTGATCCTGGAAGAGGTCGGCAGCAACAGGCAGCCTCGATTTATCTCGCTTTCCGCTGCCCGACTTCAGGGCGACCGAAAAGTCCGGGAATGGAATGGCTACCAGTTTGGCATCGAAGACTTGCCACTCGACTCGACCGCCCAGATGCGTGTCCGGTTTGAGTTGGTTGGCCATGGGGAAGTCAGGATCGATCAGGTCGAATTACACGAGTTGGTCTTCCCGCTCGATCTCTATCCGACCGAATCGCAGCAACAGGTCCTCGCTCTGGTGCAGCACATGCAACAAGCCCGAACCGCGCTCGACGAACGACGGTTCAGCGATTGTGAAACGATGCTCGATTCGTACTGGTCCCGGTTTTTGCTGGCGTACCTTCCGGAGATCGAGGAGGAGCCGGTCGCCCCGCCCTCCAAAGCGGACTCGCCGCCGGCAGCGAAGACGCCCAAACTGACCGATCGGGTGCGGGACTTGTTTCGGTTCTAACGTTCGTCGCTGGCGTCCCGACGAGGCGTAGCTCGTCGGCTAGGGAATGGGGCGCATCCTCATTTTCAGTCGTGGCAAAGGACTTTTTTCCCGACCGGCTCTGGTTCGTCGACCAAGGGATGCACGCCAGGGTCGTCGGTCGCGTACCACCGCTGGAGGACTTCACGCCACGCACCAGGCTTTTTGACCGTGACAAAATCTTGCCTCACGTCTTGGTGCCGAGGATGAAGCTGGGAGTACTTGATGGCGAATTTCCGCATCGTCGGAAGAGAGCGATCCGCACCGTAAAGTTCTTCCGCTAGTCGGTAATGCTCGGCGATGACATCCCGCTGCTCAAACAGACTCGGCGGGTCAGGGAGCGGCTTGCCTTGCGCCAGCGCACGGGCCTGGGCAAAAACCCATGGGTTCCCAATCGCGCCGCGAGCAACGGTCACGCCGTCGACGCCCGTCTGAGCGAGCATGTCGAGACAGGCCTGGGCCGTGAAGAGGTCGCCGCTTCCGAGCACCACGCGATCGCCTGCATGGGCTTTGAGGGATCGCAAAAAATCCCATCGCGAAGGGCCGTCGTAACGCTGCAGGACGGTGCGCCCATGGACCGTGATCGCCGCGACGCCCCGTTCGTACGCGCCATCAAATATTTCGAAAAACTGGTCGTAGCTCTCGGGAGAGTCGTCCATGCCCCGACGCATTTTTACCGTCACCGGGATTTCGTCCGGCACCGCAGCCCGTACGCGTTCGATGATTTCGAGCGCAACGGCTGGTTGGCTTAAATGGAATCCACCACGACAGCGCCCCAGAACTTTCCTCACCGGGCAACCAAAATTGATATCGATCACATCAAACCCGGCCGCCACCATCCGCGTCGCAGCGGGACCAAAATCCTCCGGGTTGGCTCCCATGAGCTGCCCGCCCGTTGGATGTTCTTCCTCCGCAATATGCATGAAGTGACTTGTCCGTTGCCGATGCTTGAGGCTCACAATGAATTTGTCGAGCATCACTTCACAAATCGTATACGGCGCACCAAGTCGCCTGGCGATGACCCGCATGGGCGAATCGCTGTACCCGCTCAGCGCCGCCTGCACGACCGGGAAGTCGAACGCGAGAGGACCAATGCGAAGCGTGGGAAGTGAAGGGGGCATGGGGTTATTGTCGGGGAGCGCGCTCGGTTTGGTCAACGGTTAGAGCGGTCTGGATCTCCCCTCGCACGTCGGCCTCTTCCTCCCGCTCCAGTTGCTCCTGAAGTGCCGCCCGGGCCTGGCCGGTCGCGTCGTTTTCGAGCCGATCGTTACTCCGCAGGTAGCGACCCAGCGCCCAGGCACTGGCCCCGCGTACCAGCGGTTCGTCGTCGTTCAAGCCTAACACCAAGGCTGGCAACGCGGCCGGCGTCGGACGGTTGCCGAGCGCGATCGCCGCGTTCCGGAGCAGGCCCCGACGTTTCGGACGCCAAAGAGGGGTACGGCGGAAGCGAGCCCGGAACTCCTCGTCGGTGAGCGAGAACAGGGCAGCCAGATCGAACGGGTTGGTGTCGGGCAGTGGCTGAAAACTAGCCTCGATCGAGGTCGGAGAACGGCGATTCCAGGGGCAGACTTCTTGGCACAAGTCGCAACCGAAGACCCAATCGCCCATGCCGACGCGAAGTTCAGGCGAGATCGCGTTCTTCTCTTCAATCGTGAGGTAACTGATGCACTTCGAGGCGTCCAGAACGTATGGCTGCGGAAAGGCATCGGTCGGACAAATATCGAGGCAAGCGGTGCAAGTGCCGCAATGGTCGGTAGCGAGGGGGGTGTCGTAGTGCAGTTCTATGTCGGTTAGAAGCGAGGCGAGGAAGAACCAACTTCCCTGCGATCGATTCAAGAGGAGCGTATGTTTGCCGATCCATCCAAGCCCGGCGAGTTGCGCGAATTCGCGCTCCATGAGCGGCGCGGTGTCGACCACGCCACGGACGCGCGCCTCGGGTGCTTGCTCGCGCAGTTCGTTGGCCAGACGCTTGAGCCGGGGGTGGATCAGGTCGTGGTAGTCGGCTTCGCCCCAAGCGTAACGCGACACGCGTCCCTGTCCTGGCTCCGTAGGCTGGGGGGACTTCGTGCGATAGTCGAGCGTGAGCATGACGATGCTACGCACGCCATCGAGCACGCTCGTCGGATCGGCATAGGCCTCCCGACGGTCCGCCAGATAGTGCATCCCGCCGGCGTAGCCCGAATCGAGCCAATCGGTCAGCCTCGGAGCCCCCGGGGGCGAGACAGCGGGGGAGATCCCGACGCTGGAAAAGCCTGCGCGAAGGGCTCGCTGTTTTAGCCAGGTGGTGATTTTCTCGGTGTTCACGAGGAACATTGTAGCCTCCCTCTCGAAGTTGCGGTGGTCGCCTCCTGGAGGTTGGTGCTGTTTTTCTGCTGATTATCGGAGAGGTAGGGGTAAAAAGTTGCGGAGAGAGTGGATCGTGACTAGCGTGGAGTTAGGGCCTCCGTCGGCCTTTTGTCCAAAAATTGCCTCCTTTTTGCGAGACCCTTCCCATGCGTCCCCAACCTGCTCTTTTCGCCCTGACGATTGCCTTGCTGGCCTCCCTGCTCAGCCCAAACGCCTCGAAAGCCTGCGATGGTGGCTTTGGCTACGGCTTCGGCATTGGCCAACTCTACAACTCGCTGGAGTACCGTGTTCCGTACTTCGCCGCCCACCCGCCCGTTTACTACAGTCATCCGGTACCCAGGACCTACGGGCACTCGCCGTTTGCTTACCCTCCCCACTTCCGCACCCCGGAGCTGGCAAGCCCGATGCAGCCGGTGATGATCTCCAACCCTCACGTCCGGAAGGCGATCAAGACGAAGAAGCGGGTCAAGCCAACCGAGCGAACGGTGTCGCATGGCAGTGCCTCGGAATCCGCAGGGCCGTTGGTGATCGTCAATCCGTTTGTCGCTGAGACGAAGCTCGCAAGTGCTGCACGCTAGCACCAAGGTCGTACAAAATCGGTCTGGACACGTTTCTCGCAATTCGCGACCCTCCCGTCGCGAGTAGGCATTGCTCCGCCTGCATGGCCTCGGACCGTTCGTGGCCATGCCAGGCATTAGGGTGACGGAACACCCTAGCGAGCAGCCTCTGGCATCGGCCCTATCCTCACTCATGGGGAGGGGGCGCACCTTTTCACCACGATTGCCTCTTCCAATGACCTTGGGAAGAAAGGACGCTCCCGATGGCCTGGGATATTTTCTGTCGTCGCGTTTCGCTTTGCGCATTGCTTCTCCTCGGTGCCGTTGGGTGCCAAGGTACGCAGCAGGGCGGTCTCCCCAACCCGTTTCTCACCGCCGACCGGGTGCCAGCCCCCGCGACGCGATTGCCAGCGGTGGGCGCGGCGCAGCCCTACTATCCGGGCGATGCGATTCCGTCGCTTCCGACCGTGCAGCCGCTAGGAACGCTCGGCCCTCGTCCCGAGATCACGCCGATTCGGAGCGGCGATGGAAATCTTGCGTCGACGGAGCCAGCGGTGCGGATTCCCAGCGACGATACGACGATACGATTTGCGGCGCGCCGGCCCGCTGAAGCGAGCCCGCCACGGATTGCCATGACGCCGGTCCAGGCAGCCGGTTCCCCACGAATTCGGCTGCCCCAATCGGACACGCGATTCCAAGAGCAGGTGGTTGCTCCCGGCAGCATCCATACGATGAGCTACCAAGTCCCGCTTGGCCCCGTGGAGGTCGCCGCTCCCGTTACAGCGTCCCCTACAGCGCCCGCTCTTTTGAGGGATGGTTTTCGCGCGCGCCGCTCGGCTCGTTCGACGTGGGATCGGGAACGCGATCGAGTTTCGCCCTCCATCGCAACGCTTCGCGTAACACCGAGGTAATGTCGAATCGAACGCCGATGGATGCCTCTGGGTCTCCTCCTTCCTGAGCAACGTGAACCGCCGTGTCTACCCTTCCCAAGGGCATTGCCCGTCAACTTCAAGTCGTCGCGGGCGGTCCGACGGGGCGGCTTCTCGCAAAATGGGGCGGGTACATCCCGGCAATTTCCCAGCTGGAAGCTGGTTTGCAGGAACTGAGCGAGCACGACCTTCGCAAGGAAAGCCTTTCCCTCCGTTATCGTGCCAGGAGTGGCGAACCGCTCGACCGGCTCCTTGTCGAGGCGTTTGCCTTAGTCCGCGAGGCGGGACGGCGAAAGCTGGGGATGCGGCATTTTGATGTGCAGCTATTGGGTGGCGCGGCCGTGCACCATCGCTCGATCGCGGAGATGCAGACCGGCGAAGGAAAAACCCTCACGGCAACGCTCCCGATCTACCTCGCCGCCCTCGAAGGCAAAGGGGCTCACCTTGCCACGGTGAACGACTACTTGGCCCAACGAGACGCCGAGTGGATGACACCGGTCTACGAAGCCCTCGGCATGACGGTCGGCATCATTCAGGGCCAACAGCCGCAAACCGAGCGGAGGGACGCTTACGCTTGTGACGTGACCTACGGTACAGCGAACGAAATGGGGTTCGACTTCCTTCGCGACCGCCTGCTTCTGCGGCGCATCGACGAAGGGCATCGAAATCTGTTTGGCGACATGCTGGGCGACGCAACCATCTCGCACGAAAAACCGGTGCAACGCGATCTCTATTTCATGCTCGTCGACGAGGCCGACAGCATCCTCATCGACGAAGCGCGCACCCCGCTCATCATTAGCGCGCTGCCAGGGGATGAGGAGCAGATTGCCGCGGAAGCGTATGCCTGGGCGGCGGAAGTCGCTCCTCAATTCGAGGAAGACAATCAATACGAGTACGAACACAAGGAAAAGCGAGTCGACCTCACGCTGGAAGGACGCCGACTCGTGCGAGAGATTCCCCGACCCTCGGCGACCGACAAACTCCCGCTGACAACGATCTACGAGTACGTCGAGCGAGCCATTAAAGTCGGCCGGGAGATGATCCTCGACCGCCACTTCGTGATTCGAGATGGAGAGATCGTTATCGTCGACGAATTCACCGGACGCTTGGCGGAAGGCCGAAAGTGGCGAGCCGGAATTCACCAAGCGATCGAGGCGAAAGAAAAAGTCGAGGTGACGTTCGAGACTTCCCAAGCGGCACGCATTACGATTCAGGACTTGTTCTTGCGCTACGAGCGGCTGTGTGGCATGACCGGCACGGCCAGTTCGAGCTCCCGGGAATTGCGGAAAATTTATAAAGTCCACGTGGCACCGATCCCTACCAACCGCCCTCCCATACGAAAACAGCTCCCTTCGTTGGTCTATGGAACCAGCGAGCAAAAGTGGCGGGCAATCATTGACGATGTGGCCGCCGAGAACGGATTGGAACGCCCCGTATTGGTCGGCACCCGTTCGATCGACAAGAGCGAAATCGTCTCGACATTGCTTACCGAACAGGGCATCGAGCATACCGTACTCAATGCTCGGCACGTGGCGCAAGAGGCGGAGATCGTGGCCGAAGCAGGGAAGCAAGGCCGAGTGACCGTTGCCACCAACATGGCGGGGCGTGGGACCGACATCAAGCTGGGCGATGGCGTGGCGGAACTCGGCGGACTGCATGTGATTTGCACCGAGCTGCACGAATCGCAACGGATCGATCGCCAACTCCTCGGGCGGTGTGGCCGGCAGGGCGACCCCGGCACCTACCGGCAATTTCTGGCACTCGACGACGAGATCCTCCTCATGGGATTCGGGCCAAAGAAGTACAAATCCCTGGAGGCGACCGGCAAGAAAGCGACCGGGCCTCTAAGCCGATACGAATCGCTTTTTTATCGGGCCCAGCGAAAAGTCGAACGCCGCCACTTCCGCGATCGCAAGGTGATGCTCTATTTCGAGAAGGAGCGACAAAAAATGCAGCGTCAGATGAGCCAAGACCCTTACCTCGATTCGCCCGGTTAAGCCGTCTGAAACGGTTATCGGAGGGCCACGTCCGAGAAGACGCATGGGGGCGTCCGAGCCTCCCGACCTGGAACAGGCCGCGAGCTACCTTTGGGGAGTTGGCCATTTTTCCAGAAAGTCCGCCATGCATGCTCGCTCTCTCGACGACCGACACGACGCCATCTTCCACTGCCTGGCGATGATGTCGATGGTGCTGCTCTTAGGAACGATCGGGTTCTACATCACGGAGGACTGGACGCTCTGGAGATGCCTCTACTTTACCCTCGTCACGATTACCACCGTGGGGTACGGCGATCAAGGTGTTTCGGAGATGGGCGAGCGAGTCGCCGCGTTACTCTTGGTTTGCGGTATCGGTATTTTTACGTATTCACTCGGTGCCTTGGTACAAGTTGCCATGGACAAAGAAGGGTCGCGGAGAAGAAAGATGAAACGAAAAATAGAAGATTGCTCGGGCCACATCATCGTCTGCGGTTACGGGAGAATGGGACAGACCATTTGTAAGCAGCTCGAAGAGGGGGGGCTTCACTGCGTCGTCGTGGAAAATAACGACCTTCACTGCCAGCTCGCCATCGACGTAGGGCATCTTGTGGTCCAGGGGACCGCCAGCGACGACGAGATACTGCTCCAAGCGGGTGTCGAGCGGGCAAGAGGCGTGGTCTGCGCCGTTGATTCCGATGCCGAAAACTTGTTCATCACGGTCACGGTCCGTGGTTTGAATTCCAACTGCCTGATCGTAGCTCGGGCGGAATCGACCGGCAGCGCCAAAAAACTCAAACATGCCGGTGCCACGGTTACCGTGTCTCTTCACCAGATGGCCGGGGAGTCGGCGGCCGGCGCGCTTTTGCGCCCCCACCTCACCCGCATCATGAACGGAGATGACATGGCGGGACAGTTCGAACTAGGGGAAGCGGAGGTCGCCAATCGTTCTCGGCTCGTGGGGAAATCGATTGGTGAGTTTGACGAGCAAGCCAATGACATCGTGTTTGTTGCCCTTCGGCGCGCCGAAGGCAAGGTGATTGTTCGCCCTGGCGGCGCGCAACGCTTCGAGCAAGGCGATGTCGTGATCTTTGCTAGTAGTGCCAGCGACGCTTCGCTGCTCCGGCAAGCCGCCTCCGAACCGGCGACGCTGCTCGCCTAGTGCTCGTAGCCCCGACCAAGCTTGGGCGGGGCTACGGGGCTCCTCTCAGGAGAACTGCAAAGTCATTTTTGAACCGCCAAGTACGCCAAGGCGCCAAGAAACGAGGCCGCCAAGAAAAATGTCGGCCGAAGCAGAGAAACCCCGGATTGTTCCTCCTGTCACCGTTCACGAGTCGAAAGAAAGAAACCACGAATTCGTGGTTTTCCCTGCCTCCGATTCGGGGAACGGTTACCTCTCTCCTCCAGCTCTTCCCTCCAACTCTTCTTGGCGTACTTGGCGCCTTGGCGGTTTCTTTTATTCGGCGAATTTGAAAGCGTCCTAGGGCTCCTTTGCGGCGATTCGTTTTTCCGTGAAGGGTTTCTCGATTACCCTCCCCAGCCAGCCGCCGAAGCCACTTGATAAGCGACCAACGCCGCGACGTAAGCGAGAACCGACATATAACCAAGCTGCAAGAGGGGCCACTTCCAGGAACCGGTCTCCCTTCGCGTGACGACCTGCGTCGGCAAACATTGCATCGCGAGCACGAAGAAAACCAGCAAACTGAGGCAAGTCGCCGTCGTAAAGACCGGGCGGCCATCGGCGTGGGTACTGCGACGAAGGCGATCGAGGAGCAAGCCCTCGTCCTCGGCCCCCTCCTCCCCAAGACCGTACAACACGGCCATCGTCGAGACAATCACTTCGCGCGCTGCAAACGACGCCATCACCCCAACGGTCATCTTCCAATCGAAACCGAGCGGCGCGAAGACCGGTTCGATCGTACGACCAATTTGCCCCGCGAACGAATTCTCTAGCCCGACCTGCGAGATCCGTTTCTCAGCCTCGTCGGTATTGCCACTCGATTCGAGCGCCGCGATCTCCGTTTGCACCTCGGGAGGCATCTGTTCGATGGCGGTTTTCGGATAGGTCGCCAGCGCCCAGATCACAACGGAAATGACCAGGATCGTCGTGCCAGCACTCTTGACGAACGCCCACGACCGATCAAACGTCAGAAAGAGGGCATTGCGCAGCGAAGGAACCCGGTAGTTCGGCAGCTCGAGGAGGAGTGGCTCTGTTTTTCCTTGGAGCAGTGTCTTCTTAAAAACCCAGGCCATGGCGAGAGCAGCAACAATTCCCAAGGCATAGGCCCCGGCAAACAGAAGGGCCGCCTTGATCGGCTCCGTCGGAAACAGGAGCCCCATGACCATTGCATAGACAGGCAGTCGGGCAGAGCAGGTCATCAGTGGCAGTACAAGGATTGTCGCAAGTCGATCACGCCGGTCCTCGATCACGCGGGCCCCCATGATGGCGGGGATGGCGCAGGCGTGCGCGGACAAGAGCGGCACAAAGGCTTTGCCCGGGAGGCCGACGCGGTGCATGAGCCGGTCCATCACGAACGCCGCGCGGGCAAGGTAACCAGAATCTTCCAGCAGCGCGAGCATAAAAAACAGCAGGCCTATTTGCGGCAAAAAGACGAGAACGCCGCCCACCCCGCCCATCAGACCGTCGGTGAGGAGGCTATTGAGATCGCCAGCCGGTAGCCATTGGCCGACGGTCGTACTCGCTAAGCCAAACAGGCCGTCGATCCACTCCATCGGAAACTGCGCTGCCCAGAAGATGAGGAAAAAAGTCAGCACCATGACGGTGGCGAAACAGAGCAGCCCTCCTCCCCCATGGGTCACGATGCGATCGATCGCATCGGACCGACGTCCGTGGGCCGTCGCATCGCCACGGGTAGCAGTCGCAGTGACGCTCTCGGCCCACGTGTAACGGGCGCTATACTGGCACCCACTGCACGAGCCACACCTAGCGAGGTCGTCGGGAGTGACCGGCTCCGTCTCCTGGGACACGACCGCTTCGAGTGCATCACGTAGTTCTTCCATCCCGCGACCGGTTCGTGCCGAGACCGGTACCACCTGGCAGCCAAGCCGGGAACGGAATTCCTGAACATCGATTTCCAGACGATGCTTGTCGGCCAAGTCGATCATGTTGAGCGCGACGACGGTTGGCCGATGGAGATGGAGAATCTGGCTCGTGAGGAATAGATTCCGCTCCAGGTTGGTCGCGTCGATCACGATAAGCAAGGCGTCGGGCTGCGATGCACCAGAAAGCTCTCCCGTCAGGGCATCGGCCGCCACCCGCTCGTCCGGCGTGACGGCGTCGAGCGTATAGAGCCCCGGTAAATCGAGAAGGGTCATCGACCGCCCCCCCAGCTCGATTGGCCCTCGCCGGTGTTCGACCGTGGTTCCCGGAAAGTTGGCCGTCCGGGCACGTAACCCCGTGAGCCGATTGTAGAGCGATGTCTTTCCCGCATTGGGATTTCCAACCAGCGCAATCACTGGGTTCCGCTCGCTACGCGATAAGACAGGCAGGCTCTTCTTGGTATCGGACAGGGCAGACCTCACGGCGTTAGGGACCTCAGAAACAGCGGTGCCGGGTATCGGAATCGACTGGTGCCCAACGGCAGGACCGGGACTTCGCCACCCACGGGCTGCAGACTAAGCAGGCTCGACCGTCACCCCGCCTGCCAGCCGCGCGGAGAGCCCGATGCGTGCCCCCGAAATACGAACGATGAGCGGATCGCCCGCCCGAAGCAACTCCACCTGCCGGCCAACGCAGAGCCCCATCGCTCGGAGGCGAGTAGCATCGTCTTTGTCGACCCGAAGGCTGGCAACCCGAGCCACCGCGCCGGAAGCGAGTTGAGATAAGGGCATGGCGGCCATAAAAAAAATCCCGCGAAACTAAGGGAAACCAGAACGCAAAATCGTTTCCTGAGATCTAATCTCATCTGCGATAGGTCCAGGTTACTGGCTGGTCGCTCTCCTTGCAAGGCAGGCGTTCAGGGAAAGCCCCGTCCAGGCTGCAAAACTCTCGCCCGGTATCCATCAATAATCTTGGGCCATCGCGAGGTCTCTCGATTCGTAACCGTTCACAGCCAGTAGGTCGGGCTTCCAGTCCGACGTTTTTCCCCCGACGAGGCGTAGCTCGTCGGCTAGCTGACTGCTAATGGCCTAGAGGATCCAAAGGTCAAGAAAAGAAGCCTCACGCAAAGAGGCAAAGAGACAGACGCAAAGAAACAGACGCGGGAGGTTCACGGCTGAAAAAAGGAACCACGAATCCGACGAATCGAACGAATTGCCGTAGAGCGAAGTCTTCCGATTCGGTCGGAATCACTCCATCTCTAGCTGACGAAAAGCTCGAAGTCCCCAGGTTAACGGGAGGATGACGGCCACCGCGGCGATCACCATCGCGACGATGAGACCGTAAAAGAGCCAGTACCGCCACTGCTCTGGATCTAGAATCGCCCCCCCAATGGCCCCCCGACCGGCGATTAAGTAGAGATGGCACGGAAGAGCGGTGAAAGGGACGATCAGAAGAATGTAGAGCGCGCTGAGGACCAAGTTGAGCGTTCCACCGAATCCGGCTGCAATTTTGGAAGGCGACGGTTCCCGAAAGTCGGGCATCATGGCCCCCAACCCGACCGCAATCGAGGCGAGCCCCAAGCAAAGCAACAGGCAAGTTAGCTGGTGGACCACGACGACTAGCCGGTCGATTTGCAACATGAGATCGCTCGCGAGGATCAAAAGAGAGCAAGGGATCCAAGACCCAAGGGCGGCAAACACGAACTTGCTCCACAGAATCGTCTCCCGCCGAACCGGCAGGAGGCCGAGGATCCAAAATCGCTGCCCTTCCAAGCTAATCATCGGAAAGATAAACCGAGTGGTAAACGTCGAAAGGATCAATCCCACGACGGCCAAGTTCAAGAAGCTCACCATGTTGACCCAGGTGATGCTGCTGATGTTGTTCTCTTGATTGCTAAATTGATCCATGTTGAGAAAATAGAGCCCTAGCAACCCAAAGAAGATTAAAAACTGCGACCACTGCGCCGGATCGCGTCGGAGCAACCGCCAATCTTTTATGAGGAGTAGCTTTACGGGTGTTGGAAATGCAAAAAGCGCCGCTCGAAGCCAGCGGTCGACCCTTGCCGGTTGGATCGACCGCCGCCCTCGCGGACTGCACTCTAAGCTGCTATAGCCCTTGCGCATCCATCGTTTCCCCGCATTCACGACAAGCAGATGGCCTAGCAGCGCATTGGAGATCAAGAGCGCCAGGTAGAGGCAGCTCTGGACCATCGGCATGTCGATCCCGCCGGTCGATTCGGTAACCCCCTGCCCTGCTTCGAGTAAGCCATTGCTCAGCCAGGAGCTTGGGAGCCACTCCTGCTGGGCAAATTGAAACCGCTGGAGCGTCTGCTGAAACCAGGTCTCGCCGAACAGATCGGCCTGGGGGTCACGGATGGTTTTCCAAACCGCTCGCGTGGCGAATAGCACCGAGGCAAGCGCCGCCGCCGCGACGATCGCCATTTTAATCTTCGGAGCCTTTCTCACCAGCAACAGGCAAGCCAACGCACCCAGGCTGCATGGGATGTAGACGAAGGCCAAGATCATCGGGAGTAGCAGCGCGTAGTAGTACCATGGCGCACTAATGACGAGTCCGTACGCCAGCATCATGGGACTCGCCAGGAGAAAGAACCCCCAGCAGCTAAATCCAACCGCTTCCTGAAATTTGTAGAGCACGATCCGCTCATCGCGCACCGGTAGCGATAGGAGCAGCTTCGTCTCGGGCGATCGAAAGAGCGATCCGTAAAGAATGATACCCGAAGAAAAAACGAGCATGACGTTGAGCGAAGCAAAGAAAAGATGGAATACCAACTTAAACGTCTCGGCATGGTAAGCGGCTCCCGCGCCTCCCACCTGTTGCTTGACGAATCGAAAAGCCTCGTAGAAGAGCAGAAAGAGACCCAGCCAAAAAACGAGGCTAAGCAGGGCTACCAACGTCGTTCGCAGCCTGGCCGACTCAAAAATTTTGCGGAGCTGCGAACGGATGATTCGACAGCGAATCCGCCAAAAAATTTGCGCCTCACGGTCCTCGGAGACCGTATGGCTTGGCAAGTAGGCGGAGGAATCCGAAGGGAGCGACATGGAGAAAAATTTTACCTACGCAAAATGAAAAGGAGGGCAACCACGACTCGTACGAATCCTAGTAACCAGGGGCTCTGCCCGCCCCTTTCGTTCCGTGCGATCCACCGACGCATGTTCCGGCGTTCGAATCGATTTCACGTGGAGTTCGTTAGCTTCAGGTAGAGCGATTCTAGCGATTGGTCCTCGCCAGCGTGTGACTTTCTTAACTCGTCGACCGACCCCACGTAGAGCAACTGACCCTTCCGCATCACCCCGATTCGGTCGGCAATTTCCTCGGCTGCGGTGAGCGTATGGGTCGACATGAAGACGCAGAGCCCCTTGTCGACCTCCTCACGCAACAGATCTTTCACAATCCTTATACTCTGTGGATCGAGCCCGACCATTGGCTCGTCGATGACCAGCAAGCGTGGGTTGTGCAGCATGGCCGCAGCAAAAACAGTCCGCTGCTTCATCCCATGCGAGTAGCTTTCGCAAAGGTCATGAACGAACTCAGCCAATCCAAAGCGGTCGATCTCGCGGCCGATCAGTTCTTTAATCACCTTGGCGTCAAAGCCATAGATTTCTGCA
Source organism: Planctomycetaceae bacterium (assembly GCA_003233055.1). Taxonomy (GTDB): domain Bacteria; phylum Planctomycetota; class Planctomycetia; order Pirellulales; family Lacipirellulaceae; genus Aeoliella. The sequence continues at coordinate 61,313 of QIKP01000011.1, forward strand.
ATGAACTCCAGGAATTCATAGCCCGAGAGTTTGTCGTACAGATAGGGTTGGTCGGGCACGTACCCCAGGAGGCTCACGGCTTCTCGCGTGGACTCCACAACGTCGTATCCACCGATCCGAATCGACCCGGTTCCTGGCTGCAACAGGCCAACCAGCATTTTGACGGCGGTTGTTTTCCCCGCTCCGTTATGCCCCAAGAGGGCAAAGAGTTCCCCCTCATGCAACTGAAGATCGATCGCATCCACAGCGGTTTTGGAACCGTAATCGCGGCCTACGGATGAAAATTCGACAATCGGGGGCATGGCAGTTGGTACGCGGGGCAAGGGTAATTTGCGAGTGCTTTGTCATGACTAAAAATTAGGGTGCGTGGCGTCAGAACGACTTATCTAGGAAACGACTGACGCCACGCACCCCCATTCTAAAAGTTGTTAAAGCACTAGGGCTGCGCCTTCAGGCGGTCGGATGCCGAAAGCGTGGCGAAGCGATCCAGCTCCAGCAGAGCCTCCGCGTCGGCGAGCAAATCTTCCTCCAAGGTTCGATCGAATCGCAAGGAGACGTCCATCAGACGAATCTCTTCTCGCAAGAGGGTGCCATCTTCGGCTACCCAAAGATTGGCTCGATGGCGATTGCTCGGGGAGATACCTGCGGAACCAATGGATCGATATTCGATTCGTTTCGTGAGGACCCTTTGGCCGTTCACGAGGAGAGCTGTTTCCTCCATGACCTCCGCCTCGACCAATTCGATGGCCCCTTTGGGTCCCCCCAATGGATTGTAGATCTCCTTCTTCCACTTACGTCCCTTGTAGACTTGCAAGATCCTCGCCTCTGGATTGAGCTCGCTTCCCATCGATTTATTTTCGTGCCAAGGATACTCGACACGGTGAACGACATCGCCATATTGCAGTCGGAGGTGGATCATCCCTTCGCCAACTCGTCCTCTCATGCGCACTACGGAGGGAAGTTCGTTGATGCAAACGGTTGCGTCGAACAAAGAAAGATGGCCGAGCGAATCGAGAACCGTCCTGGTCCGCATGTCGATCCGAAGCCGATCGAATCCGTAGAGGAGCGTGGCCATCCAGCGCGGGGCTAAGCGATCGAAGGGAATATCCTCGAGCAGAACCCGACTGTGAAGCTCCGTCGTCGAATCGACACCAGCCACGGCTTGACTAACCGCCCAACCGATCGGCTTGCCATCCATGCTTACCTTCCAGCAAACCGTTTCATTCTTTTGGACCACCGTAGGAGGTGGGTCGCCGCGAAGAACCGTCGGCAGGATTTTGGCGCACACCAGCCAGGTCATCATGGAGCACCAGAGGAGCAGAACGACGCCGGTAAAGACTCGATTTCCCATGCGATGGCCTTTGGCGGTGACTTTGGTGCGTCTGGATCGCTCGCTAAATTCTCGCTTTCCCCATTCTAGCCGAAAACCACATTCAAATCGAGCGAGAGAGATTCCCGCCCCGTCGGTTTCGGCGTTGATTTCAGCGTCGGGCGGGCGGGGCTCCATGAGCGTTCCGGGCGATCCTTCCGAACCGGCTGTCGAGATTTCCGGTCCCTATCGATTCGGATATTTGGAAGATGGCCGATGAACCCTGACAACTCCTGGCAAGGTCTCGCCCGAGTGTCCATGATAGCATTGCCTTGGGCGAGCAAGAATGCGGTAACCCATTCCACTGAAACAAGTTGCAATGCGTCTCAATTGCCTTTTGCCGATCCCGTCTCCGGCCATTGGGTTGCATTTCGGTCGTCCGCAGTGTAGGATGCCGTCTCTGGTTTGCTGAATTGAATGGCTTCTCGATCTGCTTCACAGGAGGTATCGCATGCCTAGCTCAACTTATTTCGTGCAAGAATGCTCGACTTGTGGTCGCAATCTGCAAGTGCGCGTGGAATACCTTGGCAAATCGGTCGTCTGCCAGCATTGTGGTGCCAACTTCGAGGCCCGCGATCCTTGCTGCGATGACGTCTTGGAGGCGGATACGAGCCTGTCGATGCTGGAAAGGGCCGATGAGCTCATCCGGCAAAGCGGCATCAACCTCCAACAAGCAGCCTCCCGCGAACGGTCCTCCGGCGTCGTTTAATCGCGAGTGGAAAGAGCGTAGTGGAAATTTGCCGTCCATTCAGACCGCACCCTTAAGGCAAGTCGCTGCCTCTATTCGTTTGCCCCGCCGTCGTTTGCCCCGACCACCGTGGCCAGGTCTTGGAAGAAATCGGGATACGTCTTGGCCGTGCAGCCTGGGTCGAGGATTTGGACGCCTGGGATCTTGAGACCCGCAAGGGTTAGGCTCATCGCCATGCGGTGGTCGTCGTAAGTCTCGATGAGGGCTCGCCTCGGTGATCCTGGAACGATTCGCGGCCCCGGAATGATTCGGAGTCCCGCCTCTCGCTCTTCGACCACGGCCCCCAGCTTGCGGAGCTCGGTCGCCAGCGCGGTGATTCGGTCCGTTTCCTTATGGCGATTGTGTGCGACGCCGGTGATCTCGGTCGGCCCCTCCGCAAAGAGCGCCACGACCGCAATCGTTTGAACCATGTCACTCATCGCATTCATGTCGACACAAATCCCCCGAAGAGGCCGGCCACTCACCGTAATGGCGTTCTCCTTTCGATCGACCTGGCACCCCATTCGCTCGAGCAGGTCGACGATGGCCACGTCCCCTTGCAAGCTCTTGGTGTTGAGTCGGTCGACCGTTACCGAGCCACCCACAATGGCCGCCGCAGCCCAGAAGTAGCTCGCAGCCGAGGCATCGGGTTCGACGGCATAATTGCAGCCCGTGTACTTTTGGCCGCCGGGGGACCCAAAGCGATTGAACGCCTCGTTGGTCTCCATCGATGCGCCAAAGGCCTCCATCACCCGCAACGTCATCCGGACATACGGCAGGGAGACGAGGGCTCCGTCGACGCTCATCTCCGTCGGCCCGTTCGCCAGAGGTGCGATCATCAGTAATCCGCTCAGGTACTGGCTAGAAATATTTCCGCGAACGGTCGCGACACCCCCTGCCAGGCGATCCCCCTCCACGACGACGGGCGGGCATCCGTTACTCGATTCGGACCAAGCCTTGGCACCAAGCTGGTTTAAGGCCTCGAGCAAGTCTCCAATCGGTCGCTCGCGCATTCTCGTCACTCCATCGAGCCGATAGCGTCCTCCGCCTAGGGCAGCCAAAGCCGTTAAGAAACGGATCGTGGTGCCGCTGTTGCCAACCCATAGATCCGCGATCTTTTCGGGAATCTGGCCAGCACACCCTTCGACCTGGAGCGTTCGGCCATCGTTTTCTTCGGCAATCGATATCCCGAGCTCTCCGAGGGCATCGATCATCACCCGCGTATCGTCACTCACCAGGGCTCCCGTGAGGGTCGATTCCCCCTCGGCAAGCGCGGCGCAGATAAGAGCGCGATTGGTGAGGCTCTTGGACCCTGGCGGGCAAATGGTCGCGTTGATAGGGCCGGCGACCGGCGCGATGGCTAAAGAGTCTTGCATTTCCCCCATTCTATGACCGTTGGCGATACCAAAGAACCCTCCTCTCTATCTATTGTCGGCCCAAGCTTGGTGTCGGCCCAGGTTTCGATTCCACGTCGTACCGACAAGGCTCAGTGTGGGCAAATGCGGGCAAAACAGCTCCCGGTGCGACAGAGACACGAACGGACCGATACTGCTACAATGAGGGCCTCGCTCCTCTCGACAGGTCCTCAAGGATTTCCCGTTGCGATTCAAGGCCATTCAGTACGTTGACTCGGTACCTACCGAGGTAGCCGATGCTCTCGCTCCGGAGGAAGCACTCCAAATAAGTATTAATGGGAAGCCTTACACGCTCACCATGCGGACGCCGGGCGACGATAAATACCTGGCAGTCGGCCTGCTCTATACGGAAGATATCCTGCAGCAAAAAAGCGACCTCCTCCGGTACCGGGAACGGCCCTGCCTGGCGGAGGGGCATTTTTCGGTTGCCGAACTGGAAATTCCCGACCGCCTCGCCCGACGCCAAAAAATTTCGGCGAGAACTCTCCTAGCGAGTTCTTCTTGTGGCCTATGTGGAAAAACCGACGCAAGCGGCATGAATTACCCCCAAGAACCCCTCGAACACAATCTGCGATTCGACATCTCCCGACTGGGTGATTTGCTACGACAGATGCAAAATCGGCAGCCCCTTTTTCAGGCAACGGGCGGTTGCCATGCGGCGGCGGCTTTTACAACGGAAGGGAAATTGTTGTCCGCCATGGAAGACATTGGCCGGCATAACGCCGTCGACAAAGTGATTGGATACTTGTTGACGCATGATTTGCTCGACGACGCGACGTTGATCCTCGTGAGCGGTCGGGTCTCGTATGAGATCGTGACGAAACTGTATGTTGCAGGGATTCCGTTCCTGGCCTCCGTCTCCGCGCCATCGACATTGGCGGTGGAACTGTGCAACGCGATGGGGATGACGCTCCTCTCGTTTTGCCGAGGCAATAAGGCGACCGTTTATTCTCACGATGCGTCCATCGTCGGGGCGGTCGAATGCGCGTCGTCAACCTGACCGACCACAGAGAGAAGTAACCGATGGCTGAGAATCTAAGCAAACTCTCCGGGCGGAAAGGCCTGGAGGAGAATCTGTTCGAAAACTTGGTCGGTGCGATCGGCCCCGCAGGGGCGAGTCCTGGGGCCCTCAAGCAGCTGGCCGACGACTATCACGTGGGCGAGGCAATCCCGTTCGGGACCGCGTCGTTCTACGACTTCTTGCGGCGCGATCATCTGACCAAGAAGGTCGTGGTCTGCAATGGCTCCAGTTGCCTCTGCGCCGGCACGCAAGATGCTCTCGTCGAACGGCTCGCCGGCAAGATGAACCCCGAAGAGATTGGCGAAATATGCTGTTTGGGGCGTTGCTACGAAAACGGGGCGTTTCAGTACGAGGGAAAAAACTATTCTGGCAACGCGATCGAGCAGTTGGACGCGATCCTCGACGGGGCCGCGTCCGAGCCGCATGGGCAGTGCCATGTCGACCAATATCATGTCGAATCAACGCTCGACCGACCGATGCTCACCGCGACATTCCCTGGTGTTGGCGACTACTACTCGTTGCTCGATCGGTTCCTCCAGCAACCGTCCGAAGTCGCACTGAACGAAGTCCAAGCGTCGGGCCTTCGCGGTCGTGGCGGCGCGGGGTTTCCCTTGGGGCTCAAGTGGGATTCCTGCCGAAAAGAAAACGCCGACGAGAAGTACATTGTCTGCAATGCCGACGAGGGCGATCCCGGCGCGTACATCGACCGCTACCTCTTAGAAGAGCAGCCCCATCGCGTCCTCTTTGGGATGTTGGTGGCGGGCTACTGCGTCGGTGCGTCGGCGGGCGTGCTCTACATTCGCGCGGAGTATCCCCAGGCGCAGGAAGCGGTCGCCCAAGCGATTCGCGAGGTAGAAGAAGCAGGGTACGCGGGGGATGCGATCCAAGGGAGCCCGTTTAACTTCCGATTCAAGATCATTAAGGGGGCGGGTGCCTACATCTGCGGTGAGGAGACGTCGCTTCTCGCCTCGATCGAAGGCCGGCGACCGGAAGTCAGCGTCCGGCCTCCCTACCCGACCACCGAGGGCCTTTATGGAAAGCCAACGGTCGTCAACAACGTTGAGTCGCTTGCCTGCATTCACTCGATCCTTTCGATGGGTGGGGAGGCTTTTGCGAAGATCGGTACGGAAAAATCGACCGGCCCCAAGCTGGCGAGTCTCGACGGCGCCTTCAACCGCCCCGGCATTTACGAAGTACCCATGGGCACCCCGCTGAGGGTGCTTGTCGAAGAGTTGGGCCAAGGCTTTCGCCGGCCGACCAAAGCGATCCAAGTCGGCGGGCCGCTGGGCGGCGTCATCCCCTGCGAAAAGATCGGCGAGCTGACTTTTGATTTCGAGTCGTTCCAAAACGCCGGCTTCCTGCTCGGACACGCCGGCATCATCGGTATCCCCGACTCGATGCCGATGATCGAATACATGAAGCATCTTCTCCGGTTTTGTGCGGTCGAGTCGTGCGGGAAGTGCTTCCCCTGCCGACTGGGATCCGTCCGAGGCGAGGAGATGATAGGGCACGCCATCGAGGGCACGGCCAAGATCGATCGCCAACTGCTGGACGACCTGCTCGAAACTTTGGAACTCGGCAGCCTGTGCGGTCTCGGTGGCGGAATTCCTCTGCCGATTCGCAATATCCTCGAGTATTTCCCCGAAGAACTCCGCCCTTATTTTGCAGGAAACTGAATCATGGCCTCCCTCCTTGTTTCGGAGCCAACCGCCCTCCTCGACGGCGTTGCTCTCCCGTTTGTCGAGGGCGAGACCCTTCTCGAATTCGCCGAACGGACCGGTGCGGAAGGAAAGGGCCCCGCCGATGCGATCCCCACGCTTTGCTACGACGCAAGGCTAAAACCATACGGTTCGTGCCGGGTCTGTTCCGTGGAAGTTGCTGCAAGCGCCGAAGGACCACGCCGTGTGGTTGCCGCCTGCCACACGCCCGTTACGGAGAACATGCATATCTTCACGACTTCGGAGCGCGTCGATCGATTGCGGCGAAACATCGTCGAACTCGTGCTGTCGGACTATCCCGATGGCGAGACCCTCGATGGACCTTCCAAGGCATCTTCGAGTCACGGTTACAACGAGTTGCAAGAGGTAGTCGCCCAGGTCGGCCTCACGGAGGTCCGCTACCGCGCTGGTAAAAACCATCTTGACCAACCGAAGGACGAATCGCATCCCTACATGCTCTCGGACCTCTCGAAGTGCATCATGTGCTATCGGTGTGTTCGTGCTTGCGATGAAATTCAGGGGGAGTTCGTGCTCGCGGCGCATGGACGCGGAATGGAGAGCCGGATCATCAAGGGAGCCGACCAGTCGTTTGCCGATTCCGACTGTGTTGCTTGCGGTGCTTGTTCGCAGACCTGTCCAACCGGTGCGATCTCCGACGTCTTTCGCGCGGCCCAGGTCGAGCCGGAGAAGACCGTTCGCACGATTTGCTCCTACTGCGGCGTGGGCTGCAATCTGGACGTGGCCGTGGCGGATAACCAGATTCTTTCGATCGTTGCGCCGGAAACCGCTGCGGTCAATTATGGCCACACCTGCCTGAAAGGCCGCTACGCCTTTGGTTTTTACAATCACCCCGATCGGCTCTCCTCGCCCCTCATCCGTCGTAACGGTCAGCTCGAGGAGGCGACCTGGGACGAAGCCTACGACCTGATCGCAGAAAAGCTGAAAGGACTGGTGACCCAACAGGGGCCCGACTCCGTAGCGGGAATTTCTTCGGCGCGATGCACCAACGAAGAAAATTACCTGATGCAAAAGTTCATTCGGGCGGTTGTCGGGACGAACAACATCGATTGCTGCGCTCGTGTCTGCCATGCGCCGACCGCCTACGGGATGCAGCAGGCCTTTGGCACCGGAGCGGCGACGAATTCGATCGACGACATCGCCGAGGCGGACCTCTTCTTACTCATTGGGGCGAATCCGCGAACGGGGCATCCGGTAACGGGAGCCAAACTCAAGCAGGCGGTGATGCAGGGAAAGACGCTGATTGTCATCGACCCGATGGAAAATGAATTGGCCAAGATGGCAACGTATCACCTCCAACTGCGGCCAGGCACCAACGTGGCGTTGCTCAATATGATGGCGCACTTCATCATTATCGAAAACGCCGTAGACCATGACTTCATCCAGAGCCGGTGCGAAGGGTATGAGGAGTTCGAAAAGCAAATTCGAGACCTCGACGTGACCGCCATGGAATGCCTCACCGGCGTGGATCGTGCGTTGGTCCAAGCGGCGGCGCTCGCCTACGCGGCTTCGCCACGAGCGATGGAGTTCCATGGCCTGGGCGTGACCGAGCATTCGCAGGGGAGCCAGACCGTGATGCTTATCGCCAATCTGGCGATGATGACGGGCAACATTGGCCGACCAGGGGTCGGAATGAATCCGTTGCGTGGGCAGAACAACGTACAAGGTGCCGCCGACATGGGGGTCCAGCCGCATCAAGGGGCCGGCTACCTCGACGTGACCGATCCGGAGAACCAACGCCGTTACACCGAGCATTATGGCCGGCCTGTCCCAGCGCATGTCGGCTACAAGATTCCAGAAATGTTCGAGGCAGCCAAGCGAGGAGATCTCAAGGCGCTCTGGATCATGGGCGAGGATGTGGCCCAGACCGATCCCAACGCCGAGCATGTTCGCGAGAGCTTGGAGTGCCTTGAATTGCTCGTGGTGCAAGATATTTTTCTCTCCGAAACAGCCAAGTTAGCCGACGTCGTGCTGCCCGCCACTTCGTTCCTAGAAAAAAGTGGGACCTTTACCAACAGCGAGCGCCGAGTCCAACGGGTGAATCAAGTGGTCGACCCGCTGCCTGGCACCAAAAGCGATGGCCAGATCATCATCGACATCATGAACCGGATGGGCTACGCGCAACCCGACTACACGCCTGACGGCGTCCTCCAAGAGATTGCAGCAATCGTTCCGTTCTTTCGCGGCGCGAAATGGGAGGAGTTGGGCGACAACGGCAAACAGTGGCCGATCGTGGAAGATGGCAGCGATACGCAAATCCTTCACCAGGAGAGTTTTCAGCGAGGCAAAGGGCGGTTCCACCACTTTGACTTCGAGGAAAGTGCCGAAGTGGTGGCGAACCTTGGAAAGTTTCCCTTCATTCTAACGACCGGCCGCAATTTGGAGCATTACAACTGCGGCACCATGACCCGCCGAACCCCCAACGGGCAACTCGTCTCCGAAGATATCCTTTTAATCCACCCCGTCGATGCCAAAGCGAAAGCGATCGGCGAAGGCGACTTCGTTCGACTCGTTTCCGATCGGGGGAACGTCCGGTTACGTGCCCAAGTGACCACGAGCATCAAACCCCGCACACTCTACACAACGTTCCACTTCCCCGAATTCATGGTCAACCGCGTAACGAGCGACGTAACGGACAAAGAATCGCTCTGCCCCGAGTTCAAAGTCACGGCAGTCGACGTCGAGAAAGCCAATGGTCGATAGCGGGTTTTTGCGGTGGCGTGGATCGAGTATATTTCACCCATGCTGTTGCCCCGCTCTTCCATCGATTCGCCGCTCCGTGTTGGGGCGGTCTCGTACTTAAACTCCAAGCCGCTGGTGCGTGGGCTAGCCCAGGCGCTGCCGCATAGCCGGGTGACGCTCGATTTGCCCAGCCGGCTCGCCGACGATTTGATGGCAGGGGGGCTGGATGTGGCGCTGGTGCCGATCGTCGAGCATTTCCGGCAGCCAGGGACCCGGCTGATCTCCGATGCGTGCGTCGCCTGTCGTGGGCCGGTGCTGAGCGTGAAACTCCACTTCCGCACCGCACCAGCAAAGGTGCGCCGGCTGGCGCTCGACGAAGGTTCGCGCACGAGTGCGGCGCTTGCCCGTATTCTGCTCCGCAAACTGCATGGCGTTGAACCCGAACTCGAACCCTTGCGGATGGACGACCGGCTGGAGCAAACCGACGCCGATGCGGTGCTGGTTATCGGCGATCGAGCCATGCAACCGCCCGGAAGGGACTTCGGCGAGTCGTGGGACTTGGGCGACCGCTGGTGCCAGTGGACCGAGTTGCCCTTTGTCTTCGCCGCGTGGATCGCTCGCCCCAACTTGCTGGTCGGTATGGATTCGTTGGCACGCGCGCTCGAAGCAGTCCGCGACCAAGGTCTCTGCGATCTGGACCTCATCGCCAAGGAAGAGTCGACCCACCTTGGTTTGCCCGCAGACGCGGCGAAGAAGTATCTTTCCGAAAACCTTCATTTCATTCTTGGCCCAAGCGAACGGCGTGGCATGGAGCTGTTTGCCGGCTACTGCCGAGAGCTCGGTTTGCTGGACGCTTTCCCCTCCGATCCTCCACTGGCGGCTAGTTCCCCATGATCGCTCACTCTTCCGAATACGATTCGCTCGCGACCTCCGACCTTCTCGACAAGGCCGTGGCGGGCGAAAGGCTGACGCCCGAAGAAGGGCTGAAGCTCCTCGAATGCAGCGACCTCGCGGCGCTCGGGCGCGCTGCCGATGCCGTGACGCGCAAGCTTCACCCCGAGCCGTACCGCACCTACAACATCGATCGAAACATTAACTACACGAATGTTTGCACCGCAGTTTGTGATTTCTGTGCCTTCTACCGCGGCCCTCAATCGACCGAAGGCTACGTGCTGCCGATCGAAGTCATTCTCGAAAAAATCAAAGAAACTGTCGCCCTGGGGGGCGATCAGATTCTACTTCAAGGCGGACTGCATCCCAAGTTTCCCCTGGAATGGTACGAAGACCTACTCCGCGAAATCAAAAGCAACTACCCGCAGGTCAACATCCACGGCTTCAGCCCGCCGGAGATCTACCACTTCACCAAAATCTCGAAGCTCCCGCTGCAAACGGTCCTGGAGCGACTCCGCGAGGCAGGGCTTGGAAGCCTGCCTGGTGGGGGGGCGGAGATCTTGGTCGACCGCGTCCGAAAGGAAATCACTCGGGGCAAGGTCCTCTCCGAGGATTGGCTCGAAGTGAATCGCGTCTGGCACCAAATGGGGGGGCGAAGCACCGCGACGATGATGTTTGGCCATGTCGAAACGCTCGCCGAACGAATCGAACATCTCGAGCGACTCCGTGAGCTGCAAGACGAAACGGGCGGATTCACCGCCTTCATCTGCTGGACCTTCCAGCCCGAAAACACCGACATGGCCGAGACTCGCAAGGTCGGGTCGTTCGACTATCTCCGAACCAATGCCGTAGCCCGGCTCTACCTCGATAATTTCAACAACCTCCAATCGAGTTGGGTCACCCAAGGGCTCAAAATCGGGCAACTCGCCCTCCTCTACGGGGCGAACGACATGGGGAGCTTGATGATCGAGGAGAATGTCGTCTCCGAGGCGGGGACCGTGCATCACTTGTCGCTGGACGATATTCGGGGGGCCATTGCCGAATTGGGCTACCAACCACGCCGGAGAAACGTGTTCTACGACTTGGTGGACGACTCGATGGGCGAAGAATCTGAGGGGATTCGGGCATCAGATCAATCTCCGTTGCCTAAACTGCCGATTGTAAGGTAGGCGCGGTAGTTTCTTCCCAGGTTGCGTTCCTAGCATGATCGAAGCGGTTGGCCTCACGAAGGTGTACGACGACATGAAGCTCGGCCCCAGGGTCGCGCTCGATCGGCTCAACCTGTCTGCCGAGCCGGGGGAGGTTTTCGGCTTGCTAGGGCCGAATGGGGCTGGCAAAACGACGGCCCTCCGCATCTTTGGCACCCTGCTTCAGCCAACTGCTGGCATTGCCCGAATCAATGGCTTTGACTGCGCCTCGCAGCCGGAACTCGTTCGCCATCAGATCGGATACATCTCCGCTAGCACGGCGATCTACGATCGGATGACCGCTTGGGAAGTGGTCGAGTATTTCGGGCGGCTTCATGGGTTGAAGCCAAAACTGCTCCAGGAACGCATGGAAGACCTTTTCGATCGGCTCGGGATGAACGACATCCGCCAGGTCCTCGGCGGCAAGATGTCGACCGGCATGAAACAAAAAGTCTCGATCGCAAGGGCGTTGGTCCACGATCCTCCCGTGCTGATTTTTGACGAAGCGACCAACGGCCTCGATGTGCTGGTCGCACGGTCGCTCATGAACACCGTCAGCGAATTGCGTGACCAGGGGAAATGTATTATTTTTTCTTCCCACATCATGCGCGAAGTCGAGCGGCTTTGCACACGAATCGCCATCCTCCACCGCGGACGGGTGCTCGCCGAAGGGACCATTACCGACTTGCACTCCGAGTATGGGCACCACGACTTGGAAGAATTTTTCCTCGACTTAATCGAGCAAGAAGAAGCTCGGCGACTCGCAACGAGTGAGTCGCCTGCCTATTCCCAGGGTACCGACTCTTCGTCTATCGTCGGCGCAGACCGGGAGTTCTCGCGATGAACTGGCGGAATGTCCAACTCATTTGGCGTCGCGAGATTCGCGACCAACTCCGCGACCGGCGGACGCTGCTCGTGATCGGAGTGCTGCCTTTACTCATCTATCCGATGATGGGGATCGTCTTTCTCCGTGCAAGCCAGTTCATCCAGCAGCACGACGCCCGAGTGACGGTAATCGGCGCAGAACATTTCAAGGAGTCGGGCGATCTCCCCCCCCTACTCGAGGGCGATCGATTCTCCGGAGCGTTGTTTTCGGACGCTTCCCAGATCGATAGGATTTCGGTAAACCGACTTCCAAGCAGTCCGAGCAACATCAAAAATGTCCGGCATCTTCTCGCAGCCGGAGAGATCGATGTGGTGGTGGAATTTCCACCAGGGTTTGCGGAAAGTCTCGACGCGTTGCGACAGACGATCGAGGGTCGAGTAGGGGAAATCCCTCTTTCGGCCCGCCCGCCACCTCGCCCGGTGATCCTCTATGATTCTACGCGGGACGAGTCGAAGCTCGCGCAGACGCGCGTGCAAATTCTACTCGACCGCTGGGAGGGAAAAATTATCCGAGGCAACTTGGAAGCCGGGGCAATGCCGATCGAGGTGACCCAACCTTTTGTCATCGAGCCGGTCAACGTGGCAACCGACCAGCGACGCCAAGCCGTGATCTGGTCCAAGCTACTCCCTTTCATTGTCTTTATATGCGCTCTCACCGGTGCGTTTTATCCTGCGGTCGATCTGGTGGCTGGCGAGAAGGAGCGAGGCACGCTCGAGACACTCCTCACGAGCCCCGCGCAAAGGAACGAGATCGTCTGGGGAAAGTTACTGACCGTTATTACCTTCAGCATCGGTAGTGCGCTGTGCAACTTGGGGAGTATTGCCCTGACGGGGCGGCTGATCGTGCAACAGCTCAAGAGCCTTGGCCCGATGTCAGGGGTGGAGGCGTTGGAACCGCCATCGCTGCTGTCGATGGTTTGGCTTCTCTTAGCGCTCGTCCCGATGGCTGCCCTCTTTAGCGCCGCAAGCTTGGCGCTTGCCGCCCTGGCGCGCAGCACCAAGGAAGGGCAGTATTACCTCATGCCAATGTTCCTGGTCTGCATGCCCCTGATGCTCATGTCGCTCACTCCGGGGTTCGAGCTGAACCTGGGCACGAGCTTGATCCCCATTACTGGCATGGTCTTACTCGTGCAGGCGGCAATGGAGGGGGATCTCCTGCTCGCAGGTCGGTACCTTCTGCCGGTGGCATTGGTCACGGGAGCGTGTGGGTTGATTTCGATCCGCTGGGCGGTCGATCAGTTTAAACAAGAATCGATTCTGTTTCGCGATACCGAGAATGTCGGACTCATCGCCTGGGCCCGCTACGCCTACCGTCATCGCCCGGCGACCCCGTCGCTCGCCGCGGCGCTGGTCTGCGTTGTCTTTATTTTCCTCTCCCAGTTTGGAGTGCAATCCCTAGGGTTCGGCATGAGCACGACGGGGGACTTCGTGAAAATGGTGCTGGCCTCGCAAGCCAGCATCTTGCTGCCGGTGCTGCTGCTGACTTGGCTCTGCGTGCGCCAACCAAGGCGGACTTTCCTGCTTTCCGGGTCCCTGCCCTTCGGAACGATCGCCCTTGCGGTCCTCCTCGCGGTGGCCCTCGTCCCGGTCGGCACGAGGCTCATGGAGAGGCTTCTGGACCTCTTTCCACTTCCCGCCAGCTTCTTAGAATTCGCCCAACGGCTCGAAGAATCGACCTCCGGCACGGCGCTATCTCTGGGGGGAGCCCTGCTGCTAATGGCCGTTTTGCCCGCGATTTGTGAAGAATTGGCGTTTCGGGGGTTTATTCTGTCAGGAATCCGGTCACGAATTTCCGTCGGATTGGCGGTCGTTTTGTCCTCAATTTTCTTCGGTCTAGCCCACTCAACTGCTGTCCACCAAACGATTTCCGCCACGCTGCTGGGGCTCGTTTTGGGGGCCCTGGCTGTAAAAACCGAACACATTTCGCCTTGCATCGCATTTCATATGAGTTACAACGGGTTACAACTGCTGCGAAGTCAATTCGCCAGCACACTCACAGATGCCGACCCAGGTGGCTTGTTTTTTCGGGCTACGGGGTCCCCAGTCGTCGGGGTTAGCTTTACGGCTCCGGCCGTTGCGGCGAGTGGGCTGGTCGCCTTTTTGCTCCTTTGGCAAATCGGCCGACTGAGTCACTGGCGATTGGGGCAGCAGAGACCAGACCGACCGCTCTCGGACATCACCGAGAAGACGGAGGGTCCCCACCTAACCGCCACTACGCCTGTCGAGAAATCGAGGGCGTGACCCCTCATTTTTCCAGGCTATTTTTCTAGATGATCCGAAACTCTGTACTCGAAAGAACTTCGACATTGGTGGCCCTTCGCGCCCGGGTTGTATTCCCTGTCTCTGCCCCTCCCATGATTGATGGGATCGTTCAGATCGAAGGGGGCAAAGTCACCCAAGTCGGAACGAAGCCTCCCCGTGGCGTTCCCATTACCGAGCTAGGGGACGTCGCGCTTCTGCCAGGTTTGGTCAATGCCCACACCCATCTGGAATTGAGCGATCGGAAGAAGCGACTCGGCAAGGCAGGCATGAGCATGCCCGATTGGATCCGTCTGGTCGTGAACGAGCGGACAACGCCCAAGAAAAAACTCGCCGCCGTCAACAAGGGGGCCGCCGAGTCACTTCGCCATGGTGTGACCACGTTGGGCGACATCGCGACCTACGCGCCGCACGACGTCAACGAGGCACCCCAGTCGCCTCGTGCGGTACGATTTCACGAGGTGATTGGTTTCTCCCAAGCTCGCGCTCCTTCCGCGCATGGCGGGTTGGTAAAGAAACTCAAACTCTCCAAGGTCGAGGGGGCATCGGAACTCGATGGAACCCCCCTCGAAGGCGTAAGCCCTCATGCCCCCTACACCGTCTCCCCTCCCCTGCTCCGCAATCTGGTAGGAACCGCGGCAGAATGGAACATGCCCGTTGCTTTTCATTTGGCCGAGTCCAAAGAAGAACTCGAATTCCTGACGACAGGTGCGGGCGGATTTCAAGAAATCCTTGAAGAACGCAGCATGTGGGACCCCTGGGCCGTGCCACGAGGCTCCGCGCCGCTCGACTACTTGCGCATCCTCACCCGCGCTCCGAAGGCGCTGGTCATTCATGGCAATTATCTCGAGCGGAAGGAACTCGCTTTCCTAGCCCGACACCGCGATGCGCTCTCGTTGGTTTACTGTCCCCGCTCGCACGCCTACTTCGGTCACGATCCCTACCCGCTCGAAACGGCTTTGTCGCTCGGCGTTCGGGTTTGCCTTGGCACTGACAGCTTGGCGTCCAACCCGGACCTTAGTCTGCTGGACGAGATGCGAGTCACCGCCGCACAGCATCCTCGCGTCCCGGCGGAGAAGATTCTCGAAATGGGCACCCTGGCCTCTTCTCACGCGATGGGGCTCGGCCATTTGGTCGGCGCGCTATCGAGTGGGCGCTATGCCGACATGGCAGCCGTTCCCATTCCTCAAGGCGTTCCCGATGCGGCGGCCGACATCCTTGCCGCGATCCTCGCGGATACCGCGCCCGTCTCGCAGGTCTGGCTCGGCGGCACCGCCATCGAGAATTGATGCGAGAATGGATGGAGGTTGGCCAGCAAAGAGAGGTCGAAGAACGGTCCAAGAAAGTTGCTTGACGCCCTCCCCATCGCGGGCACCAGTCGCTAGCCATACGCTAGCTCGACCGCTTTGTAGAGCGTCTTGGTGCGGCGAAAGCCCAGGTGTCGATAGAGCCGTACTGCCTCTTTGTTCTGGGCGGTCACTTCTAGGTAGGCTCGCGGCAAGCCAGCCTGCTGGAAGCCAAGCAGGGTGGCCGCGACGAGCGCCGAGCCAAGGCCTCGTCCCCGGTGCAACGGAGTCACGCCAACATTCTGAATCCCGCCGTAGTGCCGATTGACTCGCATTCCTTGGATCGCACCGGCCATCTCTCGTTGGTTTCGGCTCGTGTATTCCACCAGCCAAGTTGCCTCGGGCATGAATCCCTCCTTGGTAACCATCTCTTCCATCAGCTTGCGGCAGCCTTCGACCTCGCCCAGGCAATCGAAGAGGTTCGAATCCAGTTCGTGACGAAAGCTCTGGTACTTGGTCTCGACATGATCTTCGAGCCGATCGGCGGACCAAGGGACAAGCTGGTAGCCGGTCGGCAGAGGCAGACTTGCAATCCTCCGGTAGTGGAGGTCCACCTCCATGCGATACCGCTTAAAGTAGGTGATACTCATAGAAAAATGGGCCGTTGAAAGAACACCCTGGAAGGCCAAGACGAGGCGAACGTCGAACACCGCTCCCACCACCACTCCTCACGAATGTACTGCCCCTCCGGCATGCCGTCAAACTTACTGAACCGCAATTCTACCTTCCAATGCGGCGGACAGGCATTGAAACAAATATTCGGGTTCTAGGGACGAGCCAAGACCGATCGGCTCCCCTCAACAAAGACGAGAGGGACTCCTCAATGGTTGACAACGTGCCGGGCGATCCGATAGGTTTTGATTAGTCAAAAAATCTCCCGTGATCCTTCGGCCCCTTGGTTCCTCCCTATGATAGTTCTCCGCCCACTGGCGATTCGGTCTCCGATTCTATTGCTTTGCCTCGTTGGTGCGGGATTCGCTGCCTCCCAGGGATGCGGAAAGGGGGACGATCCCGCTACTGGTTCTCACGGCGACTCCGACTCGCGAGAGGTATTTGCGGGCGAGCTGCCGCTCAAAATCGTCTGCACCACGGGCCAAATCGCCGACTCCATTCGACAGGTCGCCGGTCCGCATGCGGAAGTCACCGCGCTGATGGGCCCGGGCGTCGACCCTCACCTCTATCGCGCGCTCCCCTCGGACGTCTTGCAGCTCCAAGCAGCGGACATCATTTTTTACAACGGGCTCCATCTCGAAGGTCGGATCATTGAGACGCTGGAGCACCTTGGCAAAAAGAAGCCGGTCGTCGCCGTGACCGCTCGATTGGTCGAGCGGGAGGACAAGCGGCTGCGACAACCTCCCGAATTCGTCGGAATGTACGACCCCCATGTTTGGCATGACGTGCTGCTCTGGGCCGATTGCATCGACTACGCTGCGGAGCGTCTCGCCAAGTTCGATCCCGATCGGGCGTCCGATTATACAAGCAACGCGACCACCTATCGCGACAAGCTGGACCAACTCCACCATTGGTGCGGTGAACAAATCGCAACGATTCCAGAACCAAGACGATTTTTAATAACAGCCCACGATGCGTTTGGCTACTTCAGCAAAGCGTATGGCCTCAAAGCGGTTGGTCTCAAAGGAATCAGCACCGAGGACGAAGTCGACTTCCAACACATGGACGAAGTGATCCAGCTCTTGGTCAACCAGAAAGTCCCTGCGGTCTTCGTCGAATCGTCCACGGCGCCGCGAATCGTCGAGGCCTTGATCGAACCTTGTCAGAAGCAAGACCACGAGGTCCGAATCGGTGGCGAACTCTACTCCGACGCCCTCGGCCCGGCCGACTCCGGCGCGGATACTTTCGAAGGGATGATCCGAGCCAACGTCAAGACGATCGTCGCCGGCCTAAGTAGCGAAGAAAACTAAAGTCAAGAATATGTCCGTAGCTCCCTCCATCGCGTCGAAGAAAGTGGCCCCCACCACGGCGCTCGAAATCCATGATCTGACCGTCGCCTATCGGCACAAGCCGGTGCTGTGGGATATTGATCTGGAAGTGCCGGAAGGGAAACTGGCCTGCATCGTCGGGCCCAACGGAGCCGGCAAAACAACGCTCATCAAAGCAACGCTTGGCTTGGTGCCGCTCGCCAGCGGGAACGTCAAGATCTACGGTCGACCTTACCGCGAGCAGCGGCATCTGGTGGGGTACGTGCCCCAAAGAGAGACGGTCGATTGGGACTTTCCCGTCACGGCGCTGGATGTGGTCAAGATGGGAACCTACGGAAAACTCGGTTGGTTTCGCCGGCCGGGAGCACGCGAGCGGGAGTGGGCCCGCGAATGCCTCGACCAGGTGGAATTGGCGGACTTCGCTCATCGCCAAATTCGTCAGCTCTCCGGCGGTCAGCAGCAGCGCGTCTTCCTCGCCCGGGCGCTCGCCCAGGATGCCAAGGTCTATTTCATGGACGAACCGTTTGCCGGCGTGGATGCCGCGACCGAAGGGGCCATCCTTCGACTGTTGCAGGACCTTCGCTCGGCAGGCAAGACGGTGTTCGTGGTCCACCACGATTTGCAAACGGCGGAAGAGTATTTTGACTGGGTCATCCTGCTGAACATGCGATTGCTCGCCTGCGGCCCTGTGGAGACGACGTTCACCCGTGAGAATCTGCACAAAACCTACGGGGGCCGCCTGACCATCCTTGACCAGGCGGCTGAGGCGGTGAGTCGCAGGAGTCCGGAATAATGTTCGGTCCCTCGGTCGTCTGGAAGGTCATGCTGGGGGCGGCGTTGCTCGGCGCTGCCTCCGGATTCATTGGCACCTTCGCCGTCCTTCGTCGCCGCGCGCTCGTCGGCGACATGCTGGCTCACGCCGCGCTGCCCGGCATCTGTCTTGCCTTTTTGCTCGTCGGGTCGCGCGAGCTCTTCTCTCTATCCTTGGGCGCACTCGCAACGGGACTGCTGGGCGTGGTTTGTGTCGCCGCGATCGCCAGATGGACGAGGACCAGTCAGGATGCCGCCATCGGCATCGTCCTGAGTACCTTCTTCGGCGCGGGCATCGTGCTGCTAACGGTGATACAGAGCAATCCGACGGGGCACCAAGCAGGAATCGACACCTATCTGTTTGGCGAAATCGCCAGCCTGCAATCGCGAGACCTGGGAACCATTGGCATCACGGCCCTGACCGTGCTGTTCTTGGTCTTGCTTGGATTCAAAGAACTCCAGGTGCTCTCCTTCGATCCCGAATTTGCCGCCGCCCAAGGGTGGCCCACTTTTTGGCTCGACCTGGCGGTCATGACCATGGTGGCGGTGGTGACGACGATTGGCCTACCGATTTGCGGCGTGATCTTAATGGCAGCCATGCTCATCACTCCGGCTGTCGCCGCTCGATTTTGGACCAATCGCCTGGAGCATCTCCTAGCGATTGCCGCCCTGATCGGAGCGCTCGCCGGAGCAGGGGGCTGCCTGCTCGCCGCCCCCCAATTGACCGCCACGATCGGCCTCGGTTGGCTTAGCTCCTCGCATGGCGTGCCGCCGGGACCGCTCATCGTACTCGCCGGCACCGCCCTGCTGATGGTCTCGATGTTTTTCGCGCCAGAACGTGGCCTCGTCGCGAGAGCCTGGCGAGAGCGAAAACTCCGAGCCCGCATTGCCCAAGACCACCTGCTCAGGGCACTCTACGAATTAGGAGAAAAAGAACCCGAGGCCCGCCCATGGATCGACCAACACCGGCTCATGCATCATGGCCACTGGACTCCCAGTACGGTTCCCTTTCGACTCTCGCAAGCGGACCGGAAGGGGTTACTGGAGCATCAAAGCAATCGTGTTCGTTTTACCGATCGGGGCCGGGCACTCGCCGCCAAGCTCGTTCGGACCCATCGTCTGTGGGAACTCTACATGGTGGAAGATTGGCGTCGGTCTCCCGAACTGGTCGACCGCAGCGCCGACGCCGTAGAACACTCGCTCCCGGAAGAAGTCGTCGAGCGGCTCGAAGCTTTATTGCAATCCGAGGGACGCTTGCCCGCGACGAGTTTGGGGGAAGTTCCCGAATCACCCCACCCTATTGAACCGTAATGTTTTCCGACGAGCCGTAGCTCGTCGGCTATTGGTGCCTGCTTTCCAAAAAAAAATGTTCCTTGCCCTGACCAATCCGTTCGGCCCCGACATGCTGCCGCTGCTTTTGCAAGTGGTGTTGCTCGCGTCGCTCGTGAACGTGTCGTGTGCGCTGGTTGGATCCTTCCTGGTGCTTCGCCGCATGAGCATGATGGGGGATGCTCTCTCCCACGCAGTGCTCCCCGGGCTGGTGATTGCGTTTTTGTTTTCCGGTAGCCTCGGCGTGGTGCCAATGTTCCTCGGCGCGATTGCCGCAGGGATCGCCACGACCTTTTTGACACAGGCATTGCACCAATATGGCCACGTCTCGACGGATGCCAGCATGGGAGTGGTGTTCACGTCGTTCTTCGCGGTCGGCGTGGTGCTGCTCAAGCGCTATGCGTCGAACGTGCATCTGGATGTTTCGTGCGTCTACGAAGGATCCCTACTCTGGCTGGCGATGGACACCGAGACCGTGGCTGGCTTGGAGATTCCCCGTCAGGTGGCGGTCGTCTTGCCAGTGCTTCTCATCAATCTGGCCGTGATGACGCTGCTGTGGAAGGAATTTAAGCTCACGACCTTCGATGCGGCACTCGCGACATCCATGGGATTTTCGGCACCCGTGATCCACTATTTGTTGATGGCACTGGTTGCGATGACGGCGGTGGCTTCGTTTCGGTCGGTCGGGTCGATTCTGGTCGTGGCCATGCTCATTGTTCCGCCCGCCTCGGCGCAATTGCTGGTCCACCGCCTCGGGCCACTCCTCGCCGTGGCGTGCGCTATCGGCGTGTTCGTCGCGGCGGCGGGAGCGACCCTAGCGATTTGGCTCAACGTCGAACCACCCGGCATGATGGCAGTGGTGGCAGGTGTGGTTTATGGACTGACGGTGCTTTTTTCCCCGACCAGCGGCCTCCTTTCCCGCGCGCTCTTCCACCGACGAACAGCCTCCCGAATTCTTCGCGAGGACTTGCTCGCCATGCTTTACCGCGTCCACGAACACGACGCCGACCAGCGTCTCTCCTTGCACGAGGCGATCGACGCCGTGGGGGGCGGGGCGGCCGCGCGGCGTGCGTTCCGATCGCTACGTCGCCAGGGCGACCTCCGGCAAACCGTGGAAGGCCTCGCCCTCACCGACCAAGGCCGCGCCACCGCAAGCCAACTCGTTCGCACCCATCGCTTGTGGGAGACCTACCTCGTCGAAGAACTGGGCCTCGCACTCGATCACGTCCACGAACCGGCTCACCGCATCGAGCACTTCATCGACGAAGAGATTCGCGAACAGTTGGCCAAGTCGCTCCCCCAAAGCGCCGAAGACCCCCACGGGCGTGACATCCCTGAGTAGGAACCACCCGCGGAATCCGACGCAAGAAAAACCACGAATCGGACGAATCATCGCGAGCGATCAAGATTTGTTGGATTCATAAAATTCGTGGTTGCTATTTCCGACCGCGAACGACCCGCCCCTGTTTCTTTGCGCCTTGGCGTGAGGCTTACTCTCCAGGCGTTTGGGAGCCGGCAGCCGATTGTCTCACGCAAAGACGCGAAGACGCAAAGGAAGAAAAGAATTGGCCGCGGATAAGCCCAGATGAACGCGGATATTCGGTGGGAGAACACTAATCAACGCTAATTTGATTAGCGAAGATTAGTGTTCCTCCCCTTGGCTCTTCTCACGCGAAGTCTCGATGCAACGAGGTAACCGTTCACAGAATCCGAGGCAGGGAAAACCACGAATTTCGACCGTGAACGACTCGCCCTTGTTTCTTTGCGTCTTGGCGCCTTTGCGTGAGGCTTATTCTCCGGGCGTTGGGATCCGGGGATTTTTTAACGCAAAGGCGCGAAGACGCAAAGGAAGAAAGAAGGGGCCACAGAGAAGCGCATGGCTGGAGTTTGGGCCAAAACCAGCCACGGGTGTAGAAACAACAGGGCTGGAAGCCCGACCTACTGTGCCGGGAACGGTTACACCGAGTCACGTCGCGCTCGACCCGCCCTCTCGGTAAGAGGGAGGGACTTTACCCCGCCACGAGACCGCGCAGCGTTCTCAGATTGACGACGTCCAGTTTTTCGCCCGCGTCGTTTTCTCCCTTGGGCGTTTCCAAATACATCGGCACCTTGCGAAACCGACGGTCGTTCATCAGATGGCGAAAGGGTTCGAGCCCCATCTCCCCTTTGCCAATCGCCGCGTGGCGGTCGACGCGCGAGCCGAACGGCTTGAGGCTGTCGTTTAGATGAAACGCTTGGAGAAACTTGCGACCAACGATCTGGTCAAACTCCCGCATCGTCGCGAGGTACTCCTTCTTGGTTTCCATCGGATAACCTGCCGCAAAAACATGGCACGTGTCGAAGCAAACCCCAAGCCGGTCGGGGTCGCGAACCTTGGCGAGGATGTGACCCAAATGTTCGAATCGCCAACCAAGGTTCGAGCCTTGGCCCGCGGTCGTTTCGAGAAGTACCTGCGACTGGTTTCCCTTCGTCTGCTGGTGGACCTCGTTAAGCCCCTGGGCGATGCGCTCGATTCCTGCCGCCTCGCTGCTGGTGGTGAACGCACCGGGGTGGGCAACCAAGTAGGGGATGCCCAGTTTCTCGACACGCTGGAGCTCGATGACCATCGCATCGATCGACTTTTTCCACAATTCGTCGTTGGGGCTACCAAGATTGATAAGGTACGAATCGTGGGCGATCGGGTGGGTGATGCCAAGATCGGCAAGCGAGTCTTGAAAACGCTCGGCGTCGGCATCGGTCAGTTCTTTCCCTTTCCACTGGTTGTTGTTTTTGGTGAAAAGCTGCACGCAATCGCATCCTACGGCCGCAGCCGCTTCGACCGCCTTGTAGTAGCCGCCCGCCATCGACATGTGGGCACCAAGCAAGTTCATCTGTTTTTTTCGGTTAAGAGGTGTAGGGAGGGAGAAAAGGCCCCTTCTGGACTCGCCGATATTACTTCCTCTCTTCCCCTTGCATGAATAGTGTTCATGCGTATACTCACCCGATAGCTAGGCCGTTTCCATCACGCTTACCGAGGGTTTTTGCCCTGGTTCCAGCCATTCACTCCCTGCCAGCCAGCCCCCTCCCGGCTAGCAAAGGCCCCTGCATCACTTGCCAAGAGGCGAGCGAGCCGGCGCTTGCGTTTTTGCAAGGCGATCTCCTAGAATCACCAGATTCCCCTTCCGCTCCCAACCGACCACGCGAGACACCCCATGCAACGTACGCTTATTCTCCTGAAACCTGACGCCGTCCAACGCCGCATGATGGGTCGCCTCGTCACCCGGTTCGAGGACAAGGGCCTGAATTTCGTGGCGATGAAGCTCATGCGAGTGACGCCAGAGCTCGCCAAACAGCATTATGCCGAGCACATCGAAAAAGGGTGGTATCCAACGCTCGAGGCATTTATTACCGGCGGTCCGGTCTTGGCAGCGGTCTTAGAAGGGCTCGAGGCGATCACCGTGGTGCGAGATATGCTCGGCGCGACCAGCGGGCTTGCCGCCGCTCCTGGAACGATTCGTGGCGACTACAGCTCGAGCCGGCAGATGAACCTCGTCCATGGCTCCGATGGCCCAGAAGCGGCCGAGCGGGAAATCGCCCTCTACTTCCAAGCCTCGGAACTCTGTGACCATACGCCGACGATCGTCCCGTGGCTGCGCGCCGCGGATGAATGAAAGGGAGTGCCTCGTCGGCACCAAGAGTCGTCGTACCGGGGGGACTCTACTGCCGCAGGAGCGAGATGCTGACCTGCATCAGACGGTCGCTGATCACGACGGCTTCTGGGTCTTCGGCCTCGAAGGTGACGCAGAGGAATTCGAGCCCCTTGGCGTAGGAGACCGAGTATCCGTTGCCCACCAAAACGGAAGGAACCGTGATTCGTGAGAACGACCACTCGCTACCGCCCAGCGCCGACTTGATGCCACCGACGACGAGGTTGGTGATCTCGCCTGCCCCGTCAACGACCTGCGAGGTCAGCTTGCCGTATTGCGTGTCAAGTAAGCCTTCCACGGCTCGCACGGCAAAACGCTCGGACATGTTCAGATTCACGAAGCCCGAAACATCGCCGTGGACGCCTATCATGCCGGTAAGATTACCGACTTCGCTGATCGGCACGTGGGACATGCCGACGCAACTCACGGTGACGCCACACATGGTGAGTGCCGACTCCACCGAGCCGACGATGGCGTTGAGGAGTTCAGGGTTGATGGAAATTCGGGGGGCGACTTGCTCGGCCAGCGCGGACATTTGCAGGACTCCGGTGAATAACGAGGGAAAGAGGCCGCCCATCGATCGGGCGTGTCGCCCAAGTATGGGTTACGACTTGGTGGCAAGCGGCCTAGAAAAGAGGACCGCAGAAAGTGGGCCTCGGAATAGGTGGAATAACCGCTAGATTCGCGACAAACATCGACTATCGCTTTGCGGCCTCACGGTAGCGATTCAGGTCGTAACGCTGAATTTTTCGGTCAAGCGTCGATCGCTCGATGCCCAAGACTGCTGCAGTTTTGCTTTTATTCCAGCCGGTCGACTGGAGTGTCGCAAGGACGTGCTGTTGCTCCATTTCGGCAAGCGAGCAAGGCTCAAAAACACGGAGCCCGGCGGAGCCCTCCAGACTGGCATCGGTGTCTCCAGCCGTCTTAATGTTGGATAGGATCAGGTCATCGCAGTCGATGTATTCGCCACGGCTGAGGACCACCGCCCGCTCGATCACGTTTTTCAGTTCACGAACGTTACCAGGCCAGCGGTACCGCCGAAGCTCTTCGAGAGCGAGTGTGGAGAATCCCTTAATTTTTTGGCCCGTTTCGGTATTGAACCGATGGAGGAAATACTGTGCGAGCTCGACAACATCCTCCGGCCTCTTTCGGAGTGGCGGAACGACAATTTCCAACACATGCAAGCGAAAGTAAAGGTCGCGACGAAAGCGGCCTTCGCCGACTTCCTTTTCCAGGTCACGATTCGTCGCGGCAATCACACGGACATCGGCCGAGATCGGCTCTGTCCCTCCCACGCGTTCGAAGGCATGCCCCTCTAGGACACGAAGAAACTTTGCCTGGATCGTTGGACTCATCTCGCCAATCTCGTCGAGCATGAGCGTTCCCTTGTTGGCCGACTCAAACTTGCCGATCTTGCGGTGCGTGGCGCCGGTAAACGCCCCTTTTTCGTGCCCAAACAGCTCACTTTCCAGAAGCGTTTCGGAGAGCGCTGCACAGTTGAGGCAGACAAAGGGCCCCTTGCGTCGCGGACTGGAAAAATGAACCGCCCGAGCGACCAATTCTTTTCCCACGCCACTTTCGCCGCGAATCAGCACGGTAGCGCGACTCGGCGCCGCTTGGCCAATTTGTTGCTCGACATGGGCCATCGCTTGGCTTCCACCGATAATCTCGCTCTGGACCCCCAATTGCTCACGGAGCTGAACATTTTCGTCCCGCACCAGATTCAGATTTTCGGACAATTCCTGCCGGCGGTCGAGGTTTTGCAGCGTCATGGACACGGTATCGGCCACCGCGAGCGTGAATTCCAGGTCATCGGGGCCGACCGGTTTCGCGGCATCAATGGAGTAGAGGTGCAAGAGCCCTAAGACTTGGCCTTCGACACGGATCGGTACGCAAATGACGCTGGTGGCAAGAATATCTCCGCTGGAGTCTCGCGCTCCGAGCTGGCTGTCGTCCATCACATTTCGGGCGAGCACTCCTTGCCCATCTCTGAGCACCGTCGCCGCGAGAAACTGACTAACCCGGTGGTACTTGGGCGCCGATTCGGCTCGCGAGACAATGACTTCGAGCGTGTCGAGCGTGCGTCCCCCTTCCGCATCTCTTCCCCGAAGCAGCATGCTACCCGCATCAATGGGGGTACTCTCGAAGAGCGCCGCCAGGGAGGTATTCGCTAGTGAAATGACGTCGGTCGTCTTGGCCAACTCAAAGGCAAGGCGACATAGTTTTGCCGCTTCCCGGCCCACCTTGGGAAGAGGCGACTCGCGAGAATCTCTCTGTTCCGGATCGGAAATTAAGAACTTGCTTTGCTCGCGGCGATGGGTAATTTGCGTCGGCTCAATGGGCTCGAACACGCTGTCGTCGTGGACGATCACCAGGGGATCGCCCACTTCCGTTTCGACGGACCGCGTCGAACGAATCACACTCGAAGAATCGGGGAACGCATGCGAGAGGTTATCGACAAAGGCCAAATGCGAGTTGCCTATGCGGATGATGTCCCCGGGCTTTAGCGAATAATCCTCCTCGACCGGCACGCCATCGATTTGGGTACCATTCCGGCTATCAAGATCGCGGAGCATCCACTTCGACTTGACTTGGAATATCTCGGCATGGTTGCGGCTGCACCGCTCATCTTTCACGACGATGGTACTGGTTGGGGCGCGGCCCACCGTTACCGACTCACCGTCGACAAGCCGAAAAACATCGGCCCATTTCGAGCCTTCGCGGATAACAAGGTAGGAAGTCATCGAAAGCGAGCGGATTCTCCAAAAGGCCCCGAGGGCGGCACGCGGGACCACGACTGTCCCGGAAACAACCGAACCGCCCCCCACTTCCAGCCTAGCCTCAATCGACCCCGACCATCAAGCCTTCGCGACCCGAAATGCCACTGACGCCCCGACTTAGGGAAATAGGGGCCTCGACACTAACCGGCTGGCCTGGAACGACAGTTCCTCGGTTGCCTCCGGTCCTTGCGAAGGGGGAAAGGGCCCAGAAAACCCAGCCTATCGAACGAAACCGTTTGCCTAAACGTGCCTTAGCGATTATTTTAGAGTAGAGGAGACTCGCCCAGGCAACTCTCTTCCAGCAACCAACGCCAGTGCCCGGGAAATCGGGAACGGAGCGTCTTGCTGCCTGTGCGACATGTATGAATCGAAGGACTCTACCAAGAGATTCCTGTTTTGCCGCTGCCCGCATGGGCGGTCGTCCCCCGGAGAGACAAGATGCAATTCCATGTTTTGGGCCGTCAACCGATCGTTACTCTGTGTGCTGTCGCAGTGGTCGTGCTTGTTTGTAACCAATCGGCATGGGCACAATTCGGCCGCAACAGCGCGGTTGGCGGCGTCGACATCAATGCCGAGGGGGTCTTGAGAAATCCAGAAGTCCATAATTCGGACCAACTGCTCCGAGTCTGGCAAAATGCCTTGGGCGACGTGCCGCAAAAATTTGACAAAAAAAGCGATCTGCGGTTTGTCTCCCTTCGTGGCCTCGAAGCGAGACTCGCGGAGAGCAACGCCGACGGAACGGACCCGTCTGACGAAGTCCGGTTCATGGCCGGGCTGCAACGCCTACAGTTTGTGCTGGTCTATCCCGAACAGGGCGACATCGTCGTGGCCGGGCCAGCCGAGGGTTGGCGCGTCGACGCATTGGGGAATGTCGTTGGGGAAACGTCGGGGCGCCCCGTACTGATGCTCGACGACTTCATGGCGGCCTTTCGTTCAGCCATCGATCGCCCCGGCGGGGGGATGAGCTGCTCGATCGATCCAACCAAAGAGGGCCTCGCTCGTGTCCAGCAAGTCGCCCGAAAGCTGACCGCCGGTGATGGCCCTCAGCAGGCGTCAAGGCGAATTGCCGAAGCACTTGGTTTCCAAACAGTAACGGTCTCGGGCGTCCCTGCGAGTTCCCACTTCGCTCGCAGCATGGTTGCGGCCGACTTTCGGATGAAACGGCTAGCGATGGGTTTTGAACCGGCACCGATCGATGGCATGCCTAGCTACCTAAAGTTGCTGGGGGGCCGCGGGGGAAGCGGAATGCAAAACATGCTTCCTCGCTGGTGGCTCGCCCCTGAATACGAACCGCTACTTCGGGATGAAAAAGGGCTCGCCTGGGAAATTCGCGGGCAGGGGGTCCAGTGTCTCACCGAAGAAGACCACGTCAACGCCGAAGGCCAGCGGAAACGCTCAGGCAAGGCGAGCTCCGCCGCTCAGCGATGGGCCGACAGCTTTACCGAGAATTTTGAGGAGTTGGCCAACCACGACTCCTCCTTCGGCCAGCTCCGAAATGCGATGGACCTTGCGGTGGTCACCACGCTCATCGTTCACCACGGGCTTGCCGAGAATGTTGGCCTCCGAACGCCTTGGCTCTCCGGGAAGCAGGAGCTAGAGGAGCTGAACACTCCCAAGCAGGTCGCCACGCAAACGACCTTCATCAAGCAGCGAGGGCGATGGGTGATTAGTGCCTCGGGGGGCGTCCAAATCTTGCCAGGCGAGTCGCTCCAGAACGTCGAGACGACGCCCGAGATGGCCGTTGCCACCGATCAAGCGGCCCGCATCGCCAGCGAAACCAGTTGGTGGTGGGACGCCAAGTAGCTAGTTTACCGTAGCTTCACGCTACGCTGGTTTGCCTAGGTCCGAGCGATCGATCTCGGAGGCTTGCCTTGGATTCGAGCCATCGGGCGTGCTGTCGTCGGTCGGATCGAACCAACGGCCGTCGAATTCGATGCGCCGGTTTTCTGCCAGCGCGATGTTGGTGGTGAGCGCGATCACGGCGTCCGCCAAGGCAACCTTGGGGTGGCAATGGAGGGTCGTGGCCGGCTCGCCGTTCTGAATGCACCAAGCCCAGTGCTCAATCTCTTCACGGTAGCCTCGGCTAATGTCTTCGGGCAACTCAACCGCCACCGCAGCCGCCGCGCCACCTGTCTCGTAACTATCGAGGGCCGCCTCTTTTTCGATCTTCACGCTGGTACTTGCTCCGCCCCCTCCGAACAAATAGGTCTCGCTCTCGCGTTCGAGGATGAGCGTGCCGCTGGTGCCCATCACGATTTCGCCGTAGCCACCGTAACCATTGCCATTGATGGAGGAATAGGTCACACCGATTTTTTTGTTCGGATTGGCGATTTCCCCCTTCTCCGGATCGTCCTGCTTGTAATAACCTTTGGCCGGATATTCAAAGGTGCAGTAGACGTGGTCGTCGATGTCGCGGTTCGCCTCGTAGAGGTGCCGCCCGCCGACGCCGACGACGCTCAGCGGGTGGACCTTGGCTCCGCCGTCGAATTGGGAAGCGATAAAGATGCCGGCCGCGTCGAGTTGGTGGCTGCCGAGTTCTGCCATCAAGCCACCTCCGGTGCGGTCCCAAAGCCGCCAGCGGACGAGCTCCTCGAGTGGGGAACATTGGTAGCCACTCTCTTCGAGCGTCTTCGCCACGTAGCCGAAAGAGGCCGCATCGACGAAGGCATCTTCCATCAACGCATCGAGCTGCGCGAGGCATTTTTTCCAGCCTTCATGCTCTTTGCCGGTGATGCTCGGATTTTCGACCCGGGCTTTGACACTTTTGTGCTTGGAGATGACGCCATGCTCGACGAGGAATTCCTTGAAGCGGCGTTCGATCTCGGTGAAGGAGGGCGATCCTTTGGCCTCCTTGAGCTCCTTCTGAAGGGCTCGCTTGCCGAGATCAAAATCTCGCCCTGTAAATCCCGTCTCAGGCACAGGGGGCCGCCAACTGTCGGACGTACGGTGCCACTGGGCTCGAATGTGGTGGATATCGCCGATCACCCCTTGGCGAATCGTGTCCACCGCGTTGTCGTACAGCACGCTATAGTGCCGCTGGTGGCCGGTGGCGAGGAGTTTTTTCTCGGCCTCGGCCACGCGGGCCATCTCTTTGCACTGAGCGACGTTCCACGCCATGAGTTTTTCAGTCAGCACGTGCTTCCCCGCCAGCATCGCGTCGATCGCCGCTGCGGAATGAAGCCAGAGTGGCAAAGCGATGATGACCGCCTCGACATTCTCGTCGGCGAGCAGTTCGTCGTAGCCAGAGGTGTAAACCTTCACGTCCTTGCGGGCGTCGGCTTCGTTCTTCCAGCCTTTTTTCTTGCCGTAAATGTTGACGAGCCCCGGGCGGGCGGGCTGCATTTTGCTGGAGGGCCAGTCGCCGTTGAAGGCCCGGTGGATACTGGAGGGGCGAATATCGCAAATCGCGACAACATCCACAAAGTCGGGATTGAGCGCGCCGATCAGGACGTTCCCCTCGTCGCCGGTGCCGATGATGCCGATCTTCAGCGGCTTGTCGACCTTTTTGTAGTGGAAATAGGCCGCCCCCAAGCCCGCACCGCCTGCGACGACCAGCGCAGGAAGATCGACTAAGAAGTCGCGGCGTTTGATCTTGACCGCTTCTTGGTAGTTGGCTTTGCCCGCTTTTTTTTGTTCGTCGGTGAGATTCATCGTGGTGGTGGCAAGGGTTTAAGGGTGGAGAGGAATCAGCAGGGTAGAAGGGCATCGGGTGGAGAAAAATCAGCTTTCGACTTTGCGGCCCCAGATCAGCCCATCCAGGCCAGCCCACGCGCCGGCTCCGATGGCAGCCAGCAAGAGGAGGGCAAGGACTTCAATGCCTTGGTATCCGACGATTAGCTTCACGTTCGCGGCGATCCCTTCTACCCACGGGGGTTGGGTGGAAATAATCGACACCAGGAAGGCCGCCCCCGCGACTGCAGCGAGACGCGTGCAAAAACCAACGATCAGGCAAACGCCCACGATCAACGTGAGCCACTTCACGAGGTTGTCGATGCGGTGAAGCGTCGTCGCTGGGTAGAGGACGCCGGAGGCTTGAGCGGCGAGTTCCGTTTGTTCGTCGGTGGGGAGCGCTGCGAGCGACTCATAGAAGCCCTCTTCGAGGGCCGCTACCTCCGCCACCCAGGGCCGGGGTATCGCTTCGACTTGAGCCTTCTTCGCCTTGATTCGTTCCTTGGCGAAAGGTGGGCTTCCGTTGGCGGCCTCCCTCTTCATCTCAGAAAGACGGCTCGCCTCATGATGGTAATCGGCCAAGTCGCCCCGGTGTTCTTCCATGAATCGGGCGAGCCGGTAGTAGGCATTGTTGAACTCGGCCTCGGAGGCTTGCTGCTGCTCGTCGCTGATTCCGGGCAGGCCTTGAAACTGCTTGACGACTTCGTACCAGTCACTGGCTACTTGCCCAGCCCACGGGCCATAGGCGTCTGTCGGGAAGGGAATATGTCCGACGCGATCGATTTTGGTTCGTTTTTTTCCAACGATCCATGCTTTGGTTTTTTTGTCGCGATCGAGATAAACCCGCTCGGACTCAAACGACTCACCCGGCGGCAAGGGGGAAAGAAGGTATTGGTCCCATTGATGCGGTAACGGCGCTTGCGATTGGTAGAAACCGGCAAGCGGACCACTCGCCGAGCGAAGAAATCCAGCCGAGCTGAAACTGGGATCGAGTTTATCGATTCCTGCAGTGAGGAACTGCACACCGATTAGCACGCGGAGCGCGACAAGAAACGCCACCCCGAAAAAACCCATCTGGTAATCACGTTTCGCCACGTCAAGGCCTTTGCTAGAGATCGCCTACCTCCACGAGGCAGAAATTCCTCGTACTCTCGGCCAGTTTAGCAAAACCGCTTGGACGATACCACCGCTGGCGAACCGGCCGTATTCCAGGCATACTCGGGGCAAGAGGCGAGTTTACGTTCCGCTTCGATACGCGACTACTTAGGCGATCGGAGTGCGAGAACCTCTGGTCGGGTGATCGCTTCTACCTCACCTATCGAAAGAACAGAAGAAAATCCTCGTGAGAATCATCCTCTGCTATCCCGTCGAACCTCGGCACGTCGAGCAGATCGAGCGGGCAGCCCCGGGCGCGGAAGTCGTCGACGCCGGTCAGGAGAGGATCGCCCAGGAGCTACTCGACGCGGACATCTATTGCGGCCATGCAAAAGTTCCAGTCCCTTGGGACGACGTCGTGAAGCAGGGCCGGCTGCGGTGGATTCAGTCGTCGGCCGCCGGCATGGACCACTGCCTCGTACCGCCCGTCGTCCGCTCCGACCTCGTCGTGACGAGCGCCTCAGGAGTGCTAGCCAATCAGGTGGCGGACCACACGATGGCTCTGCTCGCGGGCTGTTTGCGGAGCTTGCCTCGCTTCGATCGCGCCCGCCAAAAACGGGAATTTATCCGCAGGCCAACCCGTGATTTGCACGGAGCGACCCTTGGCATCGTCGGCTTGGGAGGCAATGGGCGGCGTCTGGCCCAAGTGCTGAGCAGCTTCCAAACGACCCTCTTGGCGACCGACTGGTTTCCTACAGACAAACCGGCGCATGTCGCCGAGCTGCTGGCAGCCGACCAACTCGATTCGATACTACCTCGACTCGATGCGCTGATTCTTTGTGCGCCGCTCACCGAGGCGACCCGTGGCATGATCGACGCCCGGCGATTGGCCCTACTGCCTCCTGGGGCGGTGCTGGTGAACGTGGCGAGAGGTCCCTTGGTGGTGGAGGAGGCCCTCGTCGGTGCCCTGGAATCGGGGCACCTTTGGGGGGCGGGCCTCGACGTGACCGAGGAGGAGCCTTTGCCAAACGAGAGCCCTCTCTGGGACGCCCCCCACCTGATCCTCACGCCCCACGTTGGGGGACAATCGGCTAGCCGCATTGATGAGATGACCCACTTCTTCTGCGACAATCTCCGTCGGTACCTCGCAGGGGAGCCGCTCCAGAACGTCGTGGACAAAAGGCTCGGTTTTCCAATCCGGTTATCCGATTCATAGCTCCTTCACCTGAAAAGGGAAGTTGCCAAGATCGCCAAGAAAACAGCGGGAAAAAGCTGGGTTTCCCCGCTCCCTGGCAATCCAACCGGCGTGCGTGCCCCCCAAGGGGGATCGATAGGAGGGAAAATCACGCTAGACGATTCGCCTCGTTGCTATCTACAATCAAGGAGTGCAGACCATGGGGAACGAGCACCTCCCGAGAAACCCAGCAGACCAACCGCAAGCCAGAACAGCATCCAAGATGGAAGACTCGACGACGATTCTCCAAGCCGCCAGGACGATCGGCTACGTGGAAGGGGAGCGAAGCGAAGAGGTGAAGGAGCTCTACGGCAGTTATTCTAGACTCACTCTTCAGGAAAAACTTGGTTGGACCGAGCATTTGCGGCTCAAGCGGCTGCTTGGGTCGGGAGGGCAAGGACTGGTCTTCTTGAGTGAGCGGCGCGGCTCCGACGGCTTTACCCTGCCTGTTGCGCTCAAGTTCTTTTCCCCGGAACGATTCGAGGACGTGCGGACCTACGAAGAGGCAATGAAGCGGATGGCGCAGGTCAATTGCCGGATCGCAAAAATCCAGCACGACAACCTGCTCGACGTTCAGAATTTTATCGAGCGGAACCGGATTCGCATCCTGGAGATGGAGTGGGTCGATGGCTACGATCTGGAAAGCCTCCTCACTACGGCCATGCTCGAGCGAGCGCGAGGGCGGGTAAGTTCGAGTCGATGGGATTACATCAACAACGTGGTCGTCACCCAAGGTCCGCTGCGGCCCCGATTGAAGGCAGGCATCGCGGTGGCAATTGTTCATGGGGTCCTCGCGGGGCTCGCGGCGCTCCACCGCGACGAAGTCGTCCATGGCGACATCAAACCTTCCAACATCATGGTCAAGCGGACCGGCCATCCGAAAATCATTGACATCGGTTCCGCCGTCGAGCTCGACAACTTGCCACCCCAGCGAACCTGCACTCCGCAGTACGTGGCACCAGAAATCCTCGATCGCGAGCATATCTCCCCACGATCCGATTTGGCGAGCGTCGGCTACGTGCTGGTCGAACTCCTCTCGGGCCGCCCGTTGTTTGCGGGGGCGACCAGCTTCAAGGAACTGATCAAGGCAAAGCGAACCCTTCCTCAACGGCTCGAAAAAATTCTGCCTGCCGAGGTGGCGGACAGCGAGCTCCTGATGACGATCTGCCAGCGACTGACGTCCCCCGACCCGATGCTCCGGTATGCGAGTGCCGAAGAGGCGCTGACCGGTGCGGACGGGCTCTCCGAATTCCACCGGTCACTGATCCGAGGCGATCTGGCGAGTGAGTATGAAAACGAGATCCGGGTTTGGCTGGAAGAACTCGACTGACGCATGGCTCAAGTGGTGAATCAATTTCTCCCAGGATGGCAGGAACGAGCTTGTTTTTAGGCTGCGGCTGCTAGCTCGGGCTTGCTGGCGTGAAAATGGATTCTTCGAGGGAGCCCGTAACCGTTCACGGCCGGAAAAAAGGGAACCACGAATCGAACGAATCCGACGAATCACGGCAGACCAAGCTTGGTCGGGGAACGGGCCCCGCAGCGGTTAAGGAAAAGACGAGAAAGATTGGCCGCAGATAATCGCAGATGCTTGGTTGGAGAAATGAAGCAGAAACTCCGGTTGCCCCCTTCGTCGCAAGATAAAACGAGGTCTCTTCTATCCGCACAAAATATCTGTGCTTATCTGTATCTGCGGCAATTCATAGGATTCGTTCGATTCGTCGGATTCGTGGTTCCTTCCTGCCTCGGCTTTCGTGAACGGTTACGTAGTTTGCCAACCGTTCCTTTGCGCCTTCGCGTCTTTGCGTCAGACAATTCCCGGCCCCGAACGTCGAGAAAAAAAGCCACTCGCAAGCCTGTTCCTGCACTCATTTCTCCCTGCTGGCATTGACCGTCCCTCCACCAGATGGCACGCTAGGGGCTGCTACCGGTTGTCGGTTTCGCACCCTGCCCCTCCGAGAGGAATGGAATCATGCGCGTCGTTTTCTTGCTAGCGTCGACCGCTGGGCTCTTGCCAGCGACTATTGGGCTTCTCCTAACCGTGGGGGGGCTGCCTAGTCTGACGGCCGTTGCCATCGCGCAAAGCGGCAGCCGCTACGATCCGATGCCCCGAAATGGCAGCCTTCCCACACCAGCTCACTCCGGTAATCACGACCACAACGATGCGGGCCACCCCCCAGCGGGCCGTAGCGCGACTCTCGATGGACGGGCCGATCGACAGGCCCATGGGCAGGAGAATCGCAGCACGTCCCGTGGCATGGCGGAACCGTCACGGCGCTCGGCGCAGCCCGCCGCGCGACAGCCCGCGTCTCCATTGAGCCGCCCCTATGGAGCAGCCGCAGCCACGCCCCCCACCACCTTGCGAGCTTCCGCCGGCACCGACTATGCCAATCGCCTGATGAAAGCGACGCTTACCGCCCAGTCGGGGAGCCGACTCACCGGATCCCCGATCGGATTGCCTGCCGTGGTGCGCTCGGCGCGCGACCGACAGGAGCAATCGCTGCGAATCAACGCCTACTGGGACCTTTGTAGCGCGGTAGCCGATTACTACCTGAGCCTCCATGAAGAGGGGGAACTCGAACGCCTTGCGGCACAATCGCCCCAGCTCTCCACGCCATTGCGGGCAGCGATTTCCAAACTGAAGACGCGCCGCGACACGGCACTCACCGCCGCTCGCGCGACACAGCATCGCCTTGCTGCACTGATGCGCCAGAGCAACACCTCGCCGCCATTGCCAGACGACCTACCTCATTGCGGAAGCTATCGCACGAAGTTTAGCCAGACATTTTCCGGGAACGGTCCGAAGGAAGCCTATGAGTTGCACCAACTTCTCCCCCTTCGCCATGCCGAGTTGCTAGGGGCCGCTCGTGCGGTTCAGCAGTCGGAGGATTGGTTCGGTCAGATTGTTCGCCGAGCGGGCACCGCCGAAGCGGCCGAAGGAGTGGTCAAGGCGCTCGAGCTCCATGCGCTCAACCGCCGGGCCTTCGTCCAGATTGCGCGCGACTACAACCGCCGCATCACCCGCTATACCGAGCTGGCCCGTCCGGGAAAAGTGGGCTCCGACCGGCTTGTGGCGATGCTCATTAAGACCAATAGCAGGACAGCAACCAGAAACTCCAGGTCCTCTCCCCTACCGGGCCGCTCCTCCTCTTGGAACGCCCCTCCAGAGACCTTTCGAGACGCGCCACGTGACCTTGCCCCCCGTCTCGACGCGGAAGTCGTCCCAGCCGGCGCCATGATTGCCGAAAAGATGCCGCCGAGCGAGACCTCCGTGTTGCGAAAAGCAGTGGGCGGGTAAAATCGTTAGCCGGCGGGCTTGCCCCGCCACGTCGGCGCCTACGTCGCGTCTGCAATACCCGCCACGTTGGCAACACCCAGCGCGCAGGCACGATGGGGCAAGCCCATTGGCTAAACCTGGGATGAATTGTTCTATGACTTCCGCTCTGGATGGCAATCGCATCGACGTGACTTCTACCCAAGCCGCCCCGATTTGGATTGGCAACCTCAAGGTCGATCCACCCATCTTGCAGGCACCGATGGCGGGGTTCACCAACTTTCCGTTTCGACAGATCGTGCGCGGGTTTGGCGGGGCAGGGTTGCTCGCCACCGAGATGGTCAACGCGAAGGGGTTTGTCTGGCTCGACCGGGAAAAGGCGATCCATCCCGACCGGCTTTGGGGCGTTGCTGACGAACCTCGCCCGTTGGCCGTACAAATTTGGGACAACGACCCGGCAACCCTCGCGGAAGTTGGCGCGCGATTGGCCCACGAATACCGTGTGAGCGTGGTCGACATCAATTTCGGATGCCCCGTGCGCCAAGTCACGCAACGGGCGCATAGCGGTTCGTACCTACTCCGCGACCCCGACCGCATGGGGGCGATCATCGAGCAAGTCGCCGCCGCCTGCGCGCCGACGCCGGTGACCGCAAAAATTCGGCTCGGCTGCACGCGCGATCAAATCAACGCGATCGACATCGCCCAGGTTGTCGAAGGGGCTGGCGCTGCCGCGCTCACGGTGCATGGGCGAACGGCGGCCGATATGTTTCGAGGCGAGGCCGACTGGGACCAAATCTCGGCGATCAAACCCTACCTCCAGCGCATCCCGCTCATCGGCAATGGCGATCTCGATTCACCCGAGAAAGTCGTTCAGGCATTCCAGCGTTACGAAGTCGATGGGGTGATGATCGCCCGGGCGTGCCTCCAACGCCCCTGGCTTTTTTCACAGGCCGCCGCCGCCCTGCGTGGCGAGCCGATTCCTCCCGAGCCAACGCTCGCCGAGCAGCGCCAGCTCCTGCGGGAACACTACGACTTGGTCTGCCAACGATTCGGCCCGGAGAAGGGGACCGTGCTGATGCGTAAATACGCTTGCTGCTACGCCCAAGGCCGTCGTGGGGCGCGAGACTTTCGCAAGCATGTCGCCAAGGTGACCACGCCGGCGGAATTTGTCACGGTGGTGGAGCAATATTTCCCGAAGGATTTTGCCACGAACGAGTCACCTTAGCCGGACCGCGTGGCGGTCCGGCTATCGGCATGCGGAAGAGTCCCCTCCTTCGAGGATCACTTTACGTGCTCTCAAACTCGCCCGCCTTGTAGGATGCCCAATAGGCGTTGAGTGCCTGCTTAACTTTACCGCTCAATAGATAAAGCCCGATGAGGTTCGGTATCGCCATCGACAAGATCATCAGATCGCTAAAGTCGAGAACGTTTTTAGCGTCAATGACGGCACCCAAAAAGACGGCCCCAAGAAACAGCAAACGGTAGGGCAAAGAAGCTTTGTGGCCAAACAGGTACGTCGCACAGCGTTCGCCATAGTACGACCACGAGATCATGGTGGAATAGGCGAATAGCAACACTGCGACCCCGAGGATGTACGGGAACCAAGTAACGGCCGAACCGAACGCCATGCTGGTGAGTGCTGCCCCCTCTTTTCCGGCGACGATTTGCTGATTGGCGGGATCGATGGCGACACCAGAAATGACGATGACCAAGCCGGTCATGGTGCAGATCAGCACGGTGTCGATGAAGGGTTCGAGAAGAGCAACAATTCCCTCTCGTACAGGATACTCCGTTCTTGCCGCAGAGTGGGCGATCGCAGCGGATCCAACACCGGCTTCGTTGGAAAAGGCAGCTCGTTTAATTCCCAGCATCGCGGCTCCGATCGCTCCGCCGTAGATGCTGTCCTTCGCCCAGGCAAGCTGAAAAATCTCGGCGAAAGCGTCGCCAATTTTGTCGAAGTTCATCAAGATGATCGCTCCTGCGGTGAGCACGTAAACTCCGCACATCAGTGGAACAATCTTCTCGGCCGTAGCGGCGATTCTCTTAATTCCGCCGACAATGACAATGCCCACCAGTGCCGCCATCACGAGTCCATAGAGCCAACGATAGTCATTCACGGTCGCCGCATCGACCTGAAACGCTCTTACGATGGCCTCGTTCACTGCCAGGCGAGACTGCGAAACTTGAAACGCGCAGCCACCACCAAAAGAAGCGCCAATGCAGAGCACCGAGAAGAGTCCAGCAAGGAATAGCCCCAACCGACCGAATCCTAGTTCCTCCAACCCAACCGACAAGTAACGCATCGGTCCACCCAGCACGTGGCCATCTTTCTCCACTTTGCGGTACATCTGACCGAGGGTACATTCCGTAAACTTGCTGCTCATACCAAACAGCCCGCAGAGCACCATCCAGAAAACGGCGCCCGGTCCACCAATGCCTACCGCCACCGCCACGCTGCCAATGTTCCCCAAGCCAACAGTCGCCGAAAGCGCGCTCGATAGAGCTTGGAAATGAGAGACCTCTCCATCGGTATCCTGGTCGTCCGTGTCGTCATAGTCTCCTTTCGTCACACGCACCGCGTGCCAGAATGCCCGGAAGTTGATGAAGCCCATCCTTAGCGTTAGGAAGACAGCCCCGAGCGCGAGCCAAACAACAACGGCCGGCATGGCAACTTTCGCACCGAATAGTGGTCCGAGGTCGTAGAACAGGAACGTCGCCATCGGCCCGACGATGTACTCTCCAAACCAATGGTCGACCGACTTCATCCAGCCTCCCTCCCCCCCCTGCTCTCTAGCTGCGGGGATAGTCTCCCCATTCGCCTCTTGGGCTGAGCTGGTTCCAGTGGCTAGGAATGTGATCAGAACGAACGTGAGCAGGAAGGGCACGTACCGGCTAGCGGATTGGGTCGACAAGCGAAACATCACAACCTCCAGGGGGTAATTACTATTCGGTCTCCCGCACACTTTGGACGGGGCTTCTTGGACTGGGCTTCCTCCCATGGAGACGACCGATCCAGGGGTTACCCTGAGCAGGTGCTGCAGCGCTAGCGGAAAGCGGAATTTATAACCTATAACCCTAATCCGTACAATGCTTTACGGTGATTTGGCATGTCCGTGGACCATTATTCAAATAGCCCCTTGTCAATAATAGCAAAAGCCTTACTATAGGGGTGGAGAGATAATGTGGGTGTGATGGGATGCAGCCCGATCGCCACAGCAGTTCCACCCTGACAGACAGACAAGGCAGGAGTCCATTACCGATGTTGGCCGTTACCACCGAATCCGACAAGGCGCTCATCAATCTTCTCCGCAAGGTGGAGTCGGCGAGCATCAGCGATTTGGTCGAGGCCACAGGCGTCACCGCCACGGCGGTTCGGCAGCGGCTCACGCGGCTGATGGACGAGGGGCTCGTCAGGCGAGAGGAAGTCGTCCGCGAGGGGCGCGGGCGACCAAGCCATCGCTACTTGCTCACCAAACAGGGCCATCGCGCGGCAGGCGACAACTACGCCGAACTGGCGGAAGTCTTGTGGACAGAGATTCGCTCGATCGAAGATCCCGAAATTCGGACCGGATTGCTGAAGCGAATTGCGATGCAGTTGGCCGCACGA
Source organism: Planctomycetaceae bacterium (assembly GCA_003233055.1). GTDB lineage: Bacteria > Planctomycetota > Planctomycetia > Pirellulales > Lacipirellulaceae > Aeoliella. The sequence goes on from QIKP01000011.1 coordinate 100,252, forward strand.
TCGGGAGAACTTCCAGGCAAGACCCTTGAAGACAAAATGAACCAGCTCGTTGCCCTGATGGGCGGTCGGCAAGTGCCGTTTGAGGTCGATACTTCGGGCAAGCTTCCCGTGCTCACGGCGGTTGCCTGCCCTTACCCGGAACTCGTGGAACAAGACCGCAGCATTTGTGCGATGGAAAAGATTCTGTTTTCCGAGATGCTTGGCCAACCGATGCACCTAACCGACTGCCGACCGAATGGCGATACGTGTTGTTCGTTTGAGGCGAGCGTATCGGGGCGATAAGAAGTTCAAGACCGCTAGGTTCGCGGTCCGACGGGGGCAGAGACGCCCACTCACCACTCATTCCCTAACTACTAATTTTCACAATGCCTGAACCATGGATTGAAGGCCGTTTTGAAGAGAACGTCATTGTTACGTCGGTCGAACAAGCGGTGAACTGGGCTCGTCAGTCGAGTATTTGGCCCATGACGTTCGGTCTGGCGTGTTGCGCCATCGAGATGATGGCAGCCGGTGCGAGCCGATTTGATATGGACCGCTTCGGTGCTGGTGCGTTCCGTGCGTCGCCTCGTCAGGCCGACCTGATGATCGTTGCCGGCACGGTGACTTACAAAATGGCAAGCCGCGTCCGCCGGCTCTACAACCTGATGCCCGACCCGAAGTTTGTGATCGCGATGGGAGCCTGCACCGTGGGTGGGGGGCCTTATTTCAAGTATGGATACCACGTGGTGAAAGGCGTCGACCTAGTGGTGCCGGTCGACGTCTATGTCCCTGGCTGCCCACCACGACCGGAGTCACTTTTGGAAGGATTGATGCGAATCCAAGACAAGATCAACGGCCATCGCATAGCGAGCAAGAACGATTCCCCCGGCTTCTTTGGCCCGGGCAACAAGATGGAAGACGAATTGCCAATTCCGCACCATTCGGGCTACGTTGATGCTCCCGCGAACGAAGCACCGTTGTTCGATCACCAGAAAATTACCAGCTAACTTCCATGGAGCGCCCAGCCGAAGAGGCGGGGGCTAGTACGGGATAAACCAGAAAGCGAAACAGACCATGACCGAGACCCTGAAAATCGCCGACCTGCATGTGGCCGTCGAAGGCAAGCCGATCCTGCGCGGCGTGAATCTGACGATCCGCCGCGGCGAGACGCACGCCCTGATGGGGCCAAATGGCTCTGGCAAAAGCACCCTGGGCAATGCCGTCATGGGGCACCCGAGTTACGAAGTGACCGGCGGCACGATCGAGCTCAACGGCGAGAACGTCCTTGAGTGGGACGCTTCGGAACGGGCCCGGGCAGGCATCTTCATGGCGTTCCAGCGGCCCATGTCGATCCCTGGCGTCAAGATGGCCGACTTCCTTCGCCATGCCGCGACCAACGTCCGCAACCCTGACCGCAAGGAAGGGGCCGACCTGATTCCGATGCGGGAATTCCGCAAAGAACTCAAAGAGAAAATGGCCGACCTGCGGATGGACGTGGAGTTCGCCCGGCGTTACGTCAACGATGGCTTTTCGGGCGGCGAGATGAAGCGGGCAGAGATTTTGCAACTCGCCATGCTCCGCCCGAAGTTTGCCATTCTCGACGAAACCGACAGTGGGCTGGATGTCGATGCGGTCAAGCTCGCAAGCCAAAGCATCGCGCAAATTAGCCAAGAGACCGACAAGGGCCAAGAAATGGGCATCTTGATCATCACCCATCACGACAAACTGCTCGACCAGAACACGCCCGACTTCACCCATGTGATGCTTGGCGGCAAGATCGTCGAGACAGGCGGAGTAGAACTCGCCCGCGAGCTCTACACGGAAGGCTACGACCGGGTCCGCGCCGCCCATCCCGATGCGGCAAAATTAGAAGCCGAGTTGCAAGAGAACGATGCCGTTGCCGTTTGAACCGAAAAGACGAGGGGGCATGGAAATGGCCCCAACCCAAACAACGAAACAAACGACAAATAACTGATCCTTGGTGCGTTGCAAGCACCCCCCAAAGGAAACGACCATGGCTACCGACGTACTACCAACCACCAACGCATCGACCGACAGCATTGGCGAAATCAACAAATACAACTTCGTCACGCCGACCACTGGTGTGTTTAAAGCCCGCAAGGGAATCGACGCCGAGATCGTCGCCCAGATTTCTGAGATGAAAGGGGAGCCGGCATGGATGCGCGAGTTTCGGCTCGAAGCGTTCGAGATATTTGAGTCCAAGCCGATGCCAAACTGGGGGGGAGATATCAGTCTCGACTTCCAGGACATCTACTACTATCTAAAACCGACTAGCGAGCAAGGCAAAACCTGGGACGATGTGCCGCAGGAAATTAAGGAGACTTTCGAGAAGCTCGGCATCCCCGAGGCGGAGCGGAAGTACCTGGCCGGTGTCAAAGCGCAGTTTGAGAGTGAGGTCGTCTACGGCTCACTCCAAGAAGACCTCGCCGAGAAAGGGGTCATCTTCACCGACACCGACACCGCCGTGAAAGAGCATCCCGACCTGCTTCGGGAGTATTTTGCCACGATCATCCCACCACACGACAACAAATTTGCCGCGCTCAACTCGGCGGTCTGGTCAGGCGGGTCGTTTATTTACATCCCTCCCGGCGTAAAAATCGAATTTCCGCTGCAAGCCTACTTCCGCATCAATGCCGAGAACATGGGGCAGTTTGAACGGACCCTGATCATCGTCGACGAAGGGGCCGAGGTTCACTACGTCGAGGGCTGCACCGCTCCGATGTACACGACCGAAAGCCTCCATTCAGCCGTGGTCGAAGTTGTCGTCAAGAAAAACGGGCGCTGCCGCTACACGACGATCCAAAACTGGGCAAACAACATCTACAACCTCGTCACCAAGCGGGCGATGGCCTATGAGAACGCTCTGATGGAATGGGTCGACGGCAACCTTGGCAGCAAGCTGACGATGAAATACCCCGCCGTTTACATGATGGAGCCTGGTGCTCGGGGCGAGATTCTTTCGATCGCCTTCTCGTCGACTGGCCAGCACCAAGACGCCGGCGCGAAGCTGGTCCACTGCGCTCCAAATACCTCCGGTCGGATCATCTCGAAGAGCATCAGCAAAAATGGCGGTCGCAGCAGCTATCGTGGATTGTGCAAAGTCGAAGATGGAGCGGTCGGCTCGAAAAGCAGTGTTGTCTGCGACGCACTGATTCTCGATCCCGAGAGCCGAAGCGACACTTACCCATACATCGAAGTGGAAGAACGCGATGTTCAAATCGAACATGAGGCGAGTGTCTCGCGCATCGGCGAGGAGCAACTCTTCTATCTGATGAGCCGAGGACTGACCGAAGCCGAGGCAAGCTCGATGATCGTGAGCGGCTTCATCGAGCCGCTGATTAAAGAACTGCCGATGGAATACGCAGTAGAAATGAACCGACTGATCGAACTGCAAATGGAAGGCAGCGTAGGGTAGCTTGCTGACCCACGAAGGAGGAGAAACGAATGTCGACAGAAGCAACCACGGACACCTTGATCGCCCAGCTTTACGCGGTAGACGGCAAGGCGGAGATCGTTGGCGGGAAAATCACAATTATGGGCCCAACCGGTGACATGCCAAGTAGTGCGGGTTTCGCCATTACAGTTAGCCTTTGCAATTTTTCCAAGATTCACGGCGGGCGCGCCTACACGGACAATGTGGCTTATGTCGTCGACCTGCCGCACCGAAAGTCGCTGAGCCCGGACTCCTCGTACTACACGGGCCCTCGCAGCCAAATGAAGTTTTTACCACAGGCACCCGACTTCGCCGCCGAAGTCCGTAGCGAGAACGACTACGGTTCCGCAGCCGAGCAGGCGATGACCGAAAAACGGGCGGACTACTTTGCCGCAGGCACCAAAGTGGTGTGGGATGTCGACCTATTAAGCGACGACGCGGTCGTACGAGTCTATCGCAACGGCTCGACCGAGCCCGACGCCGTCTATTGCCGAGGTGAGTTGGCGGAATCCGAGCCCGCCGTGTCAGGCTGGACGATGCCGGTCGATGAATTATTTGAATAGAGCAGTGATCACTCGGATGTTCCGCTAAGGCAATCGTTTGACGCTGAAATAGCAGCGCCGTGACCGGAACATGCGTGTGCGGCTCGCACCGTGACCGGAACATGCGTGTGCGGCTCGCACTAAGAACGAAGTCAGAACACAGGACGACCCAACGGATGATGACAGCGACAGCCATCCAAGGCTTTACTCAAGTTGATTTTGATGCATTCCTTGCCCTGCGCGCCGAGGAACCGGCATGGCTTACAACATTACGTAAGGACGCATGGCAGCGATTCGAGGCACTCGACTGGCCCGCCCGCAACGAGGAGGAATGGTCGCGGACCGACATTCGGCTCTTCCACCTCGATAGGTTTGCGATGCCAACCACCTCGGACGTGGCACCTCCGCTTGCGCCTGGTTTGCTCACGCACGATGTCGATCTGGCTGGACAACTCATTGGCTACAACAGCCAAGCGGCGACCGAATCACTGGCGGAAGAAATTGCCAGCCAAGGCGTGTTGTTTGGTAGCCTCGACCGATTGGTCATCGAGCAGGGTGACTTGCTGAGGCCTTATTTCGATCGGGAAGTGGTCAACCGATCGAAGGACAAATTCGCTGCCCTTCATGCCGCCTGCTGGAGCGGAGGAACGCTGCTCTACGTTCCTAAGGGGGTCGCCATGGAAAAACCTTTCCACGCACTCTCGGCACTAGGCGATGGTGGCATCGATCTCTCCAAGACCCTGGTCATCCTGGGCGACGGTGCCGAGGCGACCTTGCTCACCGAAACCGCCAGCACCTCCGAGACAGACTCAGGGCTCCATTGCGGTTCGATTGAATTGATCGTCGAGCCGGAAGCCAAGCTCCGTTACGTCAACTTGCAGAATTGGTCGAAGGGCGTTTGGCATTTTGCGCACCAAAAGGCGACGGTCGATCGCAACGCCACGCTGCAATGGACCATCGGCGCGCTCGGTGCGAAGCTGGCAAAAGTCAACCAAGAAGTCGCTCTGACGGGGCCCGACGCCGAGGTGCAGGTCAACGGCGTGATGTTCACCGAGGGTCGGCAGCATCTTTCCTACAATACTCACCAGCACCACCAAGCCCCTTACTGCCGGAGTGACTTGCTCTACAAGTCGGCCCTGCAAGATCGAGCTCGAACGGTTTGGCGAGGGATGATCAAGGTCGATGTTGCCGCGCAGCGAACCGATGCGTATCAACGAAACGACAACCTGATGCTCGCACCGACCGCGCGAGCCGACTCGATTCCGGGTCTCGAAATCGAAGCGGACGACGTCCGCTGCACCCATGGCAGCACGTCGGGTCGCGTCGACGAGTCGCAGGTCTTCTATGCCATGACTCGCGGTTTCACGCGCACCGAGGCAGTGCGGATGATTGTCGCCGGGTTCTTCCAGCAGGTCTTCGACCGGATTTCGATCGAGTCGGTCCGCGTGGCACTCGGCGAGGCGATCGCCCAGCGGGTGCAAGATTTGGATCAACCAACGCCTTCTGCCAACTGAGCCACCCACGATGCCCGATTTCATAGCTGTTGCGAGACCTTCGGACCTAAGCGATCCTGGATCCCTGCTGGTCGAGGTCGAGGAAAGCCTCATCGTATTGATCCACGCGGGTGGCCAGTTTTATGCGCTCGACGACGTTTGCACGCACGATGGGGGGCCTCTGAGCAATGGCGAAGTCGACGTAGCAGGTTGCACGATTGCCTGCCCCAGGCATGGTGCGAAGTTTGACTTAGCAACCGGTGCCGCCAAGACGATGCCGGCGACGAAACCGACCCTCGCTCACGAAGTGAAGGTGGAAGAGGGGCAAATTTGGGTTCGACTGTCCGGCCAAGATTGATTGGAAGCCTAATAGGGCGTATGCTAGAAGTATGATGTCTGCTGCAAAAAAGCTGAACAGCCTAACGGTCGACGAGTACCTAGCCGGTGAAATGGCTTCCGAAACGAAGCACGAATACCTGGGGGGAATCGTGCATGCGATGGCTGGTGCGAGCAATCGGCACAACCTCATCGAAAGCAATACGCTCGTCACTCTTTCTAACGGCCTGCGAGGCAAACCCTGCGGGGTATGGAATTCCAACACGAAAATTCGTGTTCAACTTCCGACGCAGACTCGTTTTTACTACCCCGACACATCGGTAGTCTGCCAGGAGAACCCAGACGACGACACTTACCAGGACCTGCCAGTAGTGATTGTCGAGGTTTTGTCGAAAAGTACGCGGCGGACGGACGAAGTCGAGAAGCAAGAGGCCTATCAAACGATTCCAAGCCTCCGCGTCTACCTGCTTGTCGAGCAAGAGTCTGCCGAGGTAACCGTTTATCGGCGGACAGAGGAAGGATTTGAGAAAGAGGTCTACACTGGAATCGACGCGACGATTCCTTTAGCCGAAATCGATACCGAATTGGCACTCCTGAACATTTACGACGGCGTTACGTTTTCGCCAGAACCTGACCACACGCTTCGCTAGCAATCCCACCAAGGCTTACTCAGATTTCGAGGCCGGAGACTCCAACATGCCAATTGCTGAAGACACCATTCGCGAAGCGCTCAAAGAGGTCATTGACCCGGAGCTGTTTGTCAATATCGTCGACCTTGGTTTGATCTACGAGATCAAGCAGATGGAAGGGGACGAGGGGGCCAACAACGTCGAGGTGGCGATGACACTCACGAGCCCCGCCTGCCCCGCAGGTCCGCAACTGGTTGCCCAATCGAAAGAGGCGGTGGCGAAACTCGAAGGGGTCGACGAGGTGGCGATCCAACTCGTCATGACCCCGCCTTGGACGCCCGACTGCATGACCGAAGACGCACGCGACCAACTCGGGATATTCTAGCGGGAGCGCGACTTGCAAATTTTTGTTTACGAGTGGGTCCATGGTGGCGGTTTTTTGGATCGTGACGAATCGCCGCCGGCGTCGCTGCTTCGCGAAGGATCGGCGATGCTTCTGGCAGTGGCGAAAGACTTCTCTCGCCTCGATCAAGTCACGGTAAAGACTCTCGTCGAGACCCCCCTGCCCTCGCTGGCGGGCTCGCCAACCAAGGTCGAATCGGCCGCCGCACGCGACAAGGCTTTCGACCAATTGGCAGCCTCTTGCGATGCGACTCTCCTCATTGCACCCGAGTTTGAGGGAATATTGCTGCGGCTAGCGAGTCGAGTGAGCGAGTTAGGAGGCAGGCTGCTTTCGCCCGGGCCGGAGTTCATTGCCATCGCCAGCGACAAGCACGAGACCGCCATCCGGCTCCATGCCAAGGGCGTGAACGTACCGGAAGGGATTGTCCTCATGCCAGGCGAACGGTCCCCCGACTCGTTCCGCTACCCGGCGATTCTTAAACCGATCGACGGCGCTGGCTCGATAGGAGTCGAACGATGGGACCAACCTGGTTCAACCCCTACGGCGGCCGGCGCGTATCGGTTGGAGCACTTCGTCGAGGGCACTCCGGTAAGCGTCGCGGTTGTTTGCGGACCAAACAAATGCGTGCCGCTTGCCCCCTCTTCTCAGCGTCTCGACAATCAATTTGCCTACGAGGGAGGCTCGCTGCCACTGGCCGACGACTTGCAGAAACGGGCAACATCGCTCGCACTAGAAGCCGTCGAAGCACTGCCCGAGAGGGTTGGCTACGTCGGTGTCGACATGGTTCTTGGCGAATCCAAAGAGGGCTCAGGCGACAAGGTGATCGAAATCAATCCTCGCTACACGACCTCTTACGTCGGCCTGCGCGCGGCGACCCGGCACAACCTTGCAAAACTGGTCCTTGATCTGTCGAATGGAGAGCCGGTCTCGCAGCCCGAGTGGGAACGCGCTGTGGAATTCGACGCTACGGGCGAAATACGAGAGCGGTAACGTCTGGAGAACTTCATGCGGTGGATCGGCATTGATGTTGGCGGAGCGAATCTCAAGCTGTCGGACGGCCGCGCCTTCGCCCAGTCTCAACCCTTCGCTCTCTGGAAACATCCCCAACAACTGGCCGATGCGATTCGGACAGCGCTGGCTCAGTCGCCGCCACACGACGCGGTCGCAGCGACGATGAGCGGCGAGTTATGCGACTGCTACGAAACCAAGGCGGAGGGAGTACAGCAGATCGCAAGTTCGTTGGCAGACGCCGCTGGAGATCGGCCCGTTTTCTTGTATGGCCTGGAGGGTGCCTTTCACCAACCGAGCGCTGCTTCCGAGAAACCACTTCTTTTTGCAGCCAGCAACTGGCATGCCTTGGCACGGATAGCGGCCACCTACCTTCCCGATCAAACGGGGCTCGTTGTCGACATGGGTTCGACCACGACCGACATCGTGCCGGTGGTCTCCGGAGAGGTGGCAACCGAAAGCCAAACCGATACCGAGCGGCTGCTGGCGGGCGAACTCGTTTATACGGGCATCGGGAGAACACCCGTTTGTGCGGTCGTCCACCAACTTCCCTACCGCGGCAGGGAATGTCCGGTGGCGGCCGAGTTTTTTGCGACGACCGAGGATGTTTATTTCTTGCTTGGCACCGCGCGCCAACCGACCGAAGCGCGCGGCGCGGACGGGCGTGCAATGATTCAACAGTTTGCGGTCGATCGATTGGCACGGCAAATCGGTGCCGACCGTTCTACATTTACTCTCGAAGACGCACTCGTGGCGGCCGAGCACGTCCGTGATTGCCAACTGTCGCGAATCAACGCAGCCATCGACCTGGTTACGAAAGACGAGCCATGCCATGCGATTCAGTCGGGAAGTGGCGAGTTCCTTGCCGCGAAATCACTTGCAACGCGAAACGACATTCTTTCCGTCACGTCGCTTGCCGAACAGCGAAATCCGGAACTTAGCGGCTGCGCCGCAGCCGCTGCGGTTGCCGTTCTGGCGGCGGAGCAGCAACCATGAGCGAGACGAACAGCCAAGTCCTAAAAGTCGGTGGTAGTTTAGTGACACAGCCAGATTTCGTTGCAGCCCTGCGTGCGTGGCTGAAGGCCCAGCAGCGCACCGATCCAGCTCGCCACTTTGTTCTGTTGGTCGGTGGAGGGGTACTTGTCGACGGACTTCGCCAACTCGATTTGACACATCCGATGAGCGAGGAAATCGTTCACTGGCATGCGATCGACCTCATGGAATCGCTCGGAAGAATCGTCGGCGGGTGGCTCCCAGAGATCGAGATAACTTCTGATTTCGTCGTTGCCCAAGAAAAGTGTCGCCAGCCTGGCGTGACACTCCTGCTCGCGACCGATTTTTTGCGCCAGGTCGAACCCTCATTGCCTGGCAACCCGCTTCCCGCTGGTTGGCACGTGACAAGCGATTCGATCGCCGCCCGGGTAGCCATCGGCCTCGACGCGGGAACGCTGACCCTTCTCAAGTCGATGAGTGCCGATCCCGCCACGGTTGGCGGCGATTGGCGGCGAGCCGCCGAGGTCGGCCTCGTCGATTCCTTCTTCCCCGAAGCCGTGCGGGGCATCCCGCAGGTAAAATGGGCCACCCTCCCAAGCATGGGCGAGCCGACTCGCGTTTGTGACTCCAAGCCGAATTCTTGACACCCCTTCGACGGACCGATTACCATAAGGCCTCTACTGCCCCCCCCCCGGCGGAGTCCCTACGCTCTGCCGCTTAGCCGATGAACGCTTGGCGTCGCAGCCTCTGCTGGAGTGCCAAACGGTGACGATGGACCATCACTTCAAGGAGTTCGCGCCATGTCGCCCCTTTCTTTGCAAGTCGCTCTGGCGGCGATTCTTCTTTTCGTCGTTACTTCTCCGTTCGCCAGCGCCTACACGAAGGAAAGCCCCGAAGTCCGTGCGATGGTCGACAAGGGCATGAAGTACCTTGCCGATGAGTCGAATGAGTACCGGCTAGGCGGGCGTTGCTTGATTGCACTCGTCTTTTTCAAGGAAGGAATGAAGGACCATAAAAAAGTGGGTGAAGCGGTCAAGGCGTGTCAGGAGACTGCGGCCAAAGGGGAGGCGGGCGATGTCTACAGCAATGGCCTCGCTATTATTTTTCTCTGCGAACTCGATGCAAAAAAACACCGCAACCTGATCCAATTTTTTGTCGAGGCGATGGCCCAACGCCAGAAACAGCATGGGGGGTGGGGTTACGAGCACAAAGGGACCGGCGACACCTCCCAATCGCAATACGGTTGCCTCGGATTTTGGGAGGCCTATCAGAAAGGAATCCCGATCAACGCAGGTGCCATCGATCGGGCGGCCGAATGGCTGATGACCACGCAAGATCCTAATGGCGGATGGGGATACCAGGGCAAAGTCGGCGGCAAGAAGCAGGACAATGTCGGATGCTCGATGGTCTCCGCCGCGATGGGAAGTCTGCTCATCTGTGCCGACCTCGTCGGCATCCTTGAGGCAGGTACCGGAGAGGAGGAGGAGGAGGAGGAGGAGGAGGAGGAGAATCCGCTCCCCTCGGTCGTCAAAATAGCGAGTAGCCGCGACCAGAAACGACCACGCCTTGCCGGTTCGTCGATCGACCGCCAGCGTTTGCTCCAGACATTACGAAAGGGGGACGCTTGGATGGACGAAAACTATACCGTGAGTGTCAACCGATACACGTCGTACTACCTTTACGCACTCGAGCGATACAAAACCCTCCAGGCGATACTCGAAGGGAGCGAGGACCTCGAACCAGCCTGGTACAACAAGGGCGTTGATTACTTGAGGAAAAGCCAGAGCAAAGACGGAAGCTGGACCACCGGTTGCGGTTCCGGCTGCGACACAGCCTTTACCATCTTGTTCCTCATTCGATCGATGCAGATGAGTTTCGGCAGCTTGGGCGAAGGGGTCGCCCTGGGGGGACGCGGGCTTCCCTCGAACATTCATCAACTCAAAATTCGTGGCGGCCAGTTGGTGGTCTCGCAACCTAAAACCGAAGTCAGCCAACTCCTCTCGATGCTAGACGACGAAAAGAGGGAAGATCTCGACGCACTCATCAACGATTCCGAAGCGCTAGTGATGGGTGATATGGATGAAAAAACCGCCCGGCAAATGAAGCAAAAGGTCCGGAGCGGCAGCCCGGCAGCGCGCATCCTGGCGGTGAGAGCGCTCGCCCGGACGGGTGATTTTGACCATGTGCCAACACTACTCCATGCGTTTGCCCACCAAGACCCGAGGCTTGTCCAGGAGGCCCGCGACGGACTGCGATTCATCAGTCGCCGGTTCGAGGGCTTTGGACTCCGGAAGAAGTTCACCCAAGCGGAGCAGTTTGAGGCGCTGGATAAGTGGAAAAAATGGTACCAGTCGGTCCGCCCCGACGTGCCGCTCGTGATTGATTGATTGATTGATTGATTGATTGATTGATTGATTGATCGCCTCGCCTCGCCTCGCCTCGCCTCGCAAACGCCCAGTTCGCACGCAGGTAAGCCCCGTCGGGTATGAACACGGCCGAAACGAGCCGACTGGCCCTTTCGTTTCGCAGGTCCTTGGTTCTTTGGCATCCGCCAAATATACTACTTAGAGCAGTGATCACTCGGATGTTCCGCTAAGGCAATCGTTGGACGCTGAAATAGCAGCGCCGTGACCGGAACATGCGTGTGCGGCTCGCCCAGCCCCTCGACCTGATTGTCCACCATGAGCATCGCCACCGATCGCACGACGATGCCGGCTACCGCCAAGCACCACTATCGCCTGGAAGTTAACTCGTTCGACCGGACGACCAGCCTGCTCGTCTCGCTGCTCCTTTTGATTGGCACCACCGTTACGGTGATGGTCATCGTCTTCTTATTCCGGACCTTTCGCCCTGAGCAAGAGCCTGCCAGGTTGATCCCGATTAGCAAGCCACGTGGCGAACCGATCAAGGGATACGAGGAAGAGATCGAGCCCCCCGGGCTGGAAGACGCCCCCGAAGATGTACCGCCGCAACTTCAAGAGACGCTGAAGGAACTCACCAACGCCATCACCAACAAGACGGCCCTGCTCGCCAACGAGAGTTTCGTTGCCGACACCCTCGCGGGCAAGGGTGCCGGCCCTGGCAACAAGAACTACGATGGCGACGGCGGCGAGGGAGGCACCGACCCTCCTAAAGAACTCCGTTTCGAAGCCCGATCGGACGCTGACTATGCCGCGATGATTGACTTCTTTGGCGGCGAACTGGGGGTGCTCGATCGCCGCGCAAACAAAATCTACTATGCGTCGAAGTGGAGCCAAGCGAAGCCAATACTTCGTGAGGGAAATCCCGGGGATGAAAAGCGATTCTATTTCCGAGCAACCGGCCCTCCCCTCCTGCCGATCGAGGTGCGACTGGCGAGGAAAGCCAAGATCATGAAAGCGGGCGCACTCCTCCTCGTGTTTTATCCTGACAAGGTCGCACACGACATCTACGCCAAAGAACAGGCCAGGGCACGCGAATTCGGAAGAACGAAGCTGGAAGAGATTGACCGCACCGTTTTTCGAGTGGAGAAGAAAGGTCGCATCTACAGGTTCAGCGTCGAGGATCAAAGTTACTTTTAACTAGCCACCCCCTGTTTCGGACGATACCACGACCCGTTATCACAACCATTAGCAACCGCGAGACCCGATGGACATACTTTTTCAGATCGTAGGCCTTATGGTTTATATTGCCCTTGGGCTCCTTGCCTTGTGGGGAGCCTTTTGTGCAGTCCTCGTCTGGCGGCGTGTCGGACAGGTCCGATTCGCAGACGAGGAGGACCAAGACGAATTCATTGCTGAACTCGACACCCATCTGGCTCCGAAAGACTTCGAAGGCGCACAAGCACTTTGCCAAGACGATCGTCGGGCACTGCCCCAACTGGCGCTCTTTGGTGTGGAGAATCGTGAGCTCGGCATCCGCAAGCTGCAAGGCCGGATTTGGGAGCGGTTTCAGCAGGACGTGCTGGCCGATATCGAGCACCGGCTGAGTTGGGTGGCAACCGTGGTCAAAAGCGCCCCGATGGTCGGCCTCTTTGGCACGGTGCTCGGCATGATGGGGGCGTTTCGCGGAATTTCCGAAGGAGGGGCCGATGTCGACCCAGGAGCCATGGCGGGCAACATCATGCTTGCCCTGATCACCACCGCTTGCGGACTCGCCATTGCGGTCCCCCTGCTGATCGTCACCAACGCCATCGTCGTTCGTATTCGCAAGATGGAAGAACTGGTCGGCATTGGCATCACACGTCTCATCGAATTGCTCAAAGCGGTCGTCGGACGATAACCACGGAAGCCCTCCCGCAGATGTCCATTAACGATACACTCGACTCGGTCATTCTCAAACGGCCAGACGATAGTCTCCTCGACCACGAGGACGACGATTTCGTTCGTCCGCCGAAGAAAGCGCTGGAAGAAGACCTCGAGATGGACATCACGCCGATGATCGACATCACGTTCCTTCTACTAATTTTCTTTTTGGTAACCTCCCGCCCGGATGAAACTACCTCCATCCACCTACCCCGTGCGCAGCATGGCGCTGCGGTGAGCCAGCGATTCTCTACCCTGTTTTCGATCGCCAAAGGGGGGCTCGACAGCGCTCCGATTTACGAAGGGGATGGCAAAAAACCCGACAAGATCATGTCGACCGATCCCGAGGTTCGAAATGCACGGATTAAAGAATTGATCGAGACCGGTCTTCGGGAGGGAAAGAAGGACGTCGTCCTCAAAGGGGACCGTGGGGTCCTCTGCCGCGACATCCATGGCCTCCTCCAGGCGGTCTCGAAGGTCGACGGCATTACCATCAACCTCGGCGTGTTTGAAGCACGGTAAGCAACAAAGACCAGAACCAGACTCCCCTTTCTGACCGTAAAGAAAGGCTCCCTCACAACTCCCCCATTTCCTGGCCTTCCCCCAACCTCTCCCTGTAGGGAGACCGATGATCAAACGACATGGCAACCGATACCCTCGAAAACGACGACCTCCCTCCTTTCGCGCAGCCGCCTCGAAAGAAGCGAACCGACGACGAACTTGACATGACGCCGATGGTCGACGTCACGTTCCTACTGCTGATTTTTTTCATGGTGACGGCCGCCTTCGCTCTGCAAAAGGTTTTGGAGGTGCCGCCTGTAACCGAAGACGAGGTCTCCAATCAGCAGGTAGAGGAAATCGAGAAAGACTCCATCGTGGTCCGTATCGATGCGGACAACGTCTTCTGGATCGGTGGCCCCCTTTGGACCGAAGAGCAGAAGGCGGTCACGTCGCTCAACATGCGGGCCAAGGTTCGCGAAGCGCGCGAGGGAGGCCCGGCGGGCCGCGGGCCCTCGAAAATGATGGTCGAAGCCCATGAGGAAGCAGTCTTTGAAAAATTAGTCGACGCCCTCGACGCCGGCTCTGCGGCATCGATCAACGAGATACGCCTAGCGATCGTAGAAGATGAAGAGTTTTAGTTGTCGTTATATTTTGCCGGGGCCCAGGACGGCCCGGCTCACCCAACGGTCCCCCAGTCCCCTATTCGAATCCCATGACTGCTGAAGAGTTGATAGACGCCCTTCAAGCCAAAGCGTTGCTGTCGGACGCGATGCTCGAAAAGCTTCGTCAGAAGACAGCCACTGGCGGCAAGTCGCTGACCGCCAAGTCGCTTGCGAGCTTCTTGATTGACAAAGGGCATCTTAGCAAACACCAGGCCATGGCCGCGCTCGCCCCGACCGGAAAAACCACGGCCGCCCCTCCAGCCGAACCCGCGCCAGTACCGAAAGAGCCGGTACCGAAAGAGCCAGTACCGTCGCCTGTTAAGTTGCCAGGCGATGAATTACAAGACCTCAGCAGTTCGGCCGAATGGAGCCTCGACAAAGAAGGGGGATTTCCCGAGGCACCCGCCGAACAACCAACTACTAACAAGTCGAAAAAGAAGAAAGGCACGAAAGGAAAAAAAGGGGACGAATGGGATTCGCCTCTGCTCCTAATTGGTGGCGGCTCGCTGATGCTCTTGTTGATCATCGGCGGCGTGGTCGGGTACATCATGAATGCCGAAGGGGCCGACAAAACACTCGCTCAAGCTCGCACGGCCATGGACGAAGGCTCCTATGGGAATGGAATTGCCAACTACGAAAAATTCGTCGAAAAGTGGCCTCACCATGCCGACTTCAGCACCGCACGAGTCGAGCTGGCCATGGCGAGGATCCGCCAAACCGTGGAAATAGGTAACGCCTCCTTGGCCCTGAAGGCAGCTACCGAAGAACTGCACGCCATCGACGAGGAATCCAACTTCAGTGACGCGCAGGAGCAGCTCAGCGACTTGCTGCCTCGCATCGCTCGTTCTCTTGCCGACCAAGCCGAGGCGAGTAAAGAATTGGCCCAAACCAATACGCTCTTCGAACAAGCTAAGACCGCGCTCGGCATGACGAATAACACCAAGTACGTCCCCAAGTCGCGCCGCGACAAAACCGAACTCGAAGGCATTCGCCAAACGATCGACCGCATCGCGCGGCGGCAGCAGTCTCGCACCGACTTGCAGGAGGCCTTGGCAACCATCGAAACGGCGGTCGGGGCCGGTGACACTCAATCAGCCTACGCTACCCAGAAGGTGCTGGTCGACAAACATCCTTCTCTTCTCGGCAACGCGGAGTTGGCCGAGGCGCTGGCCCATATCTCTCAAGCGGAAAGCAAGAGTATTCGATTTGTGAAAGAACCGATCGAGGCGAAAACCGACGACCCGAATTCCTCCATCCTTGCGACCCTAGCGATCGCCAATCTCCGCCAACCAGGTAACGCCCCGGTCCAAGGCGCGTTTTGTGCCCAGGTCAGCGGAGTGGCTTATGGCTTGGACACCAGCAATGGCAAGCTCCTCTGGCGAAGGTACCTCGGCCCGACCGTCGACCAAATCTACCCGCAGACAGTGGCAAGTGACCTGTTACTTGTCGAGTGGAATCCAACCAAGGGTGACCAGCAGCGGCAGGCACTCCTGCGTGTCGACGCGACGACGGGCAAACTAAAATGGCGGCTGGAACTCGACGATCACATCGCAGAGCCAGTCGTGAGTGGCGATCGAATTTACCTCTCGGGTGCGTCGGGAAAGCTGCATCTCGTCGAGGCCGATTCTGGCACCCGCACCGGGTACGTGCAGTTTCCCCAGCCGCTCGAGTCGCCACCGGTCGTCCGCGAGAAGACAGGGAAGCTCTACGTCACGGGGGAGCATTCGAGCCTTTACACACTCTCGACCGAAGACCTTTCCTGCACGGGCGTTTTCTACACCAAGCATCCACGAGGATCGATTGTTGCCGCTCCGATTGTTGCGATCGACAAAGCGATCGTCGTCGAGAACGATGGCCTCGAGACTTGCAAGCTTCGCCTTTTTTCCCTGGACAACGACGGAAACATCATCGAAGCGCTCGTCGAGCGCCGCCTGGAAGGGAGGGTGGTCCGTCAGCCACAGGTCGAAGGGCGACGCTTCATGGCAATCACCGACCGCGGTCGCATCACGCTCTACGAAGTCAGCCTAGGAACCGACGGCGAGCCCCTGACGATGCTGGCAACGCGCGCTGCGAGAGGAGGGACTCCGTTCGTCCGATTTGGTGCCGTCGACGGTGGAGACCTCTGGCTGGCGGAAAACACCCTCACCAAATACGCCGTCGCACCAACCGGAAACCGCCTCTCCGTGCAAGAGCTCGTCGGCGACTACAGTCGATCGCAGTTCGTCACACCTTTGGAAATTCGGAACAACGTGCTGCTATTCGCTCGATCGCGAAGGGGCCGCGCAGGGTTCACGGTCACCGCCGCCGATACCAAGACAGGGAACGCCTACTGGCAGTCGGACATCGGATCGCCTGCGGCGGGAAACCCGCTCGCGTCTACTTCCCCCGTGGCACTACTCGAAGCCGACGCCAACGGCCAGGTCTACCTCTTCGACCGCAATACATTGCGATCCCGAGTCCAAAACAACGCACTCCCTGCCCCGACGAAACAGGAAGCAGCAGCCCTTTTCGATCATTCGATTCTGGTCGATGGCGGCGCAGCAGTCTTTTCGTCGGTTGGATCGGACCAGGTCCTTCTCTACAGCCCTTCCGCCTCCCAACCACTCTCCAGGAGCCGCCTGCCCGGCCCGCTCGCCTGCCCCCCTATCCCGTTTGCCAAGGGCTGGATCGCGCCCCTTTCGGTCGGTCAGGTCTTCCTCTTGGATAGCAAGTCGGGAAAGCCGATCGCCGCACCGTTCCAGCCAAAGTTACAACCGGGCCGGACCATCGAATGGCTCTCTGCTGGCGTTGCGGAACACGACCGATTCGTTATTTCGGATGGAATTGAAAAAATCTACCTCGTGGAATGGCAACAAGGCAACAAGCCGGCACTCGTCGCGGTAGGCGAAGCAGCGGTCGGGCCCTCGCCGCTGACAACAGCGATTGTTGTGCTTGGCAACCTCGCTTTTGCCGGGACCGACGATGGCTGGCTCGCGCAATTTCAATTGCCAGGGCTCGACGCCGGCGAGCGGATCAAGCTCGGTTCGCCCGTCGTCTGGGGGCCCTACAGGGCCGGCAACCACGTCGTCCTTCGTACCGAACGGGGGGACTTGGTGGCCATCGACGCCCAAGGGGCCAAGGCATGGAGCGTTCTCGCTCCCCCCTCCCCTTTCGCCGGTCCGCCGCTAGCGGAAGGAGAGTTGATCGTCGCTACCCAAAAAGGGACCCTCCTGAGAATCGATCGGAAGACGGGTCGCGAGGCCGGCCGGGTCGACATTGGACAACCGATTGCCAGCGGCCCGGTGATCCTAGGGAAAAACATCGTCGTGGCGGCCCACGATGGCACCCCTTTAGTCGTGGAGACGCCGTAGTGCTCCAACCCCCAACCCAACCACGAAGCCGGGCAATGGCATCGCTACTCTTTGCACTAGCGCTTAGCTCCTCGCTGCTTGCGCAAAAGGATGAAGACGCGGACCTCGGTCCTCTCTTCCAGCAACCGCCGCACGACCGGGTGGTCCTGAAGAGCGGCGAGTCGTTGGAAGTGCAAACGCTTCGTTTCCAAGGATCTGGACGAAAAGTCCCCTCGCCCTTCCCCCTGGCCGGTTCGCTCGACGTGCGACTCTACGAGTCGAAAAACGCGGCCGCCGTTTATCAAGTGCCCTGGAACGCGATCGTCCGGATCGACCTCTTCGAGGACCTGGTCCTTCAAGAGGCGCAGCAGCTTACCCAGAAAGGGAAATTCGACGAGGCATACGGTTTTTTAGGGCACCTTTTGCGAGTCGCCCCGAAGACTCGCGGCCTTGACGCCGAGGTCCATCGCTATCTGCAAGCGAACGCCGGTGCCGCCTTCCAAGCAGGGGAGTTTGACCGCGCGCTAGCCATCTTGGGCGGCCTGTACGAGCGAGCCCCCCAGGCGAAAGGTTTGGAGCGCGCCGTCGACGTGGTCGCGGGAAAAATCATCGAACAATACCTGCAAGAGGCCAAGTTTCGATCGGCTCGGATGACGCTCGATGTGGTCGAGCGAAACTTCCAAGGACTGCCCGTCACGGTCGTCTCGAAATGGCGGCAGCAGTTCGAGCAATCCGCCCGAAAGAAAATGGCCGAGGCGAAACAGCTCGCCGAATCGCATAACTATCTCGCCGCACGCCAAGCCCTTTCCCAAGCGATCGGAGTCTGGCCCGAGAGCGCCGGGGCCCTGGAACTCCAAACCCGAATCCAGCGAGAGCATCCGATCGTCCGAGTCGGCGTCGCCGAGCGCGCGCCGCTTCGGCCAACCGAGCGCCTCGATAGCTGGGCCTCGTCACGAGTTGCCGGGCTGGTCCGTCCGACGCTCGTGGAGCTTCGCGATTATAGTACGGACGGGGGTGTCTATCGCTCGTCGGTCGCCCAGATCGATATCGACGACTCGGCGAGGGGGCTGACGATCATGCTGGCCGATCCCCCTTCGGGCGACTGGCTATCGACAGGCCTCGGCGCTTCGAGTTTGGTGAGACTCCTTATGGCTGTTACCGACCGGAGTAACCCTACCTACCAGCCTCTGCTCGCCGACCTACTCCAACAAATCGATCTCGAGATCCCCTCCAAGGTCCGAATCGTGTTGACGCGGCCCCACGTGCGTCCCGAAGCCCTGCTGACGTTTCCGCTGCCGGCCGAACTGATCGCCATCAGCGATCGGGGCCGTTACGACCAGGTGGAGAATGAATCCGAAAACCATGCCGCCGTCGTCCGATTCGTGGCTCAAGGGACGAAACACCGCGCCATTGCAGAAATCCATGAAGTTCCGATGGCGAACGACGACGACGCTGTCGCCGCGTTAATTCGGGGCCAGATCGACGTGATCGACCGCGTCCCCCCCTGGCAGTTGTCACGCCTTCGAGCAGCTCCCGGAGTGACGGTCGATTCCTACCGCCTGCCAACGCTCCATGCGATCGTCCCTACGGGGCGCTCCCCCCTGACGAGCGAGCGCGAGTTTCGCCGCGCCGTTGGCTATGGAGTCGACCGGGTGCGCATTGTCCGCGATGTTCTCCTTGCAGGTGGCGAGGAGCGAGGTTTTCAAGTCATCAGCGGTCCGTTTCCAGCAGGCGTCAGCTTGGACGATCCGATTCGCCGCGGCTACAACAGCCAAATCAAACCTCGCGTCTACGACCCTTACATAGCAATTGTCCTGGCGTCGGCCGCTTGGGCCAGCGCACAAAAACGAGGGGGCGTCCAAGAGCCGAGCGAGACGCTCCCGACGCTCCAGTTAGGGCACTCCGCCGATCCAATCGCCCGGACTACCTGCCTCGATATCGCCAAGTCGCTTAGCGCCATCGATATTCCGATCGAATTGGTCGAGCTATCCACCGAAGAACTTCTCGACGCGAAAGACAAGGTCGATCTGAAGTATGTTGAACTGGCTGTCTGGGAACCGGTGATCGATGCACGCCGCCTTCTCGGTTCCGGCGGACTGTTGGGCGAAACGAGTGACTTCATGTCGGTAGCGCTCGATCGCCTCGACAAGGCCCGAAACTGGAACGAGGCGACCTCCCAACTGTTTGAAATCCATGATGTCACGCACTCCGATCTGCCGCTCCTCCCGCTCTGGCAGACGATCAACTACTTCGCCTACCGAAACGAAGTCCGAGGTATTTCGGAACGACCCATCCGGCTTTACCAAGACATCGGCCACTGGCAAATCGAATTCCGTTCGGAGCAACCTTGAGCTACTCCATAACCCTACGAAACAGACGATACAGCGGGGCCCTCCTGTGGCTCCTTCTCCTCCCTGGCTGGCACTCGGTCTCCGATGCCGCGAGCGTCGATCGCTACTGGGAATTGTCCCCCTATCGGGTCCAAGTCGAGGTAAGCCTACAGACTTCGGCCCTCGTCAAGCAGCGATTGCAGGCCGAACTCCCCCACTTCCTCCGGCGGCGGGCAAGCATCGCGATGGGACCACTCTGGAGACTCACCGTCGAACCAGCGCCGCTAGGTGCTGCGCGGCGAGCCGACCCCAAGAGGCTTGGTCGGAAGACCGAGGAGCAATTGGCCGAAACGAGACGACGATTTGACAAGGCCTTTCTGCTGGTCGTGCGCGAGGGCCCCCTAGGGATGGTCGTCTCAGCCCAAGAATATGACTGCTTGCTCGAAACCTGGGGGCCGATCGTTACTGGCGAATCGAGTGACTTGCGAAGCCTCTACGAGCTCTGCTTTTCGCGTCTCACCCGCGCGTTCACTCCGATGGCCCAGTTTAGCGTGATCCGCGAGACGCCCAATCAGGTCGAGCTTCGCTTCCGAGGATCGGCACTCCCTCTCGTATCACACCAGGCCAAAGGGGGAAACCTGGGACAAATCTTCCGGCCCGTCTTGCGGCGGACCAACCGCGAAGGGCAGCCGGTCGAAGGGGGGATCCAGCCGGTCGCTTGGACTTACCTCCGTGTCGATCCAGTGAAATCGATGCCGACTTCCAAACCGACAACCGCCACGATACATAGCCACACGGCCCGGCCCTTTGGACTCCGTCGCCGAGGCCGTGTTGACCAGTTAGCTACACTCGTTCGCGCCGGCCAAGAGGAGACTCACCTGCGACTCCACGCCCGCGACCAAAAGGACATCCCCCTTGGCGGGTTCTTGGTCTACCAGCGGAACGTCGGCCAAAAGGAGCCGAAACTAATCGGCAAGACCAATCGTAACGGAGTCGTCACGATTCCTAGAGGCGAGACCTCCATCCAAATCGTTTTGGTGCAGAGCAGCGGCCAGTGGATTGCGAAGATTCCCGTCGTTCCTGGTTCCGATCGACGGGTCGAGGCCCCCCTGCTCGACGACCGCAAGCGGCTCGAAGCGGAGGCGAAACTCACCGCGATTCGCGAGGAACTGATCGACATCGTCGCCCGCCGCAATATTCTCGCCGCTCGAACGAGGATCAAAATCAAGCAACACGACCTGGAGGGGGCACGCGCCCTGGTCAAGACTTTGGAGCGGCTTCCAACCGCATCGGAATTCGAGCAGCGCCGCATTCGTAAGCAAGAGCGGCTCATTCAGAGCAAAGACCGACGTGTCCAAGCCCGCATCGAAAAGCTCTTCAGTGAGACCCGCGCCGTCCTTGCCGAGTTCCTCACCCCTGGCTTGGTGCAAGAACTCAAAGGCGAAATCGCCACCGCCACCGCCCAGCACTAGCCCGACACAGCGTCACCGAATCACGTTCCAACCCGCTCCAACCCTGGGTGGATATCGAGGTCCAGTTCCTCGAACTTGCCCTCTTTCCAGCGTTCGATGGCGATCGCCCCCATCACGGCATTGTCGGTGCAAAGATTCATGGGCGGGATGAAGAGATCGTAGCCCCCAGCTTTTGCCGATTGCTCGAGCCGCTCGCGTAGCCGGTGGTTGGCCGCGACGCCACCACCGACGCAGAGTGTTCCGTAGCCCGTTTGCGTGAGTGCGAGTTCCGCTTTACCCACAAGGCAATCGACGACCGCCTCTTGGAAACTGGCAGCGGTATCAGCAATGGTTTGCTCGTCGAGTTTGCGTCGTTCTTCCAGTTTACCGGTGCCATGGGTTTGGTACCGTACCGCCGTTTTTAGTCCGCTGAAACTAAAGGCAAGTCGCGTCCGGTCGGCAAGCAACGGACGAGGGAATTTGTATTTGTGAGGGTCCCCCCCCTTTGCCACTCGGCCGATTGCGGGACCACCAGGATAGGGGAGTCCCAGCAAGCTGGCCACTTTGTCGAACGCCTCGCCGGCTGCGTCGTCGATCGTCCCTCCAAGCGGCGTAAAATCGGTCGGTCCCTCGCAACGATAAATATTCGAGTGCCCGCCACTCACGATCATTCCAACACAGGGAAACACCTCTTGCCCGCTCGCCATTTTGCAAGCGTAGACATGCGCCTGCAGGTGATTGACCGCCAGCAACGGCAGGTCCAGCGCGAGGCAAAGCGATTTGGCCGCCGTGAGTCCAACGAGCAACGATCCCGAGAGTCCCGGCGTGTTGGCCACTGCCACAGCGTCCAAATCGGCAAGCGTGAGGCCTGCCTGGCTTACCGTCTGCTGGATGACTGGCAAGATACTCTCGACATGCGCTCGCGAGGCGATTTCTGGCACCACGCCGCCGAACCGCTGATGCAGTGATTCCTGCGAGGCGACGACCGACGCGAGGACCTCCAATTCGTCGGTGACGACAGCGGCTGCCGTCTCGTCGCAGGTCGTTTCAAGCGTTAAGAGATTCATGGAAGGCGTTCCTGCGAAAGCCTATAGGGTAACAGAATCTCCGGCTGGAATCACTCCTCCGATCGACGCGTTTCGTCGTGATCAACGTTGGGGCATTGCCCTGGGTAAGGCTCAATAGTCGTACCAGATCGCCCCGCCAAATTGTTGCTCCGACTCGTTGAAGAACTGGTAGGAGTTGCTTTTGCCCGCCAAGAATTGGAAACCGGTGCGGAAGAGACTGCCGGTCTCGCCTCGCCAAAGCCAACCGACCTGGGCCGTGTAGTCGCCACCAAAATTGCTCTCCTCGCGGAGGTGGGCATTGGTCGCAAAGAAGGGGGTGCCGCGGCTTCCCGTCGGACCAGGTTGGGAGTACTCCACGCCAAACTGAAACTCCCACGGCTCCGCGCCACCATCGGCAAAGAAGGCGTAGCCCGTCTCCCCGTAGAGCCGCCAAGCGGGCGAGGGGTTGAACGACGCACCAAAGAGGATCGCGTCGCGGACGTAGTTCTTTCGGATCACACCAGGGGTTCGTTCGATCAGCTCATCCCCCAAGTGCGAGCTAAGATGATAGTAGGCCATCTTGTACTGCCACCGACCCCAACCGTAAGTGAGCGGCACACCGAATCGAAAATCGGAGGCATCCACATCGCTATTCTGGTCCCTGTTGAGTCGCACGAGCGCGGCGCCTTCGATGTCTAACTGCCATCCCTCGGGCTTCTGCGGGTTGCCATTGCCGTAGCGCCAGATGCCGCGCCGCCCGCCAAGGGTGACATCCCACAAGGTTTGGTTGCTGGAGGTCTCCTGAAACATGTTGAGCTGCATCCGCGACTCGCGCGGGCCCGCTTGGTAGCTCCGGTAGATGAGCCCGTCCGGCATGATTTCCGTTCGCCAGTTCCCGCACGAGGGCCCGCCTCCCGCAGGAGGGTAGCAGGGCGCGTCGTCGGCGTAGTACTGCGAGAGCAATAAGTCGGCGTCGACCACTTCTCCATCCGAGACGATCCAGGTGGCACCCGGTGACGGCACGCCGTCCGCCACCGCAAACGCCTCGGCCGAGACCCTTTGCTGTCCGAGCGCCAGTGCTTCCGAAAAAGGCGCTCCCGAAAAGAGAATGGCCACCGCAAGGATGGTCCGTCGGAGACCAAGGACAAACGACGGGAAACAAGTTGGATGGGCACGTGAAGCGATCAAAGGTAGTCTCGGAGCGAAGGTTGCGAGGTGTACTCTGACTCTTATCGTCCGCAACAGGCTTGTAGATCGATTTGGCAGGGTACTGAAAACAAAAAACAAGCAGAATAGCGATACCGACTACGTCTAAGTTGTGTAGTACCAACAACTTCGTGAAATTACGATTTTGGCGTCCTGGTCCGGTTGCATTAAACTGGTGTAACTTGTTTGCATCGGTAAAATGGAGAAGCAAGCAGTGCAGGCGCTAGCAATGTTCCAGCGCCGACTCCGACGCTGGATCGAGAAAGGCCGACGCTTGGGGGAATCGATTCTCCTCCAGTTCGACAACGAATTTAACACGGAGAGTTACCATGGTATTACTAGAAATGAGCATCGTGCCGATAGGCAAAGGGGAAAGTGTGAGCCACGACGTCGCGAAGTGTGTCGACTTGGTCGATCAAAGCGGCCTCGCCTACGAGCTGCATTCGATGGGCACGATCGTGGAAGGGACGCTGGATGAAGTGCTGGCACTACTGCACCTTTGCATCGAAGCCGTGTCGCAGGATAACGACCGGGTCAGCTGCTCCGCGAAGCTCGACTACCGCAAGGGAGCAAGCGGTCGGCTGCGGTCGAAGGTTGCTAGCGTCGAGCAAAAGCTCGGGAAGGAATGCAAAAGTGATTGAGGCGCCAATGGCCAGTTACTCCCCAATGATTTTCACCAGCACACGCTTTTTTCGGCGACCGTCGAATTCGCCGTAGAAAATTTGCTCCCAGGGGCCGAAGTCCAGCATCCCATCGGTCACCGCCACCGTTACCTCGCGCCCCATGATCTGCCGTTTGTGATGGGCATCGGCGTTGTCCTCGCCGGTCCGGTTGTGGTGGTATCGTTGAGGCGACGCATCGAAGGGGGCCAACTCTTCGAGCCATTTTTTGTAATCGTGCAATAGGCCTGGCTCGTCGTCGTTGATGAAGACACTCGCGGTGATGTGCATCGCATTGACGAGGCAGAGGCCTTCGCGAATGCCACTCTCCGCTAGCGCTCCTTCCACCTCGGGCGTGATGTTGACGAACTCCATCCTGGCGGGGAGTTGAAACCAGAGTTCTTGGCGATGCGATTTCATCCGAATAGCCTCCAGTCCCCTTCTACTCTCCACAGCCGCAACTCTTGCCACCGCAGGGAGGAAGTCGGCGGATTTCCCATTGATACTTACATCGGGTAACTTCGTAGTCTTCGCTATCAAGCGTCTGGACGCAGCGAACTTCCCCACAGCGTGGCTTCAGGCAGCCACAATCGTTTCCGCAAGAATCACAGCACCCGCGACCTGGCTTCTTTTGGAGACAACGAAAGAGCGTGAGGCCGGAACCTCCTTCCGCCCAGGGGCAAACGACCTTCGGAACACAGATTTTCTCGCATTTCACTTTCCAGCACGATTCCTTCTCCGTCACCTCTTCAACCGACGAACAGCAAACGTCCCGGCCACGGCAACTCCTGCACGCGGCACGATAGGCGTCGCCGCAGTCGGTCAAGTCGCAACACTCAGCCTCCGATGATCCATAGGGAAAGTCCGCTCCATCGCCGGGCGACGACGGTTCATGCTGAGCCAGCGTGATGGAAGCCCCTAGTGAAAGCAGAGCAGCCGCGACAAGCGAGAGAGTAAGGTTATTTTTCATGGATCAAGAGGCTGCTAAAGGGGCTCGCCATGAAAGGTGGATTGGGCGAGAGGGACGGAACGAAGGAGCAGGAGAGAGTGTTCATTTCCAGAGCAAGCGACGACGTTGCCAATAGCGATGCTAAAAATCGACCATGAATCGCGTTCCAAAAAGGTGGTAGTCTCCGGAGTCGATGCCACCTACCGCGTTCAATCCATTCGCTTGGATGTCGCCATAGATATAGTTGAATTGCACTCGAGCCCATGGGTTCCAGTGCCAATTGACGCCGGCCGTGAAGCTCTGGCCGATGCCCCCCTGGATGTCGTCGTCGGCTAAGTCGAGCATCGAGTAGCGGGCGGCAATCTGCCACGCACCCCAGCCACCTCGCACCCCATCGCTGCAGGTGTCGACGAGGAAGAAGTTCTCAAAGGGTTCGACACGACCAAGCGTGCCCGTTCGGCGCACCCACGGGATATGCTCTCCGGTAAGGAAGTAGGAGACATAGACGTAGGCCCCTTGGAAGCGAAGGTTGGTCCCCCCCTCCCGCTCAAGCCAGACGTTCTGGTATTCGCTTGTCACCTGGAACGGCCCGACGTTGATGAGCCCTTCCAATCCGAGCAACGTATAATCGTCGGCACCGGCGATAGCGCCCGTGTCGAGCCATCGCGCATTGGTGCGGGCTTCGGGGCGGGTGCGAAACTGGCCTTCGTTCCTCCCCGAGCCGGAAAAATTGTCGTCCGCCGCGTTGCCATCGGTGTTGGCCCAGGTTCCCGAGATGGCCCAGTGGGCGTACCCGCGCCCCTCGGAACCTTCATCGTACCAGAGGGTGTTGGCGAGTCGCCCGGCGATTTGGCTTTGCCAATGGTCGCTGATGTAGTTGCCTTCATCCTGGATCAAACGTTGATTGAAAACCCCATACCGCCAGTTCCAAGCCTCGTCGTCCGAGACGCCATACGACTGGATGCCGAACCGCCGGGCGTCTTGGTTGAACGCCTCGATCACATAGGGTCGCTCTAAAAAGACATTGTATCGGCTGCTGTTGAGGTGATCCAAACCGTAGGGACGTTTCTGGTTGCCGATGAGAACGGTCTGTAAGAAAGGGAGTTCTTTGAACCCAAGAAAGACGTCGCGGAATTCGAGATCGTTGCCCCCGGTGAACTCACTTTCGATCCGATAGACCATGTTCTTCCAAAGATCGCCCCTCACGCCGAATCGAACTCGACGAAACCCAAGCCGATCTTGCGGCGAGATCGTGTTGTCGCCCGACTCGAATCCGTTGACACCGGGTGAGTCGCCTGGAAAACCCCACAGATCGGCGTGGACACGTCCGACGATTTTCATCGTGGCCCCCCCATGCCCGGGCCTTACGTATTTTTTTAGGCTGCTTTTTAGCTCTCCGTGGGCGGCGTCGAGGTCTTCGTACTTTTCTTCCAGGGCTTCAAGCCGCTCAGCCAGCGTCGGCTCGTCGGGGTCTTCGGCCGATTCGTCGGCGTCGGATTCGTCGGCGTTGGTTGGCTCGGCGTCGGCTTGATCCTCGCTGAAGTAGAAAGCGATCGGTTGCGCCGCGTAGCCAATGCTAGCGTCCTGAATAAGCGATTCTTCCCCCCAAGCCAATGCAGCCATGCTCCCGAGAATCCCTGCAAAGATTGTCCAAAGACCTGTTATTCGCATGGCACTCTATTGCTCATCGAGACCGAAGGGTGTAGTGAAACAGGCTCCCCTGCAGGCAGCGCCGAATGGTGGGGCTGTGAAGAAAAGGAGGATCACACCGGTGGTATCGACTCTTCCTACGGTCCGATTTTAGCGGATGTACCGCTGATCACCGGGCTCTTCACGACCGCGTCCCCGAAGATTCGTTACAACCGTTACAGACTCCCATCGCGGAGCCATCAGTAGCTGTAGGCCGCGCGTTTCCAACTGCCTCGCTGGACCTGCATCTGGTCACCATTCGCGAAACCAGGAGGTGGATGGTTCCAGTAGATATCAGAGTAGTTGATGATCAATGCTTGTCCCTCCTCCACCTCAAACTCCTTGGCCACGATGCAACCGGTCATGTTGCTATCGTCGGTGACCTTCCCTTCTCCGGTTAGGTAAACTAGGCCATGGATCGTCGACGGGTAGATGGTGCTCTGGTTGGTGTCTTCGACACCCTGGTAAGGCGTGCCGGGAGGGTTGAAATTCGTCGAGAGGGTCATCTCGTAGAGAGTTTGGTTGCCGAAGAAACCAGAGAGGTCGAAGCTCATGTTGCCCTGGACCAAGAGCGCAGGATAATTTGCCACGGCAGCTTCCCAGTGAACCTCGGCCGCCACCTTTGATTCGCTTCCCGCGTTCAGCAGGACCAGGGTACCAACGATGCGTGACCAGTAGATTCTCAGATCGCCCCCCTGGCAATCGATCACATAAATCCCTTCGGGATTCGTCGCGCCAAATGGGTTGCTCTGGGGGCTCAAAAGGGTCGACCGTATCCGCCGCGCCGATCCTTCGACCTCTAGGCTCGTGTAGTCGATCACCGTCCCGTTGGCTACGTAGTAGTCGAAGACGTTCTCCCCAGGAAGAACCCGAACGGCAACGCCGGTCGTTGCCGTCCCGGTGATGTCGCCCGACGCGTCGTCGACCGCTTCGACATTGGCATCGAACTGAGCGTTGCCCGAGGTCTCACAGGATTCATTCGTGCCGAGAATCTGATCGGACGTTATCTTTGTCGTCGCTGGTGCGCCACCGCTCAACTCCAGCTCGCTATCCGAGAGTAGGGCGACTTCTAGGCATGAGAGGGGTGCGCCGCTGGGGCGCAGAACTACCGACTCCACCACGACGGAACCGCCAACGCGTCCGTAGCCGTACAAAGTTATCACATCGGTAAGGTCATCGGCCAGATCGCCATCGACATCGACAAACTTCCACCCGATCGTGCCACCGCCGAAATTCTCCGGAGTCGATTCGACGTTGTTGGTTACCCGGGATCGCCAATTGTTTGTTTGGTCGGCCCAATTTACCGCAAACTCCACCGCCGACTGAGCGAGCAGGCGAGCCTCTTCCTGATCACGTTGCCCTTGATGGATTCGCATTTCGAGCCGCGCAATCGACATCCCGACCGCCGCCATGACCGCGACGATGAGCGTAACGCCCATCACGGCAACGTAAATCGTCCCGCGCCGGGCGGCAATGTGGCGAGTTGGTCTGGTTCGTAGAGAAATCATGGTGATCTATTTCTAGGGACCCATTGCCCTTTAGGGACCCGTTGCGTGATTGATTAAGCGGGTGCCGACATCGATGATCGGGGTACCTCCCGCATCGAGTGTGATGCCCACCTGGGTGACATAGGTTGCATCGACCGCAGGCGATTGCTCCATGGCTCCTACCTTGCAGCGGATCGCTTGCAAGAGGGTCGTCTCTCCACCTGGACTGGTCGCCGTGACGGTCACGCGACGGCTCCCTTTGTCCGACGCATTATCGTTTCGTGATTGGGTTGGATCATTCTCTTCTAGTTTTTTTATCTCCACCGATCGTGTCCAACCCGACGCCCCTACGAGTGCGGATCCATCGTTCTTGGTCGGCGGTGTTTCGGTCCAGTTCCGATAATCGTCGAGGTCATCAAACATCGCTCGGTTCGCCGGGCTGAGAGGCTCATCCGATTCGATACCAAAGTCGACAGGGGCCGTGCCATCGGCGTCTTCGTAAGGCATGGCGAGGATTTCCGCCATCAGGCTGGCCGCTAGCATCCTTCCATCGATTTGCTCGCTTCCGAGGCGAGCCGTCAACAAGGCTCCTCCCACGACGTCGAGCGCGCCGACCATCACCAATCCGATCAGCAGCGTCGAGATGATCACTTCAATCATGCTCGTGCCGCGATGGTTGTTTGCCCTTTGTCTGCCGATCATGGGATCACCTCCGGCGCGATGGCGATGGTCACGGTCCACCATCGTTCGTTACTTGTGAGGCTAAAAGAGGAGGTACCCGAATCCCCTACCGAAGCCTGTGCAACGAAACCAGCTCCGCCCGACACGGTACCAGCACCGTCGTTGCTCTCCTCCATCACGATCGTCTGGTGGCCCGTCAGTCCGGTGTTGCCAACCGTGATGCTGTCGTCGTTGAAGCCACCGATCCGAAGAATCAGTGCGTCGGCAACGGTCGTTGTCACGGAAGGGGAAGTGGGAGTATCCGAGTTGCCGTTGCCCGAGGCAAACGCATCGATCGGATCAGCCACATCGTGGCCCGTAAATCGCATGATCCAACTGTACGACAGCTCGGGATCATCCCAAGTAAACAGGTGCGACGCCGGCTCAGAGCTCCCTGCCAGTTTCCACCAGACCCCAACCGCCACACGGTTGTTGGCAACGCCGACCGACACTTCGGTCCAACCTGCTGGCGGAGAGAGCAGATCGTCTCCGTCCGCTACCACCACTGCGATTAGCAGATCGTTCTCCGTGGTGCCGGGTGGCGTGTCGAGGGTCGTAGAAGTGACGCCCGATTCCTCCTGCTGATCGGTAAACTCCTCGAAAGTAATCGTCGACGATGCGCCACCACCACTACCACTGAGATCCAAGGCAGTCATCGTTCGCGTCAGGTAAGTAAAATCGATGTTGTCCACACGACGAATCAACGGACCGCCCGACGCGCCGTTGAGTTCGTACGTTAGCGGATCGCCAGCGATGCCGCTCCAGGCGTAACGAATCGTTTCGTTCGCTCCATCGCCATCACGATCGGGAACGGCGAAGGTCATGGTGGTAGCGGTCCGCTCGGTAAAGGCGAGCGCATGGCGAACGTCGCGGAGCACCTGATCGATCGCCCGAAGGTTAGCGCTGCGCACGGCCGAGGTGCCCTGGTCGATATCGAGTGCCTGGCTGGCAATGTAAATCGACGACGCCATTCCAGCGAGTAGTAACGTGGAGACCGCGCTGGCAACAAGGAGTTCGACAAGGGAGTAAGCACGCCGGCGCACAAGTCGATTGGTGAGACAGGCATGGAGGGAACGACGAGTTCTTGGTCGGTGGATCATTGCAGACTCGCCTTTCCTGTCACCGGGTCGATGACGACGGTCCGTTGCTGACGACCCGAAGCAACGACAATTTGCCCACTTGTTAGCGGCGCGACCTGAGGGCTATTGCCGACGCGGGGCTGACCATAGAGATTAAACTTGATGGTCTGGTTACTCGTGAATCCCAGTTCGTTCGTAAACGTCGCCGACACCAAATCAGCCGAGTAGATTACCGAGAGATCGATCCAGTAGGGTTCACGAGGATCGTCGGGATCGGGAACGTCGACGAGGTGCATCTGTTCGGTCGCTGGGAAAAAGTCGACCGACTCTTCTTCCTGGGGCCCTTTCATGATTGCCCTTGCCCGGACCAGGTTCAGGTCGGCAGCGATTCGCTTGGCGGCAGCTTCGGCTCGCGTATTTGCAAAGGAGTCAAAATATCTAGGGGCCGCAACGCTGGCCATGATCCCCATGATGAGCATCACAACGACCAACTCGATCAGCGAGAACCCGGCGCGATGGTGGTGGAACGACACGCGCATAGCAAGGCTCGATGGAGGAACAGGAGCCAGACCGCCACGCGGGCCGGCTCGGGGCCAATAACGGAATGGCGGTAAGGATAGGGCTACGCAAGCTTAGTTTGCCGGTGCTCCCAAGAGGGGATGACTGCCACTCCGCCGCCAGAGCGCGAACGGCAAAGATCGGCATGGTCCGTGCAACTGTTGCAACCGGACCTCCTTTTACTCTGCCCATCGCTTGGCCAGACGGTCGACCAGCGTGGCACCAATGTTGAGCGATGCGGTCGCTGCTGGTGACGGGGCGTTGAGGACGTGCAAGAAATGCTCGGTCTCTTCGATCAAGAAGTCGTCGACGATCCGCCCGTCGCGCAACACCGCTTGAGCGCGAACGCCAGCAGGTGCGGGTGACAGGTGCTCGGCACGGATTTCCGGCACCAAACGCTGGAGGGCGTGGACAAACGCCCGCTTGCTAAAGCTTTGCCACATTTCTCCCGCGCCTGCCTTCCAGTACTTCATGGTGAGGGTACGGAATCCAGGATAGGCGAGGGTTTCGAGGAGCTCGCTCGGATTGACTTGCCACCGCGAGTAACCCTCCCGGGCAAATGCGAGCACTGCATTGGGGCCGCATTCGATGCCACCGCCGATCCTTCGCGTAAAATGAACTCCCAAGAAAGGAAACGTAGGATCGGGTGTCGGATAGATGAGGTGGTTGACCAAACGGGTCGAGTCGTCCGACAGCACAAAGTATTCGCCGCGAAACGGAATGATCTTTGCCGAGGGAACCGCTCCCGCAATGGCGGCAACGCGGTCGCAGTAGAGACCCGCGCAGTTGATGGCAAAGTCGGCGGTAAAGTCGCCCCGCGTGGTGCCGAAGAGGAGTTCTTTACCACTCCGCGTCACGGAAGTGACTCTCGCCCCGGTGACGAGTTCTCCTCCCGATTCTACGATGCGCTCCGCAAGGCGGTGGCAAACTTGGACGTAGTCGATGATCCCTGCCTCGGGAACATGGATCGCGCCGACACCCCGAACGTGTGGCTCGATCTGGGCCAACCGTTCGGCAGAAATTTTTTCGCAGGCAACCCCGTTCGCCTGTCCACGATCGTAGATATTGTCGAGCGCCGAGCGCTCCGACTCGTCTACCGCAACGATTACTTTCCCACATCGCTCGAAGGGGATGCCCTCTTTTTCGCAAAACTCCTCCATCGCCTGCTTGCCGGCCCGGCAGTTGGTCGCCTTAAGCGAACCAGGCTTGTAATAAATGCCCGAATGCAAGACACCCGAATTGCGCCCCGTTTGGTGCAAGGCGATCTTCGGTTCTTTTTCCAGAATCGTCACCTGGAAGTCAGGAAACCGCTCGACCAAACGATAGGCCGTCGCAAGGCCAACGATTCCACCGCCAACGATCAGAACCGTGTGAGCTTTCATTGGGGAGGCTCAATAGTGCGAGCCGCTCTTGCGAACGTGGACCATCGGCACGCCGGTACCGGTGAGGCTGCCTCGCACCACCCGAGCAAGAAACAGCCGGTGGTCCCCCGAGTCAACGTGGCCGGCGGGCTCGCATTCCAGGTGCCCCATCGCTTCGGTAAGCATCGGCACGCCCGTAGGACAGGGCCGCGTTTCGACTCCCTCGAAGGCAGGTTCGTCCGGCTCGAAGCCTTTGCCAAAGTGCGACAGGAATTTCCCTTGCCCTTCGCCAACCAAATTGAGCGCAAAGGGCTGGCCTTCCGTGAG
Source organism: Planctomycetaceae bacterium (assembly GCA_003233055.1). GTDB lineage: Bacteria > Planctomycetota > Planctomycetia > Pirellulales > Lacipirellulaceae > Aeoliella. The sequence goes on from QIKP01000011.1 coordinate 132,726, forward strand.
CCAGTCGCAAACGTATCGTCCCTGCTTGACCGCCACGCTCACCATGGGCGGATCAAAGCCTGCCTGCATCACCCAACTCGCGAGCATCCCGGTAGCACGATCGCCTCGGCCAATGGTGAGAATATAAATGCCGCTCGGCACGCGGCCAAGGGCAGAATCGAAGTCAGGGGGGGACATCAGAGCCTCAAGGTGGGTCGCGGGCAAGTCAATTTGAGACTATTGTCGCAGGTCAATAGGTTTGGTGCAACATGGTCGCCCGTTCCCCGCAAGGTCTCCGACAACGCTACACGATTCACGCTCCGAGTCGCGACCACTAGCGGCGAATGAGTTGAGAGAAATCTCGGTGACCGGCGAACTGCTTGGCTCGGGGATTGAGATGCGCCCGGGCCTTCGTCTGCGCAAATGTCCCGTGCCGCTCGATGAGGCCCTGGTCGTAAGCCAGTTCGTCGGAAAGTCCTGGCAAGAGCACGCGGTAGTCGTAGGTCACGCGGCGAGGATGGATACGGTTGATGTGTTCAAGAATGTTCGTCGTGCAGTTGTTGGTAATCGTGTCGTAGAACTCGGGGCGCGCAGCGAGCTGGTTGACTCGGCCCATCATATCGACAAACATTCGCTGTGCTTTTTCCGGCGAGGCGGTCGCGCGATAGAGGTAGACATCGCGGTCGTAGTGACTCGTTTGCGATTCAATCACGTCTCGTTCGTCCGCCACGACGTAGGTCAATTCAAACTGTCGGGCGCTTCCTTTGATCGGGCCATAGGTTTCGCCTCGCTCTTTTCGGACTTCGGCACTCACCGAAATATACTCGGAGGGCAATCCTGGCCTGGCGACCTCAAAGCTCACCTGCGTGTGGGCAAGCGCCGACACGTCGGGGAAGGGCATGACGACAAAATCGACCGCGCGAACGTCGCCGATATTGAATGTCTTGTCGGTCCAATCGGGGACGTACGAATCCTTGTCGAGGTGTTTACTGTATCGGACGTTACGAATCGTCACCTGCTCGCCTTGAAACTCCGCCGTCGGAAGGACCGAATAGATCGGCTCCCAGTCGCGGTGCTGTGACGGAGCAATCATCTTCTGGGCTGTCTTGCATCCGACCATCGATGCCGCGACCACGATCCCTATTGCCAGGCAAAGACGACACGGCGCAGGGGGACCGAGAAGACCGAACATTGTCACGTACCCGAAAAGAGGAAGAGGAGCCCGCGGAGCGTAGAATATCCTCAGCGGGCGAGCAACGCCAGAATTGCTAGCAATTCCCCCAGGACGATTGTCCAGTCACTGAATCAAAGGCGCGAAGAAACAGGGGCGTGAGGTTCACGGCGAGTAGGTTGGGCTTCTAGCCCGACGCTTTTTCTTGCAACCGTTCACGAGTCGAAAGAGTGAACCACGGATTTTACAAATCGACACGAATAGCTGTTATTCGTGTCGATTCGTCCGATTCGTGGTTTTCCCCGCCGAAGGAGGGCTTCGGATTCCGCGAACGGTTACCTTGCGTCTTTGCGGGACGAAGGGGGGCGTTTTACAGCCGGCAGTTCCGAATCGAGATTTCCAAAACCGCAGCGGCACCGAGCGTTTCAAGCTGCTCCATGATGTCGATAACCTCTTTCCGTGCTACCATCGCTCGCACGCTGTACCAGCCTTGTTGCTCCAACTTGCTGACAGTCGGCGAGCTGAACCCGGGGGTCAGTTTCTCCGCCTCCGCGAGCTTCGCCTCGGGGACGTTGTACTCCAAGAGCGAATAACTGCGGGCGATCACAACTCCTTCGAGACGCCGGACGATTCTGTCGCAAAGCTCCGAGTGGCTGGTCTTGGCGTGTTGTACGAGAATGGTTTCGTAGCGACCGATCGTGTCGAGGATGCGAAGCCGATTGGCAGCGAGTGTGCTACCGGTCTCAACGAGGTCCACAATGCCATCCGCCACACCGAGGGCGATCATCACCTCGACCGAACCGCTGAGCTCGACGGTGTGACACTCCGCGCCGTGCGATGCGAGGTACTGGCGCGTGACATGGGGAAAGCTGGTGGCGATGCGGGCACCCTTCAAATCTCCGGCCGATTGGTAGGGAGAGTCGTCCGGCACGCAAATCGCGAGCCGACAACCACCGAGCCCCAGTGCGAGCCGATGGGTCAGCTCCACCTGAGCCTCTTCGACCAGATCGCTCCCGGTGATGCCAAGGTCGATTGCCCCTTCGGCACACAGCACGGGGATGTCGTCGGTCCGGAGGAAGGTGATGTCGATCGGCATCTCCTTGACCTTGGCAAACAGGCTACGATCCTGCCGGCGAAAACGAAGCCCCGCCTCTTGGAGCAGCGTCGCCGCGGCGTCGGCAAGCCGACCCTTGCTGGGAATTCCGATACGGAGGGGATTGGTCATTCGATCAAATCTGGGCAGTGGGGCAGTGGGCAGTCAACGGCAGGCGTCGCTTGCGTCTTCTCGATGATCTCGCAATTCAATGATCTCGCAACGCTTTTTCCTCCAGCCCCGACATGCCGAATCGGCGGGCCAGTTCTTGCTCGACCTCCGCGAGGGCGATGCCACGGGCCGCCAGGAGGACCAATAGATGATAAAGGACGTCGCCCGCCTCGGCGATGGTGTGCTGCCGTCCCACTTCGCCCGGCTCGCCTGCCGCCTCGACGACTTCGGCCGCTTCTTCGATCACCTTCTCGCCAATTTTGTCGACGCCGCCCGCCAGGAGCCTGGCGGTGTACGACGAAGCTGCCTCGGCCTCCGATTTTCGGCTGGCGATCGTGGCTTCTAGTTGGTCGATCGGGCGTGGCATGGCAAACCGTGGCTTTTCTTTTCCCGTGGATCGTTCGATAATGGCATCCTGCAGTCTATCTCCTGTGCCACCGATTGACCATTATCCTCGCTCGAGTTTGCCGTGTCCAATGATTTTTTCGTCCAAAACAGTTGGTTTCTTACCGGCGCCACGGCGGTCGGTAAAACGCGTGTTGGGCTTGCTCTGGCCGAGCGACTGGGGGCGGAAATCGTCTCGCTCGACTCGATGGCCATCTATCGAAAGATGGACATCGGCACCGCCAAGCCGAGCCCCGTGGATCAGGCCCGCCTACCGCACCACTTGCTGGATATCGTCGATCCAAGCGAGGAATTCAGCGTCGCGGAGTACCTCAAGGCAGCCGACCAGGTGGTGAAGAGCATTCGCCAGCGGGGGCGCGAGGTGTTGTTCGTCGGGGGGACGCCGATGTACCTCAAGTGCTTGCTGCGGGGGTTCTTCGATGGCCCGGCGGCCAATTGGGAGATGCGGCAGCAGATGGAGGACGAGGCAAAGGAATTGGCTCCAGGCCTCCTGCACCAGCGGCTCGAACAGATCGACCCGCTGGCCGCTTCGCAAATCCACGCCAACGATACCCGCCGGATCATCCGTGCGCTCGAGGTCTTCCGCACGACGGGCCAGCCGATTAGTCATCAACAAATGGAATTCGAGGAAGGCCGCCCCGCAGAGGAATGCCGAGTGTTTGTCTTGCGGCGTGATCGCGAAGAGCAACGCCAGCGCATCGAAACCCGTGTCGACCGCATGCTGGCCGCTGGCCTAGTCGACGAAGTACGTCAACTCACCACCGACGGAAAGACCCTCGGTCGCACCGCCAACCAGGCCGTCGGTTACCGCGAATCGCTGGACCATTTGTCGGACGCGATCAACGAGCAAGAGATGGCCGAACGGATCAAAGCCCGAACGCGCCGTTTCGCCAAACGGCAAGGGACTTGGTTCCGAAGTTTAAGCGAATGCCGGTTCGTCGACTTGGTAGGAGAAGAGGAGGCTAGCGGGACCGCGAAGCGTATCGCGACGCTAGGTGGAAAATAATAGAATGCTTGATTTCTCTTCTTTCGTCAACGATTCGTTCGATTCGTGGTTACTACTCTTGACCATGAACGACCCACCCCTGTTTCCTTGCGCCAAGGCGCATAAGGAACGGTTGGCAAACTATGCAACCGTTCACGGAAGCCGAGGCAAGAAGAAACCACGAATCTTACGAATTGCCGCAGATAATCGCAGATAGACACAGATGTATTGGTGAGGATAGAAGACACCTCGTTTTGTGTTGTGCAGAAGGGGGCAACCCGAATTTTTGCTTCATTTCTCCAACCAAGCATCTGCGTTCATCTGCGATTATCTGCGGCTCCTTCCTTTTTTTCGGTTCTTCGGGGATTTTTAGCCGCCGCGGAGGTCCTCTAGCCCCGACCAAGCATGGTCGGGGCTAGGGGTTTTCCTTGACCGTTATTCGTGGGATTCGTGGTTGCTTCTTTGACTCGTGAAACGCCGATCTCTTTTCCTTTGCGCCTTCGCGTCTTTGCGTTAGACAATTCCTGGCTCCCAACATCGAGAGAATAAGCCTCACGCCAAGGCGCATAAGGAACAGTTGGCAAACGACCCCCTCCTCCCTACCGCTAACGACCTCGGGTGTGATCGAGAACCAGACTACGCCAACGTTGGATGAACCAGCGTCGGATGAACCAGCGTCGGGGGAAAAGCGTCGGGCTGGAAGCCCAACCTACAGGCCGTGAAGGGTTGCCTGTTTGTTCCGAACGGGGACCCCCTTCGGGATGTTCACGCGCTTCGCGCGACGACGAATTCCGCCATCAGTTCCAAGGTCGCCTTGGCGGCCGACTCGGGCAGCCGATCGAGTTGCTCCGCTGCCTTGGCAGCAAATTGCTCGGCAGTGCGACGGGCGTAGTCGAGGGAGCCGAGCTCACGGAGCGTGGCGAGAATTTCTTTCGAGAGACTCTCATCGCCCTGTTTGATTTGGGCGAGCAGGCGGTTGCGCGGGCCATCGACAAGCGTGTCGCGGGCATGGATGAGCGGGAGCGTCAGTTTCCCTTTCGCCAAGTCGCGGCCGAGCGATTTGCCAGTGGTCGCTTCTTCACCCGAGATGTCCAACAAGTCGTCGGCAATCTGAAACGCAATGCCCAGGTTACGACCAAACAGGGCGAGCGCTTCGGTACGGTCGCTGTCGGCACCGGCGTATTTTGCACCGAGTTCACAGCAACAGGCGCAAAGCTCCGCCGTCTTTGCGCTAATAATGCCAAAGTAGTCCTCTTCGGAAATGAGAAGATCCCCTTCCGCCAACGTCTGTCGCATCTCACCTTCGCAGAGGCGGTTGGTCGACTGGCCAATCATCCTGCAAGCATCCGTCGTACTCAACGTGCTGGCCAGATAAAACGCGTGGGAAAACAAGAAATCACCCAACAGGACGCTCGTTTCGTTCCCCCAGCGAGCGTTCACGGTGTCGACGTGTCGCCGGATCGCGGCTTCGTCGAGCACGTCATCGTGGACAAGTGTTGCGGTGTGGATCATCTCGACCACCACGGCCAGCGTTGCGTGCGATTCGGTGAGTTCGCCACACGCTTTTCCCGCAAGGAGCAGCAAGGCAGGGCGAAGCCGCTTACCCCCCAGGCGGTAGCCATGGCGGACGACTTGGTCGACGCTTGGATGCTGACTCCGAAGCTCTTCCTGCAAACGCTGTTCGACACTGGCCAACTCGTCGTGGATGTCGGCAAACAGATCGCCAATCACCCCTTGGGCCACTCGGTCCGTCGTTTCGACTTGGCTCATGCTCCCTCCCTTCGTGTCCAATTGCCGCTGTTGCCGCCCGCTTTGGATTCCAGTCTGGTCCGCTCGATGACAACGCCACGGTCGGCCGATTTTACCATATCGTAGAGGGTGAGGGCAGCCACGGAGGCAGCCGTCAGCGCCTCCATTTCGATGCCCGTCTTGCCGGTCGTTTTCACTCGGACCTCGATACCAAGGCAATCGTCGCCCACGGCCTGAAAGTCGATTTCTACGCCCTCGATTGGCAACGGATGGCAAAGGGGGATCAGATCGCCCGTCCGCTTGGCCGCCATGATCCCCGCCAGCCGGGCGACCTCCAGCACGTCTCCCTTGGCGAGGCCCCCTTCCTGGATGCTCGCCAAGGTGGCCGGCTTCATCCGCACAAGCGAACTGGCCACCGCGCGGCGCGACGTCACCGGCTTGTCGCCAACGTCGACCATGCGACTGGCACCCGATTCGTCGAAATGGGTCAGTTCGTTCATCGTGGGGGACCAAACCGGAGAAGGAAGGAACGGAAAACATGCTCCGCTCATTCTAGGCGATTCTGAGTCGGCGTCGAGGCAGCCCCTCTATCGATTTGTAACCGTGAGCACCCTAAAAAAAGGGAACCATTCACGGAATCCAAGCAGTCGGGATCAACGCAAAGGTGCGGAGGCGCGCGAAGCAGCGCAAAGGAACGCGGGTAACCCCTAGCCGACGAGCTACGCCTCGTCGGGAACCTCGTCGCCCCGACGAGGCGTAGTTCGTCGGCTATTGGCAGCGCAAAGGGATTGGCCGCCGCTATTCGTTCGGTTCGTGAACGGTTATAAAAAAAAAGACCCAGCCGCCGTAGCGACCAGGCCTTTTTTCGTTCGGGCTTTACCGGCAAAGCACGGGATGGCTCCGCAGGCTTGCGGTCGAATCTTTCGACCTGTTGACCCTTTTCTTTCCAACCACCCTTTAGCAAGCTAACGCGGGTCGGTTGTACGCGTATCTTCTCACTCGACTCAAGACTTTCTTAGACTAACTCTTTCTTGCTGCCAATCAGCGTTCGGAGCCGTTCGGCCAGGAGGGCCGCGTCGAAGGGTTTCTTGAATGTCTCATTGATACTAGAACGGTCGAAGCTCATGTTCGAGCCATCGCCCGGTAGTAGTGCGATCAAGATCGTGTCGGCAAAGTCCGTGTTGCGACGCAGGTTCTGGCAGATTTGCAACGCTTCGAGCTGCCCAATCGAGAAGTCGACAATAATGCAGTCAGGGTGGAACCCTTCGGACTGGATGCCGGCTTCAAAGCCACTTGCGGCGGTGGAAGTCTTGAACGAACGCTCTGGCGGAAGTTCCCGCTTAAGATTCTCGATGAGAACCTGATCCTGAGCGACGATCAGTATCTTGGCCATGGCCTCGTCCTCCAAATCGCCCAGCGGCATGCCGTGCTCTTTGAGGAACTTGATTAGATATTCTCGGGGGATTCGACGGTCTTGGGAGCCCGGAATTCGGTATCCCTTGAGGCGTCCCGAGTCGAACCACTTGCTGACCGTTCGCGGGGCCACTTTGCAGATCTTAGCGACCTGACCAGTAGTAAAGACCTTCATCGGGCTCTCCAATTTCGTCATGCTGTTTAACAGGGAAGCTCGGAGCCAGCTATTGCCAGTTCCGAGCGGCGTTGGCCCTTCACGATCACTCTCCCACCGGCGTACGATCCCTTTTGCCAGTAGGTTGGTTTGAGTTGTCGCTTCTGGGTCAGGGCCTCTGCACTCAGGAAATTTAGTGTCGGGTTGGGTCAGTTCCTTCTGATCCGCTCCTGCGTAATATTCGCATCGGCCGGATGAGTCGAGGTAGTTTGCTAAAAGTGCTTGCAGAGATCAAACCGCTCAACATGGAGCCGTGACAATCCCTACAACCCGAATAACTTCCCATCTCGTCCTTCTTGGGCTCCTCCCCGATGGAGAAACACCAAGCACGAAATCGAGCGTGCGACACACGATTACGCATCCGGTGGAAGGCAGTTGCAAGCCTTGGGGGCGATGCGTTGGCAGCTCGTTGATTGGTGCGCGACGCACCACGAGCGGTGAAATCGGAGGATCCGATTTACTGGCAGGGCCCCCCCTGCAGTTGCTCCAACTCTCCACGATCGAACCGCAAGGTGCGGCCGCCGTAGCCAGGCAGAGCAAACCATCCGAAGTATTACTTCGTGATATCGGGGGCTCCACTTGAGAGAGATTCGCCAGTCGCACCGTAAGAATCGCTTACAACGACTACTCGGGACGCAAGCAGGTCGCTTCGCGGAGGAAGAGCGGCCGGTTAGAGAGTCTGTAACGCCGCGCCCCGGCATCCGCCGCATGCAGCGATAGCGTCCTGCGCCGCCGAGCGGGCAGGAAGTGCCCAGCCGAAAACTCACGGCACCTGACTACGCCAGTTGCAGCTCGGCTTTGCGCTCTTCGACGATTTCTGCCTGAATGCTCGACGGGACCGGCGCGTACTTATGTAGCTCCATGCTAAAGCTGCCTTGGCCTTGGGTGAGGCTGCGAAGGTCGGTCGAGTAGCCGAAAGTCTCGGCGAGCGGCACGTCGGCAATGATCTTGGTAAGGCCATTTTGCGTGTCGGTCGAAGCGATTATCCCCCGCTTGCTGGCAATCTGTCCCACGACCGAGCCTTGGAACTCGTCGGGGCACTCGATTTCCATCAACATGATCGGTTCCAGCAGAACCGGCTTCATGCGGCTGAAGTTTTGGCGGAAGCACTCCTGCGCGGTGAGCATGAAGGCCATGTCGGACGAGTCGACATCGTGGTACGTGCCATCCTCCAGCACAATCTTGATACCGACCACCGGGTAACCCGCCACCGGGCCCTTGGCGAGCATCTGCCGAAAGCCCTTTTCGATCGCCGGGATGAAGTTCTTCGGAATGCGGCCACCGGTCACCTTGTCGACGAAGAGTAGCTCGTCTTCTTTCTCCATCTCTTCGCGGTCTTCGTTGGTCATCGGGCTCATCACGCCTTTGATATGGCCGTACTGCCCCGAACCACCGGTCTGCTTCTTTCGCTTGTGGTCAAACTCGTAGGCGACGTTGCCACTTTCGCGGTAGCTCACCTTCGGTGCCCCGACCTCGACCTCCACGCCATACTCGCGTTTGATCCGCTCGACATAAACTTCCAGATGCAACTCACCCATGCCGGCGATGAGGGTTTCCCCCGTCTCGTCGTCGGTAAAGACCTGGAAAGTCGGGTCTTCCTTGCGGAATCGCTGAAGGCCCTTACTGAGCTTGTCGGCATTGTCGCGCGAGAGCGGGTTGATCGACATTTTGATCACCGGCTCGGCGATAAAGATGTTTTCGAGCGTGCAGTACTTCGGCTCGGAGCAGTAGGTATCGCCACTGGCACAGTCGATGCCCATAATCGCAATGATGTCGCCGGCCAACGCTTCGTCGACTTCTTCCCGCTTATCGGAGTGCATCCGAACGATTCGGCTGAATCGTTCCTTGCGACCGGTCCGTTGATTGTAGTATTGCTCGCCCTTCTTGACGGTGCCTTGATAGACTCGCGTGTAGGTCAACTGGCCATACTCGTCGTCAACGATCTTAAAGGCCATGCCAACGAACGGCTTCGAGGCGTCCGACTCCAGGATCATCACCTCGTCTTCGCCCTTCATGCTGGTCCCTTTGTTCTCGATTTCGAGCGGCGACGGGAGGTAGCGATTGATCGCCTTGAGCAGCGGCTGGACGCCCTTGTTCTTAAACGCACTGCCGAGAAAAACCGGTGTAAACTCCTGCTCGATCACCGCATGGCGCGTGACCTCGTGAATCAGCGATTCGGCGATTTCTTCTTCGCCGAGCAGTTTTTCCATCAGATCGTCGCTGTACATCGAGAGTGCTTCGAGCATCTCTTGCCGGGCGGTCGTGGCATCCTCCTTGAGATTATCGGGAATTTCCTCTTCGCGAACTTTCTCACCATGCTCGCCATCGAAGAAGAACGCTTTCATCGTGATGAGATCGACCACGCCCTTAAAGTCTTCTTCGAGACCGATCGGTATCTGCATCAGCACCGCGTCCGCACCTAGCTTCGCACGCACTTGCGAGACGACCGACGTCGGGTTGGCACCGGTTCGATCCATTTTGTTAATGAAAGCCATGCGTGGGACATGGTAACGCTTCATCTGGCGATCGACGGTCATCGACTGCGACTGAACGCCGCCGACCGAGCAAAGGACCAGGATCGCCCCATCGAGAACACGAAGCGATCGCTCTACCTCGACGGTAAAGTCGACGTGGCCTGGTGTGTCGATCAAATTGATTTTGTGACCTTCCCACTCCAGCGATGTAGCAGCACTCGTAATGGTGATGCCCCGCTCTTTTTCGAGCTCCATGTGGTCCATCGTGGCACCGTCGCCGCCGCCCCGAACGTCTTCGATTTTGTGGATGCGGCCAGCGTAGAAAAGAATCCGCTCGCTCAGGGTGGTTTTGCCCGAGTCAATGTGTGCGGAGATGCCAATGTTGCGGACTTTAGTCAGATCCATGGTTACTTTTTCTATCTCGACGAAGGGTTTCTTGCCGGGGTCCAAACCTGCCGGCAGCAGTGAGGAAAAACGCTATGCCAAAGCGACACGATGGACCGACGGAAGGAGTACGCCTTGCCAAGGATTGGCAGAAGACGAAAGAAGTCGGCCCAAATGGGTGGGCAACTGAAGCTTGTATCATAGCCAATTCGGGCATCGTTACTAGTCCAAAGCCGACTTTTTAAGCCGGTTAAACAGGCTCCCACCCAAGAGAGGAATCTGGCCCAAAAACGGGGGCTTTCCCGCAGAAGGCCTCGAATGGGAGGAAATCGGGAAATCACCGTCGAAAACTGGAGAGTTGCAAATTCTTGTCACGTACCGCTCTCTGCACGGAAATTAAGCGGAAGCGGAGTACTAGGTTTCGAGCCCGCCTAGAATTCGGCTCTCCTGCCAATCGCAAGCGAGCATCACGCAGTTGATGCCGGAACCAATCCCCAGCAGCGCCAGCCGATCCCCCTTGCTGGCCGGACGCTCTTCCAGCCCACGAGCCATCGTCACTGGCAACGCGGCAGAACCGGTGTTGCCGAGAGTTTCCAGCGTGGCAAAGTCGATCTCTGGAGCAAGTCCCAAGGCGTCGAACAGCAACTTGCGGTGCGCCACGCCGACTTGGTGGCAAAAAGTCCGGTCAATCTCGCCAGGCGACAGTCCCGTTTCGGAGAGAAAACCATCAAACGTCGCCCGGCCGGTGGCGATTCCCTCGTGCAGAAGGGCTTCACTGTCGGTCTGCATCGACTCGCTGAGGCCATCGCTTTGGCAAAGTCCGTGGTGGCCGGTTCGAGAATACACCGCACCGCCGAGGAGCCGATTGCTCGTGCGACTCAGGTCGGCATCGGCCAGCACGAATGCCGCGCTTGCCGAGCCGATGGTCAGCGATGCGACCGCTAACTTAATCCCCTTGCGTGAGAGGGACATGTCTTGATTCAACTGGTCGATGGTTCCCTCGACCAGATTACGGCCGCTCTCAGTCCCCACGACGACGCCGGCCCGAATTTGGCCCAGCTCAATCATGTTGGCGACTTGAATGATGCCGTTGAGCAGGCCGAGGCACGCGTTGGAAAGATCGTAGACCACGCAATCGTCCGGAAGCCCCAGCTCATGATGCACTCGGCAGGCGGTGGCCGGCTCCAGGAAATCGCGACAGACCGAGCCATGCACCAGGGCGCCAAAGTGCTGCCGGTCGATGCCACTCGCCTCGATCGCCCGCCTTGCCGACGCGATGCTCATGTCACCCACACGAGCTCCCGGCGCAAAGAACCTTCGCTCGCGAATACCGGTCATCAGTTCCAGCCTCCCCTCCGGGAGCTTCAGCCGCTCATAAACCGGCGCAAGACGCCGCTCCAGCTCGGCAGTGGTTACCACCTCCGCCGGCAGCGTGTAGCCAATCGATTCGAGACAGACACGTTGGTATTGCATAAGAAAATTCGTGAGCCAGGCCGTCCCCGTCCCTGTTGAGGGGCGTGGTCCGATTGAAAAAGTTCGTGAGCCGGGTCGTCCTCGACCCCGGTTGCCTTGCAGCTAACACTCCGTCAAGAATACGAGGCATCGGGAGGACTGTAAAGTTGCTCGGCAACGGACAGTCGGACGACCAGGGCCGGGGACGCCCCGGCTCACCTTGAAGAAAAGTTCACCTTGAAGGGATCTGATGGAAAAGCCTCCTGTTTCCCTTGCCGAGATGGCGATTCTCGCCTTCGCTTGCGTGCTGCCAACGTTCGTCACACTCGCCTATTTCGTGGGGGCGCAAGGCTCCGATTCGAGCGTGCAACAGGCGGTTTTTGGCGCAGCGAAGGCCCTGCAGTTTGCCCTGCCGATCGTTTGGGTTGGGCTCGTTTGTCGCGAAAGGCTCGCCTGGCCACGCCCGAGCCATCGCGGTTTGGCGATAGGCCTGACCTTTGGCCTCGCCGTTGCGGGGGCGCTGTGGCTGCTCTACCAGGGGCTTCTGGGGACGCCGCTGATGGACGAGGCACTCCGCCCAATCCGCGAAAAAATTGCCGGGCTCGGCGTCGACTCGGCATGGAGGTTTGCGGCGTTGGGCGTTTTCTACTCGCTGGTCCACTCGCTTTTAGAAGAGTACTACTGGCGGTGGTTCGTCTTTGGCCGCTTGCGGCGGCTGGTCCCTCTGGTGCCGGCGATCGCTGTCTCTTCACTCGGCTTTGCTGCCCATCATGTGATCCTGCTCTGGCATTATTTTTCCCATGCCCCGGTGGTGGCTCTCTTGCTCTCGGCTTGCGTTGCGGTTGGCGGGGTGGCATGGGCGTGGCTCTACGAGCGTTCGGAGTCGATCTACGGCCCCTGGCTCAGCCATTTGTGCGTCGACGCCGCAATTTTTGCCGTCGGATTCCAACTGGCAAAACCTCTATTTGGCAACTGAGACCACATCATGTTGTGGCAGCGCGATTTCTTTTCGCTAAATCAACGAATTGGGTTGCAAAATAATTCGAGTCGGCTACATTCCTCCCATCGACTTGCATCTCCCCTCCGCCGACGTGATAAACGGTTGACACCAACAGGAGTTCGCACAAAACAAACGATAGGGATATCGAAGGGAAGCCAACTTGCTGGGTGACAACAGCAGGACGGCGACTTGATGGGGGTTCGTCCGGCCTTTTGGGGTGTCGCGTGCAAGGGATTGCCTGCGGTCATCACCGTTAGCGTTTGGTTTCTATTTTTACGGAAGCCATTCGTCCTGCCTTGGCCTGCGTACGCCTTTTTCCAGATCGGGTGCCCACCCGGTGCTCAACGTGCCGATGGGGGACACCCGTGGAAAATCCCTTGCCTTTTGCTGCGCACGAACTTCAGGGATGAACGAAGAGGGCTGTCATTAGCGACTCGCAAGATTTTCAGGACGAAAATCCGGCATTCGCAGCAGGCTGCCTTCTTCCCGTTTACAGGGAGTGTAGAAATGATGTCGAAACCTATCATTGGCATGAATGCCGACTTTCGCGCCGCTGCGGGTGATACCCCCGCGTTTTCCTACGTCGGAGCGGGCTACTTCGAGTCGATTCTTAAGGCGGGTGGTATCCCCCAGATTATTCCACCGCTGGACGAGTTGGACGATATCGAGCAAGTCCTCGATGGGCTCGATGGCGTGTTGCTCGTCGGAGGAGCGGATCTCGATCCCCAGCGGGATGGCTGGATGCTTCATCCAACTGTCAAACCGCTTGATCCTCGGCGGGAGACTTTTGATCGCGGGCTTGCAAAACTCGTCTGCGAACGCCGGATGCCCCTGTTTGGGATCGGCGTCGGGATGCAGCTCATGAACGTAACCATGGGAGGCAACCTGTTGCTACACATCCCGGAAGATCGCCCTCAAGCGCTGCCGCACCGCGACGCCCTCGACCCGGCACATCGCCATACGCTGGAGATTTTGCCCGGCTCGCTCCTCGACCGGGTGTATGGCGACGGTGAACTTCGTGTCAACAGTCGCCACCACATGGCGATCGACGAAGTGGCACCTGGCTTCGCTGTGACCGCCAAATGTCCCGATGGCATCATCGAGGGAATCGAATCCAAGTCACCCGACTGGTTTGCTCTCGGCACGCAGTTCCACCCCGAAGCCAACACCGCCTCGGCACTCGACATGCGAATCTTCGATGAATTCATTGATGGTATCAAAGCCGGTATCGATGCTCGCATCCAAGACAACGAGGAGGCCGTCCGCCTTGTGGCCTAACAGAGCGTAGGCTTCATCGATTCGATTCCATCCTCCAGCGTTGGAAGAGCCCGACATGCGCACGGACCGCGCATGTCGGGCTCACTTTTTTTCGGGGACTGGAAGACCGTTCTAGCCGACGAGCTACGTCTCGTCGGATCACGCATCGATCAGCAAATACTCGGGCAACCTTTGCACATGACCCTCGCGGTCGATGCAGGCGATCGTGCTGGTCCCCTCGGCGAGCAGGTCGCCGTCGCGATGGACTTGATACTCGTGGTCAATCCGTGCCCCGCGTGCCCGCTTCGTGTGAATCGAAATGCGAAGCGTGTCGCCAAACCGCGCCGGCAGCCGGTAGGTGCAGGCAATCTTGTTGACCACCAAGAGAACCCCGTCGCGTTCCAGCTCGGCGTACTCATGCCCGATCGTCCGCAGGTGCTCGACCCGGGCGATCTCGAAGTACTTAAAATAGTTGGCGTGATGCACGACGCCCTGAGCATCGGTTTCGTAGTAGCGAACTTCGAGGGAGAACTGGTAATCACGGGACATGGCGGCGTCGTTTCTCTTTCAACGGCGAGGGAAAGGCAACGGAGGGGGAAGAGAGCTGATTCTACCCGATGGGCACGGCGACTTCAGTGGGCCGGCGGGCGTTGAAAGAGGGAGGGTACTAGCCTATATTGACAGGCGATCGCCATCGGTGTGCGGTGGCGCATTCTCCTCTAGGACTTTTCCTTCAGCAAGGAGCCCTCGACCATGAGCATGGGTGATGAGAGCATAGGTGATGGGAGTACCGGTGAAGGCGCGGGAACGGGTTTCGCCACAATGCAGGGGCGCGATTACCCGTCCATTCGGCAATTTACCGTGTTTCTCGAAAACCGCGTCGGGCAATTGCTGGAAGTCGTTCGCAAATTTGAGGGAAGCCGAGTCCGGATCGTCGCACTCAGCATCTCCGATTCCACCGAGTCTGCCCTCGTGCGATTTCTGGTGAGCGATCCCGAGGTGGGTCGTGAAATCCTTGAGCGTGCGGGCCTTGCAATCGTCGAGTCCGACCTCATTGGCATCGAACTCCCCGACATTCCCCAGCCCATGCTGCGAATGTGTACGGCCCTCCTCGCTGCTGAAATCAATATCTCGCAGGTCTACCCCCTCCTCGCGCGCCCGACCGGGCTTCCCGTCGTGGCGGTGATGGTCGACAACATTGAGATGGCCGTCGACACGCTTCGGCACAAGGGATTTCGAATGATTAACGAAGACGAGCTGAAAGACTGGGACTCCGCCTAGCCGCCAGAGAAACAGTAGCCGACAAGCTACGCCTTGTCGGATTGGTACCTCCCTGCAGATAAACCACGAACCGCTTCGCTCTCTATGGCCATTCAAGTCACTTGCCCCGGTTGTCTCAAGCGATTCAGCGTTGCGGATAAGCACGCAGGCAAGCAAGGGCCCTGCCCTGCCTGCAAAAAAACCATCGGCATTCCGAAGTTGGAAGATCAGGTGGTGATCCATGAGCAGGTGGAGGGACCGGTCGACTCCAAGGGCCGGAGCATTCTCAAAACCAGCCGGAAGACCGACGCCAAGTTTCAGCCCCTGGTGGCTGGTGTGGCGGCAGGTGTGACCCTTATCGCGTTCATCGCCGCGTTTTTGATGAAAGGGACAGACTCTGTAAATAGCCTTGTCGTACTCGGCATCGGCGAGGCAATTCTTGGGCCACTCGTCGCACGAGGAGGATACATGTTCCTTCGCGACGACGAATACGAACCTTACCAAGGGTCGCAGCTTTGGTTGCGATCCGGGGCGTGCGGCCTGCTCTTTGCGGCCTCTTGGTTCTTGTTTGGTTTCCTTCTGATTCGTTTTGCCACGCCAGAAGACATTGCGACGGGCCTCCAAATGTGGATGCTCCTGGTGCCGCTCGTCCCGATGTTTCTCCTCGGGTTAGTCGCGGGATACGCGGCCTTTGACCTGGAACCGGCCAACGCCGTGATGCTGTTCGCCCTCTTCTTTATTTTCACAGGACTGCTGCGAATCGTGATGGGTTTGCCGTTTGTTCCCGGACTAGTCCTGAGTGGCAGTTAGAAACACGACGCCCCATGTCGCACGATTTGCACACGCTACCTGAACTTGCGACGAGACACTCTGCGACGGAACTCATTCGGCTGCCACCCGGCACCGACGTCCCGCTCACGCCGCGTGTGCGCAGGCTGATCGATACCCCTGCCATGCGTCGTCTGAGTGGCATTTCGCAACTCGGACTCGTCCGACTGGTTTACCCCGGCGCTGGGCATAGTCGGTTGGAGCACTCGATCGGTGTCTATGGCGTAGCGCTCGAATTCCTCACTCGGCTCTCGAGCAACGATCGCTTCTCCCGCACGACTTCGGCCGTCGATGCGGAACACTTTCTCGCGGCAGCGCTCCTCCACGATGTGGGCCATTGGCCCTACTGCCACCCCCTCGAAGACATTCGACTTGAGGGACTCGTCGATCACGAGTCGCTCGCGCGCGAGGCAATCACGCAGGGGCCTGTCGCCGAGGCACTGGAAAAAGATTGGAAAATCGATCCTTCCCGCGTTGCCGATCTGATCGAAGGAGTCGCAGAATCGCCGAGTGAGAAAATTCTCCGCAGCATGCTCTCCGGGCCAATCGATGTCGACAAGATCGACTACCTCGCCCGCGATAGCCTCCATGCGGGCGTTCCGTACGGCCGAAACTTCGACCCGCATCGCCTGGTAGCGAGTCTTTGCCTGAATGAGGCGGGCGACGCGATTGCCATCTCTGACAAGGGAAAAACAGCCGCCGAGCTGATGGTGTTCGCCCGATACGTGATGTTCAGCGAAGTCTACTGGCACCACGCGGTTCGTTCGGCAACGGCCATGCTGCAGCGGGCCGTCTATTCGGTGTGCGATAAGCTCGATTGGCCCGCGCTCTACCTAGCCAACGACGAACAGTGGGGCCGCGCTCTGACGCAATCGACGGGGACGCAATCGACAGGGGCCCAATCGACGGGGGCATCGCCGTCCGCTGAATTGGTGTCAGGGATTTTTGGTGCCGAGCGAAAACTTTACAAACGCCTAGCCCAGTACAGTCTCTTGGAATCGCCCGAGATTTATAAAAAGTTGGCCCGACAACCGTACGCTTGGCTCGTCGGCTGCGCCGAGCGGCTCGCGGACGTGATGGCTTCCCAGATCGGTAGCGTCGTCGCCCCCCATGAGATTCTCTTGGACACCCCTCCGATGAAGCTCGAAGTACAATTCAACATCGAAGTCTACTCCCCAAAACGCGACCGTTATCGACCGCTGGGCGACGTGTCGCCAGTCGTCAAGACACTCGCCCGAGAACAATTTGACGACTACGTGAAACGGGTGCGCGTCTTTGCCCACCCTCGCATTGCACCTTTGCTGAGGGAAGCCGACATCGATCACCTCGTCAGCAAGGCGATCGGTGAAAATTGATTCCCCGCAAGACGGAAGACGAGGACGCATGACGACCCTAACGATTTATCACAATCCTCGATGCAGCAAGAGCCGGCAGACGCTCGCACTTTTGCGTGAGCAGGGCATCGAACCGAACGTTGTCGAGTACCTCAAAACGCCCCCGGACGCAAAGACGCTCCATCGTATTCTTGACCTGCTTGGCATCTCCCCGAAAGAATTACTTCGCAAGAAAGAGTATCGCGAGTTGGGCCTGCCGGAAACCGATGACCGAGAGCAACTCGTCGCCCGCATGGTGGCGCACCCGCAGATCATCGAGCGCCCGATCGTCGTCCGTTCCGACGCCGCTCGGCTCGGCCGCCCACCGGAGAAGGTGCTGGAAATCCTCTAACCATGCGCTAAGGCGTCTCACGGTGACGTGGAGGGGCTATCTTCTGCGGTTAAGAAAAGGCAAGAAAGATTAGCCGCAGATGAACGCAGATGAACGCGGATATTGGCTGTGAAGAACGCTAATCTGCGCTTACCTGCGGCTATTCGTCAGATTCGTGAAATCCGTGGTTCCTAATTCCAACCATGAGCCTCTCGCTGCGCGGCTCGAGCGCGATCACGTTGGCTCACCAGGAGAACTGCAAAGTCTTTTTTGGAACCGCCAAGTCGCCAAGGAAAATGTCGACCGAAGCAGGAAATACCCCGATTGGTCATCCATAATCACCCGCGAATCGAAAAAAGAGAACCACGAATTTTACGAATCGACACGAATAATCGCAAGCGATCCAGATTCGTAACATTCGTGGTTCCCGCTCTTTCGAATCGTAAACGGTTGCAAAAAAACGTCGGGCTGGAAGCCCAACCTACTCGCCGTTAACGGTTACTCCTCACCTTCTTCCAAAATACTCCAGCCCATTATAAATCCAAGGCTGCGTCCAAGGATTCCAGGTCGGGTAGCTGACCGAGAGGGCCGAGAGCGCGAGGAGGAGTAGCGCGATGGCTCGCGCGAAGCGCGAACGGGAGAGCGCGCCGGCCATAGGCAACATGGTGACGAGCCAGAGCGGGGCGAACCAAAACATCCAGCGGAATCCGGCGGTCATGCCTCCGTAGTTGCGGTCCATCTGGGGGCGCAACGCGATGAAGAAGACCAAGCAGAGGAGCGTCAGGGCGAGGGTGGCGAGGGCCAACTCGCGGCGCAGGCGGTCGCCTCGCGCGATCCAGAGGGCGATGCCACCCAGTGTCAGAAGCCAGATGGGAGTGAGTGAATAGACTCCGTGATGGCCGATCAGAACATGGAACGCGTAGTCGGCCTTGGAGGGTTCTCCCACATCGATCCCTTGGCGTTGATGCCAGTAGCTCTCGATGGTCTGGCCGTTCTTTTCGTAGGAGAAAAGGTACCAGTTGTCGGCGGGGTCGGTTTCGCTTCGGTGCATGTAGGGGGGACGGAGGCTCTGGTGGGCGAGGTAGTTGGTGCCAAAGAAGGCAGCCGCCACGAGTAAAACACTTGGCATGCCAAAGAGCAGTGTTCGCTTCCAATCTCGAACCAGGAGCAGGAGCCCGAGAATCGCAAGGAAGGCGATGGCGGGAAGTTCGCACGTGGCCGTGAAGGCGGCCGCTAGCCCGCAAGCGGCGAAGTGCCAGCCCTTAGGCCCCTCCCCCTCTTTTCCAGAAAGGGAAACCGACGAGCGGGCGATTTGGACGTAGAAGTAGAGGGCTACCGCCGCGCTGGCGGCCCCGATCGTGTGGTTGTTAAGCGTGATGGCGAACGTCGTGAGAAGCGTGCCAAGCGTGGCGGAGGCGACGACGAAGAGCCGCCCCCAATCGGTGGTGCCAAGCTGCTCGGCCAGCAAGGCCACGACGACAAAGAGAACCAGCATCGCTGGCAGGTTTGTCAGTAGCAGCAACAGCCGACCGACCTCGTAAGGATGATCGCCCAGTGTCCAGCCGGTCAGCTTGTGGAGGACCCAGTACTTGCCAGCGATCAGCGTTGCCAGCAGCGGCGGTTTGCTGGAGTAAAAATGTTGTTCGCCATCGGTGCCGACGTGGCTCACCATGTCGATCGAATCCCACCTTGGCTCGCGAAAAAAGTGGTCGACTTCGTAGGTTCCCTCCTCAACCAGTGCTCGGACGGTGAGCCACCGGCTCCGGTCGTTGGCGCTAAGGAAAGGGCGTTCGAGACCAATTTTTTTGATCAATTCCTGTCGCTTTCGCTCGACGCGCTCGGCGATGGCTTGCGGGTCCTCGCCGTTCGCAACTTGTTGCTCGCGAAACTCGCGCAGCCGTTCGTCCATACGCTGCGAACTGAGCAAAACCGTGTTCACGGAGTTAACCGCCAAGATGCGTCCCGCCATTTGACCGAGGGCGATCGCCATGAGAATCGCGTACAAGGTCCATCGCAGCGAGGCATTGCCTGTCGCATTGCCTGTCGCGTCGGCGGGTGGCGTGTTGGGCGGTGTGGCGGAGGTCATTTGGTTTCACTCACCGGAGGGAGGGCCCCGAGAGATTTTTTCTCGCCGGGCGAGGTATGCTCCGCGATGGAGAAGAGGTCGGCCTTGCGAATCAGGAACGAGGTCATCATCTCTCCGAGGAGACCAATGGAAAGAAACTGCCCGCCAATCAGGAAACCTGCTAGCGAATAGTAGAGCAGGGCCGTTTGGTGCAGGTGCAGCGGTGCCATGCTAGGCAAGAGCCGGGTGATGCACCACATGGCCGCGAGATACGCGAGTAACAGTGTCCCGACAAGGAAAGCCACCAACCCCGTCGCGCCGAGCAAGTGCTGCGGCCGCTGGCCGAAGCCGGTGATGAACTTGACGGTGAGGAGGTCGAGGAGTCCTTTGAGGATTCGCGTCACGCCATATTTCGACTTTCCATGCCTTCGCGCGCGATGGTTGACCGGAACCTCGGCGATTTTGAATCCTCGCGCCGCCGCCAACACGGGGATAAAACGATGCAGCTCGCCGTAGATCCGGACCTCGTTAAAGACCTCGCGACGGTAGAGCTTGAATCCGCAATTATGGTCGTGTAACCGGACACCGGTGATCCAGCCGACCAGTTTGTTAAAGACCTTGGAGGGGAGCGTTTTGTGCCAAGGGTCTTGCCGATCGATTTTCCAGCCACTCACGACGTCGACCCCTTGCTCCAATTTCGCCACGAGCAGGGGTAGCTCTGCCGGGTCGTCTTGGAGGTCGGCGTCCATGGTGGCGATGAGCGCATCCTCCGCCACATCGAACCCGGCCGTCAACGCTGCCGCTTTTCCGAAGTTGCGCCGGAAGCGGATGCCAAGCAGAAGGGGGTCGTTGTTTGCCAGTTGCGAAATGACTTGCCAAGTTTCATCCGTCGAACCATCGTCGATCATCACGATTCGTAGGCGATAGTCATTCGCCTCGGCCATCGATTGCAGCTCTCGCCACAACGCAACAAGGCTTTCGGCCTCGTTGAAAATCGGAAGGACAATGGTTAGAGGTGTCATGGCATTCTTGGGTCGCTGCGGTCGCCAGACCGCAAGGTTCTTGGTTCCCACCGTCTGGCGACGGGGACTGCCAGCAACGGGGACTTCTGGCAAACGTTCGCCTGCTACGCCTTCCTTCGGGAGGCCGAAGCGGGGCTACTACCGTAACCCGAGCCGAAATTTCCTCGCAACCTCCATTGTACCACAAGCGAAAAGCTCCGCCACGAGCGATACGACTCGCCATAAAGCGGCGGCTAGCAGCGCCGTTTCGGGGGAAATCTGCGGCGTGAGCAGCTCGGTGACGAGCAGGTCCCGGACGCCAAGGCCTCCCGGTAACAGCGACACGAAACCGGCGACCATTGGGAGCGCTGCGCTTTCGATCCACAAACCAAGCTGGGTGAGTGGCAAAGCGGATGAAGCACCGACGGCACGAAGCGCGGCCCAAAGGCTTAGGCCGAGCATCGCCCAGCTTGCCATGGCTAAAATCACGCCAACGATGGAAAATGTCCAGGTGATTTCCGCAGAGGATTCGCGGAAGTTTTTTTTGCCGAGAACGATTCGAGCCAACCTCTTCGCGACCGGTGGTGCGACCGGCAGTCCTAGGACTATCGCGATTCCGATCGCGAGTAGCGTGTAAGCGGGCCCCGCGTTGGCGGCCGTGACCAGGAGTAGGCCGGCCATGGCCGCACCGGTTGCCATGAACGTAAGAGTTTCGAGAAAGACAGCGACGACCGTCGCCCGAGCGTCACATCCGGAGGCCTGGAGCGAACCGGTCCGAAGGACGACGACCATCGCCTTGCCAGGGACGTATTTTCCCAGATGCCCCAGATAGTATCCTCGCAATACGTCCAGCATGCGGGGTCGCTGGCCCAAGTTTCGCAATACGAGCGCCCAATAGCCGGCCATCGGTAGCAGTGCGACCAGATAAATGCCAGCCGAGGCTACCGCCCAACCGAGCGAAACACGCACTTCGGCCAAAGACAATTTCCCCCATGCCTGACGAAGCGTCTCGCCTGCAAACCCAACCACCAAGGCAACCACCACGAGCGAAACGCCCCATCGCAGGCTCCGTCGTGTTAGGTTTGTCGGTGCCTTAGGCGGCTTATCGGAGATGGGCGGTTCCAATTCCATGCTATTGGGGTCGACGGAGTTGACCGGCGGGCGTGGCCCGCCAGCTACGGGACGTGCTAGCAGTACCGCCCAGTATGCCCGCCAGCATTTGTCTAGGCTAGCAGCCGCCGATTCGCTAGAATTAGGAGAAGTACGGTAAGTTGTTCTCGCGCTGCTCCACGGACGGGGCGAATCCAGGTGCCGTAGCCCTTCATCGCGTAGTAAAGGATTTTTCGCCATGTTGTCCCCCGTTTACTTCTTGTTGCTCCCGTTTTTGAGTGTGACGTTCGGATACGAGCCCTCGGCCGACGCGGAGGTTGGTTACGACTACATCGTGCAAGTCGAGCCGGAAATGCTTGACCAACTACGCGAAGGACGTGCGGGAGCGATCGAATCGAACCTGCCGCCGGAAGTGAATCCGATTCGTCGTATCCGCTTGGTAGTCGGGCGCGGCCCGTTGCCGAAGGAGCTTCGCGCTCCGTTGCCCGATTCAGAGGACTCCGCTCCAGAGGACTCGGCGGTGACTCGCGCGACGTTTCGCCAAGATATTGACTCCGCGAGTGCCCCTGGAACGGACCTACTTGCCCAAACAGGTCCAGCGGGTGGATTTGGCCGTGGCTCCCGGGGATTTTCCCGTGGCGGAACACGCACTCCCGCTCCAACAGCTCCGACGACCGTTCCGCCTCTCAGCGACCCACCCGTTCGCAATCCAGCGATCGGCAACACCGCTCAAGAAATTGGGCGTCAACTGGAGAGCGGTTTTCAGAATGCCCAAGAGGGGGTGAGCCGCACTCGTGAATCGTTACGTGGAACCATGAACGACCTGGGGCGAGGCAGCAATCAGGTCTTGGATAACGGGCGACAACTTCTAAGCGACGTGGTGGCCCCCACCGAAAACCGATCGTTCGACCGAAACGGCCGGCCGATCGACAACCTGGCCACCCGCGCCCAGAGCGAGCTTCGCAACACGGCCGGTGCGCTTCGCAATTCTTTCGATCGTACTCGATTCGGAACAGCGGAAACGACCGGCGTCGCTCGAAATGACGGCCACGATGACGACCACGCGGGAAACGATCCTTCGGCACATGACCACGCAGGCCACGACCAGAGCCAACCACCCGTCGCAGCCGATCCGCAACGAAGTCGCTGGGATCGCCCGAACGAACGATCCTCCAACGACCGCTATCTCCAGCCCGAGCGTTCAATACTTTCTGATGGACGGCAGCCAGTCGCCCCCCGACTTGCAGCGCCGGCCCATGAGCGGCCAGCGCCGCGAGACCGATTTTTAGAGGACCGAGAGAGGAGTCTTGCGCCGTCAAGACTGGAGGCTCGAACGACCGCTCCAGCACTACGTTTCCCGGACGAGCCACGAATCCACACTCCTAACACCTCTTTTGATCGCCGAGACAATAGCGTGGTAAGGTCGATGGTCGGCGACGGGGCGACGCAAACCGATTCCTTCGGTTCGAATCGGCTTGCGCCCCTGGAGTCGCGAGATCGTTTCACCTCCTCCCACGATAGCCGGGCGGAGCGCAATCATTCTCGCACCCCGACCGATAACCTGGGGACCATCGATCGTGGTCGCGGATCGAGTTGGGACAACACGTCGCAGGAAGGCGGATTTGGTGTGCCCAACAGCACTCACGCAGGGGCAACGCCCTCCATCAGCACCAACGAAACAGCACTCAATACCTGGGTCAACGGCCAGGGGAAAAATGGCCAAGGCCACGTCGCTGGCAGGTTCGCCGATAACGTCGATACGGGGCAGGCTCCTACCAGGAATTCGACCTCTGGTTGGCTCCTCGCGTCGGTGATCGCGATCGGCTCGGTGGTGGTCAATCTGTTTCAATGGCTCAACATCGTCGACATCCGCAATAAGTACCGAGTCGCGCTCCGAAGAACCTCTCCCGGTTTCACTCGCTCGGCGGCGACGTAGCGATGGATCGACTCCCTGATTACGAGTTCTCCATCGAGCTTCCCCTGACGCGTTAGCGTCGCGCGAGCCAATTCCCGGTGTGACTCGCTTCGCACCGAGCGACGTCATCCGGCGTACCGGCCACGACGATCTGGCCACCGTTGGCTCCCCCTTCGGGCCCCATATCGATAAGCCAATCGGCACTTCGCATCACGGCCGTCTGATGCTCGATCACCAGCATCGTATTTCCAGCATCGACAAGTTGGTGCAGCACTAACAGGAGCTGGTCGACATCATGCGGATGGAGTCCCGTGGTTGGCTCGTCGAGGATATACAGCGTATGCCCTGCCGCGCGCCGGCCCAGCTCCGTCGCCAATTTGATCCGCTGAGCTTCGCCCCCGGAGAGGGTTGTCGAGGGCTGCCCCAAAGGGAGGTAGCCTAGTCCGACGTCGGACATTGCCTGAAGAACGGGAGCGATCTTCGAGAAACTGGCAAAGAACTCCACCGCCTCGTCGACCGATTGCGCGAGAACATCGGCGATCGACTCCCCTCGGTAACGAATTTGGAGTGTCTCACGGTCAAACCTTGCACCCCGGCAGGTAGGGCACTCGACGAATAAGTCGGGCAGGAATTTCATTTCGATCTTCTTTTGCCCCTGCCCCTGGCACTCCTCGCACCGCCCCCCTTGGACGTTAAAACTGAAACGCCCCATTTTGTGCCCCCGCTGTCGGGCGAGCTTCGTACCGGCGAAGACCTTGCGAATCTCCTCGAAGAGGCCGGAATAAGTTGCCGCGCTGCTCCTCGGCGTTCTCCCGATGGGAGACTGGTCGACGAGCACCACGCGGTCGATCGAAGCGACACCACGGAGCGAACGAAACGGACCAGGCTTGGCAATCGCGCCATGCAACTGCCGGGCAAGTTGCCGGGCGAGCGTATCGATCACCAGCGAACTCTTCCCGCTACCGCTGACGCCCGTGACACAAGTAAAGAGCCCGAGCGGCAACTCCAAGGTGACCTCTTGTAGATTGTGAAGGGTGGCCCCTTCGAGAACCAGTGGTTTGGTTTTCTTCGGCTTGCGGCACGAGCGAACCGGACCGCGTGGCGGTCCGGCTATTGTCGCAAGATACTTTCCGGTTAACGAGGATTCCGTTTGAGCGACCTCCTTAGGAGTTCCTTGGGCGACGATCTGTCCCCCTTGCGAGCCGGCTCCAGGGCCACAATCGATCAGGTGGTCCGCCGCAAGCATGAACGCCTCTTCGTGTTCAACCACGATCACGCTGTTTCCCTGCTGCTGCAAATGGCGCAGCGTTTCGATCAGCCGACCGTTATCACGGGGATGGAGGCCAATCGAAGGCTCGTCGAGCAAATACATCACGCCGACCAATCCTGACCCAATCGCGGCGGCGAGTCGTACTCTTTGCAGTTCGCCTCCGCTGAGCGTGTTGGCTCTCCGATCGAGGGCCAAGTAACCGACCCCTACTTTGTCGAGAAACGACAATCGGTGTTCGATTTCTCTTAGCAGGGGCGTGGCAATCGGCTTTCGGTCTTCCTCGAACAGGACTTCGGAAAAGAACTTTCGGGCGGCCGCGATCGGGAGGGCCGTTGCTTCATAAATGGCTAGCCCACCGACTCGGCTCGTTCTCGCCGCAAGCCCCAGGCGAGTTCCCTTACAATCGGCGCAAGGCACTTGGCCACGGAACGACTCCAGATGTTCCCGCAGCGATTCTCGCTTCGCGCCGGCCCATTCGATTTCCAGTTCCAAGAGCAGCCCTCGAAATTCGCCACCGTCGCCCGTCAGCAATTGTTGTCGGCGTTCCTTGGGCCACTTCTCTATCGGTTGGTCGAGATCGAAGTGGGCGACTAGGGCCAGGTGTTTTTTCGCCGCTGTTTTCGAGTCCTTCCGCCAAGGGGCAATCGCACCACCGGCAATCGACCGAGACCAGTCAGGCAGCACCAAGTCAGGATCCAACCCCTGGTCGACTCCCAAACCGCCACACGCGGGGCACGCGCCGTAAGGACTGTTGAAGCTGAACGTCCGAGGCTCTACTTCGGCGACACTCGTTCTACACTGCGGGCACGCAAATTGAGTGCTATAGACCCTTTCGTGCCAAACATCACTCGCGCCGGCCTCCCTTCCGTTGTCGCGATCTTCGAGAGACTGGTAGACGATCTCCACAACGCCATTGCCATGCTTGAGCGCCAGTCGGACCGATTCGGTAAGTCGTTTATCGATCCCGTCGCGAAGGATCACTCGATCGACAACGGCATCAATGTCGTGTATTTTTCGGGCGTTCCGTTCAGGAAGTTCGTCGATCGGATAAGTGGCTCCGTTGATCCGCAGTCGGGCAAAGCCTGCCTTTCGAGCCTTGTCGATTATTTCGCGATGCTCTCCTTGGCGTCCTCGCACGAGCGGCGCAAGGATCATCAGCCGGGTTCCCATCGGCATTGCGGCGACCGCGGCCTCGATTTCCGAGGGACTCTGCTGGAGAATCTCCCGGTCGCAGTTCGGACAGAAGAGCGTCCCGGCTCGGCTATACAGCACGCGCAGGTGATCGTAAATCTCGGTAAGCGTGCCAACCGTGCTGCGGGCGGTATGGCTCCCCTGGCACTGATCGACCGCCACGGCAGGCTGCAACCCGTCCATTGAATCGACTTCGGGCCGCTGCCGCTGGTCGAAGAATTGTCGCGCGCTGACGCTCAGCGATTCGATGTACTGACGCTGCCCCTCGGCCAGGAGCGTATCGAACGCAAGCGAGCTTTTGCCGCTCCCGCTCACTCCGGTGATGACGACGAGCTGATTGCGCGGGATATCGACGTCGATATTTTGCAGATTGTGAGTCCGCGCGCCACGAATACGGATGAAGCCGTTGGAACGAGGGGATTGGTTGGCCATCGATGAAAGTAACCGTTCACGGCCCTAAGTAGGGAACCACGAATCGGACGAATAGCCGCAGACATGCGCAGATAAACGCCGATAGTTTTGGTGGTTCCAGGCAACTTGTTGCATCGGAACTTCGCGTGGGAGGAGCCAAGGAAAGGAGGAACGCTAATCTTCACTAATCTTTACTAATCCGATTAGTGAAGATTAGCGTTCTCCACAAAGTAGACCCCAATGGTTGGACCACCGGATTTCCGGTTTCCAAACATCCGCGTTCATCTGCGCATGTCTGCGGCCCATTCTTTTTTTTCGTAACCGTTTTGCGATCGGAAGTAGCAACCACGAATGGAACGAATTCGACGAACTAGCTGTTATTCGTGTCGATTCGTGGTTTTCCCTGCCTCGGATTCCGCGGTTGGCCATCGATGAAAAGCCCCGACCAGGTTGGGTCGGGGCTCTTTGCATGGGACTCACGGTCGGGGGCAACGGGGGATCCGCGGACTAGGCCCCTTCGGCATAGGTTGCCTCGAAGTATTCGCGGCTCTTGCTCGGGTCGGCGACCATCGCCTTCTCGCCCTGCTTCCAGTTGGCGGGGCAGACTTCGCCGTTCTCTTCGTGGAATTGGAGCGCGTCGACGACGCGCAGTGCCTCGGCAACGCTTCGTCCGAGCGGCAGGTCGTTGACCAACTGGTGGCGAATAACCCCTTCTTTGTCCATCAAGAAAAGACCACGCAGCGCAACGCCACCTGGCAGCAGCACGCCGTACGATTCGGCAATCGACTTGTTCAAGTCGGCAATGAGCGGGTATTGGACTTGCCCGATCCCGCCCGCGTCGCGCGACGTGTTTCGCCAAGCGAGGTGCGAGTAGTGGCTATCGACCGACACGCCAAGGACCTGCACGTTCCGCTTCTCGAAGTCGGCGATCGCCTCGGAGAACGCGATGATCTCCGTCGGGCAAACGAACGTGAAGTCAAGCGGATAGAAAAACATCAGCACGTACTTACCACGATAGTCCGTGAGATTGACTTCCTTAAAGCTCCCATCGGCCATCACCGCTTGGGCAGTAAAATCGGGGGCGGTCTGCTGAACGAGATTGGCCATGGCTTGTTTGCTCCTGAAAATCTAAGAGAGGTTATGGAGGGAATCCTGCGGAGTCGAGCAGCGTTGAGCTGCTGGCTCGGACGCAAAAAAAGAAGAAGTTAGCTTGCCGGCTCAGGGTAAAGCCTCCACGCCCCCATCGCAAGGTACCGCCGAGTGGCGTCCTCGCCCACGGGGCACCCAGCTCCGGGACGAGTGGGCTCACCGGTCAATTGCCCCTACCCCAGCCCCTCCGTTAAGCTAACGGTTTTCCCTGCTCCCCCCTCGCCCAATCTCCGTCATGTTTGAAGCTCTCCAGGATGGTCTTTCAGGTGCTCTCAATTCTCTTCGAGGAAAGGGGAAGCTCTCCGAGGCGAACATGCGTGACGGGCTAAAGCTCGTTGAGCGGTCGCTGCTCGAAGCCGATGTGAACTTCGATGTGGTTCGCCACTTCATGGATCGAGTCGTCGAGCAAGCGGTTGGCGAGAAGGTGCTCAAAGCGCTCAATCCCGAGCAGCAGGTCATCGGCATTGTTTACCAGGAACTGTGCGACCTGATGGGGCCGGTCGATCATTCGCTCCACCTCAAGGGCAAAGAGGAGGTGACGGTCCTCATGATGTGCGGGCTGCAAGGTGCCGGTAAAACGACCACTTGCGGCAAGCTGGGCAAGATGCTCACCGAAAGTGGCCGCAAACCGCTCCTGGTCGCCGCCGACCTTCAGCGTCCCGCAGCGATCGACCAGTTGCAGGTGCTGGGCGAGCAAGTCGGCATCCCGGTCTATGCCGACCGTACCGAAAAAGACCCCGTGAAGGTTTGCAACGCGGCGGTCCGAGAAGCGAAGAAGCTGGGTGCCGACACGGTGATCCTCGACACGGCGGGCCGGCTTCACATCGACGCCGAGCTGATGGGCCAACTCGAACGGATCGATAAGAAGTGTGGCCCGGAGCAAATCTATCTCGTTGTCGATGGCATGACAGGCCAGGACGCAGTGAACAGCGCGAAGGCCTTCAACGAAGCGCTCGAAATCGACGGTGTCATCATGACCAAGCTCGATGGCGACGCCCGGGGCGGTGCGGCGCTGTCGGTCAAGCACGTGACCGGTGTGCCGATCAAGTTCATGGGGACCGGCGAAAAGCTCGAAGCGCTCGAGCAGTTCCATCCCGACCGGATGGCGCAGCGGATCCTGGGACAGGGGGATGTCCTTTCGCTCTTCGAGACGGCACAAAAGGAATTTGACCAGGACCAAATGCTGGCCCAGGAGGAGAAGCTTAAGAAAGGCGAGTTTACGCTCGACGACTTTCGCAAGCAGATGGCGATGATCGCCAAACCGGGACTCATGCAAAAAATGATGGGCATGATGCCGGGCATGGGGCAGATGAAGGACGCCATGGACGACTTCGACGAGTCGGAGATGAACGGGCTCTTCGGCATCATTGACTCCATGACGCCGGCAGAAAAAATCAACACGAAGCTCATCGACCAAAGCCGCAGGCGGCGGATCGCCGCAGGAGCGGGCTGCGAGCCGCACCAAGTGGGAGAGATGGTCAAACAGTACGAGGCGATGGCCCAGATGATGACCGCCATGGCAGGCAAAGGGATGCGAGAGCGGATGAAAATGATGAACGAGGTCCAGAGCGGCCTCGCCAGCGGCGGCACCCTCGCCAGAAAGAAACAGAGCACCGGCAAGCGGCTCACCAACGCCCAGAAGGCTAAAATGCGAAAAGAACGCGAAAAAGAAATGCGAAAACGGAGAAAGCGGCGGTAGTGCTGACCGCAGGCCGTGACCTCGCACCGAGAGTTCGTCTACAATGAAATATGCCTGGATTGCGCCAGCTTCAGGCAACACGCAAAAACCTTGTGGATTCTCCCGATATGCCCGAGCCTCTTCTCGATGTCGCGCGACGTGTCGATCTATTCTTTATGAAAAAGTCACCGATTCACCAAGCAATGGCACGCCTCACCCGAACGCTGGGCGAGATGGATATCTCGTTCGCCATCGCCGGTGCGATGGCAGCCAACGCCCATGGGCACCGCCGAACCACTGCCGATGTCGACATCTTAATCAGCCGCGATGATCTCGATCGTTTCAAGGAGCAGCATCGGGGACTTGGCTGGGTCGACAAATTCGAGGGATCGAAGAATTTCCGTGACGTCGTTTCGAAGGTCGACATCGACGCTTTGATCGTGGGCGAGTACCCCGGCGATGGATTGCCCAAGCCGGTCGCTTTTCCGCCCCCTGCCGAAGTTGCCCAGATCAGTGAGGATGGCATTCCTTACCTCTCGCTTGCCGCCTTATTGGAACTAAAGCTGGCCAGCGGCATGACGGCTGCTCATCGGCCACGCGATTTGGACGATGTCATCCAGCTCATCCGCATCAACGGCCTAATGCAGAACTATGTCGACACGCTCCACCCCTACGTCAAGGAGAAGTTTTGCGAGCTATGGCATGCCGCGCAGATAGTGGACGACTATTGACCGATGAAACGACATCGAAAACGGCGACTCACCAATGCCCAGAAGGCGGAAAGAACGCAAAAAGGAAATGCGAAAACGACGGTAGGTCGGCTTCCAAACGCCGAACCTCTTTTCGATGTCGCGCAGCGTGGGATCTATTCTCCTGGCGAAGAAGTTGCCGACTTCACCAAGCAATGGCGGAGCCTGGCACTCGTGTCGCAAAGTCAGGACTAGCGATTGGGTCAGGGGCTTCGCCTCAGGAAATATCAGCCCAACTGGTTGACACCCGGAAATGGTTTGTCTACGCTGCGGGCGAATTGCAGGGGATAATCGGCTGGGAGGGGAAGAGACGTCTTCGGTCGGTCCCCCCTTGCCGAATCAGGCCTCCCTGGGCCATACTGGGCGATTCGACAAGAAGTCAACCACATCCCCCTGGAGAGTCGCGGTGGCAGTTCGTATACGCATGAAGAAGATGGGCCGGGCCCATCGGCCATTCTATCGCATTTGCGCCATGGACAAGCGGACGCCCCGCGATGGCAAGGTGCTCGAGGAACTGGGCACCTACGACCCCATGGTGACCGACACCGATGCCCGAGTCCGACTCAATAACGAGCGAGTCGACTACTGGATTGGCGTGGGAGCACAGCCCTCCGAAAAAGTGGCCATCTTGATTAAGAAATATGGCACCAACGGCACCCATTCCGAAGTGCATCAGGCAGCGATCGAAAAAATGGCGCTGCCCCAAGTCGTGGCGGCCGCCGGTGAACCGGTTGTGAAGCAGAAGTCGGCCGAAGAGATCGCTGCCGAAGAAGCCGCTGCTGCGGCAGAAATCGAAGCGAAGGCTACCGCCGAGGCGGAAGCCAAAGCAGCCGCTGAAGCCCCAGCAGAAGAAGCCAGCTCCGAAAAGGCCCCCGCTGAGGAAAAGCCAGAGGAGAAAAAAGAAGAAAAGACCAAAGAGGCCGCTGCGGAGTAGGTGCCAGTAGCGGCACTCGAAAAGGCAATAGCCATGCGGTTCGATGTTCTGACACTGTTCCCGGAAATGTTCCCTGGCTACCTTGGTCAGAGCCTACTAAACTTGGCAATTGAGCGAGAGTTGGTCGATGTCCAACTCCACAATATTCGGGATTGGGCCACAGGAAAACATAAAAACGTCGACGACAAACCTTACGGTGGTGGCCCCGGCATGGTGCTGTCCCCCGAGCCAGTCGTTCAATGCGTCGAAGCGGTGCAGCAGTTGGGAGAATCGCCCGGAAAAGTGATTCTACTGACGCCTGCCGGGCGAAAGCTCGACCAGCCGCTGGTGGAGGAGTTAAGCGAAGCGGAGCGGCTTTTACTGCTCTGCGGACGGTACGAAGGGTTCGACCAACGGGTGGTCGACCTGCTCGAACCGGACGAGATTTCGATTGGCGACTTCGTGCTCAATGGTGGCGAAGTCGCGGCGATGGTCGTCATCGACGCGGTGATCCGGCTGGTGCCTGGCCTGCTGGGTGACGAACAAAGCAACAAACAAGATTCATTTTCGACCGAAGGTCGCCTGCTGGAATACGCTCAGTACACCCGACCGCGAGAGTATCGCGGCCTTCAGGTGCCTGAAGTACTCCTCAGCGGCAACCACCCGGAGATCGCCAGGTGGCGAGAACAGAGTAGCATGGAGCGAACGCGGGAACGTCGTAGTGACCTGCTTAACGAATAACAGTGGAAAATTCGCCGCAATCTGACGAAGCGTAGCTCGTCGGCTAGGGCGATGAGATACAGGAAGACGTATAGATTATGAGCCAGCAGATTCTTGAACTCGTTGAAAAGTCGAACTTGCAAGAAAACCCGCCCGAATTTGAGGTGGGCGATACGGTCGACGTGCATACCAAGATTCTCGAAGGCGAAAAAGAACGCGTTCAGATCTTCAGCGGCATCGTGATTAGCCTGAGTGGCTCCGGGACACGGGCCATGTTCAGCGTTCGGCGGATCGTGAACAACGAAGGGGTGGAACGCAAGTTCCCACTCCACTCGCCCCGCATCGCCAAGGTCGAGGTCAAACGCTCCGGCGTCACCCGCCGCGCAAAGCTCTACTTCCTCCGCGACCGCGTCGGCAAGGCAGTCCGTCTCAAGGAACGCCGCCGGGACATGAAAAAGTCGTAACTCACTCGGCAGATTCGGGTCAGCCCCAGACAGAAGCCCGTGGGGGTATCGTGACCTATCGCCACAAGTTTTCGTGCGGTTTTTGCGCTCGAGGCGAAGGGGATTGCGGTTGTCTTTTCGCAGCGATTTGAAGTCGTCGGCTTAACACCCACGAATTGGCTCGCTTCGGCGGATTCGCTGTCTCTCACTCGGTTTCCTGCTCCCCTCGGATAGAGCAGACCCCTTCGAGTGTTCCGTCTTTTCCTCGGTTTCGCACGACTACCCCAGGACCCGCTGGCGGAATATGCCTATGCGACACGCACTGAGATCGGTAGAAAACCCGTGAAGGCTTGGCTCCGTTGGTTGCGCCGAAGACCTTTGCCGCTTGGTTTGCGCGGAGAACGATACGCCGCGAAGTGGCTGCGCAAGCGGAGCTACAAGATCGTGGCAGGTGGGGCGCGGTCGAGATATGGCGAAATCGACCTAGTGGCGGTCGATGACGAGACCGTCGTGTTCGTCGAGGTGAAGACCCGCCAGTCGGACGCCATGGGCGATCCAGCAGAGGCGGTCGACGCCACCAAGCAGCGACATATCGTCCGCTCCGCGCTCGCCTTCATGAAGGAACACCACCTGCTCGAGCACCAGGCACGGTTTGACGTGATGGCCCTCCTTTGGCCCGAGGACGCGAAGTGGCCTGCTGTTAAGCATGTAAAAAATGCGTTTGAGCCGGAGGATCGCGGGCAATTTTTCGTGTGAGGCTCGCAATCCCCACCCCTCCGCAAGCTGGCTGAGGTGCGTTAGAATGGTGCCATCTTCCTTTCCTTCCATGGCGCCAGGACGGCAATCTACCTATGGCCAAGCATATTTTCGTTACCGGTGGCGTTGTCAGTTCCCTTGGCAAGGGTCTCACGAGCGCGTCGATCGGCATGCTGCTCGAAAAACGGGGCCTTTGCGTTCGGATGCAAAAGCTCGATCCCTACATCAATGTCGACCCTGGCACCATGAGCCCCTACCAGCATGGCGAAGTCTACGTGCTGGACGACGGTAGCGAGACCGACCTCGATCTGGGCCATTACGAGCGCTTCACCCAAAGCTTGCTGAATCGCCACTCGAATTACACGACCGGTCAGATTTACCTGGAGGTCATCAACAAGGAGCGGCGAGGCGAGTTCCTTGGCAAAACGGTTCAGGTCATCCCGCACATCACCAACGAGATCAAGAGTGTCATTGCCCGAGTTGGTGAACCGACGGGCGAGCACGAGGCAGCCGATGTAGTCATCACGGAGATTGGCGGCACGATTGGTGACATTGAAAGTTTGCCCTTTCTCGAAGCGATCCGCCAATTTTCCATCGACGTCGGTAAGGAGAACTGCCTCTACATTCACCTCACGCTGGTCCCTTATCTCAAAGCGGCCAAGGAGCTCAAAACCAAGCCGACGCAGCACTCCGTGGGCCAGCTCCGCGCTATCGGCATCCAGCCCGACATCCTTGTCTGCCGCTCCGAGCAGCCTATGAGCCGAGACGACTTCGACAAGATCGCCTTGTTCTGCAACTTGCCCGTCGACTCGGTGATTGAGGAGCGTGACAAGGATTTTTCGATTTATGAAGTGCCGCTTAGCCTCGTCGACAACAATATCGATAAACTGATTTGCGATAAACTGGGGCTCCAGACCCCGGAGCCCAACCTGGACGATTGGCACGAGTTACTCCACCGGCTCCGACATCCTGACCATGAGATTCATGTGGCGGTGGTCGGCAAATACGCCGAGCATGCCGATGCTTACAAGTCGGTTTACGAAGCGCTCGACCACGCAGGTATCGCAAACAAAGCACGCGTGCGAATCTCACGAATTCGTAGTGAAGAGGTCGAGGCGGAAGGGGCGGAACGGGTCCTCGCCGGCTGCGATGCCTTGCTGGTGCCGGGCGGGTTTGGCGAACGAGGAATCGATGGAAAAGTCGAGGCGATTCGCTACGCGAGAGAAAAGGGAATCCCGTTCTTCGGCATCTGTCTCGGACTCCAATGCGCGGTCGTCGAATTTGCGAGAAATGTCTGCGGGCTCGAAGGGGCTCATTCCACCGAATTCGACAAAGATACCGACCACCCGGTGATTTGCCTTCTCGATGAGCAGCACGCCGTCACCGACAAAGGGGGCACCATGCGACTCGGGGCCCAACCCACGCTCCTCGAACCTGGAAGCAAGGCAGCCGAATCTTACAACGCGACCGACATTTCCGAGCGACACCGGCACCGGTACGAATTCAATAACGCCTACCGGAAACAGTTTGCCCGGCATGGATTACAGTTTTCGGGAACGAGTCCCGATGGCGAACTCGTCGAGATTGTCGAGATCCCGAGCCATCCCTGGTTTTTAGCGGTCCAGTACCACCCTGAGTTTAAGAGTAAACCCAACCATGCGCAGCCCCTCTTCACCCAGTTCGTGGCGGCGGCAATCGACTGCTGCAAACATCGGCACGATGCAAAAAAACCGGACCAACCGAAACCAGACCAACCGGCCCACTGTTCCGACAAGGCGTAGCTCGTCGGCTATTGGGTAACTTCCAGCAAACGAACGCTCTAGGACTATGCCTGACGACGCACCAAAAATCATCGCACCAAAAATCATCATCGACGAAGACTGGAAGTCGCAGGTCGAGGCGGAAAAGAAAGCCGCCTCGTCGAGCAAGCCGCCGGTCAGCGAGTCGACCCTCCACGAGTCGCCCTCTCCCGAGGACAGTCCGGCAGACGAGGACCCGCCAATGCCCCCCGCCTCGTTGGCAATGCTCCTCTCGTCGCTTGCAACCGAGGCGATGATGGCCCTGGGCCAGTTGCCCCACCCTGCAACGGGGCAGCTCACGCCCCGACGCAACCAGGCGAAGTACCTTATCGACACGATCGAAATGCTTCGCGAAAAAACACTCGGGAATGTCGCCGCGGAAGAATTGGCCGGCGTCGAGCAATTGCTCCACCAGTTGCGGATGGCCTTCGTGGGGATGGAGACCACCCCCCCAACCGCCAGCAAATCTGCCGCCAGCGAATCCCTTACGCCACACCCGAGAGAAGAGACCCCGAGAGAAGAGACGTAGAGGAACCCCGATCAACCTTGGTCGGGGCTGCTTGGACAGCGGTTAGAATTGGGGAGCGTGACGGCCGAACCTCTTCACCCCTTCCGGAGTAACGAATCGGGCCTACCCCAATCGCTCGAAAACGGTTGCGATGCCTTGCCCCGATCCGATGCACATCGTGGCGAGGCCGAGTGTGGCATCGCGGTCTTGCATGGCGTGGAGAAGCGTGGCCGTGATACGGGCACCGCTGGCACCGAGCGGGTGGCCAATCGCGATCGATCCACCGTTGACATTGATTCGCTCCTCGTTAAGCCCGAGCATTCGGATGCAGGCGATCGACTGAGCGGCAAAAGCTTCGTTCAATTCGATCAGATCGATGTCGTCGAGAGTCAGCCCTGCCCTTGCGAGCGCCTTCTGGGTGGCTGGCACCGGTCCGGTTCCCATGACAGCCGGATCGACGCCCGCCACAGCGGTCGCGAGAACCTTGGCGATCGGCTTCAGGCCAAGCGCACTGGCTTTCTCTTCACTCATCACTAGCAGCGCGGCCGCCCCATCATTGAGGGGGGAGCTATTTCCTGCGGTAACGGTTCCCATGCCAGGCATGAACGCCGGCTTGAGCGCTCCGAGTTGCTCGAGGCTCGTCTCTTCGCGAACGGTTTGGTCGCGCGTCGCGGAGATGCGCCGGCCCTCTTCGTCGCGGCCCCAAACGGGGACGATCTGTCGGTCGAACGCGCCCGCTTTTTGCGCGGCGACTGCCTTCTGGTGGCTCGCCAAGGCAAAGGCGTCTTGTTCCTCGCGACTGATCCCTTGCGATTGAGCCACGAACTCCGCCGTGACCCCCATCAGCAACGTCCCCTTGCTCGTATTGTGAAAGAGCCGGGGATTGAGGTCGACGCCCGCATCCATCGGAACGTGGTGCATGTGCTCGGTGCCACCGACGATCTGCACGTCCTCCGCCTGCGCGATGATCGAGTGGCAAGCTTGGTTGAGAGCTTGCAGGCTACTACCACAGAGACGATTGATGGTCGCACCGGCTGCCTCGGCAGGGACGTCGGCCATCAACGAAACAAGCCGGGCCATGTTGAGCCCCTGCTCTTTCTCCTGTTTGGTATTGCCAATCAGCACGTCTTCGATGGCGGCCGGATCGATCCCGGTCCGCTCGATAATCGCCTTGACGACCTTGACGGCCAAGTCATCGCCCCGCACGTCGCGAAACATGCCCAATTTCGGATGAGACCGCCCTATGGCAGTGCGACAAGCGTCAATGACAACGGGTGTGGGGACAACTGGTGTAGGCATTGCTATGGGAGAACGGGGATTGCGAGCCGGGTCGTCCCCGCCCCTGGTTGGTCGTTAGTTGTCGTAAAACTGGGTGCCGTTCTTAGCCTTCTCGAGCAGCATCTTGGTCGGTTCGTACCGTTTGCCGAGCGATCGGAGGCCTTCGAGCTTCTCGACGATTGTCGCCGCGCCGATCTGGTCGGCCCAGTAAAACAGCCCGCCGAGGAACGGGGGGAAACCGATGCCGTAGATCAGCGCCAGGTCGACATCCCGAACATCGCCCGCAATGCCGTCCTGCATCGCCCGAGTGGCCTCGACCAACATTGGTAGGATCAAGCGGTCGGTTAAATCGTGGGAGGTGCTGGACGGAGTGGCCAGCTTGGCGATAATTTTTTGGACGTCGTCCGAGGGGGATTTTTTTGAGCGGCCCTTCTTGTCGGTCTTCCAGTCGTAGAAGCCGAGGCCATTTTTTTGCCCCAGTCTGCCCGCTTCGACCAATTGATCGACGATCGGCGTCGGGACAACACGATTGGAAAACGCTTCCTGCATGACCTTTCCCGCGTGGAGGCAGACGTCGAGGCCGACCACGTCGTGCAACTCGATCGGCCCCATCGGCATGCCGAAGCTCTTCGCCGCTTTTTCGATCTGGTCGATCGGCACTCCTTCGCCCAGCAGCACGGCCGCCTCGTTCATGTAGGGCAGCAGGAGTCGATTGACCAGGAATCCGGGACCATCTTTCACCACCACGGGCGTTTTGCCCAACTGTCGAGCCAGCGAGGTTGCCCGAGCAATGGTGTCGTCGCTCGTTTTTTTTCCGCGAATCACTTCCACCAGCGGCATTTTTCGCACAGGATTGAAAAAGTGCAATCCGCAGAATCGATCGGGGCGTTTGAGTCCTTCGGCCAATTTTGTGATCGGAATCGTGGAGGTATTGGAGCAAAGGACCGTGGTCCCTTGGGCGTGAGGCTCGATCTCTCCAAACAATTCTTTCTTGATGTCGGCATTCTCAACAATCGCTTCGATCACCAAATCACAGGTCGCGAGGGGTCTGGCTTGGATCGTCGTGTTCAGGCCTGGCGAAAGCTCCAGCACTTTGTCGAGATTGGGCCCTTTGAGATCTCGGTCAAAGGCCGCTTCCTTGAGCACCTGCTGCTCGCCGCTGGCGAGTGCCTCGGCGCGATTGTCTGAAATCGTCACCTTCAGCCCGCGACGGAGACTCACGGCCGCAATGCCGAGCCCCATGGTGCCAGCGCCAATCACCCCGACACTCGCGGCCTTCGCTTGGCCCTTGCCGCTTCCCCCGTCCTTTTTTTTGTTGCGGTCTTGGAGAAAGAAGACATTCAGCAAGGCACGGTTGATCGGGGAGCCAAAGAGGGGGACAAACTGCTCGGTCTCCATTTGGCAGGCGGCATCGAGATCGCCCATTGAGGCTTCGAGCATCAACTCCAACGCGGCGACGGGAGCCGGGTACTTGCCCTTGGTCGCTTGCTGAATGACTGCGACGGCGGTCGCCCCGAGGAACGCTAGCTCGGTTTCGCTCATGGCGATCGGCTCCGCCCATCGTTGACGATTCGCCAGGAAATCGCCCGACTTTTGGTCGGCCTCAATCATCCGGAGGGCCGCCTCGAGGAGCGCGTTGTTCGCGGTACTCGCGGTGTTTTCGGCGTCGTCTCCAACATCGATCAGGTCGTCGGCAAGCCCCATCTCGAAGGCCGCTTTCCCGCTCATCGACTCGCCGCCGGTGACGAGTTCGACCGCATTGGCGAGGCCGATGATTCGAGGAGTCCGAGCGGTGCCGCCCCAGCCAGGAAACAGGCCCAGCTTGACTTCGGGAAATCCGATTTGTGTTTTGGAATTGCTCGTCACGATACGGCGGTCGCACCAGACGGCGAGCTCCGCCCCACCGCCGACACAGATGCCGTCGATGGTCGCGATGGTGACGTAGGGGGCCGCCGACAACCGGCGAAAAAGGTCCTGTCCCCGCCGGCTGACATTTTGGATCACGTCGGCCGGTTCGTCGAGCGACGCCGCAAATTCGGTCAGGTCGGCCCCAGCGATGAAGCTGCCCGGCTTGCCTGAGGCAATCACCAGTCCCTGGATGTCGTCCCGCTTTTCGAGCGACAGGAGGTGAGCCTCCACTTCTTCGAGCACATCGCGCGAGAGAATGTTGACGCTTCGCTCGGCATGGTCGAGCGTCAGCCGGGCAATGCCAGGCTGCGGGAAATCGAGCCGCGTATGCGTCTCGCTAGATTCGGTCTGCCGGTTGGCCGTCATACGCTTCTTCATGAAGGGGTGCCAATCACGTACTCGCCTCCAGGCGAGCCTCTTTGCCGCCAAAGTAACCTACAA
The DNA here is from genome assembly GCA_003233055.1 of Planctomycetaceae bacterium. Taxonomy (GTDB): domain Bacteria; phylum Planctomycetota; class Planctomycetia; order Pirellulales; family Lacipirellulaceae; genus Aeoliella. The sequence continues at coordinate 171,570 of QIKP01000011.1, forward strand.
CGGTGACGGGGACTAGGGAGGGCGGTCGCGAGCGATGCCATTGTTCGCTACGCGCTGGCGGTAGACGACTAAACCTCAGGAGAACTGAAAAGTCATTTTTGAACCGCCAAGTACGCCAAGGCGTCAAGAAACAAAGACGTCAAGAAAAAATGACGCCGGAAGCAGAAAACCACCGGATTGTTAATTCTGTCACCGTTCATGAGTCGAAAGAAAGAAACCACGAACCCAAAGAGATAGAGGGGGTGTCCTTTTGCCGCTATTCGTATCGATTCGTAAGATTCGTGGTTTCTCAGATCCGTGGCATTGCCCAACCTCCGTAGAACGGCCCCCGTGTAGTCCCGACCAAGCTCGGTCGGGGCTATGCTCACTTTGGTCGTGGGTAGACTTCTACGGCCAGTCGCGCTTGACGCTGGGGCAGTCGCCTGAGAAGTTGGGCGACATGGCAGACCCTACCAACCAACAACATCCCAACCAAAAACGAAGCGGCCTCTTGGTCGGTTTCTTCGCCCTGGTCCTCCTCGGAATCGTCGCGATGAATTACTGGGCGGGCCCGCAAGAAGGGGGTTCGGCCGGACCACCCAAGGGAACCCCCGTTGAGCAGACCTCTGTTGAGCAGACCCCCGTCGATCCGGCGGTGGGCGTCACTCTGACGGTGGAAATTCCCCGGCACCCTTCCGAGGCGATCGTTGTTCTCCATCGCTCGGAAATGACGGTGCTCGACCTCCTACGGGAGGCCGCGTCGCAGTCAGTCGAATGGCGTTTTCGATACGAGGGACGGGACGCAGGGGCGTTTCTGACCGAATTGGCCGGGCAAGGAAATGAGGGAACGAAAGGGCGAAACTGGACTTACCAAGTCAACGGGCAAGGTCCGGCCGATAGTTTTGGCCTCTACGAGCTTTCGCCCGGCGATCAAGTCTTGTGGAAATTCGCCCCATACGAATAATGAACGGTCCGTGGGTCGTTGTAGGTTGTCCGACGCAATCACCGCCCGAAACCAACGAGATGGAAAAAAACATGCGCCGCTTCCTTCGACTTCACTCCGAACATCTTGTCTTCCTGTTGCTCGTAGCGATTGCGGTCGTGGGCCGGGTCGATCGAATCGATTGGAATTTCACGCCGGTTGCTGCGGCTGCGCTCTTTGCGGGGTATTACTTCCGCAATCGCCTGATCGCTGCGATGGTCCCTTTGGCGGCATTGGCCATTAGCGACTTCGCGGAGCTATCGCATAACAACCGCGGGGAGATGCTCACCGTCTGGGGGGCCATGCTCCTGCCAGCGATGCTGGGGCCTTGGCTACGCGAGGCGAAAGAAAAGCGGACGAAGATCGGTCGCGGCCTGGTTTGCGCGTTCCTGCCCTCGGCCGCTTTCTTCCTCACGACCAACTTGGCCGTCTGGGTAACCGCAATATCTGGTGGCATGGGGGCTGCCGACTACACCGCCACCTGGGCTGGCCTCGGCGTCTGCTACACGGCGGCGATCCCGTTCTACTTCAAGATGCTCTCGGGCGACCTCTTCTACATGGTCGTGCTCTTTGGCGCGTATTCCGTGGCGACGAGAAGCGCTCGGGAAACGGACGAAGTCGTGCTCGCTTCCCCGTGAATTTTTCGTCGGTCAATGCCATCGGCCCGAAGTGAGCAATCCCATTCCGCTGTCGAAAACAGGCCCAGCCAACGGTTCCGAAGAAGGCCGCGATCGCCCTGCGAAAAGGTCCCGCGTCAGTCGCCTTAGGCTAGCACACCTCTCGGCGATGATGTTCTTGCAGTTTGCGTCGCTTGGCTTGTGGGTGGTGACTTCCAGCACTTACATCGGCGAAAATACAGGCGATGCGGGAAGTGGGATGTTTGATGCTTCCTTCGTTGGCGTCGCAGGAATAAGCGGGGCGCTCGGTGCGATCTTTGCGCCGTGGTTGTTTGGCGCGATGGCAGACAGTTGGTTTCGCACCGAACATTTAATGGCCGCACTCAATGTGGGATGTGCGGCGATGCTCGTGCTGATCCAACATTCTTCGGAACAGTGGTGGTTCTTCGTATGGATGGTCGCCTATTTTCAATTTTGCGTTCCTGCACTCACGCTTTGCAATAGCCTCGCGTTGCGTCACCTGGAACCCTCTAAGATGGCCTTTACCGTTGCGCGGGCCATCGGCACGTTGGGCTGGGTCGTTGCAATGGTGGTCGTTGGCAGCTTCGTACCGTGGTGGTTCCATGTCGCCTCGAAGGAGATCGAGTCTTCGACCTTGCCGATGACCTACGCCGCCTACACGCATCTGGCAATGGCTCTCTTTTCCCTAACGCTTCCTCCCACTCCTCCGCTCACCGGCGGGGTGACTTGGCGATCTTTGCTTCGTGGGTCGGTAGCGATGGTCCGCGATCAACCGCGACTCGTGCTTTTTCTCCTCGCGTCGTTCTTTGCGGTGATCACGCCGCAAGTCTACAACATGTACGGGAACCTGTTTCTGAATAACCTCGAGGTGGAAGGGGCGGCGACGCTCATGTCGCTCGGGCAAATCACCGAAGTGGCCTGCCTCCTTCTCATGCCATGGCTTCTGCGACGTTTCGGCCTCAAACGTCTCTTCGCGATCGGGCTCGTAGCCTGGTCCGCTCGTTATGCGTTCCTAGCGATGGGGGGCGAGACGGGACTGCCCAAGGTGGCGATCTACCTGGCCATTCTGCTGCATGGCATCTGTTATGCGTTCGTCTACGTCACCGGATTCTTTTACGTCGACCATGCGGCTACCCCGGAAACGAGAGGCGCGGCGCAAGGGCTCCTGGCGGTCGTGACGGTTGGCTTCGGGCACCTGACCGGGTCGATCCTCTCGGGGGCGATGCAAGCAAGGTTCTTGACACCCGAGGGCGTGTCGCCCGCGCCGTACGACTGGCCCGGTTTCTTCCTGCTAGCAAGCGGTGCAGGCCTGATCGCACTGTTCCTCTTTTGGCTCTTGATGGGATTCCATCGAGAGCCCATGCCAACCAGAGAGGAGTAACCCCGACCAAGCTTGGTTGTCAGTGGCAGAGAGCGGAGAGCGGCCCCAATAGCCGACGAGCTACGCCTCGTCGGGGGACCCGGGGTTGTAGACGCGCTGCCGCTGAAGCGGCATCGCCAGCCGCCCCGGAGTCACGTCACCTGCGGGCCTATGCCCATGAGGCGTAGCCGCTGAAGGTGGGGTTTGTCGAGGATTTGGAACGGCGTCGCGAGGTCTTGCCACGCTTCGCCCCGTTGCTCAATGAGTCGATCGTCGAGCGGGCCCATGCGACGGGTTGCCAGTTGCAGGTATTCGACCTGCGTCGGGTCGAGCCCCATGATGCGAGCGGCCGTGGCATCGACCGACGCGAGGCTCGCGCCGACCAAGACGAGCCCCATCGGTTTGGGACTTCCCAAGATGGGCCCATCCCCTTCCATGCAGGTGATCCCATCGACGATCGCCAGCGTCCGGGAGAGCGTCGCATTGACGTCCGCCACGGTTTGCGGGATGCCATTGTGGTGGAGCACGTTCTTGGGCCAACCATACTTGATGCCGGGGAGCACGCCGTAGAAGTTCTTCATGCTGCAAGTGATACCAACCCAGTGATGCGTTTTCATCTTCGGCATCGAGACGACCACGTCGGCCTCGGCAACGCTCTTGGGAAACCAGAAGCCACGCAGTCGGCTTCTCTTCCCACGATTCCTACGCCAAAAGGCCTCTTCGTAATTGAGGTCCGCAAACCGGACTCCGGCGTCGTCGAGCGCTTCGCCAACGCCCGACTCGATGAGCGCCATCTCCGTATCGCGGACATGCCCGGGGGCTTCGCCCACAAGGACGCTCGCTCCCCAACTGCGAAAGACTTCCGCTGCGGCGACGATCATCGCGGGGTGGGTCGTCATGTGGGGGATCGCTTTGGTCGGCTCGACAAGATTCGGCTTGAGTAAGACCCGCTTTCCGTGATACCAGTCGGGCAGTTCCCCGCTGGCGAGCAGGCCATCGCGAATCGTCTGAGTGAGTGGGCCCTCGTACCGCTGATGGCGTGCGACGAAAACGCTTGCGGTGGGATTTGCCCAGCGGTGGAGCAGTGGCGTGATCGCGCAAAGCGCCGCGCCGGCCCCTCCCGCTTGGAGGAGCGTGCGGCGGTCGAAGGTCCGGGGTGGGTTGGCTGTCGGGAGATCGCTCATAAGGATTTTCCATTGGCTGCCAACGCGAGGAGTGCCAGTTTGTAGGGACTTCCTTGGGTGCTTGGTCGTTGGATGGCTTCGGCGAGGAGCGCCTCGGCATTGGCTGGGCGGCGTTTCCAAGCGGTGAGCGCGAGGATCGCGAAGGCAAGCGAGGCGCAGCCGGTCCGTCGGGCGATTTGCCCTTCTAAGTAGTGGAGCGAAAGGTCGATCTGCGAACCGCGGGCCTCTTCGCGGGCCAACGCCCACATCACGATGCCGCTCGGCTGCAAATGGGGAACCAGCGTCTGGCCCAAGATTTCTGTATTGCCGTAATTGCAACCACCGGCGGGAAGAAGCCGATTGAGGAGCATCCGCCGCGCTTCGGCATGTCGAGGGTGGTCTTGGTGGTCGGCGGCGCGAAGCGCCATCGTTGCGAAGGCGGTTGGCTCGAGCCAGGAATGGGTATCGGCGGCCCACGACCAACCAATCAGCGTCGTGTCGTGCCCAACATGCGGGCTCGTAGGTGCCGGTTTTCCTTGGGTGGCAAGAAGCCAGTCTGCGGCTTGCTCGACGGAACGCCGGTACTTCACGGCATCGATGGCCTTCCAGGCGAGGATCGCGAGGCTGGTGGTCCAATGGGGCCCCGACGCATCGAGGCCAACCCTCACCGAACCGTCTCGCGATTGTAGCGACACGAGCCAATCGCCCGCACAACCCGCCCCTTCGATACGACCGGCACGCGCCAAAGCGATGGCACCCCAAGCGGTTGGCTCGGTGGCGAGCGGTCCGCCAGGCAAGTACCCGCCAGGGGTCAGCGATTCGAGTTGGTCGAGTAACGTCTTCACGTACCAATCCTACGTCAGGCTAAACCGCAAGCGGCCTCTTGCCCGCGAGACGAATTGCCTGCGAGACGAACGAGTCTCGCAGAGGCATGCAGACGGCACGATTCGACTTTCTCAAAAAAAACTCAAGTCGGTCGTTTGACATCGGGGCCATGTGACATAGGTTTTGAGTGTCCAAGACAAGTCGAAGCTGCAAACCTCCTCACGGGAAACTTGCGACTCCCACTCCCCTTGGCATCCGACACTTATCGTGAAGAACTCCTCATTTTTTGTTGCTACGAGCACTCGTCGGCCTATTAACCGTAGGCCGGTTATTGTTAGTGCTTTCGCCCGCTTGAATGAAGTTGGGATAAAGCACTCGTTAGAGCCTGTTGCGTCGTCATTCCTCGACAAAGGCAAACCAGTCGCAAGGCTGGGGCGCAAAGCCTAGGACCTCTGCTTACGGGCGGTGGTAGCCAGGTTACCGAAGGAAAGATTTTCCGGCACCCACAAAGTGCCCGAATGTAGGAAGCGATTCGACGAACGGATGATACGCGACTGTTTGAGTTATTGTTGGTTTCGAGGCAGTACAACCAGGCTTGCCAGGCTGTGAAAAACAGCTTGGGTGCTGCCAAGAGCCGGAAACCGGGAGCTATACCGCTCCTGATCAACTTTAGGGTGCTGGCCCTCCGTGGCCCGCACTGAGAACCGGAGGATGCTACTATGAAGAAGTTTGCCCAGAAAGTACAACAGTTCCTCGTCTCGGAAGATGGCCCCACAGCGGTTGAATACGCCGTGATGTTGGCTCTGATCGTGATCGTCTGCTTAACAGCGATTACCTCGATCGGCAACAACGCCTCGACGACCTTCAACTCGGTCGCGACCCAGCTCTCAGGTAGCTAGTCGTAGGCCCTTGGGGAAACACCCTAAGGTGACGCAGTAAAATCTTGAGGCCCCCCGTGCAGGATGCATGGGGGGCTCTTTTTTTTCTACCCTAGTGAGTTCTCTCGTGCTTTCGGCACGGCTTTCGAACGGAGACAGTTCCTTGAATGATCCGGTATGGGAAGGTTTTTGTCGGCTGCCAAGCTACTGGCAGTTATTCGTCGCGGTGCTGCTAGGTTGGCAGGCCGCATGCATCATGTACTTCGATGCCTACAACGTCGCCTACCGGTGTGGAGACGGATGGCTCTAAGGAATTTCGTAACCGTTCTGCGACCAGAAGAAGGAACCACGAATCTTACGATTGCAATGCGAGTGCCTGTTTTTTCGGTTGTGCGCGATAGGTGATCGGCTGCTAGCGGATATCGAGTGAATGGCCACCAGTTGCCGGCGACGAACAGAATCGTGACCTATGTTTGTTCATGCGTCCCCCTGGAGGGACCAATCGAACCGAACGAATCACGATTTTTAACGGAAAAACACCATGCTCGACCTGACCCAATGGCAAGAGGCACTCCTGGACAATTGGCACGTTTGGCTCGTCACCGTCACGCTCGTGGTAGCGGCGGTGATCGACGGCCGGCAACTCAAGGTCCCCAACTGGCTCACGTTTCCCATGGTCCTCACCGGCTGGGTCTATAGCTTTACTCTCAGCGCCTACCCTGGCTGGGAAGGACTTGGCTACAGCTTGCTCGGGACCGTTGTGGGGCTCGCCGTGCTGATGCCCGCTTACGCCATTGGCGGCATGGGCGCAGGCGACGTCAAACTGATGGCAGGGATCGGAGCCTGGGTTTGGGTCGAAGCGACCCTCTACTCCTTTGCCGCCTCCGCTGTCGCCGGTGGCATCATCGCCGTCGGCATGGTCTTGATCACCAAGAGCTGGGACAAACACCACAACCAGTTCTGGATGATCTGGAACGAAATGATGAGTGTCAAAGACCCTGAAAAACTGGCGGCCATTGCTGCCGAGCGGAAGCCAACCATGCTGCTCCTGCCTTATGGCATCCCGATGGCGATCGGCACGATTGCCTACTTTAGCTTCTCCGGGATGCTAGCTTAGGGCCGGTTGATCGCGCTTCGAGACGTCTCGCTTCGAGATCCATCGCAGAGAAATTACTGGATACCGTACGAGAATCTTGCCGAAGAGAAACGACAAGGGTCTCGTATTGCACAGGCATCATGCACCAACGCGCCTTACTAGCCGTTGCGTCGCCAACACGAAATCCTTGCTGACGAGATTGCTTCGGTCCTTGCCTTCGATGGCATTGCATTCGATGGCAACTTCGGTGGCTTCATTGCTCTTGTAGGGGATCCCATGCGACCAAAGTCCTTGATACTGCTTGCTCTGGCGCTAGGTTGCGGCCTCGTTGCATCGATTGGTATTAGCCAAGTGATGGACCGCAGTCAAGGCGAGGGTGGTTACGAAACCACTTCGATCTATGTCGCTGTCCACAATATCAATCTCAACGACCCGATCAACGAAGAAATGGTGTCACTCCAAGAGTGGCCTACGGATAAGATTCCTCAGGGTGCGATCACGCAACTTGAAGAACTAGCCAACCGCCGTTCCCGTACCACCATCATCGCCGGCGAACCGATCCTCGAAGCCAAGCTCCTCGCCCAGGGAGAAGTTCACGACCCGATCGGAGAGATTCCCGAAGGAATGCGGCTTAAAACGATCCGCGTCGATGCGGAGAAGAGTGCGGCCGGGCTCCTTAGTCCGGGCGACCGCGTCGATATTCAGTTGTTTGTCAGTCGCAATCCGAGCGCGGGGATCGCCGCGGCACGCACCAAAGTCATTTTGCAGAACATCCGTGTCTATGCGATCGACCAAACCGTTCAGCGCGCTGCAGACGGCGGAGAAGGCCGGAACATTGCCAAGACGATCTCCCTGCTGCTCACACCCGCACAAGCGAACAAGATCGCCTTCGCCGAGCAAATTGGCGAACTCAATCTGATCCCACGAAATCCCGATGACGATAAAACCATCACCGACGTGGAGATGGACATGGCCTCGCTTTTCAGCGATCACGCGATCAAGAATACTCGCGAGCAAGAGCAGCAGGCTGGAAACCAGCCGGAAAAGGAACAAGGGAGCTTCTTTGGCGATTTAGTCGCCATGGCGACCAAGACCATGGCCGACCGACCGCCGTTCGTCATGGAGATCTACGAGGCCGAGGAGCGACGCGAAGTGACGTTCGACCCGCTGACTGGTCGGCCGCTGGAACAATCGACTTCGATGTCCACTTCCATGCGAGCCGGATCATCGCTGCCGGTCCAGTCGGTCAGCGAGACCCAGGTCCGGTCCGATGCGGCCAAAGCCGCCCAAGAGCAAATGGAAGATTTTCCGATCGACGAAGCCGATTTCCCGATCGAGTTCCAAGACGAGTGACCAGCCAAGCTGCAACGAACCGCACTGAGACCAATCGTGATACAGGGGGGCCAACGCCCCGACGAAGGAGAGATTTGTTGGCAGTCGGGTGACTGCCCGCGTTGGGAACGATCGACCAGGGAAGGTTGAACGAGCCGAGCGTGATCCTGGGGGGAATGGCGATGCCGTCGGTGGCACACGCCTCACGTACGCCTTACCGCGTGCAGACAAAGGAAGTACAGGGATGTACGAACACATGATGGATCTTAGCACGCGCTCCTGGCGCTCTCTGGTGAGCACCACACTTGCCCTCCTCGTCACGCTCACGTGGGGAGGAGTCTCCAGCGCACAAGATTTCAGCACCGTCGGGTTGGGTTCCCCCAAGATCATTCGTAAGATCAGCCAGCAGAGCGAACGCCTGGAGATGACGACCAATTCGAGTCGCATTCTCACACTCGACATGAGCATCCCGCGCGTTCAGGTCAACAACCCCGAACTCGTGGCGGTGACCCCCCTCTCGGCGACACAGATTCAGATCTCCGCCAAGAAGCCGGGCGTCACGCAGGTCAACCTGTGGGACTCCGACAAGAAGATCCACACCATCGACGTGATTATCTACGGCGATGTCCGGGAGCTGGAGGTGGCCCTCCAGACACAGTTCCCCAACTCGTCGGTCGAGGTCCGGAAATACAGCCAGAGCCTCATGCTGACCGGATTCGTCGATAGTCCCGACCATGTCAACCCGATCATGCGGCTGGCGGAGGACTACGCTCCGAAGGTCATCAACAACCTGCAAGTCGGCGGTGTGCAGCAGGTGCTACTCAAGGTGAAGCTTTACGAGGTGTCGCGGACTAAGCTCCGCCGGCTCGGTGTCGACTTCGCCCACCTCTCCAGCGGCGGCGGATTTATCGCGTCAAGACCAAGTGGACTCATTTCGGCCGTGACTTCCGCTGGGGGAGTGACCACCGTCGCCGATACGGGCGGTGCCACGCTCGAGTTTGGCCTCGTGAGCGGCAACAACACTTTCTTTGGGTTCCTCGACGCCTTGGAGCAGAACAACATCGCGAAGGTCCTCGCCGAGCCAAACATCGTCGCCATTAGCGGCAGGCCGGCACAGTTCCTCGAAGGGGGTGAAATCCCCATCCTCGTGCCTCAGGGTCTCGGAGTTTCCACCATCGAGTACAAACCTTTCGGCACCGAAGTCGACTTCTTGCCGATCGTCCTGGGGAACGGGAACATTCGCCTGGAGGTTCGCCCTCGAGTGAGCGACATCGACAATAGCATCGGCGTCGTTCTCAATGGTGCGACCATCCCCGGATTCCGGGTCCGGCAGGCCGACACGGCCGTCGAGATGAAGGCGGGGCAGACGTTTGCCCTCGCCGGGTTGATCCAGCGACGTACCGAGTCGATCAAGCGAGGGCTGCCCTTCGTCTCCGACATCCCGTTCATTGGTGTCCCCTTCCGTAGTGTCGAGGAACGGGTGAACGAAATCGAACTGCTGATTCTCGTGACGCCCGAATTCGTCGACGCGATGGACCCGCACGAAGTCCCGGAATGTTTTCCTGGGAGCGGCACCATGTCGCCCGGCAGCGGCGCGCTCTACTGCGGCGGTCGCCTAGAAGTCCCGAACGCCTACGGCCCCTGTGGCCCCGAGGGATGTGGTTCTCAGGGGTGTAGTTCTCAGGGATGTTCTGAGGGCGACCCTCGCTGTGGAAACAACCTTTCCAACGTCGGCGAAGGCTATCCGAGCGACAACCGGCCGACCGACTTCTATCCAGGCGACGCCGTCCCCAGTAATGCCGTCCCCAGTAACGTCATTCCGGTCGGGCCAGGGAATTTCGGGCCGGAAAACATCCCGCAAGGCCCCGCCTTTGGCGAAGGGATGCCGCAGAACGAGAACCTGGTTCCGACGCCTGCCGACGGATCGATCCATGGAACGCTTCGGATGCCCCACGGAGCTCAGCTCCAGCAGTCTCGTGCGGGGAGTCCCTATCGTCAGGCAGCGCAATCGCCGATCCTGAGCCCTGGTTACGCTGCCCAGCAGCCGGCCGAGTACCGCCGGGCAGCGGAACAGACCGCTCCACCTGTCGGCCCGCCATCTGTCAGCCCGCCATCGGGGCGTGCTGGTTATGCGGCCGAGGGGGGATTGATCGGTCCAGTCGGCTATGAAGTGGAATAACAGGGGTGGAATCCTACGGGGGACCGCAGCCGAGGGAGGCGTCGCCCCGTGCCTATCCACACCGTTTCGCACGAATCGAGCCCCTTTGGCCCGGTGCGCACTCTCTGTAAGCTACGCTTCTAACGATAGAGGCAAACTCCGTTGAGGTCTGTGCGCCAGGCCGGGGGGTGCTGCCCGCTGTTTTGATCCCCTTCGTCGAAATCCGCCTCCATGAGCAATGTCCTCCGCATCGCCGTCGTCGATCCCAATGACGCGACACGAGAAGTCTTGAAGTCGACCCTGGTCGGCCTCGATACCGTGTGGCTGGAAGCGGAGTGTTCCCGATACGCCTTCTTTCAAGATGTCACCAAACAGACCAGTCCCGAGATCGCACTGATCAACCTGGATAGCGACCCCGACGCGGCCGTTCAGCTCATCGAACAACTGGGCAAAACCAACCCCGAACTCCCGGTGCTGGTGGTCAGTAGCTCGACCGATGGAGGCTTGATCCTTCGCACGATGCGAGCAGGAGCCAAGGAGTTCCTCACCCAGCCGCTCAAGCCGGAAGAACTGGCGGCGGCCGTGGATCGCGTTTTCCAGCATCGTTCGGGGCAGCAAGGGGGCAGCCGGCGTTCGGGCTGCCAAGTCATCACGATCGCTGGCGTCACCGGGGGGGTCGGCTCCACCAGTCTGGCAGTGAATCTTGGATGTGCCCTCGCTTCGGACCCTGAAAAATCCGTGGTGTTGGTCGATCTGGATCTCGCCGTAGGCGACGCCGACGTCTTTCTCGATACGGTTCCCGAGTACACCCTTACGGATGTGGCTCAGAACATCGCGCGACTCGACTTCACGCTACTGAAGAGATCCCTGACCAAGCATAGTTCCGGGCTTCACCTGCTTCCTAGGCCGGTGCAGTTGGAGGATTCCCAACACATTTCGGTCGACGACTTGCAGCGAGTACTGGGTCTCCTCAAGGCGACCTTTACCCATCTGATCATCGACACCTCCAAAGCCTTTACCCCGCTCGACATGCAGGCCATTGAGATGGCGACCGACGTCCTCGTGGTAACCCAACTCGACTTGCCTTGCTTACGGAACATTGTGCGGCTGATGGCGTCGTTCAAAAACTCGGAGCAACTCGAAGACAAAATCAAAATCATCGTCAATCGTGCCGGCCACGGGACGGGGCAAATCAGCGTCAAGAAAGCCGAAGAAACCCTTGGCTGTGACATTTTCTGGCAAATACCGAACGACTACCGGACGATGGTCGAAGTCCGCAACAACGGAGTGCCCCTCTTGGAGCAAGCCCCCAAGGCGGCGATCACTCAGTCGATCTCCCAAATCGCTGCGACCCTCTCGGGAGGGTCAACCGAATCGGAGGGGGACGACGCCGCGGGCAAGTCCCGAAGCTGGCGCAATCTCTGGTCGGGCGGACGAAACTCCAAAGCCGAAGAAACCTCGGCAGCCGAATCTTGAGCGCGCCAACAAGCGTTCGCGTTCGTTAGCCACAGGCGGAAGCCGCGGTTTTTCAAGTCCAGACCGCGTCGCCCCCCGACGAGGCGTAGCTCGTCGGCTAGGGAGGATAACCTGAGCGACTTCCATGAAAAACGGCCGGGCGGAGGCAAGGGGTCTCTCACGCTACTTGTCGTGATCGCGTCGATAGGGTTCTTACCCACCGACGCCGCGAACACCGACGCCGCGCCCACGGATGCCGCGCCCGCCACCCACAAGGAGCACCGGATGCTTATCGGAACGTCCGTCCGCGAAAACGGAATCTACGCTTGCACCCTAAATTCCGACACGGGGGAATTGAGCGAGACCAAGCCGGTGGGCGATGCCCCGAGGCCAAGCTTCTTAGCGCTCCACCCGACGAGGCCCATCGTCTACGCGGTGACGACCGAAGCCGAAACACCCAGCGGCGGCGTGCGTGCGTTTCGATTTTCCGCCGACTCCGAGCAACTCCTACCGATCGGCCTGCAACCGACGGGCGACCACGGCGCGACCCACCTGGCCGTCACGCCCGACGCAACGAGCCTGATCGTCGTTCATTACTCGGGCGGTAGCACGACTCGGCTGCCGCTGTCGACGGAGGGAACGATCGAACCCCGAGCCGCGTTGGTTGCCCATCAAGGTTCCAGCCTCCACGCAAGTCGGCAAAGCGAGCCTCACGCCCATGGCATCGCCATCGACTCGAGCGGCCAGTTCGCCTGCGTCGCCGATCTGGGCACCGACGAAGTGATCGTTTACCGCTTGCCCCGTAACGATCTCCCCGACAACGACCTCCCCAGCAGCGATTTAAAACGACTCTCCGCCTGGAAAGCCCAACCAGGGGCCGGGCCACGCCATCTGGCCTTTCATCCTAACGAGAAGTGGCTTTACTCGATCAACGAACTCGACTCAACGATGTCGGTGCTCGAATTCAACGGCCCCGAAGGCAAGCTGACTGAATTGCAAACGCTCTCGACGCTGCCGGACGGTTTCGAGGGCGAAAACTCCACGGCGGAGGTCGTCGTCCACCCGAACGGCAAATTCCTCTACGGCTCCAATCGGGGCCACGACAGCACGGCCCTCTTTGCCATCGCTAGCGAAACGGGGCGATTGACCCTGGTCGAGACCACACCGACCGGCGGCCAGCACCCTCGCTTCATCGGCCTCGACCCGACGGGCCAGTTTCTCATCGTTGCCAACCGCGACTCCAACAATCTGGTTTCGTTCCGCGTGGATGCCCAGACCGGTCGCCTCGACCCGACCGGCTACGAGACGATCGTGCCGAAGCCCGTCTGCGTGGTCTTTCCCCGAAGGTAAGAGAGAAGGAACCACGGATCTTACGGATCCAACGGATCGGGCGCAACAAACGGAACCCCTGGCGGAGTCGGCCAACGGAAGGCTCTCAGCAGGGGGCCCAGCTTATCGGCCCAGCTTATCGGACGGGGCACTTACAAAATCGACGGCGGTGGCTCCCAGAACTTGACGCGACTGACGGTGTTGGACGTAAGCAATCACGCGCGCGGAAGAGGCGGACAGCCCTTGGGGCAAAGTCAGCTCGACCTTTCCTGAAGGCTTATCGAGCGACACACTCTGCAAGGCTCGGACCACGTTCACGTGAGCCAAATCGTGGCCGGCGTTTTCTCCACGCAAAACGCTGTTCTCCACCGCTTTCTGAACGAGAGCGATGTTCAGTACAGCGGTCGGCTGATCGACCGTGACCTTGTATCGAACCGTCCCCATTCGACCGTCGCCGCTCATCGTCGCTTGCAAGTGGAGGGTGGTGCCAGCCGGGCTCTTCAGCGCCGCTTTCAAAGCTTGCATCGCCTCGCTACGTCGCGAGCCGACAAATTCGGTCTTTCCGTTGACGATCATCTGCGGAGTGTAGATGCGGCGAGCTTGGAAGGATGGAGCGTACTCACGTTGGCGCGCCGTAAACTCTGGGCGACTAAACGGATCGGCCCAGCCAAGCGAGTTCCAATAATCGACGTGAAACGAAAGGCAATAGACGGGTTGCCCCTTCTTTTCACCCCACGCATGGATCTTGGCCAAAACATCGTCGGCCGACGGGCAACTGCTGCAGCCTTGAGACGTGAACAATTCCACGACAGCCACCCCCCGCGAGGTAGCCGGTTCGTCCGCCGTAGCGGTGACCTGAAAAGATCCGGCTCCGCAGCTCCACAAAACGAAACCGAAAATGACAAAGCAGAGAGAACGGAACATGGCGAGACGTTTCCAAAGTAAGGGAACACTTCCCATCATGTTAGGGCGAACAACGCAGGCAGTCTGTAAGATGGAACACCGAGAAGCCCGTCAGTGGTTTCCACGCGTAGAGAAAGACGATTAACGCAAGACCGCGAGGCCCCCTTCTGGCGATGCCGCTTCAGCGGCAGGCGCGTCAGCCCCAAGGCCCCGAGGTGCCAACACGCCAACACGCCAACCAATCAGCCGCGGCTACTGGTTGCCTTGCATGGCGGGGAACATCTCGTTGACCATGGTGATCGCGGCGGGGCCGACGAGGACAACGAAAATTGCGGGGAAGATGAAGATGACCAGGGGGAAGATCAACTTGACGGCGGTCTTTGCCGCCTTTTCTTCCGCCATTTGGCTTCGTCTCGTTCGCATCGAGTCGCTTTGGACTCGGAGTGCTTGGGCAACGCTGGAACCGAATTTATCGGCTTGGATAAGGATCGCCGACAAGGCTCTCAGGTCGTCGACACCGGTCCGTTGGCCCAATTCATGGAGGACCGTGTTACGTGCGGAGCCCATCTGGAGTTGGAGGTTGGCGAGGCCAAACTCTTCGGCCAAGATGAGATAGCTTTTCTTCATTTCCTCGGCGACTTTTCTCATCGCTTGGTCGAGCCCGAGCCCTGCTTCGACGCAGACGACCATCAGGTCGAGCGCATCGGGCAATCCGTAGAAGATGGCGTCTTGGCGGCTTTTCTTTCGGAACCAGACAACGATATCGGGAAGGAAAAACAAGACGCCGGAGATGGCGACGGTATACATCCCGGCCTCTCGGGTGATGCCTTTGAAGTAAAGCATCGATCCGCCACTGGCCATGAATCCGATGGCGAGACAGAAGATCTTGGTTCCGAGAAAGATGGTGACGGCGTTCTCGCCTCGGAAGCCTCCATGCTGCAACCGTTGCTTGATTTTCCCTGCTTCGGCCTCGGTCTTGGGCTGCAGCGGTGCGGAGAGTTTGGGGGAGGCTTTGGCGATGAGCCGGGTCATCGAATCGGAAGCGCTGGATCCGCCACGTGCTCGCCCTCCTCCGTCTTGAAACTCGTCGAGCCTTTCTTCGGCGCGGGACTTGCCGCCTCCTCCGAGGAATTCCATGGCAAGCCAGACCCCCAGGGCGACCATTCCGAAGATGGCGATCTGGGTGAGCAGGGAGCTACTGATGAGTGCAACCGTGAACATGACTTTTGCAGGTGTTGGGTGTTGGTTGGGAGAGCGTCGTTGGCGATGCCGCTTCAGCGGCGGCGTTCGTTGTTCGTTGTTCGGCGTTCGTTCGCTTGAGTTAGATACGAATGTCGACAATTTTTCGGATGACGATGGCTCCTAGGATCTGCATGACCAAGCCGCCGACCAGCATTTTTTTCCCGAAGTCATCGGTAAAGAGCAGCATCAAATAGTCGGGATTCATCCGATAGACGACCACAAAGAGCGTGGGAGGAAGCGCGAGCAGCACGATGCCGCTGAGCCGCCCTTCGCCGGTGAGCGCTTGGACTTGGCCCCGGATCTTGAACCGTTCGCGAATGAGTCGCCCGATCTTGTCGAGAATCTCAGCGAGGTCGCCACCCGTTTGCCGTTGCAGGATGATCGCGGTGGCGAAAAATTTGAGGTCGAGGTTGGGGATTCGCTCACACATGTTCTCCAGGGCTTCTTCCAAGGCCATGCCGAGGTTTTGTTCTTCAAAGGTCCGGTTAAATTCCTTGGCGATCGGATCGGACATTTCCTGTCCGACCAGGTTGAGGCCTGCCGCAAGGCTGTGCCCCGCACGGAGTGCCCGGGCGACCAGCTCCAAAGCATCGGGAAGCTGGGAGCCGAACTTATTCAGCCGCCTCTTTCTCTTCATGAAAAGCCACGTGAACGGCATGACACAAAAGCATATGGCGATGATTGGCCCAAACTTAATCGACAGTCCTCCGACCGTCGGCAGTAGAAACCCGACCGTGGCGGATCCAACCACGATCACCATGAACTTGCTGATCGTCATGTTGACGTCGGCTTGCTCGAAGAGCTTCGGCAAGTTGAGGTAGTTGGAGACCATCTGTTCGATGACCGACTGCGTCCCACCGCGCGAGGCGGCCAGGATGTCGCTAGCGATGCTGTTGTCCTTTTTGCCATCCCCGGAGTTCGTGAGTTGGTTAAGCCTTTCCGAGACTTTGTCCTCGCGGACGCCGCTCATTGTCGCAGCAATGCCGACCACAAGGGCAGTCACACCGGCGAAGACACAAAGGTAGATGATCCAGAGAGACATAAGTTTGTCGGTCGTGGTTGGAAGGAACAGGAGTCGGCACCGAGTCGGCGCCCGAAGCAGCTCGTGGCTTTATCAAGGGGGGGAAAACTAGTCGCGAAGCATCACCCGTTCGCGGAACGTACTCGCAGGAAGCCGGACACCGGCCGACTCCATGCGGTCCATGAACGAAGGACGAATGCCGGTCGAGATAAAGTGTCCGACGCAGCGGCCATTTTCGTCGACGCCATCCTTGTTGAACTTAAACAGGTCCTGCATGACGATGGTGTCTTGCTCCATGCCGAGGACTTCGGTGATATGGGTCACCTTTCGTGGCCCCCCTTGCAGACGGTTGGTCTGGATGATCAGGTCGATGGCGCTCGAAATCTGAGCCCGCATCGCCTTCATCGGCATCTCGAATCCGGCCATCATGATCATCGTTTCGAGGCGAGCGATCGCGTCGCGAGGGGTATTGGCGTGGCAAGTCGTGAGCGAGCCATCATGGCCCGTGTTCATCGCTTGGAGCATGTCGAGGGTCTCTCCCCCGCGGCATTCGCCGATGATGATTCGATCGGGCCGCATCCGGAGCGAGTTCTTCACGAGTTCGGTCGCACTGATCCGTCCCTTGCCTTCGATGTTTGCGGGGCGAGTCTCGAGCCGAACGACATGGTCCTGCTGGAGTTGGAGTTCGGCGGCGTCTTCAATCGTCACGATCCGGTCGTCGTTGGAGATAAAACTGGAGAGCGTGTTGAGCAGGGTCGTTTTGCCCGATCCGGTACCGCCCGAGATCAGCATGTTGAGCTTCGCCTTCATCGCCCCTTCGAGGAGCATCACCATTTCAGGCGTCAGGCTTTTGTAATTCAGGAGGTCTTCGAGCTTCAAAGGATTCGAGCCAAACCGGCGAATCGTCACACTCGGGCCGTCCAGTGCCAAGGGAGGAATGATGGCATTCACTCGGGATCCATCCGCCAGGCGAGCGTCGACCATCGGGCAGACTTCGTCGACACGGCGACCAACCTTGGCCACGATCCGGTCGATGATCTGCATCAGGTGCTTGTTGTCTCGGAAGACGACCGGCGTTTTGACGAGCTTCCCCGATTTTTCGACGTAGACGCTCTTCGGCCCGTTGATCATGATTTCACTGATCGCCGGGTCCTTGAGCAGCAGCTCCATCGGGCCCAGGCCGAAGGTTTCGTCGAGGACTTCCTCGATCAGCCGATCGCGCTCGCTACGATTGAGAAAGGTATCTTCGGTGTCGCACAGGTGCTCGACCACCAGGCGAATCTCGCGGCGGAGCACGTCCCCTTCGAGTTCGCCAACGCGGGACAGATCGAGCTTGTCGACCAACTTCGTATGAATGCGTCGCTTGATGTTCTCGAATTCCGCATCGCGGTCCCGGTCGGAAAGCGTGGCCGCGTTGCTGGTGATCGTGCTCATAGGTTTTCTTGAGGCAAAGGAGACTTAAGGCAAAGGAGGGTAGGGTAAGGCGACGCCCAAAAAGCGCGGTACGCAGGGACTTTGCGCCCTGATTGTCTGACAAAGCGTAGCTTGCCAACGGCGGGCGTGCCGGCCAGAAAGGGAGAGAAGCCCGAAACCGGGAGCCGCCGGCCGGATGTAACGATTGGGGCGGTACCACGGCCGCTGAAGCGGCCACGCCAACGACGCGCCTGCCGCTGAAGCGGCATCGCCAGGGAGGGGTTCCAATAGCCGACGAGCTACGCCTCGTCGGGCCGTTCCGGTTATGCCGCCAAAACGGCAACTACCGTCTTCCCTCCGGAAAACAGCCCCTCCTACCGAACGCCGAGAGGTATCGCATCTCGCGATTCGGCGTAGAGTTACAAACCAGTGGAGGATACAGGGCTCGAACCTGCGACCTTTTGGCTGCCAGCCAAATGCTCTCCCAACTGAGCTAATCCCCCATCCACGGAGCGACAGGCCATCTGCGGGCCCAACTTGGGGCGATCGATGTTCCCTTTCGCAGTCCGTATGTTTACCTTTCCATCGAAAATTGTCAACGCCTGCTGACCCAAAATGAGGGAGGCGAGCCGAGACCTTCCCCCCTGTTTCATGGCCACAACACTCCTCTATCGACGGTTCAAGGGCTTCGCCAAGCTGGCACTCGGGCTCGCGATTGTCGCCTACCTCCTCCAACAAGCGCAAGGGCATGGGCAGTTTGAGAGGATCTTGCGGGAACAAAAAGACTGGGCGCTTCTGGCCGCCTCGCTCGGCTGCGTGGTGGCGGCGGTCGGACTCGGGTTCCTTCGGTGGTTCCTCCTCGTTCGAGCGGCCCAGCTTCCCTTCACGCTCGGCGACGCCGTGCGGCTCGGGTCGCTTGGGTTTGCCTTAAACTTCGTTGCGCCGGGGGGTGTCGGGGGCGATCTCTTCAAGGCGGTCGCGCTCGCCAAGGAACATGCCGAGCGAAAAAGCCAAGCGGTCGCAACCGTCGTCGCCGATCGCTTGATCGGTTTAACCTCACTGCTGGGGGTCTCCAGCATGGCGATCCTGATCACCGGAATGCCCTGGAATGCCGAAATGCCTCCCGGGATCCGTTGGCTCGCATGGATGACCATCGCCGTCTTTACCACCGCCGTGATGGTCGGGAGTCTGCTCATGGCCCCGGGCCGAGTCGCCACCACCACCGCCGAAGTGATCCACCATCTGCCCGTCGTCGGGCAAGTCGCGGGGAAGCTGCTCCGGACCTGCCAAATGATGAGCCGACGCCCCGACAAGCTGATCCCGGCACTCGGTCTGGGGATTGCCGTTCACTTGCTGCTGGTCCTGTCGTTTCACTTCGTCGCGCTCGGCCTGCCGCTCGACCATCCCCCGCTGAGCCAGCATCTCTGCATCGTACCCCTGGCAGAAACAGCCGGGGCAATTCCGATCACGCCTGGCGGATTGGGCACCACTGAGGCGGCGCTCGCCGGTTTGTACGAAGCGGTCGGCCACGAAAAGAGCAGCGGCGTGATTGTCGCCCTCGGCCAGAGGCTGGTCATGCTCTTCGCCGGGATCGTTGCGATCGGCTATTACCTCACGCAACGCCAATCGATGGACGCAGCGATGCACGAAGCAGAACAAGAAGCGTAGTTTGCATGGCTAGGGGGCGCGGAGATCGCTACGCACCGCCGCTGAAGCGGCATCGCCAAGGCCTAGTGTGCCAATACCGGTTTGCCATCGACGACGAGCCATTTTCCGCGAGCGCTGAACGCCGGGGCAGGCTCCGTCGCGACGTCGCACGCCTGGAGTTCGAGTCGGGCGAGACCTTCCGTACGGACCTGCACGCGGCCGTTGTCGTAGAAGTGCCCGCCGGTGACCGTGACCTGCGAAACCCCCCCGACACTCAACCCGCTCCGCCCGTTCGCTCGGCATTCGACGTCGACCAGTTCGCAGTTGCGAACCGACTCGTGGACGTTGATCCCATCTTGCTGAAAACCTTGCAACACGACCCCTTCAATGCGGATGTGATGGGTCTGGTAGAGGGTGATTCCCGTTTGCAGCCCGGCGTGGCGGAGTGGGTAGGAGTCGGGGGTCGCCGCTTTTTCAACCCGAAAGTGAATCTCCCGATCGACCAGGGCCCATTCGAGCGGCTCAAGCGAGGCGACCTCGAAACGCGAGGCCAGTTTCACCCGACGAAGGGGCTCGCCACCACGGAAAAGTTGTTGGTAGGTCTGTCGTCGCGGGCGCAGTGCAAAGACATCGCCCGTCACAGGACGCCACGCGCCCGCCGCCGCCACGACCGTGCCATCCAAGACCGCTCCATTG
>QIKP01000054.1 GCA_003233055.1 Planctomycetaceae bacterium
GCTCCTTCCTAGAAAAGAGCCCCCCTGATGCACATCCTACGGACTAGAGAACACCAGGGTTCGGGAAAAAAGACTTTGCAGTTCTCCTGGGTAAGGCGGCAGGAGAACTGCCAAGTCATTTTTGAACCGCCAAGATCGCCAAGGCGGTTTCTTTTATTCGGCGTCTTTGAAAGCGTCCTGGGTAAGGCGGAGAGACCTTGCGTCTGTTTTCACAGGCGAGCGAGGCCCAAAATCCGACGAGGCGTAGCTCGTCGGCTATTGGGGCGGCCTCTGCTCTCCGCTCCCAGATGACCGAGGGAAAAGCGTCGGGATGGAAGCCCAACCTACAGGGCGTGAACCGTTGTGTTTTTTGATTCGGTGACTTTGCAAGCGTCCTGGTTGGGCCAGTTCCCGGCGTTGTGTCGGGGGCGGAAGGTGCTAGACTGACCGTTTCCCCGCGATTTCCACCGCCTCTGGAACAGCCACCATGCCATCGCCTCCGACTGCTTCGGGTGGACCCAAACCGCTGCCTCCGGCAACCCGCCAGCGGTTGCAGCAGTTGTTTGAGCATGGCAAGAAGAGTCTCGACAAGGGGGACTACGACTACGCCCACGACCTGTTTGCCCAGTGCGTGACAGAAGACCCAGCGAGCCTCCTCTACCTGCAGCACTTCCGAGCCAATCTCGTAAAAAAACAGGGGGACGGGAAAAAGGCATCGCGGTTTGGAGGCCTGAACATGAAACTCAAGAGCGCCCGCTCCGCGCTCTGCAAAGCGGCAGGCAAAGGGGAGTGGCCCAAAGCATTCCAAGCAGGGTGCGAGGCGCTCAAGCAGGGCCCTACGGACATAACGACCCTCCTGGAAATGGCGAGGAGTGCCGGGACACTCGGGGCAACGGAGTGTCAGCTCTACTACCTCAAATGGGCACTCGACTTGGATGGAAAACATGAGCAAGCCAACCGCGAAGCGGCGAAGGCGCTAGCCGACGTGGGGCAGTTTGAACAAGCGATCGCCTGCTGGAAGCGAGTCCAAACGGCGAAGCCCAACGACAACGCCGTAGCGAAAGCCATTTCGCGGCTCAGTGTCGAGCAGACCATCCACCAAGGAGGCTACGACCAAGAGTTGCTCCGCAAAGGGGCCCGCGCCGATGCCTCGCCCGACAAAGAAGCCACCCAAGCCCTTGGCCTTTCGCCACCGACCGACGAGGCAAACCCCGACCAGGAAGAGTCGCCCGCCGTCGATTCACGAACAAATGGCCCACGAGCAAACGGCGAGAAGGCCAACAGGGTGGAAACGAGAGAGAAGCCCCTGCTGGACGCCATTCGGCTTCACCCAGAAGAATCGAGCCACTATCTCGAACTTGCGGAAATCTACACCAGCGCCGACCGACTGCGAGATGCGGAGCGGGTGTTGATCAAGGCGATGGCCGTGTCGGGCGGTGGGGACCTGAATCTTCGGGAGCTGCTCGAAGAGACCCAGCTTCGTCGGATGCGCCAGCAAACGGCCGTGGCGGATCGGCGTGCTCAGGAAGAGAAGACCCCCGAGGCGAACGACCTCGCCAAAAGGATGCAGGCCCAGGCGAATCAGGTCGAGCTCGAGGTTTATGCGGCCCGCTCCCGCCGGAATCCAGAAAACCTCCTCTACCAGTTTGAGCTGGGACTCCGGCTCAAGCGGGCGGGCAAGTTTCGCGAGGCGATCCAAGCCTTTCAGACGGCCCGAGCCGACGCCAAGCGGCTAGCGGAGACTCAGATCAACCTTGGAGAGTGCTTTCAGCATATCGAGCAATTCCGGCTGGCAATGAGCAGTTACGAGGCGGCAATCAAGGCGGCCCCCGAGCCAGACTCCGAAGAACACCGCTTGGCCCGCTATCGGGCGGGAGTTCTGGCGACAGGGCTGAAGGAGTACGACACGGCAGAAAAACACCTTACGGAGCTGGCGGCGGCCGACTTCAGCTACCGGGATGTGGCCGACCGGCTAGACAAACTCACCCAAATGCGGGAGACTTAGCGATTCGCCTCAGTTGGCCGGGATCCGGCCGGGGCCCCTTTTTCGGCGGGTGTGGCCCGCCAGCCCTCCCAAGACTTCTTAGATTCCAAATCATGCCTAGCTCTGCCAGCGCAAAAAAGACGCTCCGCCAAAACGAAACCCTCCGTCTCCGCAATCACGCGACCAAGACCCGGATGCGGACCCAGATTCGCAAGGTCCGCGCAGCCATTGCCGAAGGCAATGTCGAACAGAGCGAAACCGCCTTTCGTTTAGCGGTCAAGAAGCTCGACCAAGCTGCGGCAAAGAACGTGATTCAC
Organism: Planctomycetaceae bacterium; assembly: GCA_003233055.1. GTDB lineage: Bacteria > Planctomycetota > Planctomycetia > Pirellulales > Lacipirellulaceae > Aeoliella. Next base: position 2,281 of record QIKP01000054.1, read on the forward strand.
GCCAACGCGGCCGCTCGCACCAAGAGCCGGTTGTCCAAGGCGATCAAAGCGATCAAGAGCTAGAGTTTTCTGCCGTGGCTGTAGCCGAAGGGCCGCGCCCTCCCTGCTCTACTCCCGGACCGCGTGGCGGTCCGGCTGGTCTTATCGCTTGCTTGGCTTACCACTCAATCGACGCGGCATCGAAGAGGGGGCCCTCGACGCAGGTGCGGCGATAGTCCCAGGAGCCATCGGCTTCGCGAACTTTTGCCACACAACTAAAGCAGATGCCGATGCCGCACGCCATCGGTGTTTCTAGCGAGACTTGGCACGGAACCGAGGCCTGCTCGCAAATCTTGGCGACCGCTTCCATCATCGCTTCCGGGCCGCAGCAGACGACCTGGGGTCGCTCGCTATCGGATTCTTCCAGAGCGCTGGCCAGCAAATCGGTGACGTACCCGTGATGCCCGACGCTGCCATCATCGCTCGCCACGCGGAGATCGATTCCTGCCGCACGAAATTCCTTCTCGCCTGCCAGATAGTCCGCCGACCGGACTCCGTAGCAGAGCGTGACGTTCCGCTTGGGCGAGACACCCCGAGTGGGCTGGCCATAAGTGCTTGGTTGACCATAAGTGCAAAGCCCCAAGTATTCCTTGCCTAGTGCGAGAAAAGGGGTCTGCCCAATACCGCCGGCAACCATGAGGAGTTGGTCGGTATCCGGCACCTTGAAGCCATTTCCAAGCGGCCCCCAGAGGTCGACCTGCTGCCCTGGCTGATAGAGGGCCAGTCGCGAGGTCATCTTGCCCATGACTTGGTAAACGATGTCGATCGCCACAGCATGACCTTCGGAGTCCTCAACGGTGTCGTAAAGAGCGAATGCCCGCCCGAGAAGCGGATCGTCGCAACCGGAGAGTCGCAGCATGACGAATTGCCCCGGAACAATCCGTTGGGCAATCGCCGGTGCCGCGATGCGCACTCGATAGATCGACCGGGCGATCGGCATATTTTCGAGGATGTCGGCCGTCGTCGAGGTGGCGTGGTGAGCAAAGTGCATGAGCAGCAAGCCAAGGAACCGATTTCACTCGCCCGAAAGAGGCTTATCGAAAGAGATACCCTATCCCAAACGTTTAGCGAGGTTTGTCCCGCGACACGGGTGGCCGGGAATCTTCCTGCCGTGGCACCGGATCGCCACTCGCCGCTTTCCGCAGGGCGTTGACTTCCGGGGCAGTCAGAGGCCGATACGCACCGGCTGGCATGTCGGCAAGCCGGACCGGACCAATGGCCACGCGGACCAGCCGCTGCACCTTATGGCCAACGCGCGCCAGGAGGCGGCGGATTTCGCGATTGCGGCCCTCAGCGAGTACGATTTCCAAGATCGTCGATTGTTTGCGGCGAGTCTTGATCTTCGCGCCAACGACCTGGGCTTTTCCTTCCGCCAAGTAGATACCTTTGCGAAGATCAGCAAGGATCTTGGGGTCGGGGTGGCCCGCCACTTGGACGTGGTAGGTTTTTTCGACGCCATGTCGAGGATGCGTCAAACGATTGGCCAGTTCGCCATCGTTGGTCAGCAAGATCAGCCCCTCACTCGCCATGTCGAGACGACCGACGTTAAAGAGTCGGCCAAGACTGGGGGGCACGAGATCGGTGACTCGTGGACGGCCCGACGGATCGCTCGAAGTGGAGAGGACGCCGGTTGGTTTGTGCAAGGCGTAGTAGGCGAGCTTTGGCTTGGTCAGGGTTTCGCCATCGACGTGAATCGTCTGCTCATGTTGCTCGACACGCGTGCCAAGTTCTTGAACGACTTGGCCATCGACCTCCACGCGCCCTTCCAGAATCAGCGTCTCGCATTCCCGACGGCTGGCAATTCCTGCCGCCGCAAGGACCTTTTGCAGTCGCTCGCCCGGCTGGTCGTTCGTACGGACGGGGGTGCGCGGCCGGCGCCGTCGACCGGCTGGATGCGTCCGGCCCCCGTTCCCACTTGGGCCGTTCCCCCTTGGAGTCGAGCCGCCGCGCGCATCGCGGCCAGGGGTCTTTGATTTGTCGGTTGGGGATTTGTCAGTTTGGGATTTGTCGCGCTGGGTGCGACGAGATTTCATCATATCGTTTCCGGTGACAGGAGCTACACGAACAGTCTGGCGCGCATTCGCTACCCCCCCAGCATACTCCGGATTTGGCCCGAATTCTAGGATGTTCCGCCTACGGAGCAGGATAGGCCGGGTAAGCGGGCTGCGGCGTGGGGGCAAGGAATCGCGGCGTCTGCCGGCGGTGGGAATACATCCGCGCCCGTTCGACCTCGGAGCGAGGGACCTGGAATCCTCGCGGCCTGCCCCCGACAATCTCCGGTCCTGCGTCGGGTAGCGGATAGGGGTCGACCAGTTGCTGGGCATTGTAGCGCTGGTAGCCAGCAGAGCCCGGATTGTAGAGCCGGGGCATCTGAATGTTCTTCGACGAGCAGCCAAGACCTGGGGAAAGGACCAGCAGCAGAGCGAGCTTTGCAGTGATTCGGTTCAAGGATCCATCCTCTCACGTGAAAATTCTAGCGGCGGCGATTGTAGGGGCGGCCACCGCCCAAGCCAAGACAAACAGAGCCGTGCTGCTAGCATCGGCTCTTAGACGCTTCCTCGCCTTCCCCTACGGTAAAAGCTCTAGCGGTGAGGCCTGCGGAAAGTTTGCCGAATGATCCGACGAGAAGGTCCCGACAAATCGACAAGCATCAATCGGGCAAATGCATGTCGAGCCACCCGCATTCGCCCTTGGGTGTGAGCGTCACCTCGCCGCAGCTGGCCGGCACCAAGACCGTTTCCCCAAGGTGGAGCACTTCCTCTCCCTCCCGCCACGACAGCGTCATTTCTCCCTGGGTGACCGAAAGTAAATGAAATCGGTTGGTGAGATCGAGTCGCCATTTTTTCCGCCGGCAATAGCGATCTAAGAGAAACTTATCGCATTCGATGAGTCGCTCCCCCCCGCTGGCCCCCCCGCTGGTAGTGGCTATGAGGGGCAACTGGGGATCGACAGGGCCCCGATGAAAATCGATCGTCGCGAGCGATTGTTCGACATGCAGTTGGCGTGACTTTCCGTCGGCGTCGGTTCGATTCCAGTCGAAGAGTCGAAAGGTGGTATTGCTTGCCTGCTGAATCTCGGCAAGGACGATCCCCGCCCCAATCGCGTGGACGGTCCCCGCCTCGATCAACAGGCAGTCCCCCACGACCGGTTCCAAGACGTGGAGGCATGTTTCGCAACGCCCTGCTTCGATGGCGGCCGCCAACGTTTGGCAGTCGACTCCCTTTTGGAGCCCGGCATAGATTCGGCTCCCCGGCTCAGCCGCCAGCACGACCCAAGCCTCCGTCTTGCCCAGATCGGGCGGGTCGAGACCCGCGCCTTGCTCGTCGTTGGGGTGAACCTGGACGCTCAGGGTCTGCTTGGCATCCAAAAACTTGAAAAGCAAGGGGAATTGCCGCTGCGGGTAATGCCGGCCGAAGAGCTCCTCCCCCCGCTCGTTGGCAATCTCATGCAGTGTTTTGCCGGCAAGCGGCCCCCCGGCAACTTGGCTCTGATCGTCGCCATGGTCGACCACCTCCCAGCTTTCGGCGTAGGTCGGCCCGTCGCCGAGGCGTTTACCAAGAATCGCTTCCAATCGCCGGCCTCCCCACAGGTATTCCTTGAATAGAGGCGTGAATCGGAGCGGGGAGAGCATGGGCATCGTAAAAGTCCCTGGAGATTGGCCTCGACGCTTGCCCTATTCGCGGGTGGAAACTTCGCGGGTAAAAAATATTGTCCACAAAACCGCAAGCGTAGGAGGATGGACGTCCCCTTCATTATCGTTACAACGGATTCGGCCGCTACCGACCCAATTCCTGCGGTGTAACTGGGCGGCTCTTGTGGTTATTATTGGAGTTCCCGTCCCACCCTACGGCCCCGCTCGCCCTTCATGCCTCAGCCAGACGATCTGTTCCATAGTAGCAAGATGTCGTTCGGGGACCACCTCGACGAATTGCGTGCTGCGCTTTTTAAGTCGATCCTAGCGATTGGCCTTGGATTTCTAATCGGGCTCTACTTCGCCGGCAGCTTTGTGCAGTTTGTCTCCGAGCCGCTCAAGGCGGCCGTCGATCAGCACCTCCTGAAGGATGCCAAGGCGGATTACATCGTAGAACTCCAGCTGCGAAAGGAGAAAGGCGAGCCGCTTCCCGACGATTTGGAAAAGGCCGCCGACCTGTTCCTTGAAAAAGGACTCGCCCCCCGGCAGGTTTTCGTCCACCTCGACCAGTTGGGCCTCGGGAAGAATAGCGAGACAGCCGACGAACTTGTTCCCCTCACCATCTATGAGCCGGTCGCGGAGGATCCTCGGAGGATTATTGGAACGGGCGTGACGCAAGGCTTCATGGTCTATATCAAAGCGGCGCTCGTCTTGGGACTCGTCCTTGCGAGCCCTTTTGTCTTTGTCTTTATTTGGAATTTCATCGCCGCGGGGCTCTACCCCCATGAGAAGAGCTACGTCTACATCTTCTTGCCCTTTAGCATCGTTCTTTTCTTGGCGGGCGCGGCCCTCGCATTTTTTGTAGCGGTTAGTTTCGTCCTCCGATTCTTGTTTCAGTTCTACGCCTACCTCGATATCGCTCCCTATCCCATTATTAACGACTGGCTCAGCTTTATTCTGATTCTACCGATCGGATTTGGTGTCGGGTTCCAGTTGCCGTTGGTAATGCTCTTCCTCGAGCGCATCGGCATCTTCAACATGCAAATTTATCTCAAGCAGTGGCGCATTGCCGTGGTGGTGATTTGCATCCTCTCGACGATTCTTACCCCCGCCGACCCAGGCAGCATGATCATCATGGCGGTGCCCCTGGTGATTCTCTACTTCTTTGGCATCCTCCTGTGCCGTTTTATGCCAAAACGGAAGACTCCTTTCAGCGAGATGGTCGAGACGTAGGAAGAAGAGAAGAATAGCCGTTCACCCCCTGGCAATGCCGCTTCAGCGGCGGCGCGTCGGAGCAAGAAACGCTCTGGTTCTCTCGTGCCGCAAAGACGTGAACGTGAACGTGACCGTGAACGTGACCGTGAACGTGACGTGACCGTGACCGTGACCGTGACGTGACCGTGACACGAACCTTCGCTATCGGTCGTCGAGTCGGAAGGCTGCCGGCAAGAGTTCAGCAAGCGTCCATTGCATGACGTCCTCGCCATCACACGAACTTTGGATCGTCATCTCAGGCGCAAACTCCGCGAGTACCTGTCGGCACGCACCGCAGGGGGCGGTTGGCGCGTCGGTGGGGGTGTAAATGGCGATGGCGGCAAACTTGGTCGCCCCCTCGGCTACCGCGTGGTAGAGCGCCACTCGCTCCGCACACATCGCAAGCCCGTAGGAACTGTTCTCGATATTGCAGCCCGTAAAGATGCGTCCGTTGGCCGTCAAGAGTGCGGTACCCACCGCGAATTTGCTGAATTTACAGTAGGCGTTCTTGCTCGCGCCGCGCGCAGCAAGAGCCAGCGATTGAAAGTCGATTTCCACGCAGTTCCTCATCGGTCTTGCTGGTCTTCCCCCCACCCTTAAACCTGCCGCGACCACTCTTGAACTTCTTCGTGAGTAGAAACCAGGTGCGGCAAGTAGAGCAGGTGGCTTGTAAAGATGCAAGCATTCCTCGCGGAGTCTTTGATAACCGGTTAGCAATTTACTTCGGTTACCTCTGTTTTTTTGCGCCTTCGCGCCTTTGCGCGAAGAAACAGAGGCAGGTCGTTCACGGTCAAAAGTAGTAACCACGAATTTCACGAATCACGGCAGAGGAAGCCCCCAATCGCCGACCAAACACCCTAACCCCGACCGCGTCCAGAGCAATTATCCGTTGTCCGTTGTCCGTTGCGCCAAAATAGCCGACGAGCTACGTCTCGTCGGGAGCCGCGTAGCTCGTCGGCTAGGATTCGCGCGATTCGTGGTTTCCCCTGTCCCTGCCTCGGCTTCCGTGAACCGTTAAGAGTTGTTACAGCAATAGACGTTGGCACAAAAAGAATGCTGGATTTTGCCGACGGGGATGTTCTAATGAGACGGCTCGGACTTGCGCTACCCGGACAAGTGGAACAGCTCTTTGGCAACCGAAATGTTTTTTTCTGGCCGAAACTTTTGTCACTCGTTTTGGGTCTTCCCCTGCGCGCCAGGGACAAAACAGCACGCAACCGAGGGGGGACTCTTTTGCGGAAAGTAGTTCGGACGCTAAGGTTACGGCGAACCAAAGCGAAGAGGAGACCTCCACTTTGGGCGCTCGGGCGAAGCCCCCCAGAATCGTGACAATACTCGAACGAAAGCTGCTTCGATTGGAGGGAACCGTTCACAGCCGGAAGAAGGAACCACGAACATTCGTAGGATTCGCGCGATTCGTAGTTTCCCCGGCCTTCGCCTTTCGTGAACGGTTAGGTTGTCGCTTTACTTGTTCCGAGGGAGCGCCCCTCCTCCATCATTCGATCGCGGAGCAGCTTGAGGAGTGTGTAGAAAAAGGCGGCGACCATCGGCCCGACGAAAATCCCCCACAGTCCGATCAACTGGATCGCGCCGATGACCGTGATGAATGCGACCAGTGGATTGAGTTTCACTTCGTTGCCAATGATGTAGGCACGGATCAAGTTGTCGGACGTCGAAACAACCGCCATGCTGTAGAGGAAGAGCAGCGTGGCCGCCGTGTAGTGCCCCTCGAACGCCAGCCAGGCGACCACCACCATCACTACCGCGCCTGCGCCAAAGAACGGAATAAACGCACAAATCATCGTGAGGGTCATCAAGAGAGGCAGGTTGGGAACTCCAACAAAGAAAAAACCGATGCCGGCAAGCAGCGCTTGCACCAGCGCCGCGACTACCGTGCCGGTCACGACGCCGCGACAAACTTTGCCGAATTGATCGACCAGGGCATCTTCTTCGGCATCGTCGAGCGGCGTGAGACTTTTTACTTCTTCGAGGATCCTCTCCCCGTCAACGAACAGATAATAAAGGGTGAGCGCCGTGACGACCATGCCGATCATCGCGCCGATGATGTTGCCCACGAGACCAAAGGTCTTTTGGTAGACCTGTTTCACGAACCCATCGGTCCCCTCGGCCACCAAGGTTTGCAGTCGCTTTTGCTGGGTCTCGGAGAGTTGTTCGTAGCGCTCGACCGCTTTGGTGACCAGGGGCGATTCCTTGATTTGTTTCCATTCGTCCTCCAGTTCCGATGGCTCTCCTTTCACCAATTGAACGACCTCCGCACTCACGTCGACCATCTGGATTCCGGCGAGAACCAGCGCCGCACCTAAGGGCAGCAGAAAAAGGAGCAGGATGCCGACGGTGGTGAGCATCGCGGCGGTTCGCTCGCGGCCCCCCATTTTTTTGCAGGCCCAGGTGAAAATCGGTCGAAAAAGGACCGCCAAGACGGTCGCGAAGAGCAGCGAAAACAAAAAGGGCTCAATGACACGATAAAACAAGAGGCCGATCAGGGTGACCGTTGCCAGAAGTGCGTAGAGAGAAAATCGTTTGGGCATGGGGAGGCTCACGGGGAGTAGTGAGGGGGGTGAGGGTTCAGGATAGCCCGTGACGGCCCGTCAAAAAAGTGCATCTTCGCTAGTGTTTTCTCGTGGAGCCCGTTACGCTGGAGCGGATGTCCGAGTCTGTCTATGAATTTGACGTGGTCGTCGTTGGTGCGGGGCATGCCGGCACCGAGGCGGCGCTGGCCGCTGCGCGGATGGGTGCGAGCGTCGCCCTCCTGACAACCAATTGCGACACCGTGGGCCAAATGAGCTGCAATCCGGCCATTGGTGGCATCGGTAAGGGGCAGATCGTGCGAGAGATTGACGCGCTTGGCGGAGCGATGGGCCGGGCGATCGATGCCGCTGGCATCCAGTTTCGGCTGCTCAACCGCCGCAAAGGCCCCGCAATGCACAGCCCTCGCGCCCAAGCCGACAAGCGGGCCTACCAAGCAGAAATCAAGCAAATCGTGGAGGAGCAACCGGGGCTCTCCTTGCGGCAAGAAGTGGTCGAAGACGTAAGGATCGAGCGTCAGGGTTCAAAGGTCGGGGGTTCAACGGTCGAGGGAGTGTCGGTCCGTGGCGGTGCAATGTACCGCGCGCCCACCGTGATCGTCACGACCGGTACTTTCTTGCAGGCACTCATGCACACGGGCGAGGCGAAGAGCGAGGGGGGGCGCGCGGGCGAAGGAACGTCCTCCGGAATTAGCGGCGCACTCACCCGACTTGGCATTCGACTCGCGCGATTCAAGACCGGCACGCCCCCCAGGCTCAATGGGCGGACCATCGACTACGATAAAACCGAGGTCCAACCGGGCGATGATTTGCCACAGCCTTTTTCTTTCCTCACCGACCGCATCGCTGCCGAGCAACTCCCTTGCCACATCACCTACACCAATCGAGCCATACACGACCTGATTCGCGCCAACTTACACCGCGCCCCGATGTATAGCGGGCAAATCAGCACCAGCGGCCCGCGCTACTGTCCGTCGATAGAAGACAAAGTAGTTCGTTTTGCCGAGAAGGATCAGCACCAGATTTTCCTCGAGCCAGAAGGACGCAACACGCGAGAAGTCTACGTCAACGGTGTGTCGACGAGCCTACCACGCGACGTACAAGATGCCATGCTCCGGAAGATTCCTGGCCTCGAACAAGCCGAGATCATGCGTTATGGCTATGCCGTGGAATACGACTACGCTCCTCCGGACCAGTTGACGCCCTGGCTCGAAACGAAACAGGTTGCTGGTTTGTATCTCGCGGGGCAGATCAATGGCACCACCGGCTACGAAGAAGCCGGCGCACAGGGGCTCATCGCTGGCGCGAATGCGGCACTAGCGGTCGCAGGGCGCGACCCCCTCATCCTGTCACGAGATCAGGCCTACATCGGCGTACTGATCGACGACCTCGTGACCTGCGGCGTCGATGAGCCGTACCGCATGTTTACGAGCCGCGCAGAATACCGGCTCCTCTTGCGCCACGACAATGCCGACCGCCGACTGACGCCCCTGGCGCATCGACTGAATCTGGCCAACAACCTTCGACTGGAAAAGCTCGAAACCAAATTGGCGGCCATGGACCGAATCAAAGAGGTCTTGGCGACCACCAAAACGAAAGGGGAGACGCTCACTCAGACGCTCCGCCGACCGGAGTTCGACTGGGAAAACGTCGTTAGAGTGGTTCCGTCGCTCGCCAAGGCGGACTCCCTGGCTGCCGAACAAGTTCTTACTGACATCAAGTACGAAGGCTACATCGCCCGCCAGCAAGTCGAAGTCGATCGGCAGCATCGCCTATCGGCAAAGAAAATCCCGTCCCAATTCGACTACTCCCGCTTAGGGCAAATGCGAGCCGAAGCCCGAGAAAATCTCACGAGGGTCCGTCCCGTCGACCTCGCGCAAGCGAGCCGCATTAGCGGCATTACACCAGCGGACATGGCGCTCTTGATGGCCCATCTGGAGGGACGGATGCAAGCCTCCTCCCGGGACTAAAGAACGCCCGGAACGGAACAGGGCATCTGGAAGACGGTGTAACATGGGCAGGCAACTCCGTGTCGCGGCCCCAGGAACCTTGCCTAGATTACCTCACCTTTCAGATGCCCTCTCAGAGGAAGAAGAGGGAAGCGAGGCCGGCCGCAATCCAGAGCCGGGGCTTTCTTGGACCCCCTCCTCCCCTCCTGCGAACGGGGTCCTTCCTACAGGGGCGGGGTTTTCTTGGTGGATGGGATCCAAGCCGATCACATTATTTCTCACCTCCCAATCTCCACCTTCTATCCTAACTTCATTCTGTGAAACATCTTACGATTGATCGATCAGTATTGACTTGATTCGCAGGACCGATATAATCGCCTCACAACCGGCAAGTCAGGCAACTTTGGCAGCTATGGCGAAAAATGCTGTTTGCGAAAGACCCGTAGAATTAGGTACTACAAGGCCTTTTTGTGTTCTACGGAAGGCGGGAGCTAAGGGGGGATTTTTCTCCGGCACCCGTCCGATCGAAATTAAAGGAATCCGTGAACGAACGGAGACAGGGGCCGCAATGTTCCCGTAGGACGCGGCCCGACCGGAGCAAGTCGTTCCGCCCACATAACTAAGGAGAGGTGGTTGAACGTATGAAGACCGTATTTACGACCGGCGAAGCCGCAAAAATATGTAAGGTTAGCCAGCAAACGATCATTCGTTGCTTTGACTCCGGCCAGCTCAAGGGCTTTCGGGTTCCTGGCAGCAAATTCCGGCGAATCCCTCGCGAGCAGCTTTGTGCTTTCATGCGAGAAAATGGCATTCCAACCGATGCACTCGACAGTGGAAAGCGAAAGATTTTGGTCGTCGACGACGACCAAGACCTGGTCGACCTGCTCGTCGACCACTTCAAACGCGATGCAAGGTTTGAAGTTCGTAGCGTCAACAACGGGTTTGGTGCCGGGATGTTGATCAAAGAGTTTGGCCCCGACGTCGTGATCCTGGATGTGATGCTCCCCGACATCAACGGCATGGAAGTCTGTCAATTGGTCCGAAGTGACAAAACGATGGACAACGTCCGAATCATTTGCATTTCAGGGATGGTCGAGGCGGAAAAAATCCAGCAGCTCCGCGATGCGGGTGCCAACGACTTCATGAAGAAGCCGTTTGATGTCGACATCCTCTCGCACCGCGTCTGCGAGTTGCTCGAGATCGAGCCGGTGCCGACTCCGTAAGATCGCTTGTTCCCGTTAGCCCGACCGCCACGCAGGCCGCGTGACGGTCGGGCTGGTGGTCCTCTCGTGTGGGGTCTCCTCCGATGCTGTGGTTGCCCTTTCCTGCAGAGACTAGTCGCTCCACGCCCATTGCGGTTGCCGACCGGTCGGCTAGGGCGATGGAATGCGTCCTTCTGGAAGAGGACCCGACACGACGGACAGACAGGATTGCCGAAGCGATGCTCGCCGACGCGTGGTTCTGCCGGTGGGTCGCGTCCGACGCACACGAAGTCGGTTGGACCGTTCATGGCCTGGCCCAAGGGTTTGCTTCGCACCGGGTCGCATCCCTAACCAACCACCTCGGTGGGGACCGTTGCTGGCAGCGGCCCGCCGAGGACGAGGCGAAGAATCTGGCTTGCGCCGCAGTGGCGACGTGCAGAGCGGCTCGGGAGGCGGCCGAATTAGCGGGAGAAGGAGGGGACCTCACCACGTCGTCCGCCTACCTTTCGACGATGCTCCAAATCGGAGACGGCTCCACGGAAACGGTGGAGGTCGACGGCGAATCGCTCTCCCTCTACCTCGCGATCCACGACGGAATCGAGTGGCGGCTCTCTCGGCTCGTCCGGCAGGCAGCAAGACTGACCGAGCTGGAGGCTAACTTTGCGTCGGTCGTGCAACGCGAAAAGCTCGACGCGATGAAGGAACTTGCCTACGGTGCAAGCCACGAGGTGAATAATCCACTGGCTAATATCTCGGGGCGTGCCCAGGCGATGTTGCGAGAAGAGACGGAGCCTCGCCGGCGGCGGCTGCTTTCGGCGATCGACGCCCAAGCAATGCGTGCCCACGAGATGATCTCCGACCTGATGCTCTTCGCTCGTCCGCCCGCCCTGGAAAAAACGCCGACCGATCTTGGGAAGGTCGTTCTGCAAGTCCTCAAGGAACTAGCGGACGACGCGGCCACGCGACAGATTGCCGTCGACTTCCAGCTACCGACAACGGCCCTCGTCGCGCAAGTCGACTCCACGCAAATGGCGATTGCCGTCCATGCTCTTGTTCGAAACGCGATCGAAGCGATCGGTAACGACGGACGTATTGTCGTCGCGATTCAATCGGTCGCAGAAGGGACCGGTCAGCCATCCCTCCAAATCACCATCAAGGACACAGGGCCTGGGATTACGGACGAAGTGCGCCGGCACCTGTTCGACCCGTTCTACAGCGGTCGCGAAGCGGGGCGAGGGCTAGGGTTTGGGTTGTCGAAGTGCTGGCGAATTGTTACCGATCATCAAGGGACCGTCGATATCAAGAGTTCGGAGCCGTCGGGCGCGGTCGTGGTCATTCGTATTCCGGCCGGCGAACACGCTCGGCCTACCAACCAGGAGGCGTAGTGTGCGGTGGTTGTGGCAATACGGCTTGCGGATCGCCAGCTCCCGATTGTGGAAACAGGCTACCGAATCGGCCGCCCGTAGAACGAACGACTCGGGGGACGACTCCAGAAGTATCGAAGGCTCCTCTTGCACGATGGCGGTCGTTGTTTCGTCGCCACGTCTCTTCGATGCCGTGGCCGACGCGCTCGCCCAGCGGCGTCGGACCGACGGCCACCAGTTCGTGCTCTGCTCCGGTCGAATTGCCGGTACGCCGGTGGTGGTCGCCCGACCGACCCAAGAGAGACTCGACCCGACCGATCTACTCAAGGCGATCCTCGAGGGACACCATCCGACCTTCCTTCTTTCTGCCGCCGAGGGAGAAAGCCTCGCCACGAGGATCCTGCCTGGCGACATCGTCATCGCCAACCGAGTGGTCCATTCCGCAGGAGAGTCGCTCTTACTCGAAGCCAATGATCCAGGTCTCTCGGGAATTCGCGTTGGCGGAATTTCCGCGAAGACGATGGGCGAGAAAAAGACTCGGGTTGCAGAGGACAACGTGTCGCTTGCAAGCGACGACTGGAGCTGGCAAGTCGCTGTCGCCGCGAAAGAAGTCTCCCTACCCCTCGTGGCAGCCTGCTTGGTGCTGGAGCCAACCCTTGCGGAGCGCTCCCCGGAAGTCGACACCATGAGACAACAAACTTCGCTTGTCGGCCGAGCAGGCGTGCTGGCGGGCATGGCGTGGAAGAAAAGAAGCGGCTTTCGTAAACTGTGGAATAGCCAGGAAGCTCGCTGGCAGGCGACCGGCCGACTGGTGGAGCTCGTAAAACACCTCGCCATCGCGGCATCGGAGCGAGAATAGAGTAGGAGGGGCAGCGCGTGCTCGGCCTCGCATTCACGGGAAGAGAAAAACTCGATGAGCAAAGTAGGCAATGCGGTTCGGTACTTCAATAGGACGGTACGCACGTTCTTGATGGCGGCCATCGTCGGCGGTTTGGGATTCGCTGGCTACCAAGGGTACGTCGCGTACAACGGACCAAAGCGAGAGCTCGCCAGCAAAGAGCGAGAGCTGCAGTCGGCCATTAAAAACTATCGACAATCGCAAAAGCTCGTTGCGGAGCAGGACGCGGACCTCCAAGCACTCCATGGGCAACTGGCGGCCCGTGACGTGAGAATTGATGACCTGGAGGAACAGCTCGACCGGATCGAAACGGCCGCCCGGTTAATGAAACTGCGGCGCAGGATCGCAAGGCTAGAGGTACTCGAGCAACCAACATCGGACGAGGGGCAGAAGCTCTCAAAAATTCGTTTCTATGAAGTCGGCGACCAGGGCCAGTCGCTCAGCGAACCGGCGGAGTTTACCATCCTGGGTGATCGGGTCTATATCGAGTACTTAGTCGTCAAGTTCGACGACCGATACATCGAGCAAGCCGACCTCGAACGAGGGACCGCGATCTGCCTGTTCGAGCGAATCTTTGGAGAAAACCAAGAACCGGGGCAAGGGTTTGTCGTCGACAAGGTTGGCTCGCGACCAGTCGCCTATGAACGAGGATCCGCAATGAGTGAGTTTGAGAAGGGCATCTGGGAAGACTTCTGGACAATCGCCAACGACCGCGAAAAAGCAAGCGAGCTAGGCATCCGATCGAGCCATGCTCAAGCGCCGTCGATTCGCGTGAAAGCAGGCAACACGTACGAACTCGACCTCCGATCGACCGGCGAGTTTAGCCTGCAATTGATAGAAGACGAGAACGAATAATGCTAACCGTTCACGGCCAGAAAAAAGGGAACCACGAATCGAACGAATCCGACGAATAACGGCAGAGGCAGCTTGGTCGGGGCAACGGGCCCCGTAGCGGTTAAGAAAAGACGAGGAAGATTGGCCACAGATAAGCACCGATGAACGCGGATGCTTGGTTGGAGAAATGAAGCAGAAACTCCGGTTGCCCTCTTCGCCACAAGATAAAACGAGCCGTCTTCTATCTCCACAAGACATCTGCGTCTATCTGCGTCTATCTGCGGCAATTCGTCTGATTCGTGGTTCCTTCTTGCCTTGGCTTTTGTGAACAGTTACGTAGTTTGCCAACCACTCCTTTGCGCCTTTGCGTTAGACAATTCCTGGCTCCGAACGTTGAAAAAAAAGCCTCACGCCAAGGCGTTAAAGAACGGTTGGGAAGTCTTCTCCCTCCTCCCAAACGCTGACGACATTGTGCCTTCTCGAAAACCAGACGCCGGCAGCGTCGGATGAAAAAGCGTCGGGCTGGAAGCCCAACCTACAGGCCCTGAACGGTTACGAATAATGCCGGGATGCCGACGTCTCTAGCTCAATCGAGCTAGCTCGATGTTCGGCGAGTTGGGCTGGTAGCAGGTCGCCCGGCAGTGTTGCTGGGGCTGCCAATTCGGGCCGAGTTCGGCTAGCAGCTCAGCAGCCCCCGTGAAGATCCACCCGCTCGGACTCAGCACTCCCGCTAAGTCGTGAAAGAGCTTGTTCCGAACGTCCTTCGTGAAGTAGATCGCCACGTTTCGGCAGAAGATGATGTCGAATGGCCCAAGCGTCTGGAACGGCTGAAGCAGGTTGCGTGTCTCGAATCGGCAAATCGAGCGAATCGTATCGCAAACTTCCCACTCATCGCCCCGCTGGTTGAAAAAACCACTTAGGTGGACATGCTCCAGGCCCCGGCTCACTTCCAGCTCGCTATAGCGCCCCACCTTCGCCTTGGCGACCGCCGAGGCACAAATATCGGTACCGAGAATTTCAATATCCCATTCATCCAGGTCGAGTAGCAGGTCAGCAAGGGTCATCGCGATGCTGTAGACCTCCTGCCCGGTGCTGCAAGCGGCCGACCAGATACGAAGACGCTTCGGGAACGTCGATCCAATGTTCGAGTCGATGATTTCCGGAATCGCCTTGTTCTTGATCGCCTCAAAAGGGGAGCTATCGCGAAACCAGAGTGTTTCGTTGGTCGTAATGGCATCAATCACGTCGCGTACCAATTCTTTGCCACTCCCGAGGCGAGCCTTTCGCGTCAAGGCAAGGTAGTCGTCGCAGCCATGCTTCATCACGAGGTCCCCCAGCCGGCCTTCGATCAAATACGACTTACTCCGGTCGAGGTAGATGCCACAAAGGTCGTCCACTAAGTCGATGACCGCATCGATTTCTTCTTCGGTGATACTCATAGGAGGGCCCCTTCTGCTGCTTGGTTAGTGATTCGTTGGGCGAGCGCATCGAGTGGTGCAACCAAATCCACCAACCCCGCATCGGCAACGCTTTTCGGCATTCCGTAGACAACGCAACTCGCTTCGTCCTGGGCATAGATGGTAGCCCCTTTCTCTTTGAGCAGCCGGCAACCCTTGGTGCCATCGTCCCCCATGCCGGTGAGGATGACTCCCAACGCGGCGCTTCCGTAGCTCTCGGCAATCGAGCGAAACAAGAAGTTAACCGACGGTCTGCAATGATCCTCTGGAGGGTCGTCACTTATTTTCACGATGCCAGCGGTACCGATCCTGACAACTCGCATCTGTTTTCCGCCTGGCGCGATGTAAACATTCCCCGGCATCAGGCGCTGTCCCTCTTTGGCTTCCTGCACCGCGAGCGAGCAACGCGTGTCGAGGTCTTTTGCAAGACTCGCGGTAAAAAGCGCCGGCATATGCTGGACCAACACGATCGGGCAAAGTAAATCGCCTGGGAGTTCGGGGAGCATTCGCGAGAGCGCCTGCGGGCCACCCGTCGAGATGCCGATGGCAATGATTTCAGGGGGCGTTTTTTCCTTCGTGGTTTCTACGCCGACGTAAGCTGCCACACTAGGCGATTGGGAGGATGGGGTAACGCATCGATCGAGTCGCACCTGAGTCCAGCATGCTTTGAGCTTGGGTGCAAGATCTCGACTCAGCTGGGCGATGCTTTCCTCCAGCGATTGGGTCGTCGGCTTCAAGATAAAGTCGAAGGCACCCAACCGAAGCGCGGTCGTCGTCGCCTTAGCGCCCCGTGCGGTGAGCGCACTAACCATAATCGACGTGATCGATATCTTGCGATCCGCAAGCTCCTGCAACACTCCAATCCCATCGAGTTCCGGCATCTCCAGGTCAAGAGTCATGACATCCGGTTGGAGCGATTCGATTTTTTCCAGCGCGTCCCGGCCGTTGCGGGCAACGCCAACGACGTCAACGCCGGGAAGATCGAGGATGACGTCGCGCACCACTTTTCGGTAGAGCGAGGAATCGTCGACCACCAACACTCGCAGATTATCCGACGGAGAGGGCATGATAAAGAGAACTTTCGAGGCAGATCAAGAGGTGAGTAAGTTGCCGCTAGGAACGTCGCCGCTAGGAATACTATCGAGGAGGCTCCCCGACAAGGTCTTTTTAAACAAGCGTGGATGCGCCCGTAGCGAACGCATCCACGCCAAAATTCACTTCGTCAGCCGTTGTCTTAGATTTGAAACTGCCCGACGATGGTTTGCAGTTCGCTGGCCAACGTAGCGACCGCGGTACCCGACGTGGAGGTCTCCGCCGCTGCGGCAGAGGTCCGCTTGGCACCTTGGTCAACACCTGAGATATTCTGGGTAATCTCCTGGCTAGCAGCTGCCGACTCGCCCACACTCTGGGCGACGGTGTCGGCCGCCGTGGCTGTCTCGTTAACCGTCGCAGCAATCTCCTTGGTGGTAACGCTCTGCTCTTCAACAGCTGCTGCGATCGTTCGCGAAACTTCATTCACGTTGTTAATGACCGCGGTGATCTCGCGGATTGCCTCGACCGCTTCGCCCGTCGATCCTTGAATCCCTTCGATTCGCTTGCGAATGTCGTCCGTGGCGGAAGCGGTTTGCTTGGCCAGTTCCTTCACTTCGGTCGCGACCACGGCAAAGCCTTTGCCCGCCTCACCAGCTCGAGCCGCTTCGATCGTCGCATTCAGGGCGAGCAAATTGGTCTGCTCGGCGATGTCCTGAATCACTTCGATCACCTTGCCGATCTCATCGGCAGCAGTGCCAAGGCTTCCGACCTTTTCGTTGCTCACCTCTGCGAGACGGGCAGCCTGGTCGGCAACGGTGGCCGATTCCTCGGCGTTCTTGGCGATCTCGTTGATCGTCGTGTTCATTTCCTCCGTCGCCGCTGCGACCGATCGAACGTTGGACGACATCTCCTTGGTGGTCGTGGCCATGCGGCCCATGTTGATCGACATCTCCTCGGCTGCCGAAGCAACCGTCGATGCCTGTTGCGTCGTTTGCTCGGCACCACTCGATAACTCGCCGGAGGTCGTGTCGAGTTGCTGCGAGGTAGCCGTCAGCTTGCTGGCACTCTGCGATATCCCGTCGATCACGCCCCGAAGTTTGCTGGTCATGGCATTGAGCGGTTGGGCGATGCCGGTAAAGGTTTCGGCAATTTCGCGAGTCTCGTCGTTCGCCTCGGCAACCACGTACTCCTCGGTCAAGCTGCCATCGGCAATGCGATCCAGAACTGTGGAGAGTTTTTCTACCTCGGAACCCTGAAACGTAGCAATCATCTTGTCACTAATTTCTCGGGCTCGCTCCGAGGTGACATCCTCCCACTCCAGCGTATTCCCAACGTACTCCCCCTCCTGATCGTAGATGGCGGTGACCGTCAGCGCGAACTTCAGGTTCCCGACTCCGATATCCGTCTTGTACGGAAGAATACTCGGGTCCGACAACATCCTTCGCTGGTGGCTAGGGTCCTTATGGAACTGATCGATACTAGATCCTGCAACCTTTTTCGGATCGAAGCCAGGAAATACTTCCTGAAAAACTTGGAGGTGCTTGTTGAGTAGTTCGTAAGTGGCGTCGTTGGCGTACGTGACCACGAAGTCACGGTCGACTTGCAGGAACGCGGAGTCGGATTTCTCCACTACCATTCGCATCTTGTGCGATTTACGGTTCTCGAGCACTTGT
Source organism: Planctomycetaceae bacterium (assembly GCA_003233055.1). Taxonomy (GTDB): domain Bacteria; phylum Planctomycetota; class Planctomycetia; order Pirellulales; family Lacipirellulaceae; genus Aeoliella. The sequence goes on from QIKP01000054.1 coordinate 20,160, forward strand.
TCCGTGATATCGGTGGCGTACTTGATGACCTTGAACGGATCGCCATGGACATCGAAGATCGGGTTGTACGAAGCCTGAATCCAGATTTCCTTGCCACCCTTGCCAATCCGCTTGAATTCAGCTGACTCAAACTCACCTCGGTTGAGCTTTGCCCAGAACTGCTTGTACTCGACACTCGCCTTGTAGGCTTCCTCGACAAACAGACTGTGATGCTGGCCGACAATTTCCTCCAGCGTGTAGCCAACCGCGCCAAGGAAGTTGTCGTTAGCCGTTAGGATCGTTCCATCCATGTTGAATTCGATCACTGCCTGTGACTTACCCATCGCATCGACCTGGGCCTGAAGCTCTTGGAGCTTTGCTTTGCTGGCAGCGGCACCCGAAGGCTGGCGTTTGGTCGACTTTGCTTTGCTGGTAGTCTTGGATTTGGCGGCGGGCATGATTTTATTCTCCTAGAAAGTGTAGTGAGTTACTGAAATTGGGTCGGAAAAACGAAGGTGCGACAACAAACAATACGCACCACTGGATTTAATGGGGGCAACGTGCAGGGCGATCGCATCCTAGTCCGCCGGTTTGCCGGTCAGTAATTGGTCAATATCTAGCAGGACGACCAGCTCGGTCTCTAGCAGATAAACGCCAATAAAAAATCGATTGTCGATGCCATCCAGGTTGGTGGGCGTCGGGTTGATCTCGTGATCGGAAACCTCCAGGATGTCGGAAATTCGGTCGACCCATAGGCCAATCGCTTCGCCCCCAGAATGAACGATCAAGTTACGGGTGTCGCGTGTTTTCTCCGTTTCGGCGAGTCCGAGCAACGTCCGAAGATCGACCACCGTCGCCACATCGCCACGAAGGTTGATCACGCCACGCACGAAGTCGGGTGCGCCAGGCACCGAGGTGACATCCAACTGGCGGTTAATCTCCTGCACTTGGTGGATGTCGACACCTAGCAGCAGGTCACCCACGTAGAACGTGGCGTACTGTTTTGCGCTCGGTTCGCTACCAATTGCAGGAGATTTTAATAGAGTTGTCATTTAGTGGCTCCCCACAAGTTTTTGAGTTTGTCGTTGGGATGTCTTCGTCTTTCGTTGGGTGCTGGCCGCCTTGGTATGATCCACAAAGTTCCGAATCGAGTTGAGTAGCTTCTCTCGATCCATTTTGATCTGGTAGTCGTCAATACCTACGTCGATTCCATGCTGCAAATCGGCAGCAGCCGCTAGCGAAGTGAGCGCGATCACCGGAATTTCCCGGAACCGAGCATCGTCTTTCGCGTGACGGCATAACTCGAAGCCATTCATGTTCGGCATTTCAATGTCGGTGACGATCAGGTCGAAGTCGTACTGCCCTGACTTCAGCTTGTCCCACGCGATCTGTCCATCTTCGCAGGGCTCGACCAAGTACCCTGTCGATTCCAGTATTTTCACCACTTGATTACGGAAGAATCCGGAATCCTCGGCCAGCAAAATATGTGGCGGGGCCCCTTCTTTCTCCGACACGACCGCTTCGCGATCCTCAAACCAGTGTGGGTGAGCGGCTTCGGTCAACTCGAAGAGGTCAATCAGCCGGGTCGTGTGGCCGTCGATGACCTGCGACCCAATAACGCCCGGCTCGCGGAACGTCACCGTATCGACAAGGGTCGAGACCATGCGAATGTCGTCGAGTACGGGAGCCAACAAGCCAATTTCGCGGTCGTTGACCTCGAAAACGACGACATAAACTCGACTCAGATCGTCTGCGGATTTTCCCGTAACATGATCGTTGACGCGTAAGAGTGGCAGCGTCGATTGTTTGTATTGCAATACCTCGAGCCCGCCGACGCTGTCGATTTGGTCCGACCTGACTCGCTCGATTCGGGCGATGAGGTCCATCGGCACGGCAAATCGATCGTTCTCGCTGGTCTGAAAAAGGAGGACTGCTTGCTGGTCTTCGTTATCCTTGTTGGCGTCGTCCGCCGTTCCATTTGCCGCGTCGAGTTCCTCGGCACTGCGAATGTTTTCTTCGGCAGCGATGCCAGCGATATCGAGGATGAGCGCCACGTGGCCATCGCCCAGGATCGTCGCCCCTGCCATGCAACGGCAGTCCTTGAAATGCTGCCCAAGGGGCTTCACTACGATCTCCTCCGAGTCGTGCAACGCGTTGACAACCAGTCCGAAACGAGCTTGCCCTGTATCGACGACGATGATGTTGATCGCGTCGGTTGTCTTGTCCGACTTCTCGAAGCTGTCGTCCGAACCAACATGCAAGGAATCGTTGAGGCGAACCAGTGGCAACAGGCTGCCCCGCAGCCGAAGCACTTCCGCATTCTTAACTTGACTAAACCGGGCAGATCGCTCGGCTTCGGTCACTCGGACCAGCTCGACGATGTTGACTTGGGGAATGGCAAACCGGTCGGCTCCGACTTGTACGATCAACGATGGGATAATCGCGAGCGTCAAGGGCAACGTGACGATAATGTTCGTCCCTTTGCCGATGGTCGACTCGACGTCGACCGTACCGCCCAATTTGGTGATATTTGTCCGCACGACATCCATGCCGACTCCTCGACCGCTCACGCTCGTCACTTCTTTGGCCGTGGAGAACCCCGGGGCAAAGATGAGACGAACCGCCTCGCGATCGGTCATGCTTTCCGCACTTTCGGCAGTGATGACCCCCTTGGAAACGGCTTTCTCTTTGAGAATCGCCGGATCAATGCCGCCACCGTCGTCCTCAATCTCGATGCGAACTTTACCTGCTTGGTAACAGGCTCGCAGGTAGATCGTTCCGGTCGCCTTTTTACCGTTCGCTTGTCGCTTCTCCGGCAATTCCAGTCCATGGTCGACCGAATTTCGTACCAAGTGCGTGAGAGGATCGCCAATCGCTTCGATGATCGTCTTGTCGACTTCGACGTCTTTACCTTCGACGACCAAATCGCACTGTTTGCTCAACTTGGCGCTCAAATCACGCACCACGCGAGGGAATTTCCCAAACACCGATCCGATCGGCTGCATGCGAGTTTGCATGATCGCTTCTTGTAATTCGCTAGTCACCTGATCGAGCCGGGCCGCGATCCCTTCCATCCCGCCAGTCTCGGACTTCGAGATGACCTGCAGCAACTGGTTGCGGCTCAGCACCAACTCCCCGGCAAGATTCATCAAGCTATCGAGCACACCGACCGAGACACGGATGTTGGCTTCGCCCTGCACAGCCGGTGCCGATTTGGCGTCGCTTTTCTTCTCCGCCACTTTCGCCGGCGCGGCAGCCACCTCGACCGGCGCTTCTTCCACCACTTCCGGCACGGGCTCCGAGACTACGGGTACTGCAGCCGCTTCGGGTGCCGAAGGTGCAGGATCGCTCTCCTCACTCGGCGTCGGCGTCTCCGCAGCTGCAGCCGCAGCCGCCTCCACGGCCTCGAGTTCCGTCACGTGCGCCGAAACATCGACGTCGTTGGAATTTTTCACGTCGAGAATCATGTTGCGGAGCGTGTCGGTGGCTCGCAGCATCACATCGACGATGGCCGATGTCGGGACCAGCTCCTCGTTTCGCATCATGTTGAGAAGATTCTCAAGATTGTGCGAAAGGTCGTTAACCTTGGTGAGCCCAAGGAATCCGGCCGCTCCCTTGATGGAGTGAATGCCACGGAAGACCTCGTTGACTAGGTCGACGTTTATGTTTTCACCATCTTGCTCAATTTGGAGAAACTGGTTCTCCATGTCGGAAAGGTGGTCTCTCGACTCCATGACAAAGTCGATCAGCAGGTCGTCGTCATCTTCCACTGTGATCGCTCCCTTTTCTTGCTCAACGTCTTCCGCCCGTCGCCTGGAACTAGTGGTTGCCAGAGCGCGACTCGGAACTGCTGAGCAGACGCCTAAGTGAATTCGTGTAACCTCTAAAATTAGGCCACGGGCGGCGTGCAGGAGAAGAGATTGTGGAAAGCACGGTAAAAAACCCGAGAACCCGACCGATACCCGCCAATTCTGACCGGTCGAAACGACTGTAGCGGTTCGCCGACCAAGCTTGGTTGGCGCTCGTCAAGGTTCCGCCCTGGCGATGCCGCTTCAGCGGCAGGCGCGTCGGAGCGAAGGGAGGAGCGGAGAAAGGAGAGCGAAGAGCGGTTACGAAGCAGGCACCCTGGGGGGTACACCCTCCAGGAGACCCGCTGAAGCGATACATGACGTCGGCCAGCGGGCGGCTAGTCGTCCAAAAGGTCTTCCGCGTAGCCAGGCGGAAAAGGATTGCCGAGGCTGGAGTCCCCATCAGGTTGCTCGACGTGACGGCCATCGGCTGTCGCGTCGCCCTGCCCTTCTCTCCCTGGCTCCCTCTTGGGAACGGAGGGCCGGGGGGCGGGGACGTTCGACACGTGGCCATCCACAGGTGCCACGTGTCGAGGCGTTCGAGAAGGCGTTCGAGAAGGCGTATCCAAGTCGGAGGTGTCGAGATCGGACGTCTCGAATTGCTTCACCCAGTAGGCAACGCTCCCGCCCGCTGCCTCGGACGACCGAAAAATTTCCCCTCGCTCGATACGGGCAGCCTTGCCAATCCGAACGAGGTCCGCGTACCAGGCATCGCTGTCTATGTATTTGGCGCCTCGTCGCCGTGCCGCGCGCTGGACCCGATGGTCAGCCGATACGACCATTAATTCACGGGGCGCGCGGTGGTCATCGATGATCTCTTCGAGCAGCGTGTCGGCGTCGGCGTATTCGCGGGCGTAGCGGACGTGGATGTGGTCATGGTGCAGTGAAGGAGGCAGCCCGGGAGGAGCGCCAGCCGCATCGAAGACGATCGTGGTTCCCCTCCGTCTCCCGGCCGACAATGCCGAGGCCAGGAAGGCCAACAGCGCCTCGCGCGAGCCCTGCAGTGTCCCTGCGTCTGCCCCCGTCCCAAACAGGTCGGTTGCGTGCAACAGGTTGTAGCCGTCGATTAAGATTCGCATGGCCCCATTGTACCTCTCTCTTCCATAGGGCAAAGCGCCGATTAGCGCCGTTTACCCCCGGTTCCTGTCCCATTTGTCAGGCACTCCAAGCTGGAGGCCTCGTGCTGCAAGCGAAACACTCGGCTGACGCGATGAGGCTACTTCTGGAATTCGTTGCGGAAGTACCGCAGGATTTGGCCATCGGCGTCAAAGACGTGCGCCAAGAGCGCCGATCGAATCCACATCCCATTGCGTGCCTGGCGGAAGTACATCGCGCGGTCGTCGTTATCGATCTCTGGAGGAATCTCGCCAGAATGCTGATCGCGAGGGAACGGATGCAAGATCGGAGCGTAGGGCCTCATTCGAGAGACAAGATTTTTAGAAAGGCAATAGCGGGAGAAGTCGATCTTTGCAAAACAATCGGCATCCTCTGGCGTGTCGTGTTCCTTCTGCACGCGGGTCATGTAAAGCGCATCGAGTTGCTCAATAACCGGCTTGCCATCGAGTAACGTCTCGAACGAGCTAAGCTCATGGATCGTCACATTTTTTGCAAGAAGTCGCTGGCGAAGATCGTCCCGCATAACGAGTTTAGGATGGTCCGGTGCGATAAAAACGAGCCGCACGTTCTCGTAATTGGCCAGCAGCATCGCCAACGATCGGACCGTGCGGCCACGTCCAATATCGCCACAGAAACCGTAGGTTTTGTTGGCGAGTCCTTTCGTTAAACCGTCGCAGCCGGGAAGTTTCTGCAATTCTTCAAATCGAGTTGAAAGCGACGAATCCGTGGAGCCCTCAAACTGGAAGGTTCGCTGGAGCGTGTAGATGTCGAGGAGCGCTTGGGTCGGATGCTCGTCGGCACCCGAGCCGGCATTGACGATTGGCACGCTTCGGTTCCCGGATCGCTCTAAGTCGTTCATCAAGTAGGCACACGACTCCGCCAGTCGGGCGATGGGCGAACGCATGATGATGAGGTCGAAGTAGCTAGAAAACATGCGGATCGAATCGAACCGTGTCTCGCCTTTAGTTTCCGACGAGGTTTGCGGGTTGCGGACTTCATTGCAAGTGATGCCCAGGATTTGGCACGCTGCCATGAAGGACAAGAAGGTCCGCGTCGAGGGCTGCGTGAAATAAAGCATGGCCCTCTTGTGGTGCAGCAAGTTGATGAGAAAGTCTTGTCCGCTGCGGTGCCGTGAAAGCTGCCGAATCACGTCCGCAACGCTGCCCAATTCTTCGAGTAGATCGACGGTCAACTGACCGGAAAAAATCAGATGCCGAAGTCGGCCACTCCGTTCCAGCTCGGGTGCCTTCACCCGTATCGGACGCTCCAGCCGCGATTCGTAGAGCAGTAAATCGCGGTCGTCTTGAGTAGATGCCAGGGAGGCAGACGCCAGAGGGGTAGTTGGCGGGGGGCCATCGGGCTCGGTCGTCGATGACATGGTCGTGGGCTTCGGGGCAGGCAAGTGGAGTGTGACTAGCTCCGCCAGTTATCGCACAGCCCCATCGCAAACGTCAAGCGACGGAGCATGGCCATTTTTCGGTCGTCACCGTTCCGGGTTGGAAGAAGAAACCACGAAGGATACGAATCCTACGAATCGTTGACAAAGGACGTTGCAGAAAGGAAACCAAGCATTGCACTCCTTTCTTCTTGCATTCGTAGGATTCTCGCAATTCGTGGTTTCCCCTGCCTTGGATTCCGCAGAACGGCCACTTTCGTTCCGCTCCAAGCCGATCGGTTCGTGGATCGAATGACGATCTTAGCGCGCGACGCGCCACCGCGAATGAAATAACCAAACAATCGTCGCCAAGAGTGCCCCGTTGTAAGCGAGCGTCGTAACCAGGTAGCCGAGAACCAAATCGAGATTTCTCCATTTCGACGGCGCGTTGGCAATGGGCGAACCGCCCGAGTCGAATTCCAGTGGTAGCGCGAAGGTCGCTGCAAAGGGGCTCATGACACTTGCAACCCGAGTGATCTCCGCACCACTCGTACCCGGGAAAAATGTGTCTGCAAAGTAGCGAGCGGCAAGCGGCGCGATGAAGAGCAGGAGAATCACCATGTAGCTGGCAACCAAGCTCTGCGAAGTCTTAGAAAAAATCGTCGAACAAAAGAGCGCCGTCATCGAGGTGGTGACGCACGTCAGGGCGAAAATAACAAAGTAGCCCAACATGGTTGGCAAATTGTTCCAATAGTCGAGCGGCAGGAGGCAGGCGAGTAGCACCGGCCACATCAGGAAACTGCTCAAGACACTCGAGACCCTTAGCCCCGACAGCAGCTTCCCCCAGAGCATTTGCCAAGGAGTGATGAGCGTGGTGAGCAACAGGTCGAGTGTTTCTCGTTCCCTCTCGCTGCAAACACTGCCTGCCGAGAAGACGGGCCCGACCAAGACGTTGAAGAACAGCGCGTAGCCGATGTACCACGGCGCGTACTCCGGGTAGAGGTAGAGACAAACCGCCATGATCGGGAGCGCAAGGAGCATCGAAATCTGAATCACCAGCCGGAGCATGAGCGTCCCTTGGCTGAAGATTTCGCTTCGCATTTCCTTGTCGTAAATCGGATTCTTGCCATCTTCGAGAAGCGTTGTCCGTTTGGGCGGGGCGAAAAGGTTGTCGGGGAATTCGTCTCGCTGGATGTAGAGCCCAACCACCTCACGGGCTTCGCCTTCCAGATCGACCACGTCCTGGCCCCCACTGCCCAGATCGGCCGGATAAAGGAGCCGCTTGGTGGTGTTCCACCACAACAGGGCAACCATCGAGAAGCAGACGACCGGAACCACTGTGGTCGCGAAGAAAAGCCGTGCCTCGCCAAGTTGTCCTAGGGCGTTCCAAATGAGCACTCCCACGAGGGCAAGCGGCAAAATCATCAAGTAGCTCACCAGCAGCGCCGCCGACGTCCGATTGAAGAAGCTACTCGCCCACAAGCAAATCATGCCCGACAGAACAACCGACGAGATCATGGCGATGTACGCTGCAAAGACCTCGTAGGGCGAGACCCCTCCGAGCGGCAAGCAGAGCATGACGATCGGGAGCGAACAGACCATCAGGATCGCCAAATGGCAAAGCGCCGCAAGCAGCTTGCCGAGCACAATCGCGCCTGGCCTCAGCGGACTGGCGATCAGCATCTCGAAGCTGTGGCGTTCTTTCTCGCCGGTGATCGCTCCGGCGGCAAAGCTCGGAGTCATCAGCGAGGCGAGCAGGTATTGCCCCAAAAAAAAGAGGCTCACCAGCCGCTTCGCCGCCTCAGGCTGGGCCATGTCGAGCACCTGCGACTGCGGCCAGGCCAGAAAAACCACCCCCCCCAAGAGCGCCACGTACGCAAACAAGAGTACGAACGCCCGCACCAACCGAAGGTTGCTGAGCAGCTCGTACTGTAGAACCGGATTTCGGGTGAGGTACATAGGGAGGGGTAGAGGATCGAGGGGAATCAGAGCGAGTCTCCCTCCAAGGGATTTCGCTCGACTTACAACATTAGAGCTAAGGGAATGCGTTCAGCGAGTCAGAGACTTCCCCGCCCATTTTCCCAGGGTAACGATGGAACCGCAACCCTGGGTTGTGGGAGGTCACCGCTTCGCGGCAAGACGACCGACCACTCACTGATGCTCATGGTTCCGGGTGGCAGTAGGCCCGCGATGGTGTGAAGCCGCGTAAGATAGGATGGCATGGGAACGCCGCCGGCCCGCCAAGGGATCCGTCGATCGTGCCTTCGTGCCTTGCGTCGCACTGGGCCTTGCGGAAGAGCAGCAGCAGGATCGAATCGTCGCCCCTTTCCGCGAGCGAGGCCCCGATGGGGAGAGAACCTCTCGTATTGCCACCCAAGGTAGCTATCCGTATAAAGGAAGTATGAAAAAGTGGTTCCTGGGATAGAAGGCTATCGGTTGGGCGACCCCTTCACCGGGCGGAATAAGGTTCCCGCGATCCATTGCCAATAAGCCCCTCATTTAAGGGGGGGTAAGCGTCGTGGTTGTAAGCTCCCTGAGGGGCTTGCAGCGGGGATTCGCATTGACGAAAAAGGCGAATCCGCTAACCATTTGGAAGATCGTGGATGCCGTCGAGCCATGCCAACGCCTCCACAAACGGCGGAGCGAGGCGCGGTCACGCTGCCCTGACAAGAAACAGAGGATGTTTCCGGTCGAAAGTTACCTTGCTTCGAGAGAACCATAAGAACCATCGACGCCGGGTAAGATAGATAATAGTCGAAGTAAGGACGAGAAGGAGCCGAGATGAACCAAAACTCAGAGCCGATCATCATTCAAGGAGGCATGGGAGCCGCGGTCTCCGCGTGGCCCCTGGCCAAGGCGGTATCGCTGACGGGCCAGTTGGGGGTTGTCTCCGGCACGGCGCTCGACGCGGTCTTGGTGCGTCGGCTTCAATTGGGCGATGCGGGTGGCCACCTTCGCCGGGCGATCGCCGAATTTCCCTTGCCTGGAATTACGGAGCGAATTCTTGATCGCTTCTTCATACCGGGAGGCAAATCCCCTGACGCCAAGTTCGCGTCTCTCCAGATGCTCCGCGAAGCCCCTTCTCATGCGCAGAAGGCGATCATCGTGCTGGCGAATTTTGTCGAGGTCTTTCTCGCCAAGGAAAATCACCAAGGGATTGTCGGGATTAACTACCTGGAAAAGATTCAGCTACCGACGCTCCCCTCGATCTTCGGTGCGTTGCTAGCCGGAGTCGACTACATCTTGATGGGGGCCGGTATCCCGACGACGATTCCAGGGGCGATCGACCGCCTGTGCGAAGGAAAATCAGCGGAGCTACAACTGCGGGTGGAAGGAGCGGGCCGCGACGAACGATTCCACACCCATTTCGATCCAGGTGAATTCACCAAGGAACGCTCGCCTTGGCTGCGTCGCCCCAAGTTCCTGCCGATCGTCGCATCAGCCACGCTCGCGACCATGCTCGCGCGCAAGTCGAATGGGGCGGTGAATGGCTTTATCGTCGAAGGGCCGACGGCCGGCGGACACAATGCCCCCCCTCGTGGAAAAACGCAGCTCGATGCCGATGGCCAGCCGATCTATGGGCCGCGCGACGCCGTCGATCAACAGGCGATGCTACGACTGAAGCTCCCCTTCTGGCACGCGGGGTCCTATGGCGCACCCGAGCAGGTCGTCGGTGCTTTGGAGGGAGGCGCAGCCGGCGTCCAAGTCGGGACCGCATTTGCCTTCTGTGAGGAGTCGGGCCTGCGTCAGGACATCCGTCAAGAAGTGATTCAGATGAGCAAGAAGGGAGAGCTCGATGTTCGAACCGACCCTCTCGCTTCGCCGACCGGATTTCCTTTCAAAGTACTTTCTCTCTTTAGTAGCTTGTCCGAGTCGGTGAATTATCAACTCCGCAAGCGGCGATGCGACCTGGGATACCTTCGCCAAGCCTTCAAGCGAGAAGATGGGACGCTCGGCTGGCGATGCCCCTCCGAGCCGGTCCACAACTACCTCAAAAGAGGTGGCAACGAAGAGGAAACGGTCGGCCGGAAGTGCGTCTGCAATGGCCTCATGGCCAATGTCGGGCTCGGGCAAATCCAATCGAATGGCGACGACGAACTGCCGCTGGTGACTTGTGGCGACGATGTCAAAAACATCGCCCGGTTTCTAAAGACTTCCGAAGCGACGAATTACTCCGCCCGAGACGTCGTGGAGTACCTCCTGTCGCTGGTCAATACGAAGCCGTTGGTGGCACCTTATTGAGGAAGCATTCGGAAACGCAAGACGTTTCTGATTGAGCCGCTCCTCTGGATACCAGCGTTGCTTCTGAGTCGTGAAGCGTTCTTCCGTGAGCCCTTGGAGCATGAAACGGATCCACATCATCGGCGGGAAGAACCACGGCAAGACGACCCTCGTTACTGAACTGGTCGAGGAACTTACCGCACAAGGCTTCCGCATTGGCACGATCAAGCATACGCATCACGCGCATGAGCTCGATACGCCTGGTAAGGATTCGCATCGCCACCGAGAAGCAGGAGCCGCGGTGGTTGGGATCCTTACCCGGTCGATGAACGCCCTCTTCTGGCCCCCTGCTCCCGAACCTTCCGATTCCGACGCACGGTACGAGGCCTTTGCGCCAATGATGGCGGACTGTCATTGCACCCTGGTGGAAGGCGACACGAAGACCGGTGCCATAAAAATCGAGGTCTGGCGAGAAACGCTCGGAACGGAGCCACTCGCCGCCAGCGATGATTCCATCGTCGCCCTCGTGACAGACGACCAGCCACTCAACGTCGCCGCACAAGTTTGGCCTCGCGGGGGGATCGCCCAATTGGCCGAACGGATCGTAACCCTTGCCGGCATGGGACCAGGTAGCCCGCCTCACTAGCGGACGATCTGGTCGCTACTTTCCCGCTGGACCGTTCGTTTTTCGATCATCAGCCCGTCACGAACATCGATGGCTTGTGGTGTGCGAATCGAGTCGAGGGGCCCATGCTCGCCAACATAGCCCTGCAGCCTTGCCAGTTTTTGGTCAAAGGAACTTTCGCCGGGGGGCCCGAGCTCCGGCGCTGCCCCCCAGCGGATGAGCGTTCCGCTGCTCGATCGGATGTCGTAGGTGAAGTAGCGATGCGATCGTTCGACTTCAGGGTAGGACGAGGGGACGATCTCGAGCAACCGAAATTGGTCCCAGACGTCCCGAAGTCGTACGGCAATCGCTACGCCTCCGATCAAACGTTTGTCGGTCCAAGGTTCGCCCACCAGGGGTCGTCCGTCGATATTAGCAATTCGGGGCAGGTATGATTTTTCCACTTCGGTCAAATTGCCTTCGGGTAGACGAAACGCTTGGTCATCGACGGGCAAGAGTTCCGTTGCGTTTCCGGTCACCACTTGGGCAACCGCCACCGGCTCACGGTACTCCAGCTCGACCTCGATTCGTGACGGCCCGCAAAGCTCGATCCTCCGAACCGACCGCACCCATGGGTGCAAGGCAAACGCATCGATAAGACGCCGCTGAATCTTTTGCGGTTTGTCGAGAAGTGACAGCGACCGAGTGATGTCCGAGTTAAGAAGGACATCCCGCTTCACGTCGGTGCGAATCCAGGCTGGTAGCGGTCCGGGGAGTTGGATGACCTCTGCCGTGATCTGGTAGCGAGGCGACTGGCCAAGGGTGCCGCTAAGATGATTCCAAACGTAGCGTGCGCCGATGCCTGCCGCGACAAGGAGCGCCGCCGACAGCAGGAGCCGCGGACGGATTCGAAGAACCGAGGCGGCTGCCTCGCTCCGCCAGTTTGTTGCTGGGGTCTCGTTCTTTGCCATTCTCTCCCCTCCGTGTGAGTGTAGTCCGTTCCAAGCCTGGCGTTAGCATGAAGCTACCCCTCGCCAAAAACGACGGGGCGAGCCCGACGGCGAACAGGGGAAAGCGTCCTTTGCGTTGGTAAGAACTACCAGATTTGGAGCTGGGTTTCCAGCTCAACGCCGAGCCGCTCGACGACGCGGCTTCGGACTTTTTCGAGAAGCTTCACGACGTCTTGAGGAGTCGCCTTTTCGTCGACGACCACAAAATTTGCGTGGCGGCTGCTGAGTTGGGCCCCGCCAACCGACGCTCCCGCCAAGCCAGCTTGCTCGATCAGCATGCTAGCACTCATGCCTCGTGGATTTTTAAAGAGGCAAGCGGTCCGCTGGTGGGACATGGGCTGCGCCGCTTTTTTTACGATCCACTGCTTCTGCATCCGCTTGGTGAGCTGTACCGCATCTTCCTTTTCGAGCAGGAAGGTCGCATCGAGGATCGCCAGCTCGTCCAGGCTGCTTTGCCGGTAGGCGAAGACCATTTCCTCCCGAGTTCGTTCCAGCACTTCGCCGGCTCGGGTGAGGACGGTCGCCTTCTCGGTCCATTGCCCGATGTCGCCACCCTGGCTCCCTGAATTGGCATGGAGGGCCGCCCCGACAGTGCCGGGGATGCCAACGAGCGGTTCGAGCCCGGAAAGCCCGTTTCGTACCGCCTCGTTAATCAGTTGGGCCATCGGCATCCCGCCGCCCGCCTTGAGCCGAGCCCCTTCGACCGAGGCGGTGGAAAATGGAGAGGCCTCAAGACGCACGACAACCCCTCGAACGCCTTCTTCGCGAACGAGCAAGTTAGAGCCACTTCCCAGGAGCTTCATCGGTAACTTCAGGGCATGGCATCGCCGGACCAAGGCGGTTAGTTCGTCCACCGAAGTCGGCTCGGCAAAGAACTCCGCCAGCCCCCCGAGCCGAAGCCACGTAAAGGGCGCAAGCGGCTCTTCCACTCGGAGGAAGCTCTCAAATTCGTTAGCAATCGTCATCAGTAGGGGTACTCCATGTCCGTGCATCGTGATCGGTTCGCCGCCGGGCGTCAATCGGGTAATGCGACCCCCAGTCCGCCCCTTCTCCACTGCCCCATCGCCTCGTAGCAGGCAACGGCCACGCTATTGGAGAGATTCAAGCTGCGGACCTCGGGGCGCGCCGGGATTCGGAGCTTACGCTCTGGCTCGGAGGGCAAAATCTGCGGTGGGAGGCCTTGCGACTCGCGGCCAAAAACGAGCACGTCAGCCGGCCGAAATTCCGCGCTCCCCATGAGCCTTGTGGCAAATCGGGTAAAATACCAATGCCGCTCGATCGGGAGTGCAGCGACCAACTCTTCCCAGTCATCGACGACCTGCCAATTCAGGTATTGCCAGTAGTCGAGGCCTGCCCGGCGGAGATGGTAGTCGTCGATCTGAAACCCAAGAGGCCGCACGAGCCAGAGCTTCGCCCCCACCGCGACGCAAGTCCTCCCAATACTTCCCGTGTTGTAGGGAATCTCAGGCTGGTAGAGTACGACATGCAAAATCGGTTCGTAGAGCTCATCCATAGCGTCTGTCAGCCAATCGGTCGTTAGGGCGCGACCGCTTCGGCGGCCTCCAGGTCGGTAGCTTGCAATCCCCGAACATTCTACAATACGCGACCCCTTCCTTGCACCCACTCGAAAGACGCGAACATGGGCGGGCCGAGCCTCACGGCAGAAAAAAAGTGCCCTTCGCTCGGCCCCTCCCTTTTGCCAGAATCAGGCAGTTTCCCTTCTACCCTTCTACTATTTTCGGCAAGAGGATTCCTGCGTGCTTGGCCGCCCCATCATCGACTATGCCGTCTACCTCCTTGTGCGTCTCTTCATTGCGGGCGTGCAAGCACTCCCACCCCGCGCGTGCGAGCGTATCGCCCAGCTGCTGGCGACGGTGTTTACCCACATCCTGCCGGTGCGCAAGGAGGTCCTGCGGGAGAATCTGGCGATCGCGTTTCCGGAGCTGGATGAAAAGGGCAAGCAACGACTCGCCTGGGGGATGTGGAGGCATCTCTTTTTGATGGTCATGGAAATCGCCCAGACACCACGCAAAATCCATCGTACCAATTGGCGGCAAAGGGTCGACATCCCGCAGGTCGAGACGATCATCCGCCACATGGCCACCGAGCGACCCGCGGTGGTGATCTCCGGGCATTTCGGCAACTTTGAGCTCGGCGGCTACTTGATCGCCCTGTTCGGCTTCCCGACACACACCGTCGCACGCAAGCTCGATAACGTCTACCTCGACCGTTTCATCAACGACTTTCGAGGGCGAACGGGGCAACACATGCTGCCCAAGCAGGGAAGTGGTGACCAGATTGAGCAGGTGCTCCTTGATGGCGGAACGCTCACACTGCTCGGCGATCAGGCGGCAGGTGACAACGGATGCTGGGTGCCCTTCTTCGGCAAGCCAGCCTCCACCCACAAAGCGGTCGCCCTCTTTTCGCTCAGCTTTGCAGCACCGACATTGGTCATGGGTGTCCGACGCCGGGGGGAACGCATGCTGGATTACGAGATCGCCCTGGCGGGGATTGTCGACCCGGCTGAGGCCGATTTCCCGTACGCGGGAGCCCAGTCGATGACCGAATGGTACACCGCCTGCTTGGAAACTCTCATCCGGCAAGGTCCCGAGCAATATTGGTGGGTTCACCGTCGTTGGAAAGGTCAGCCCTCGAAGAAAGCGCTCCGGCGGCTCCAGCGGAGTCGTCAAAAGATCGCCTAGCCGCCTTTCGACCCAGTCCCTGGGGCGATACCATGAAAGCCGCTCCTATTCGACCCTACGCTAGCCAACTTCATAGGGGGCTAGAAGGGCACGGTAAGGGATGTTCCCTCGCCGCCAGAAGACCTGCCAGGAATGCCTGCGTCGTGTACTCGTTCCGTCCTTTCCGAAACACCGACCCGCCGCACATCGCCCGAATATGGGCGAGTCAACCGGCACAGCGTGGCTTGGCCCAACCGGTGAGCACCACGGTCTCGGAACAATGCCTGTTCGCGAAGCACTACTTCGATCCTAAGGGATTGATCATTGCCGAGCACCAAGGCAAAGTCGTTGGGTTTGTCCACGCCGGATTCGGACCCAATGAGGCGGGCGATGCGATCTCCACGGAGGTCGGCGTCACCTACATGCTGATGGTCGATGTCGACCTCTGGACCACCGACCTCGCCGACCAGCTTCTCCGCCAAGGCGAGGACTACCTACGCAGCCATGGCGCAAAAACCTTGTACGCCGGAGGAATCCATCCCTACAACGCCTTCTATCTGGGCCTCTATGGCGGAAGTGCGCTTCCGGGGCTGCTGCTGTCGGACGTTCACTTTCGTCCGCTCGTTGTAAGGAACCAGTATCGCGAGCAAGACCGCATGGTTGTCTTGCACCGCAACCTCGTTGGCTATCGGCCCCAGGTCACTCGCAACCAGCGCCGCATCGGTCGGCAAGTCGTCTTCGAGAGCATCCACGCACCGGAGACCAAAACCTGGTGGGACACGTCCGTCTACGGCGGCCTGGACCGAATCCGTTTTTGCCTACGCGACCGCCGCGACCAAACCCTGCTTGCAGCGGTATCGTTTTGGGACCTCGAACCGCTGGCCACGAGTTGGGGCCTGCAGGCGGCCGGCATGTACGACTTCTCGGTCGACGAGTCGGTCCGGCGAAAAGGCTACGGCACCTACCTGATGGGCGAAGCGCTCAAAGAACTGCAACAACGCGGAATCTCCCTCGTCGAAGCGCAGACCCTGATGACCAATGCTCCGGCACAAGAACTCTACAAGAGCCTCGGATTTGCGCCAGTCGACCACGGTCTTATCTACCGCCGCGACGCTTAGAGCGGACAGATTCGATAGATGCGTAGATGCACGAGCCCGCGGGACCGCAGACTCAGCGCACACTTACCGTGGCCCTTCGGCGGCCTGAAAGCATGACCGTTGCCGACACCGCTACTTTGCTTGGCGCGGCCGATCGAATCCGATCTTCTCAAGCGCTTTGTAGACTTCATCGAGCGTCTTCTCACCAAAGTTGGAGATCGAAAGCAGGTCGTCTCGCGTGCAGTGAAGGAGGTCGTTGATCGTAAAGACCCCCTGCTCTTCCAAGCAATTGGTCGTCCGAACTGCAAGCCCCATCTCGGCAGTGCTCATCTCGAGCCGTTCCGCTAGGTCCTGGCTCTTCGCCTGCGCTCGGTTAATCGGAATGCGAGTCATTTCGTAAGATTCCTTCCTTGGGAAAAAATAAGCTGAAAGAGAGGCAACGCCACCCAACAACGCCGGCGCATCCTGCAAACCGGTACCCAGACTCTGTCATGGGGTTCGCGAAGTTTTCTCGATCCGCTATTTGAAGTTGGACCGAGTCTACCAGAAAAATCCGTTTCTGTTAACGGTTTCGATTTTTTCCGTTCACGTGCTAGCATCCGGCGCAAACGGTTGCCTCTCTCCTCCAACTCTTCTTGGCGTACTTGGCGCCTTGGCGGTTTCTTTTATTCGGCGACTTTGAAAGCGCCCTAGGGTTCGGGACGCTATCCGCTTCCTGGTCAGACTTTTAGCCGGTAGAATAGCGATGGCCTAACCGATCGTAGGAAACGGCTGGGCGAGGTACGTTCACGGAGGCAGCGACATCGCATGGATCATTCATTCGAGCAACTCAACAAGGCTCAGCGCCAAGCCGTTTTGCATGTCGACGGACCGCTGTTGATCTTGGCGGGGCCTGGTAGTGGAAAGACGCGGGTTGTCACGCACAGGATCGCCCATCTCCTTAGCCAAGGCGTCTCGCCTCGGCAAATCCTGGCCCTCACGTTCACGAACAAAGCTGCCAGCGAAATGCGTCATCGGGTCGATTCGCTCGCGCCGGGGCAGCCTGTTTGGGTCAGCACCTTCCACCGTTTCGGTGCCCGGCTGCTTCGCGAGCATGGCGAGCTCGTCGGGTTGGCCCCCCATTTCACGATCTACGACACCTCCGACGCCAAGCAAGTCATCAAGCGCGTTGTCGAGGCCGAAGAAATCCAGACGATGCACTATTCCCCCGCGCGCATCGCCGCAGCGATTAGCGATGCCAAGAACAAGCTCGTCACCGCCGAGGACTACGAAGCCCGATCTGGTTCCCCTCTTTCTCAAATCGTCGCGAAAGTCTATCCCGCCTATCAAAAGCGATTGCTCCAATCGGCAGCCGTCGACTTCGACGATCTGTTGATGCACGTCGCGCAGCTTCTCTTTCAGAATCCAGAAGTTCGGGCCGACCTGGACGATCGGTTTCGATACGTGATGGTCGACGAGTACCAAGACACGAATAAAGCGCAGTACGTCATCCTCCGAGCGCTGTCGGTCGATCATCCCAACCTGGCGGCGACCGGCGATCCCGATCAGTCGATTTATGGCTGGCGGGGTGCCGACATCAGCAACATCCTCGATTTTGAAAACGACTTCCCTCAGGTGCAAGTGGTTCGCCTGGAGCAAAATTATCGCAGCACCCAACGGATCCTCCGCGTTGCCGATGAACTGATCGCTCACAACACCCAGCGCAAAAAAAAGTCACTCTTCACCGAAAACGAAGAAGGGGCACCGGTCCGCATGGTCCGGTACTCCGACCAAGACAAGGAAGCGGAGGGAATTGCTCGGGAGATTCGGGACGCGCTTGCGAAGGGAACACGGACGGCAAACGACTTTGCCATCTTTTACCGGGTCAATGCGCTCTCCCGAGCGTTGGAAAAGGCGCTCCGCGCCGCAGGTGTGCCGTACCAGATGATCCGTGGGCAAGAGTTTTTTGGGCGGCGCGAGATCAAAGACATCCTCGCCTACTGCCAACTGGCAAACAACCCGAGCGATGACCTCGCCTTTGAACGATCGGTCAAAGCTCCTTCGCGGGGTGTTGGGAAAAAATCGATCGAGCGGCTTCACGACCAGGCCTACCGCCATGGAAGATCGCTTCTCGAATCGGCCCGCATGGCGAGCGACATCGAAGGTCTTCCGAAACGGGCTGTCGGGCAACTTGCCAAATTTGTCGACCTCATCGATCGAGCCTCTCAGATCGCCCATCGATCGGTGGAGGAAGTGATTGGGACCGTGATTTCGGAATCGGGCTACGAAGAGCAGCTCCGGAAAAGTGACGACATTGAAGACCAATCGCGACTCGAAAACATCCAGGAACTCCTGACCGATGCACGGCAATTTGATGAAGAGGCGGAAAAAGACTCGACCCTGCAAGGAGGCCTGGAGGCATACCTGGAACGAACTTGGCTCGTCAACGAGACCGACGACTGGGAACAGGAGGCGGAAAAAGTCACCCTCATGACGCTACACGCCGCCAAAGGATTGGAATTCCCGTTTGTTTTTATCGTCGCGATGGAAGATGGCATTTTGCCGCACGAGCGATCCCAGGAAGACTTCTCGCAACTCGAAGAAGAACGCCGGCTGGCGTTTGTCGGCATCACGCGTGCCAAGAGCCATCTGCAATTGAGCAACGTCCAGACGCGCGATTACCGTGGCCAAAGGCGAGTGGCGATCCCGAGTAGCTTCCTCATGGAAATCCCCAGCCACGACCTCGAATGGACCGACGCCCGAACACCGGTGCCCGATTTCTCCGAGGACGACTCCAAGGACGACTGGGAGGACGAGATCTGGCAAGAGGAAGCCGACACCACGACGCTCGTCGAAGTCTGCCATGGCGAAGATGGCCAGGATCGGGACGAGGAAGCGAGTGCCGACGACCCAGCCAGGTTTCAGGTCGTCGCTGCGGCCATGGTCACCACGGCCGCCAAGCTTGCCGGACAAACCAAAGCCACCACCGGCCCCAAGGTTTCGCCCGACCTGTTCCATCGCGGGATGACCGTTGTCCATCCTGAATTCGGCCCAGGAAAAATCACCGTCCTGAGCGGTGCCGGCAAGGGACGCAAAGCGACGGTTCAGTTCGCTACCGCCGGGGAAAGAAAATTCGTCCTGGAATACAGCCAACTCCGCCCGGTCCGGGGCTAAACCAGGGCGAGCCGGCTCGCTTTCTGGAGGACGTCGGACGTTCGTTGTGTTACACTGGGGGGTTCTTCGCCATCGCCTAGCCTCCCCCTCGCCAATGACCTCTCCCACTCCCAGTCCGTTTGTCTTCTTCACCTGCCAGCCCGGGGCAGAGCCTGCGCTCAAGCGGGAGTTGGCCGTCATGGAACCCGAATGGCGACTCGCGTTTTCTCGTCCTGGGTTCGTCAGTTTTAAGTGCGCCGAGTCGGCCCCCCCGAATCCCACAGGGGGGCGAATGCCCGTGTTCGCCCGAACGCGATCCATCTCGCTAGGTCGGGTGAGCGATTCCTCTTTGGAAGAATCCTCCCGAGTGGTATGGCAGTTGGAGGGGCTTCGTGCATGGATCGGTTCGTCTCCGATTGGCGGGCTACACGTCTGGCAGCGCGACACGCAGTTGCCGGGCGAGGGAGATTTCGAACCGAGCGTCACACCGCTGGCCGAAGAAGTCCGAAAATCACTTCTGGCTGCCGCTAGGGAGACCGACGGCATAAAGATACCTGGAGGACTCGATTCTTCGATAGCGCCACAAGGCGCAGCGGTGGTCGATGTCGTGCTGGTAGCCCCCAACGAATGGTACGTCGGCTGGCATCGCGCGGAGTCGCGAATCGAGCGGTGGCCCGGCGGCATGTTACCGGTTGCCGCGCCCGAGGATGCGATCTCGCGTGCGTACCTCAAGATGGAAGAGGCGCTTCGATGGACGGCGTTTCCGGCAGAGCGGGGGGACCAATGGGTCGAACTGGGCTGCGCGCCAGGCGGGTCGTGCCAAGCGCTGGTCGATCGCGGCTTTCGGGTCATCGGCATCGATCCTGCGGAGGTAGAAGAACCTCTTGCCCGCCATCCCCAGTTCCAGCACTTGCGCAAACGATCGGCCGAGGTTCAGCTCACGGAACTCGCGAAGGTACGATGGCTCGCCGCCGACTTGAGCGCGACTCCGCAATACACGCTCGACGCGGTGGAAGAAATCGTTCGGCATCCGGCAACCTCCATTCGAGGGCTGGCACTCACGCTCAAGCTCACTTCCTGGGAGCTAGCCACACCGGAAAAAATGCAGCAGTACGTCAAGCGAGTACAATCGTGGGGATTCCACGACGTCCGATTGCGGCAACTTCTTCATAATCGTCGTGAAATATTCCTTGCCGCCCTTCGGAGTCGCGGCCAGCGCCGAATGACACGCCGTCGCAAGCGGCAGAAGACCGACTCGCGCGGCCCCCAAGAAGCGGCCTCCCATCCGCCAACGGACAACCTCCGTTTCGACGCGCCGATCGAGCAAGTTTCTCGTCACCACTTCCGCTAGCCGATCGGGCAAACTCCATGCCTAGGCGCAATCCTCTGTTTGTAAAAAAGCGCGGCGCGCGCCGGACCAGCACACGGATGGTCGGCCACTGGAGTGAACTGCTGCTAAGCCTATCGCTGGTCGTGGTGGGGGGGGGAATTCTTACGCTTCACGTCGTTCGTGTGATGCTCCCAGAGTGGCGCGCCACCCAAGAACTCCGAGGCCTGGAACCGACGACTTGCCAAATCATCGATTCGAGCATCTTTCAACGCCGCATGCCCCTTGCCGTTGCCGAGTTCGGACTGAAGATCAAGGCATCGCGAATTTCTGAAGAAGGCCTCGCTCCCCCTGTTTGGATCGATCTGGGCTTCCGCGGCTTTACGCCGAGCCGCGCCGATGCGACGCATTTGGCGCAGTGGTACAAGCCGGGCGACGAATTCCCCTGTTGGTTCGACCCGGACGATCCTTCCCGGCTATTGCTGCGCCGGCCTTATCGCTGGTGGCCTCTGGCGGTCGCGCTGATCCCGGCCTCCCTGTTGGCGGTAGGGATATGGGGTATCGTGGCGTCGCTGATGCAGGTCGCCACTTCGGCCGAACGGCGAAGTTTGGTGGTCGTCAAAGCCGTAGGACGCGACCCGCGACGCCATGGCCCCACAAGTGCTGCAACGCTCCCGGCATCCGCTACCGAGGGAACAAGCCTCGGACTCCAAGGTGCCTACCGTCTACCGATCGCGGGGACCGCTTGGCGCACGCTTGGATTATTTTTCGTTTGCGTCATCTGGAATGCGCTGCTGGCGTACTTCGGCTACATCGCATCGGGCCAATTTCTACGAGGCGACCCGGTTTGGCTTGCCTTGGGACTGGTGGTCGCTCTCGGCTTGGTCGGAGTTTGGTTGGCGTTCCACTCGGTGCGTGAACTGTGGGAACGGCGCGGGGTAGGCCCCACGCAGATTGAAGTCTCCGAACATCCCCTCACACTAGGCGGGGAGTACCACGCCCATCTATTACAGACGGGCAAGATGGAATTGCGCACGCTGCGTCTCTGCCTTATCTGCGAAGAATCGGCCAGTTACCAACAAGGGACCGACTCGCGCACGTCGGTCGAAACGGTTTATCGTCGGGAGCTGCGGAAGTGGCGCAGTCTAAAAATGAGACCAGGAGAACCTTTTGAGGCCGAATGGAGCTTTCAGATTCCCCGAGACGCGATGCACTCGTTTCGCTCCCCCAACAACGAAATTCGCTGGCTCCTGGTGGTCGAGGGAACAACCACGCAAGGACAGTCGCTGCTGCGCCGTTTCTCCCTGAGTGTCTGGCCACGTTCGCACGACCCGTCGGCCATTGATGCATTGGCCCGCTCTGCCTTCGAGCCCTCCGAGGGAATCTTATGAATGCTTCCCCCCGACACCTCGCCAGCGGAGCGTCGCCCCTCGCCGATATTCGCGTCGAGTCGTCCGATACCCCTTTCGCGCCAGGTTCCCTACTGCGGGGCAGCTTTGCCGTCGCGGAGTCGGAGTCGAGCCAAGTTCGGTCGGCCGAGCTATCGGTCGTTTGGTATACGGCCGGTAAGGGAGAAGAGGACTTTGGCGTGCAGTACTTCGAGCGATTTTCGACCGAAGGCCCCGACGCCGTCGACCTCTCTCGCCGGCGCGAATTCCGGACACTGCTGCCCGATTTTCCGTTGAGCTACGACGGGGCGATTGTGAAAGTCTGTTGGTGCGCAAGGCTGCGACTGTTTCTAAAACGGGGCAGGCAGCATGTCATCGAAGCGGGCTTTCGGTTAGGCGAAGTCTCGCCCGCCAAGGCGCTGGAACAGGAATCCGCCTCCGATAACTAGTCCTCGTCGAAAACGTAACGCCATGATTGCCCCTTCCCGTTTTTTGAACCCCTTCGCCACCTGTTGGACGAATCCTGGGATCGTTGCCTACCAGGCGAGTCACCACGACACGCCAGAGAGACTCGTCAACCAACTGTCGCAGCAGCAATGGCAGGGAGAGATCGTCGGTCCGCATGGCATGGGAAAGTCAACCTTGCTCCATGCGATGGAACCGCTCGCGATCGCTGGGGGAAAAAATTGGCTCCGAATCGACCTGCAGAATCGCGGCGGCCAAAGCGATAGGCGGCGCCTGGGTGCCATGGATCTGGAGCCGGCTTCCCTGCTAGTCGTCGACGGCTTCGAGCAACTCACACCGTTCCATCAGCGGCAAGTCCGCCGGCGTTGCCGGCGCGCCGGGGCGGGGTTCCTGGTCACCTCCCATGCTCCAACGGGATTGCCCCTGCTCACCAAACTAGCCCCCGACCAGGAGCTGGCTTTGGCCTGTTTTCGAAGCTTGACCGCCGACCGATCGACCCCAGTCACCGAATCGGATGTCCGTATCGCCTTCCATGCATACAATGGGAATATCCGCGAGTTGCTCTTTGACCTCTACGACCTGCACGAACGGCGCAGCTAGGTTGCTTGGGCGAGGTTGGAAGAGGAACGACGAAGGCCCGTATCGCGTAGGAAGAGGGGATCTCTCGGTGCCCCAACGGCTTGCCAACAAGATGTCGAGTGCTATCGCTGGACAAAATCGGAGCCAGCCTCGAGTGGCGCAACTTGTTCTCCACGATCCACTTATGCCACATCCGATCGCCTGTGTTGTTTTTTCGCCACCTGCCCGACGTCCCCCCTCGCGCTAGACTAGAATGAGAGTATCGGACGACAGGCTCCGGGACGGGCGGTTCGACGGCAAAACTTCGCTAACCCCGATTTCTTGCCCAAATAGAAGTTACTTCCATTTGCCAAATTGGCCTGGAGAATCGGTTGTCAAACGATTCCCGGGAAGGTCAGATGGTAGTGAGTGATTTATTCTCTTCCAAAACCAGTGAGCCTGTAGAAATGAAAAACTTGACCTCGACAACTCTCTTCGCTCTGGCAGCCGCCACGGTGATGATGATGGCCCCACGGGCGGCCCAAGCTCAGTGTACGACGTGCGTTACACCACAGGTTGCCTACTCGCCCGTCGTCTACAATAACTACGCCTACGAGGGTTGGTACCTGGGAAAATACCTCGGCCGGGCCACCCGAGGCCTGTTTGGCGTGGCGCCGGCTGCCGCCTATCAAGCTGGCTATCCGGCGACGTACGCAACGCCTTACGCGGCCCCAGCCACTTACGCCGCCGCCTATCCTCGGACCTACGGGGTCGGCTTCCGGAGAGCCCATACCGTCGGCTACGCCCCGGCCTACTCCTACGCCGTTGCACGACCGGCGACCTACACGAGCTCGCCTAGTTGCTGCACTCAGACAACCTACCGCCCTGTCGTGATGCAGGCGGTGCATGATCAGGCGACTTGCTGCAATAGTTGCAATAGCGGCGGCACGGTGGGACAGGCGATCTACCAACCGAGCACCCCAGCGAGTTGCCCCAGTTGTGCGACCGCTAGCCATGCTGCTCCGCTGGCGGGAGCCGGACCAACCAATGCACCCTCGCTACCGTCGCACAGCCCTGCCCCGCCATCGACCTTCCGCCGAGAGAAGCCGATGACCGAGGCTCCCGCGACGCTCGACCCGATCCCCGCGGAAGAAAGCAGCTTCGAGGAACAGAACGCCGGTGCGTGGGACGCGCCGCTGCTTCTCGACCCGAACGACCGACTGACCAAGCGACCGACCGCACCCGTTTGGGCGGCCGTTTACAAGAAGTCGGCCGACACCTCCCAGACAACGTCCGGTGCGGCTGCTCGGTCGGTTAGCCAATCGAAGCAGACTATCGGCTGGACTTCGGGCCGTTAGGCAAAACCATCACCACGGATCGATCTGCTAAGCCGCAAGCCTCGTTCGCTTGCGGCTTAGTTTTTTTGTGACCGTTCACAGAATCCGAGGCAAAGAAAACCACGAATAAAAGCTATTTGTGTCGATTCATGAAATTCGTGGTTCACTTTTCCGACTCGCAAACGGGTACTCTGTTTCTTTGCGTCTTGGCGTGAGGCTTATTTCCCAGGCGTTGGGAGTCGGCAGCCGATTGTCTCACGCAAAGGCACGGAGGCGCAAAGGAAGAAAAGAATTGGCCGCAGATGAACGCGGATGTTCGGTTGAACGCTAATCGGCACTAATCAACGCTAATTGGATGAGTGAAGATTAGCGAAGATTCGTGTTCCCTCTTTTGATTCATGAACGGTTACGCCTTTTTTTGCGCCGCCGTACTATCCTCAATCCGTACGATTCTCTAACAGATCGTCGAGTTCCTGCTTGAGTCTTGGAAGGATTTCGGTGTAAGAAAACTGCCCGACCGGTTCGCCGGCCCGCTTGAGATTCACGTAGCTCGGCCCGCACCAAAGGCCCAGGTCGGCATCGTCGGTCTCGCCCGGGCCATTCACTCGGCAGCCCATCACGGCGATCGTGAGGGCGTGGTCGGCCGCGTAGCGCGTCAGCTCTTTGACTTGCTGAGCCAACTCGACAAACGCTTCGTTTTCGACTCGACTGCAACTAGGGCAACTGATGATGTTGAGCGTGTCGAGTCCGAAATCGACCACCGAACGGACCCGCCCCTCTCGGATATCATCCAAAATGGCCCGCCCGGCCTCGATCTCTTCATGCTTGCGATCGTTGGGAACGGTGAGCGAAACCCGAATCGTATCGCCTATCCCGCGGCTAATCAGCTGCTCGAAGGCGATGCGAGTCTTGATCACGCCATCGGGTGGTAACCCCGCTTCGGTCACTCCCAGATGCAACGGCACCTCAGGACGCTGCGCCGCGAAACGCTGATTCATCGCAATCACCTCCTGAGGATCGGAGTCCTTGAGCGACACGCAGTAGCGGGTCATCCCGAGGCGATCGAGAACGTCACAATGCTCTACGGCACTTTCGATCATCGGCGAGATCGAATCGTCGGTAGCAAACTTTTCTCGCTTCGCGGGATCGACGCTGCCACAATTCACACCGATGCGTATCGCACAGTCATGGTCCATCGCAACGCGGGCTAAGAACTCGACCTTCTCTTGCCATGGCTTCGCGCGCTCGTGGTGGTAAAGATGCCCCGGGTTGTAGCGGAGCTTGTCGACGTACGGCGCGACCTGCTCGGCCAGCCGGTAGTTCTCCTGCAAGTCGACCGCCAGATTGGCTTCGGTCTGGTTGCGAATCTCGGCGAGGGCGGCCGCGTCCTTCGCGCTATCCACAGCCACTCGGACGATGTCAGCACCGGCTCGCTCGAGGTCGAGTACCTGAGCCACCGTGGCATCGATATCTTGAGTCGACGTGGCGGTCATGCTCTGCACGGCGATGGCGTGACCCGCGCCAATCGTGACTCGGCCAATGCGGACGGCGCGGGTGGGATTTCGTTCGATCTTTGCCATGGTTGCTCAGGTTCTTCCGTCGCTATTCCGACGAGACGTCGCTCGTCGGCTACCTAGTGCGAGCCGCACACGCATGTTCCGGTCACGGCGCTGCTATTTCAGCGTCAAACGATTGCTTTAGCGGAACATCCGAGTGATCACTGCTCTAAAGGGGAAACCTTCAGCTTAGCCGAAATGGCGAACGACGTTTACCCGCCGATCGGGACGCCTTCCCACAAAGCCGATCCAACGCGAACGATCGTCGCCCCTTCGGCGATGGCGACCTCGAAGTCGCCCGTCATGCCCATCGAAAGTTCGGGGAGGTGCGGCAGGTGCTTGTCTCGTAGCTCCCGCAACGCGGCAAAGTTCCTGGCCGCCGTCACTTCGCCCCCGCCACGAGCCGCCATGGTCATCAAGCCAACCACGTCAACGGCCTCGTAGCCCTCCAGATGGGGTGCGATCTCGAGGAGGGCCTCGGGCGTGAATCCCTGTTTCTCGGCTTCGCCCGAGCAATTGACTTCTAGCAGCAGACGAGGCCGAACACCTTGCTTGGTTGCCTGGACCTCGATCGCATCGAGCAGACGCCGGCTATCGACGCTGTGAATGCAACGGACCACCGAAAGGGTGCGGGCGACCTTGTTTCGCTGCAAGTGACCGATCAAATGCCAACGGATATCGCCGGCGACTGGAACATCAACGGGAGTTTGAAGGAGCGAGACATCCGTCGCTCGGTCGGCCAGCTGTTGCGGCCGGCTTTCCCCCAGGTCGCGGCAGCCGGCCGCCACGAGGGCGGCTACCTCGCGCGGGCCAACGTACTTGGTCACCCCGACGAGAGTCACGTCACTGGCCGATCGACCTGCCTTTTCCGCTGCCTTGGCGATGCGCTGGTAGACACGTTGCAAATTGTCCGCAATCGTGGAAGCAAGATCGCCCATCGGAGGTCTACCCGTTTTGCGGCAACAGCCGGCCCGCCACGCGGTCCGTGCTCTCGAAAGCTTGAATCGACTTAGGGCCTCACCGACTGCGTGGCGGTCGGTCGAAGGGCAACCGCGGATCGCCGTTAGACCGGTTCGACTTCGATCAGGTCTTCCAATTCGCCGGTGCGTAGGAAGCGACCAATGAGCATTTCGGCAGAGCTGTTCTGTCCCAAGAGCGTCCGGTTGGCGGGGGGGGCGAGCGAGCGGTAGAGCAGCCACTGGGAGTCGCCGCTCTGCACGCGATAACCGGCCGCCACCTCTTTGGATACCGGCTCGAGCGACTCCGCGACGGTCAATTGCCGCCAGGTCCGTTTCTTGGCCGCTCGCTTGGACCGCAAATCGATCCAAAGGGGGCAGCTCAATCGTGCGCCAGTCGCGCGATGGTCGAGTTGCAACTCGGCTCCACTGCTGGCGAGTTCTCCCCCCCGCGTTTCCACCCGCCACTCTGCAAGTGCCAGCGGCAACAGTGCAGCGCGCGTCGCGCCTCGGGCATCGACCAACCGCCCGTCGCGAGTTTCTGGCTCTGGCGCAAAGAGAGTCCCGTCATGCAAGGGCAGGCCCATGTGGTGGCACCACTCGCCCGCCATGTCTTTCGGAGCATGCAAGATGTCGTGCAACAGCAAGAACCCCTCTTCTTTGCCCAGAAGTATTTGCCGTTCGAGTCGGGCTCCCCCCTTCAAGTCGATGGCCAGGTCGAGAAAATCGCAATCCTCGTCACTGGACCAACACTGCTGTTCCCATTCCCCCGTCGGCTCGAGTTGCTTGCCATCCAAGAGCGTCTCGGTCGCCCATCGCCCGGAAAAGAGGGGCCGGCCTTGCGATTCGATTTCGATTCGCATCTCCGGCTTCGAATAGTCGACCAGTGCGCGACAGGCCTTCGCATCCCAACCATTGGACAAGATTGCAAGGCTCGACCATTCCGACTCGGCACTCGCATCGGGCAGCCCCTCGTCGTCCATTTTGATCTTAGCCGTGACGAGCAGGGATCCCAGTCTCGCCTTTGCCGCGAGCAAGTCGCCCTCCTCCCCGACCAGGTCGAGTGCCAGGTCGAGCGCACCGGCGGGCCAGTGGCGCAGCTTCTCTTCGACGAGCATCGGCTGCCCCTCCATGCGCGACAGCTTGATCGTTTGCGTGAGGAGCCACTCAAACTGCGTCTCCGCTTTCCCGGACCAACAATTCTTCTTGAGCTTCTCGCCGATGGCCCGACAGCGGGTCCAACTGGCGAAGAGAGTGGGCAACACCGGGAGCAGGCAGGCATCGACGAGCCCTTCGCCATCGGTTGCCGCAAGCAACTGGTCGCCAAGAAACTTCCGTGTTGCGGGACGCAACTCTTGAAAGGGTTTGATTTCGGGAAGCTGAACACTGAGGACCAGCGGCAACTCGCCTCCGAGAAGCGTCGCGACGAGTACCTCGCTAGCAACGAGATCTTCGGCCGCCTCCGATTGCTGAGCCTGCGCAACATGGCGGAGCGTGAAAGCGAGCCGCCACCACTGCGTCGCGTCGAGATGGGCTGCCAAATGCGGCAACCGGTAGGCGACGGCGACAGCCTGCAGGGCAAGGCCGACCGGGAGGGAAACATCGTCCCGCAACTCCTCCATCTCCTGAAGGAAGTGCGCCAGTATCGACTCGATATCGGCAGCCTCAGGACTTCCGGGACTTTTCAGCTTTTGATCGACAACGGAATGATCCAACAGGGGAGGCTCGCTGGAGGCTTCTTCCGCAGCGGGGGATCCCCAGTCGAGCGGCGTCCCCTTTCCTCGAAACAGGCGTCGCAACTCGGCAGGGACTTTTCGCTGGGCCAGGTGTTCGGTCCACTGTTCCCAAGCCGCCGCCAGCCCTAAGGGACTCTCACCGCCACTTAGCGCTTTGGGGGCCGATTTATGCCAAAGCAGCCCCTCTTGCCAATCGGACAGCATCCGTTGCCGATCGGAGGTGCGCTCCGAAGGACGATCCTTGGTCTCTGGGGGAGAATTTTTTGGAACTGGAATCGTTGTGGACATCACTTCCCTGATAGAATGCCGAGTTAGATTGAAAATTTCACCGCTGCAAAATATCACCGCTGCATTGGCGGCGATCCAGCGCCCAAGCGAGTAGAGGACCCCCCTTCATGCCTTTGCCTACAGCATACCGTTCGTTCCGCACGTCGGCCAGCCAGCCGTTCGCTCGGGTAGTGCTCGTACTCCTGGCGCTTCTGGTTCTCCCGAAGCCGCGCACCTCCCAAGCGGAATCCCCCCCTGGCGAGGCCGCTTCAGCGGCTGGGGATTTGGCCGCTGAAGCAGCCTCACCAGCCCCCCCCCAACTCCCTCCTCCCAAAGATGCGAGGCAACTCTCCAAAACCGATCAAGCATGGATTCATTCGGACAAGGGCTCGGTCATCGTGGATGGGCATGTCTCCTTGAGACGCGGCATCCTGGAGATGTTTGCCTGCACAAAAAACACCAAGGAGCATGAGTCGATCGTCGCGGTCGACTCCAAGGCGTTCGTCCTTCACGCCGCCCTGCTCGCCATCGGTGCCAAGCCAGGGGGGACCGCCACCTTTTATCCCGAGTACAAGGCACCTCATGGCACACAGATCGACATCGACGTCCACTGGCTCAACGAAAAAGGCGAACCCCAAAAAATGCGAGCCCAAGACTGGATACGGGAAGCAGGCTCGAAGAAACCAATGAATTTGCCCTGGGTCTTCGCAGGGAGCGGATTTTGGAACGACCAAGAATCGGGGCGGCAAGGCTACTTGGCGGAAGGTGGCGAGTTGATCTGCGTTAGCAATTTCGGTGAGGCGATGCTCGATCTGCCGGCTGAAATGTCCAACCAAAATGAGAGCCTGTTGTTCGAGGCACGTACCGAAAACATCCCACCGCTCGGCTGGCCTGTCCGGCTCGTGCTCAAGCCTGTTTTGAAGAAAGACAACACGACATCCTCTTTGGCCGAGTCGACGTCTTCGATCTCTTCGACGAAAAATTTCAACTGGCCCCAATGGCTCGGGCCACAAAGGAATGGCCTCACCGAAGAGACGGGACTCCTGCAAGAGTGGCCCGACCAAGGGCCCGACCAAGTCTGGGTTAGCCAGAAGATAGGGCTCGGTTACGCCGGGCCAGCCATTGTCGATGGCGTTCTCTACATCATGGGGACCCGTGACGAGTCGAGTTATCTCTTTGCGCTCGACGCCAATACGGGCCAAGAGCGATGGGCCTCGAAGATAGCAACGATGCTCCAAAACGGCTGGGGCGACGGCCCTCGCAGCACGCCGACGGTCGACCACGATCGAGTCTACGCCTTTGCAGCAGGTGGAACGCTTGTTTGTTGTCGAACCTCGAACGGCGAAGAGTTGTGGCGCGTCACCATGCAAGACTTGGGCGGCAAGATACCGACCTGGGGCTACGCCGAATCGCCTCTCGTTGATGGCGAACGGGTTCTCTGCACGCCAGGCGGCAAAAATGGGGCGATTGCCTCGCTCGATAAGACGACCGGAAAACTAAAGTGGCAAAGTTCTGAGATTACTGACGGCGCTCACTATTCCTCGATCATGAAGAGCAGCTATGGAGGCGCACCGCAGTACATCCGACTCCTCTCAAAACGGGCCATCGGTGTTGCCGCGTCGGATGGGCGACTGCTCTGGGAAACCCCCTTCCCCGGTCGTGTGGCGGTCATCCCTACGCCAATCGTCCGCGGCAATCAGATTTACCTCACCGCAGGCTACGGCGCAGGATGCCAGTTGCTCGAGTTGGGCAAAGAGGGAAAAAGCATCACGCCAACCTACCAGAAAAAATTCATGAAGAACCAGCATGGAGGGGTGATTCTTCTCGACGACCATCTCTACGGCTACTCCGACGGCGTTGGTTGGCTCTGCCAAGAATGGGCGACTGGCAAGAAAGTGTGGAACAACAAAAAGGACCTCGGCAAAGGAGCCATCGGATACGCCGATGGGAGGTTCTACTGCCTCAGCGAGCAAAGTGGCGAAGTCGTGCTGATTGAGGCAACTCCCGAAGCCTGGCGCGAGCGAGGACGCTTCACCCTCTCGCCACAGACCGACCAGCGCAGCCCGAAGGGTGCTATTTGGGTCCACCCGGTCATCGTGAACGGCAAGCTCTACTTACGCGACCAGGAATTGTTATTTTGCTTCGATGTGAAAGAAAAATAACGGCTACACGAGCGGCTTCAATACGCAAACACCGCACGGACGAAAACCGTATCGTCGATTTCGATGTCGGTCGCTACCGAGTCGTACTCCAATTCGCGGCCAAAGATATAACCGAATTCCCATCGGTGCGAGAGCCCGCCGATCTGCTTTCGTTCGGTGCCGACCAAGAGTCGGTAGTCGCTGTAACTGAGATTGTCGTCCGCGCCGCTGGCCCGCTGCACTGCCCAGATGCCGCCACCAAATTCCGCGGCGACGTACCACCAACGTTCGTCGTAGCCAGGGGCTCCCTGCGACCAAGTCCGCCAGGCGACGCGAGGCTGCGGAAAAATCAGTTCGTACCGTAGGTCGTCCGTCGTGTAGGTCCAGCCCACCACCGGCACGACACTCACGCCCGCCCGGTTCAAGTAGGCCACGCCAACGATCCACTTCGTCTCGGGCGACGATTCGTAGATGCCAACCGCCCGGCCACTCACGCGAAAAGCATCGCTTGCGTCCAAGCTACGGTCGTCTCCATACGTTCCGAGCGTGACGGCCGCATTGAGAATCCAGCGATCGGAAAGTCGGCGAAGGTGGTTCAGCTTAAGTTCGATATCATGCAGGCGAGAGGGGACATCAATGAAGTCGGGCCCCTCCAGGAACCGGGCCGTGTACTCCGGCGTGATGGTGAGTGGCTGATGGCGTTGAAGGAAAGGGACCGCCGTGACGACGTTGGTCTTGACTTCGGTCATGCCGAGGCCGTCGCTCTGAAATCGTGGCATCGAGGTAACACCGAAGTGGATTTTCTGAAAAAATCCCGACCGTGAGCCAGGCGGGATCAGGTTCCCCAGATCGCGTCGCGCCGCCGATTCTTCGACAGGATAATCGTACCCACCCAAAAAGCGGGGCGAGTGGTCGACCGGTATCTCGACTTCCCCGTTGGTCCAAGGGCTACTGGTGTAAGGCTCCACCAACACCGGAGCGGTGTTGGCCTCGTAGCTCGGCATCCGGTACGCTTCGCTCGGCCAGGGTCCGTTTTGCGCAGCGGCCAACGAGGGGAGCAGCAAGCCCACGCCGATCGCGACAACGGATAGAATTCGTTTCCACATAACCTGTGTGCCGCTGGCGGATAAGCCTAGACGCCTCGTCAAAAATCGACCCCTGCGCGGACCATCACGGTCTCGTCGGGCGTCGTGCTGATCGGCATGGCACTATCGAACAAGATTTCGCGGTCGAAGACGTAGCCGACTTCCAAGTGCCCGCGAACCAAAGTCGAGGTCTCCCATTCGACGCCCAGCATGACGCGCAGGTCGTTGTAGTCGATCCGGTCATCGAGTCCCGCGCGGTTGACGGTCCACGACCCACCGCCATACTCGCCAGAAACATAGAACCACCACTCCGTATTGCCCACCGACTGGATGCGCCGCCGCAACTTCGGATTGGGGAAGACAAAGTAGAGGTCCCAATCGAGATCGGGCCTCCAATGGATACCACCCGCTGGCAGCAGCTTGACCCGGAGTCGATCGAGATAGACCACCCCGACCAGCACTTCCATCTGTGGTGATACCGAGATCACCCCGAGGCCACGTCCCAGGATTCGCACCGAATCGCTGCTAACCGAGTCAAAGTCAGTCCAGACGCCGGTCCGAAGCCCCAATTCCGCACCAAACCACTCGAACGGCTGAGGATACCAAGAGAGATCGACGTAGGCGTCGTAGAGTTGCCCCGGCAGGTCGGGGCCACGAGGATCCATCATGGGCGGCATCGGGTCGCCGATCGGACCGCCCAACCAATTCCAGGCAATCCCGGGCGTTACCAAGAGGGGCGTTTCGATGTTGTGCATCACGGGAATACCAAATGTGGCGGCCAGTTCCAGACGGTTGACCTCAAAATCTTCGGTCCCCCCACTTCCTGCTAGCCAAGTATGTTCCACTCCGACTCGCTGCAAGAACTTTTGGAAACGGACCAACCCGCCATCTGAACCTTGGTAGCCATACGCCCCCTGTTGCCAATCAAAAGGGAGCCCATCGGTGAAGATGCCACGCTCGGCTGGAAATCTGGTCGCCGGGATAGTCCCCGGCGCGCCTGGAGCCCCTTGCCATGCTCCGGCCGCTGGCTGCGGAGAAAATGGGGCGGAAGGGGTGTAGCTGTAAGGGAGGCTGGGGGGCGGCGGGCCGACTGCGGTGCCACTCACCGTGCCCGGCGCGTAGGCGTCGAACGCGGGGGGCGGACCGATGGGAACCCGACCGAAAGGAGGTGCCCCACCCTGGAAGGGAGTCAGCGAAGGAGCGGCAAACGTGCCAGGCCCCATCGTGGAAAACGGGGCCTGAACGGCGGGCGATTGCGGAAAGCCCTGCACCGGCTGAGATGGAATCTGCACCCGCTGGCCTCGCACCACCGGCGCAACGCCTACCACGAGCAGTATTGCCAAGCATCTTGTTGTAATCCGCGTTCGCGACAACCTATCGTCTCCGCCTGCAGGGACCCTGTTTTCCGGCCCCGTCGATACCAACCGGCGGCCAGGGAGGTCAAGAGAGAAGGGCCCCTTTTTGCTGGCAATGCTATCGCCTCATGCAACCGCGATCCAGCTTAGACGGGGCTGCTTGGAGCGGTTCCTGTCGCCTAGCCCTTCCCCATCGCGAGCTGCAGAGGTGGGGGGGACGCTGCCGGTTTAGACGAGTGCCTCTAGAGCGGCCACCTGCCGTTAGTCGGCGACTCTTGTCCTATCGATGTACTTCCGTCTGGCCCACTTTGTGCCCGCGATGTGTCGCAGCCAGGAGCTACCAGCATAACGCGTCTGGCCATCAGGAAACGCACCCACCACACAAGTCCGCCTACAAATCTCACGCATGATTAGTGGAGGTGGTATCGCGCAGCTAATTAGTGTGGGCTGGCCTGGCATGAGACCACCCATAGAGCAGACCGCAAGCGGATAATGCTAGTAGAATCGAAAGTGGCTCTGGAACCGCTTCAGGTGAAGGTCGCGACGCAAGATATCCTGCCGTTGACTTACTACCAAGGCTATCGCGCCAAATCGTATAATCTGCGGCATCAATTATTCCGTTGTTGTTCCCATCTGCGCCTTCGCCCAATCCAACCGATAGGCCAAAACTGTTTTTCCACTCTAGGTAATCTAACTCATTGACAGCACCATCATTATTGAAATCACCGGTTGAGATAGAAGTCGTTACTGCTACCAGATCAGAGACAAACAAACCACCTGAACCATCCTCAAAACGAACTGAAAACGCGACTTGGCCACGATCATTGAAACCACGTTCGCCTACGAACTCTAAGTAGGTCACCGTACGCAGATCATTGGTGGAAGATTGTTGGTCAATGTCGAGAGGGCTTCCAACTCTCGCGATCAGATGGAGATTGCCCTGCGTATCTTCTGCCCATATTCCAAGGCGATTCGAGCTGTCAATCGCACTAAATGCGACTTGACTACGGTTATTAAAAGCCAATTTTCGACCTAACGCCGAACCAAATAATTCGTCCGTCCCAGGTGCCGACATTCCTTCGAGTGCAATTTGCCGAAGCCCTTCGCCAATTCCTTCGCCCCAGATTCCGTTAATCAAT
Organism: Planctomycetaceae bacterium; assembly: GCA_003233055.1. Taxonomy (GTDB): domain Bacteria; phylum Planctomycetota; class Planctomycetia; order Pirellulales; family Lacipirellulaceae; genus Aeoliella. The sequence goes on from QIKP01000054.1 coordinate 54,533, forward strand.
GTATTGGGGTCGCCCTCAGGAATCACACTACCTTGAAATGCCAATTTCCCAACATCGTTTAAAAGTGGACTAGAAAATCCAGAGAAGGTCGTCCCAAAGTCTGAAATCGATCCTGTCGAGGCAACTGGAGAAAGACTTGTCCCTCCAAGCCATAACCCAAAGGTATTGGTATCAGCCGATTTTGCTACCAACGCAATTTGACCTGCGTTATTCAAGACTGGATCTCCTAGCGACGAGAACGAATCCTCCGGTTCGGGGAACGAGTCGGCAACTACAACGGTTTGAATCGTTGAGCTAGACGAGGCTATCATCACAGCGATATCGCCCGGCCTACCGATGCCATTCAACCTGCTGCGAAAAGCAACGACGCCACGATCATCTAACGCAGGATCATCGAGCGTACCAATCGTCACTTGGTCATCCGATGGCTCTTCGAAGCGAGCGATAAGTGTTTGATCTCGCCATACAGAAGAATCCGCAAACCCTCCCGAGTTAAGATTATCCCCGAACAGACCGGCGAGGTAGGCGACTTCATTACGGGAGTTGAATTCAAGAAACGGGAGTACATTTCCAAAGAAACCGAAGGAGGCACCTCCGGAGCCAGGTGCCTCCGAACCAGTTCTCGCAACAATGGTAGATGATTGCCCGCTAATTCGACGATGAATCGCTGTAGATCCATCGGATAGATCGCTAACGTAGGCGACGTTTCCTCGGCTGTTGAGTAAGAGCTCATCAAAACGACGGATCGTCGCCGTTTCGCCACCGCCAGAGATCGCATCTCCTTCTTGCGCTAAAAGCGTGAGTCGTGTCGCATCCCCCTGCGGCACTGTCCAAATGGCATTACGTAGTACTCCTGGGCCAGAAACGCTGCCGACGAACGCCAAGTCGCCACGGTTGTTTAAGCTCACATCCGAGAAGAAGTTGAAATCGACTCCAATTCCAACATCCACTGCAGGCGAACCTTTCATCAAGATGGGGCGGGCTACCGGAACTGCGTAAACGTAAGGTGAGCCTAGCGGACCAAGCATCCATCCCAGTAGTACTACTATCCATGATCGTGGCATACGACACGCTCCTTGTTGTTAATACTCTTGCGGTGGCTCACACTGGCTGGTTCGCTCCAAACCGCCGTGCATGAATTTTTGATCGCCGAGTTGCCTTGGGTGCCGTATGAATCCATCATCTTCCACCGATCAACACGCAATGCTCTCGACATCAGCGATATCCTTGTCAGGCAGCCCAGCATAAACACCTGCCGCCATCTCAAGCACATTCTCGGTGTCCGCGGATTCAAGTGATTCCACGGAAAGACGCTCGCGCGTTCCATTAGAAAACGGCAGACCAGCATCGCCAACCGTGCGAAACGTACCATTCTCGTAAACGGCATCGATGTTTTGAATCATCGGCTCAACCTCCAACATCCATTGTAGCACGATGGGCAAAATAGGCGGTAACGGAAACGAAGCAAAGAACGCGAATTCGTCCCGCTACCCCTTCCCCATCGCGCGCTGGAGCGCGGTTCCCATGTCTGCGGGGCTTTCGGCGACTTCGATGCCGGCGTCTTGGAGTGCGGCGATTTTGTCGTCCGCGGTTCCTTTGCCGCCAGAGATGATCGCGCCGGCGTGGCCCATCCGTTTGCCGGGAGGGGCGGTGCGGCCGGCGATGAAGGCGGCGACCGGTTTGGTGACATACTCCTTCACAAACGCGGCGGCTTCTTCCTCGGCCGTGCCGCCGATCTCGCCCATCATCAAGATCGCTTCGGTCGCTCCGTCGGCTTCGTACATGGTGAGCAGATCGATGAAGCTGGTGCCGACGATCGGGTCGCCGCCGAGACCAACGCAGGTGCTTTGCCCAAGCCCCAAGTTCGTAAGCTGCCAAACCGCCTCGTAAGTCAGCGTGCCGCTACGGCTAATCACACCAACGGGGCCCGGTGTGTGGATGTAGCCTGGCATGATGCCAATTTTGCACTCGCCCGGCGTGATCACGCCGGGACAGTTGGGACCGACCAGATCGACTTCGGGGAAATCGTTCTGCAGAATGTTATAAACGCGGGCCATGTCGATCACCGGCACCCCCTCGGTGATGGCAACGATCACGGTGATCCCCGCGTCGGCCGCTTCGAGAATCGCGTCGGCGGTGAACGCCGGCGGGACGAAGATCATCGTCGCGTTCGCGCCTTCCTTCTCGACCGCCTCGCTGACCGTATCGAATACCGGCCGGTCGAGCACCGTCTGGCCCCCTTTGCCGGGAGTCACGCCGCCGACGAGCGTGGTGCCGTATTCGATGCAATTCTTCGAGTGAAATTCCCCCGCGCGGCCGGTAATGCCTTGGCAGAGGACGCGGGTATTTTTGTTGATCAAAATTGACATGACTTGCCCTAAATGTTTCCCTAAATTTCGCTGCGCTGTATGGATTGTAGAAAAGAGTTTTCAATCATCGTCCGGTAGAGGAACACTTCTTTACCCCGCTGCTGCGACGACTTGCTTTGCTGCGTCGGTGAGTCCTTCGGCGCTAAGGATATCGACATCACTCTCGGCGAGGATTTTTCGGCCCTCTTCGACTTCGGTTCCTTCGAGCCGGACGACCAACGGGACGTTGAAGCCAACTTGCTTGTAGGCGGCCAGGATGGCGGTGGCGATCGTGGTGCATTGCATGATGCCACCGAAAATGTTGACCAATACCGCCTTGACGTTTTTATCGCCGAGCAGAATCCGAAACGCCTCGGTCACTTGCTCGACCTGGGCTCCACCACCGACGTCGAGGAAGTTGGCTGGCTCGCCACCATGGAGTTGAATCAGGTCCATCGTACTCATCGCGAGACCGGCACCGTTGACCAAGCAGCCGATGTTGCCTTCGAGTTGAACGTAGCTGAGCCCCGCCTCGCCGGCACGAAGCTCGCTCGGGTCTTCCTCGGCCGTATCTCGCAGTTCGACCAAATTCGAGTGGCGAAAAAGAGCGTTGTCGTCGAAGCTTATCTTTCCATCGAGCGCCATCAGCTCGCCATCGCCGGTGACCACCAAGGGGTTAATCTCTGCCAGCGTGCAATCCAGATCGACGAACAGCCGACAGACCGCGCGGAAGAGTTTGTCTGCCGAGCGAACTGACTTACCGGTGATGCCCAGCTTCTGTGCAAGCAATCGCGACTGGTAGGGCTGCAAACCACGATCGGGATCGAACGGAGCTTTAAAGATTAACTCGGGGGTCTTCTCGGCGACCTCTTCGATGTCCATCCCTCCTTCGGTCGAGACCATCAAGACAGGCGACGCACAGGCCCGATCGACGACGAGTCCCAGGTACAGCTCACGGGCGATGTCGCATCCTTCCTCGACGAAGACTCGGCGGACGGTCTGCCCCTCCGCGCCCGTTTGGATCGTGATGAGCTTTCCGCCCAGCATCCCGGCAGCCGCCTTTTGAGCCGCCTCCGCCGATTTCACCAGTTCGACACCATGCTGGGACGGGTTGCCCTGGAAGGTTCCTTTGCCACGGCCGCCGGCGTGAATCTGGGACTTCACCACGGCGAACGCCCCCCCCAGTTCGGTGAACGCGGCCGAAGCCGCCTCGGGGGTTTCGGCAATGATGCCTCGGGGAACGGCGATGCCTGCATCGCGGAAAAGCTGCTTAGCTTGGAATTCGTGGATTTTCATCGAAGGCGCGTCCTGTCGGCAAGTAAGCGGTGAACCGACCGAGTATAGCGCCATGAAGGGCGAGCATCAACGGGCCATGGTCGCGAGGGGCACGGGGGACGTCGCTCCGCGGGGCGAAGCTCGATCCTGGCCTGGCCTACTCTTTTGCCAACTCTTGAAGATGGGCGATCGTCGTGAGCGTCACCTCGACCTCTTGTGATTGGCCATCCCGTTCGAGGGTGAGCGTCAGGGTGTCGCCCGCATAGTGGGGAGTGATGGCAAACTTGAGATCGTTGTGGGTGGCGATCGGTTGGCCATTGATTTGAGTGACCAGGTCGCCCACTTCGATTCCCACCTCCGCTGCGGGGCCTTGGGAAATCACTTCCTTGATCTTTGCCGGCGTCTCGCGGGGCGAACCTTCCGAGAGCGTCACGCCAAGCACTCCACGCTGCAGGTCTTTGCCTGTTTTCAATCGCTCCATTGCAGGCATCCATGCCTCGAGCGGTACCGCAAAGCCAATGCCGGAGTCGTACCAATCGACCCCAGCGATCGCCTTCTCCGACCCTGGCGACATCGGTGCAAGGATGCCGAGCACGCGCCCTTCGATGTCGATCAGCGGCCCGCCGTAGTTGGCAGCGCTCACCGCTGCATCGGTTTGCAAAGCGCGCCCGAAAATCCGCCGCTTGGCGCTCAAGATGCCGACCGACACATTGGGCCGATCCGCGCGGTAGGTCTGCCCCAGAGCGATCGCCCATTGGCCCACACGGTAGCTATCGGCAGGGGCGGGCTCGGTCACCGCAAGCCCTTCGGCGTTTTGCAGCTTCAGCAGTACTAGTTTGCGACTCTGGTCCGTGGCGACGACTTTGGCAGCAAACTGTTTGCCGTCCGCAAGGATCGCCAGCACCGTTACCGGGGGAGGGACAAACCGGTAGAGGCTCGTTACCACGTACCCGTCGGACGACAGCACCACGCCGGTCGTCGGGCCTTCGGCCATCGTCACCCCATCGACTCGCTCGGCACCGCCGATGATTCGCAACTGCACGATCGACCCTGCGGCGTGCAGGACGGCGCTGCGAAAGGCTTGCTCTTCGAGTTGTTCGAGGGTGGTTCGTTCGAGTGATTGGGCCCTGCTTGAATGGGCCCCGGGCAAAAGAAGCATCCCAACGACAAGCAACCGAAAAAATCCCCCGTTAGCCGTCGGGCTTGCCCCGTCGTGTATCGTTAACTCACTGCCCCGCGCTAACTCGCCGCACGACGGGGCAAGCCCGACGGCTAACCCTGGTGTCTTCTTTCGATTTTTTGTTTGCGAACGGTTCATTCTTTCGATTCCGAGGGTTTCAATTCGACTTCGACCAACTGGTCGTCTCGCAAAATCGTTACCAGGAGTCGCTCACCCAGGCCGACATGCGAGAGGGCTCGCTCGACTTCCGTTCGCGTTCCTGTAATCCGTCCTCCAATGGCAAGGACCAGATCGTCGGGAAGAATGCCGGCCCCTTGGGCGAGAGAACCTTGGGTCACGTAGTCGACGTAGGGAGGCGTTCGAGGGACGACATTCGGAAGCAAATGGAATCCGAGCGAGTCGAACGTAGCGGGCCGCTCGGGAAGCTCCGGTGCCGTGCTGCTGAGTTCCGTGCTACTGGGATCCCTTCGACCACTCCGGATTTTCTCCACACTCGCTGCAACCTGCGACCAGGGCAACGCGTAGTGGAGCCACGCGCCCGTCACTTGGCTTCGGACTTCTTTGCCCAGCATCCCGATTGGATTCCCGGCCAAGTCGACCAGCACACCACCCGCCGCGCCTGGGTTGTTGGTTGCCGCGTCGACGATGTAGACTTCTCCGCGATAGCGTGTGGCGAACGCACCGCGACGTGCTTCAAGCGGCGCAATCGCCGAGAGGCTCCCATGCAGAACGCTAACAGGTTCGTCGCCAGTAGCGACGTTGTAGAGATTGGAGAACGCCAAGAGTCGCATCCCCGTAAAGACATCGGGCGTTCGGGAGAGATCGAAATGCGGGAGCTCTTCGCCTTCGGCGTCGATCTTCAGCAGGGCGACTTCCGCCACCAGATCGACACCGACGACCCTGCCGGTGTAGCGCCGTCCATCACCCAAGACAACGGTCGCCTCGTCTTGATCCAGCACCAGGCTTTGGGCCGTAGCGACATGCCCCTCGGAGGAGACGAGCATTCCCGACTGATACGCCTCGAGTTGCCGCATTCCGCCTGCGCCGTAAATTTTCACGGATCGCTGTTGGGCGTAGCGATTGACCGAGGCGAAGTCGAAGTGGTCCGCAGCGGTGGCGAAGTTGGCAACCAAAAAAAAGTGGACAGCAACGAAGATAGCCGCGAGCGCAAGGAGAAGCCCCCTTCTCCCTGGCCCCTTCTTCTGGAGAGAAGGCCAAGGGGTGAGGGCATTCGTAACGCTCTCTTCCAGGAAAGGCATCGGCAATCTTTTCCTCCATGGTTCACTCATCGGCAAACTCTTTCGCCTGCGCGTTTTGCGAATAGTGGTCGACCTTGAATTCCGTGTACGTTGAGTCCCCAAATTTCACATGCCAAGTAAAAGGGAGTAGTCCGTCGCCCCAAGCTTGGAAATCGCTAAACCGGACTTCGCACGGATCGCGATCGTCGGCCAGAAAGAGTTCCATGCCAACCAAATCCCCTCTCTTGGCATCGAAGTAAAAATGCGTTTTCGCGCCGCGATGAAACGTCACAAGGCAATCATGGAGTTCCAGGTCCTCGCCAAAGGGGAGTTGGCCGAAATAAAAGACCTCGCCCGATCCATCGAAACCGTGCGAGAGAAGCTGCCGCCACTCTGCCGACGCTGCGAGAAAGCCACCCGACCCGGGCGGGCCGACTTCTTCGTGGTAGGCTCCCTCGAAACGGGCGAAAAATTGGCCTCGTTGCGAGCGAAACTCCCCCGTCGCCTCATCACCAACAAGGCGTACCGATTCTCCTTGGCGATCGGTCGCCTTGAGTGTGAGCGGCCGGCTCGGGTCCAGGCATTTCCATTGCCTGCATGACTCGGCGAGCCGCTGTTGGTACTGGCGGTTGAACCAGTAGTTAGCGAACCCCTCTCGCTTTTCGTAGACCTGTTTGACTGCTTCGGGCATCTCGATTTTCTTCGCTTTTTTCGGCAACAGAATCGGCAGCCCCTTTTTTTCCTTGTCGTCCTTCGGTCCTGGCGGTTCGATGGGCGTCGGATTTTTCGCTTGGTTGGCGATCAGCGATTCCAGCTCTCCCATCGCGTGCAGAGAGGCCAATCGAACATTCGCGCGGAACGCCTGTTCCTCGCGCCGGAACTCAACGGGAACACGCCAACCGGTCGGGTAAGTGCCGAGGACGTTCTTTAGCGCGTTGGCACTATGAAGATCGCGACCGCCAAAGGCAACCAGGTAGTCGCCGTACCGAAGCCCGCGCCGATAGGCGTCGCTCGATTCGAGCAGGTCGTCAACCACCACTCGCCCCCCCTCCACGGAGGCAACGGTCGCCCCGAGCGTCGCATGGTCGACCAGCCGGCCTGCCTTGAGGTGGCTCAGAAACCGCTTAATCTGGTTGATCGAAATCGCGTAGCCGACACCGACGTTCACCCGCCCCCGCTTCTCAAACGAGCCACGCCCGTTGATGCCGATCAGCCTTCCTTCCGCATCGAACAGCGGGCCGCCGGAGTTGCCTGGGTTGATCGAAGCGTCGGTTTGCAGGCAGTCGGCATATTCCAAGAGCGTGCCGGCGGGGTACTGGTAGCGATGCGTGCCGGAAAGAATGCCGTAGGTGACGGTCGGCTGAAAATCCTCGGCCAAGAGAAATGGATTGCCAAGCACCAACACCCAATCGCCCTGTCGGGCGGCGTCGCTATCGCCCAGCTCTGCGGCGGGGAAGTCGGTCCTTCCGAGCAACTTGATGAGCGCCACGTCGCCGGTCGGATCGAGGCCAACCAGCACGGCATCGTAAAGCTTGCCATCGGCGAGGCCGCACTTCATGGCTACACCACAAGGGGAAGCCACGTGAAAATTGGTCAGCGCGTAACCATCGCTGGAGATCAAGACACCGGAGCCTCCCCCCTGCCCCGCACTATCGAAAATGGCGACCGTCTGCTGCGAGATCCGATCGATCACCGCAATACGATTCGCCTCCGCCTCGAACACTTCCCGTGGCGCAGCCGCTTCCGCTGCCTGCGTGGTGATCGCAAAGAGGCAAGCCCCGTAAAATAGGATGAGGGCCGTTCTTTGCATGATCGTCGGTCTTTGCATGATCATTGGGTAAGTCTTGCACCAGCCAAGTGGAGATTGTCGCCCGCGCCCATGTCGAGAGGGTCGTCCGCTCCGAAATCGACGACGATCGTCAGTTCTTTGAGGCCGGTCACCTCGCATTCTAACTCGACGGGAGCTTCGCCACCCCGTATCGATCGCTTGAAGAGTTCTCGTCCGTCGCCCAGAACGCGCAGTTCGACATGACCGGTCGCCTGGGTTCGAGGGTCAATCCCAGCGGTGGCACGAAAACGGGTAAACCCCTGGGGGATACGGTAAGTCTGTTCGATGTAGCTCCGCAGAGCGAGCCCTTTCTTGAAGGCCTTCCGCCGTGGAATGCCGGCGGAGGTCGACTCGTCGGCGGAAAGGCTCGACGCGGGGTACTCGAGCTCCAATTCTGGCGAGTAAAATCCGCGGTCGCGAGCCAGACCCATAAACCGAGGATCGGCAACGAACGTGCCGGGCGGCCGCCGCCACTCCGATCGCACCGGTTCCAGGTCGCTCAAATAGAGCAAACGACCGCTCGAATAGTCGACCTGTTGGATGGCACTGGCAGGCAAGCGAAGGGATCCCAGAAGAGGCGTCTCGACGACCCACTCGCCCTCCCCCTTTGCCGAGTCCCAAACGATTTGACTCGCGAACAATCGCAAACCTTCTCCTTCAACAACCGTACCCGCAGGTGCCCCCTGAGTCTTCTCCTCAACATGGTAATAGACGACACCAAAGACTTTAGTCCGATTCACCTTCAGCGTGGAACCATCGAGCGTAAACTGAACGCTCTGGGCACCTACGTCGCCCAGAACCCCTTCGATGTAGCTCAAGCCATCGGCCCCAGGTTTTCGGATAACGATCAAGTCGCCTGCCGATTCGGTGGCAAGAATCTCTTGCCATTCGGCTTCTAAACGGGAGGCCAAATGGGCCTCCTCTTCTGCAAGATTGGCCAAACGGACGGAGCGAACCACGTCGAGCGGTATTTCGAGGGATGGCACGACCGCGCCGTCGAAAGTCGCCGTTGCTCCGGTAGAACGAAAATCAGCCCCGGTGAGGGACGATCCCTCCACGAGCGAAATCTCGACGCCAGGCTCCAACCTAGGCTCCGTGCCTCCGCGATTCGGCGCCTGCTCGATATCGACTCGCAACAATTGACGCGGCGAATAGATGTCGGGCAACGGTTTGTCCGCCTGCTGCAGCGAAACCTCCTTCGCCGTCCAGGAGACCAGCTCGCCAGCGACCTGCGCTTCGTCGAGGGTCGTCACACGGATCCCAGGCGCAGCGGTTGCAACCAACAGCAGCAGAGTTAGTAGATTCGACAACAGCAGGTTCCTCGTGAGGGTCGCAGGCAAGCGGTTTACTCGTCGGGTTCTTCTCGCTCATCGGTCGCTAATCGCCGCAAGTACTCTTCAATCAAGTCGCTGTAGTGGGAAGGGAAGTCGCGGCCAATTTGTTGCATGACGCGCTGGCGCTCGCGCGGCGGCAGGTCGCCCCAGCCTGCTTGCTTGCCAATTTCCTTGATGTCGACTTTTCCTTCGCCCTTTTGTTCTACGATCCGGCTCTCCTCCATCGGCGTTCCGGAGGGCTGTCCGCCCGACTGTTGCTGTTGTTGTTGTTTTTGTTGCTCTTCGGCCTTCTTGATCGCTTTGTCGAGCGACGCCAAGATCCCACGCTCGATCTCCTGCGCCCGCTCGCCCGATTGTCCCAACCCAAGTCGACGCCGAACGTCTGACATGCGCCGCGCAATATGGTCGAGCGAGTCGTCTTCGACGCGGGCGATGTCGCTTTGCATCAGCCGGGCCAACTGTGTAAATCGAGGGGGCATCGCCTCGTCCGCCGCCAGCAGTGCGGTGAGCGTCGCTTTCGCCTCTTCGATCTTGACCAGTTGGTGCTCGGCAATCGCCCGGTAAAACAACAGCGACGCCGGGTCGGCTACGTCCTGCAAGTCGGCCGCTTTCAGCAGGTGATGTGCCTGCTCATAGTAGCCACTCCGCAGAAGCGCCCGGCCAGCAAACAAACGGACGTTGGCTCGTACGAAGCGGGGGGTCCCCTCCGAGTCGAGCCACTCCATCGGTCCCAATTTGGGTGGCGACCGCCGGCAACCGGCAACCAACTCGGCAAGGGCAGGCGATCCGACCGCAAGGCAATCGACGACCGCACCAAGCCGGTCACCGTCTGCATGAAGCCGGGTCAATTCTTCTTCCGCAAACCCTACCGAATCCCCCAGCCAACTTCGCAAATCACCTTCGATCGACTCTACCGTTGGCGTCTGCCAGAGTACCGGAGGGTCGTCGACCGTGGCCACATCGGCGAACACCGGCAGAGCGATTCCGGCAACGGCAAGAAGCAAGAAGCGAGAGAGCTGGCGATTCATGGGCAAAAAAATCTATTACAGGAAAAGTTCCGCAACAGCCGGCAGCATGCGCCGCATCGAACCATCGCTTCTCACGGACCGGGTGGCGGCTGAGCTGGGATTCTATCCGTCAGACCGGCTACCCTTCTATTATCGTCCATGATCGCCATTTCGGCAACGCGAATCGCGATGCCCCCTACTATTGTCTCTATTGGTTCTGCCTCTATTGGTTCGCACCGCTCTCTAAATCGCGGGTCGCCTCGAAAATACGCTGCTGCCGGCCCGATAGTTTCCCCAGTTCCCCCTGCAGGTCTTCGGCGTCGATTTGCGGGTTCTCCGCCAAGGCCCCCAGGTCCTGGGTCCGTTTGTAGACGCGGGCCTGGAGGGTCCGGATCATCCGCAGCTCTGCCAGCTTCGACACCAGAGGCGATTCGCCCGGCTGGCCACCACTGGCCGAAGGTCGCGGCTTGCTCTCCTGCTGGGCGGCTTCGTCGCGCGCCTGCTCGAGCGCGGCAATCATATCTTCCAGCCCGGCAATGATGTCGAGCTCGATCGTTTGAGTGATCGACCCAACGTCCGCGCCAGCCAGGCGATCCGAGACCGACCGCATGTCCTGGGCAATCTGGCTTGCCGTTTCGGGAAATGCGATCGACGTGCCATCTTCTCGCAACAAGAGCAGCACCTTCTCGGCATCGCGGACCAGTTCCGCTTCACGCCGCGACAAGCGAATCGCCTTGAGCATCCACCTGCGCGAGGTCCCTTCGAGCGTCTCTTTGTGGACGACGACCGTATCGTCGTAGAGGACCTTCTGTGTGGCGAGCATGTCGCGGAATCGGGCGACCAATTTCGCGAGGAGGCGTTCCCTCTCTTCTTCGCGAAGTTGACGGAGAATGCGTTCGAGTTCGGCACGGGCCGCCTCCAAGTCGCGCTGCGCCTGACGCTGTTTTTCTGCCGCTCCCTTTCGTTCCGCCTCTCGCAGTTGCTTCTCTGCCTGCTGCATCGCCCGCTGCGCTTTCTTGACTCGCTGGGCGGCGCGCTCGATCGGGTCGCCCGACGGGGGTTCTTCGCCCGACTCTCCTGATTTCCCTTCCCCCCCTTCGCCTTTTCCTTGGCTGTCACTCGGCTTGCCTCCCTTGGGAGGCGACTTCTCCCCACTGGAATTCTCCCCACTGGCACCCTCCAGCGCCTTTTTGACTTTGTCGGTCGCTTCACCCACTTTGCTCTGGTCGTTCGCCAACCGTTTTTCGTCGGCTCCATCAAGGTTCTTGGCCCGGAGCGATCGTTGCTGACGAATGAGTTTTCCGATCTCTCGAATTTGTGCCTTGAGGAATCGCTTCATCGCATTGCGTTCCGCGTCGCCGGGGTCTTCGAGAAGCACGAGCAGCAGGGCTTCGAGCTCTGCCTGCAAGGCAACTTGATCACGTGCTGCGGCAGCCAGGCTTTCGGACTCGAGAAGCGTGACGATCGCGCCAAACCGTTCGCTGATCCCTTTCTCGCGACTCGCCCGAATCGTCCTCCGAAGTTGCTCGGCCCGTTCTGGCTCCCTGCTGTCGGCCAATTCCGCCAGCCGCGCCGCCACCGCCTCGAGCCGCTCGAACCGACTCGCCAAACTCTCTTGTTCTAGCGACAGACCGGTCGGGACATCGCTGGCGTCGGTGAGTTGTTGAGCCCAAGTGGTGCCAACAAAACTAAGAAGCACCACCAAGCAACCGGCCATCGGCCTTGCCCCTTTCCAGAATCGATCGTTCATTTCCATGTCGCTTGTCGGGTGGTGGTTGTCGTAGGATGGAATTCCATCCCTCTCTTAAGACGTCGTTATTCGTCCGATTCGTAAAATTCGTGGTTACCTGTTTCTTCACGCCAAGGCGCAGAGACGCAAAGGAAAAAAGAATGGGCCGCAGATAATCGCGAGGTTTCGGTTGAAGAACGCTCATCTTCACTAATCAACGCTAATTTGATGAGCGAAGATGAGTGTTCCTCTCCTTGGCTCCTCCCACGCGAAATCCCGATGAGACGAGTTGCATGAAACCACCAACAATCTATCTGCGCTTATCTGCGGCTATTCCTTCGATTCGTGGTTCCCTCTCTTTCGACTCGTGAACGGTTACCGTTATTCTAACAGCATCTTCCGCAAATCGTCTTTCTGTTTGTCTTTCGTTTTTCCGGTGATTCGTTCCTGCTGGCGAATAATTTCTCGCAGAGTGGCAATGACTTCATTGTAGTTCTCGAGGCCCTGCATTTCTCGAAGCAGGTGTTCGACCTCGGCAATCGCAAGCCGCGTTTCGTTTTTGGCTTCGGAAACCAACCTACCCCCCCCCACCGCATGCACGCGATTGGCCACCCGGCTCATCCGCTCGCTTCCAAGCTCTCGAAGGGGGACCGCAATGCGGATGCCGATGCGGTCGAACAGTTCGGTGTTGTCGATGCGATTATTGGCCAACTGGGCATGGATCTCCTCGAAGCCGGCTGCGATGCCGAGAATTTCATCCGCCATCTGCCAGGCGTTTTCGGCAAGACGGTCTGCCTCGCGTCGCACGGAGGCCTTGGAAGGGATCGTCTCCTTCGGCATCGGGTCTTCCAGCAACCGCTCGCCTTTCGACGCCTCCGTTGATTCCGCTCCGATCGCCTCCATTTGATCGAGCGCGTCGTAGAGCATGAGTAGTTTGTCGGCGATCGCCTCAAAGGTTTGGCGGAGGTTTTGCTCGGTCCCATTGAGGCGGAGGAGCAATTCCTCTTCGGTCACAATCTCAAAGGTTAGCGGCCTTGCCTTGCCAAGCTGCGGCTGGTCGCCCAGGTCGTAGTGATCGCGTGCCGCGACGTCGACCGTAATCCGATCGCCCGGCGCAAAGGGGCCCCGATCGCTTCCCTTTGCAGGCGAGTTTGCGAGTTCTCGCAAATCGACCGTCGCCAGCGCAACGACTTCGCCAAACGGATCGTTGGGCAAACGAATCGGTTGCTCCGGCAGCGCCAGATCGCCTACCCGCAAGGCAACCCAAGCGGCGTCGATTCCATGGTCATCCTCGATCGTTACTTGCAACGGCAGACGAGCGTCGGGCGTGACCGCCGTGCCGATGCCTTGCCGAACGACAAGCAATTGGGGCGACTGATCTCGCTTCGAGACCAGTGTCACGCGAAACGGCTCAGCCGACCGAATGCCGTCGGCATCGAGCAGCGACACTTCGATTTCGGCATCGTTCCGCTGCAGGAAAAGGGGATGGGAAAAGTCGGTCGTTTCGCTCTTTCGGACGGTCGGCGTTTCGTCGTCTTGAAAGACAATCCGCCACTCGACCTGTTCAATCGGCTTGTTCGCCTTCCCTGCAATCGTCACTTGCGTCCCTTCGGGTAGTTCCACTCGAGGACTGACCGGCAGTAGGCGAGGAGCGCGGCCGAGGTACGTGGGGTACTCGCAATGGAACTGGAGGGCCGTGACCTTGGGGCGTTCAACCACTTCCATCCGTAATCGGCGTAGTCGATCGTCGCCGCCACGAATGCTAAAGTCGACGCTCCCACTGATTCTCTCGAACAGGTACTCGTATCGCTGCGAAGCATCGCGGCCCGCCACGGCACGGCCGATGCGCACCAAGTCGGCCCGCCCACGACCTCCTTCATGCCACCGGTACCGAATCGTTACGCGGTCTGGCGATCGAAGGTTGCCCGCCAAATTGGCATCGACCACGATCGTCACGTCGGAATTGCGCGCGACCTTACGAACCAACCCGCCGTGGCCATCTGGTTGGAATCCCTCGATCGACAGTTCAACCGTGCGAGGCCACCGGTCAGGCGACAAGGCAATCCGCTCCGTATAAGTTTTCCAGACTTGCGGCGTTGCAAAGGCGAGCGCGACGACCGACAAAGCGAGCCCCACCGCGCCGGCAGCCATCCAGGCAAGCCGCGATCGGTTGAGGACGTTCTCGATTTTCAACTCGGTCGCCACCTGCGCCGCAGTTTGCCCGGTGCGCGCGACGAGTTCGGGATGCAATTCAGCGGCCCAATCGGGGTGATCGACCAAGTCGACCGCCGTGGAGAGTCGCTCGGCGAGTTCCGGGTGCTGGTGCTCGACGAGCCGGGCGAGGCTCTGATCGGAGAGCCGGGCCCACCAACGCCGAACGCCCCACCACAGAAGCATCCCACTCACGACGACAGCAATCGCCCCATGCAGGCCAATCCTGACTGCCGGGGAAGGTTCGAAAAACCAATCGAACAGCAAGCCTCCCCAAAAGACGAATCCCAGGAAGACCATCACGCAAAGCAAAGCCTCGATGACCACATGACGCCGAATACGATGGCGCAATTCCCCCAACACTCGGCGGAGCGTCTGATCGTCGGTGGTGGGAGGAGGGGTTGGCATGGTGTTCAAGCATTGTCGCCTGTTGTAGGCTTGGCTTCCAGCCTGGCGTGTGGGCATGTCAGGCTGGAAGCCAAACCTACTAGGCAAGGTAACTCCATCTCCGGAGGATCCATTCCAAACAAAGCGCGCCGGCGACGATCGCGAGCCATGTGAACGACAACCGCCGAGCAAACGGTTCGTCGATCGTGCCGAGGAGTCGTTTGGTGCGAGCCTTGCTTGGCGTCGCGGCGACGAGCGACGGGAGCGAGTTGCTGCCCGCAAGGGCGATCGCGGCCGACGCGTAATACTGCCCTCCTGTCTGTTCGGCAAGTCGTCGCAGCGCCGAGACGTTGCGGGTCGTTTGGCGGATCTCTCGTTGCGGGATCGCCACACGCACCGATCTTGTGAGCTGCGATTCCGAATCAGGAATCGGCAACACGAATCGATACGCCCCGGGAACTACGACGCGAAACTCAGCCGCGAAGTTCCCGACCTTGTTCGGTTCGGGCAGCATGGCAAGTGGCTCATGCCCCCCCCCTGGCAGTTCCACCGTCAGGGGCAAGCTTTCCGCAACAAGAGGCTCGAGCTGTAGGTCGGAAACGACCGCACGCAGCGGGACGGTATCGCCCACTTCGTAGCGATCTTGCGAGACCAGTAGCTTCCCGCGTGGCGAACCTTGGAGCAATCGCCCCTGGCTCACGTGGCGGAGCAGCCCGGTCCAAAGTCGGTCAACGAAGTGGGTGTCGACCGCACGAAGTCGCCACAACTCGCTACTCCCGATGTAAAAGACTTGTCCCGCACCGTAGTAATGGCTAGCAAGGTAGGCCGGCCCCGGTTCGTCCGCCACTCCTTGCAGCGTGGCGTAAATCATCGCACCTGGTTTGGGTCCAAGGTGCGGCAGCGCGCCAAAGACGCCATCAAACTGCCGCCAGGCCGCCTCGTTCTCTTGGCGGCTATCGGCAAGCCAAAGGAACTCTGCGTCGCGGCCTTCACGAGTAAAAACGAAGGGCTCGGGCGTGTCGCGCGGACGAGAGTCGTTCCGCAGATCAAGCATCTGCTGCGGCAGCCGAACCGGGTAAAGGCCACGAATCGAACGCATACTGGCGTTCACACCCCAACGAGGCATGTTCACCTTGCCCGGCACCACAATCAGCCCCCCTGCTTGCCGAGCAATCCATTGTTCGAGCCAACCGACTTGATCCGCTCCCAAGAGCGACCAGTCGGGATCGAAGGCAACGATCGCGTCGTAGGCCGATAGTTGCTCGGCTGAAGTAGGAAACTCGTGAAGAATCTGGTCGGCATCTTGCGAGATCCCCTCGACGCCTGACTCAAGCAACACGTCGACCGTGAACGTCTTGTCCCGGCGAAGTTGGTTGCGAAGAAATCGGTAGTCGCGTGCCGGGCCGCCAGCATAGAGGAGCACACACGTCTTGCGGGCGACGATGGCGACTTCGGCTTGCGCGCGGTTATCGTCGGTGGCCGACTCGCCCCGGCCTGGGGCAATACGGACTTCGTAGACAAACTCGCCTGCCTCGGCAGGAGTCGTCTCGAATCGAATCGTTTGCAAGTCGTCGCCCGGCTCGGTCGTCGCTTGCTCGGAGGCGACCAGTTCCCAATCTTGGATATCCTTTTCTGCGCCGTTTGGTTGGTCGCCGTCGGGTCCTGCGTCAGGTCCTTCGCTGACTGGTCGCCGGAAAAGTTGTAGCTCGAGTTGCCGCGCCGCCTTGCCTTGGGTCTGGATGACGGCTTGGAGTGTCAGGTTGTCGCCGGGGTAGGCTTGCTCGGGAGCAATGAGTTCGCGGGCGGCCATGTTCATGGGGGCGACCAAAGGGCCGAAGCCGATGGAATGAATCGGTGCCCCGACCGCCGAAGCAGCGTCGCCGGCGGAGGCCAGTTCGAGGCCCCCGTTTTGGCCGCCATCGGTGAGCAGGACGATGCCGGCGAGGGGCAAGCCGCGGTAGCGCTCGAGCGTGGTGGCAATCGCATCGCCGAGGCGCGTCTCGTGGCCTTCTGGCAAGAACGATTCGGCCAGTCGCTCGGAGGCAAGCCGACGGCGTGCCGGTTCTACCTCGGCGAGTTCCTCGGAATCGGCCTGGTGCATCGGCAAGTAGGCAACCGGGCGGGCGGTCTCGTCGAAAGCGACGAGGTCGACGTCGTGCACCGCAGCCAGCTCCTCGACCAGTGGCGTGTCGGCAAGCAGCCCGAGCACGCGGCTGGTGCGAGTTACCGACTCGTCGGTGGAGTCGTTGGTGGACTCCTTGGAAGGACCATCAGGCAAGTTCATGCTGAGACTCGTGTCGACCAGTATCGCCACGCGCGACGGTTCGACGACCTCGTTGCTACTCCGTTTTTCGAGGCCTAAGAAAAACGCGACGAGCCCCGCCACCGCCACCGTCCGGAGCGACGCGAGCGACATCGCCTTGGTGAGCGAAACCGTGCGCGCTTCGCGACGATAGAAGAGCCAAATGTAGACGAGCAGTACCACGACCCCTGCGACCAGCGCAAGCATCCACCCGCCCGAATCGCGGAGCGACTCCAGCCGAGCGAACTCATAGACCGCCTCCTCCCCGCTCGCAGCACGGGCCAGCAGCGGACTGCCAAGCAGGAAGTTCATCGATGAAGTGGCGAGGAAGTGCAACGTAGGGCTCAAAGGAGGAGGCTATTCATGGAAACTGCAATAGTAGGCAAGGCCCTGCTCGGCGACGAGTGTGAGGACCAGCGCCGCAAGGAGTAGCTCGGTCCAGGCCGATTCGCTCGGGTTCGCTTCCGAGGCAAGTTCATCGGCGTACCGGAGCGTCACCCGTTGGGTGACGAACTTCTGCCGCATCGTCGCATCGGCGAAAAGCGCAAGGTCGCCTTCGCCTGTTGCCGGGTTCACGGCGAGAAATCGTTGCTCGGTACCACCGCCGGCGCGATGGAGCTGCAGCTCGTAGAGCCCGTGTCGCTCGAGGCGTGGCGAGACGAGCGTCAACGACTCGGCATTCGGGTCGCTTGTGAGGCTCGTTTGGTACGGCATCCCTTCGCCTCTGCGGAGGAGGCTTCCGGTAGCGGCGTACGACTGGCCCGAAAGCGGCGTGCGAAGCACCTCCCCCACATCCTGCACTTGGTCGACCGCTTGGCCGTTGGCCAGGTAGGCAAACATTTCGTTCACCAGCACAACGAACGCCGGGTTGGGCCCCCAATTGGTCCAACTGCCAAGCGTTCCGCGATCGGGCGACGCTTTGGTCAACTGCAAAATCACCTTCCCTTTGCCAAAGTTCTTCTCGACGACCAGCGGCGTGCCTCCGGCAAGGCTAGCAATGACGCGAGTCTCGGTCGGTACCTCGGTTTGCCAACCTGGCGCAAGGGCGTAGTAGTAGTGGACCTTCATCAAGGCGAGCATGCTGTTTCGCTCGCCGCGGAAGATACGAAAAATCGGATGATCGGTCACCCGAATATCGGCCGCACCGCTCTCCCCCTGGCCGATCCACTGCGTCGGCAACGTCGGAGGTGCCGGGCAGAGTCCGGCACCCATGCTGAAACCTTCTTTGGCATAGAAACGGCGGTCGATCGACTCGCCCAACGTGATCAGCAGGCCGCCGCCCCGTTCGACGTACGCCTCGAGCCGCTTTTGGTTTTCCTCGCTCCACCTTGGCACGTCGAGTAAAGCGATCGCCGAAAAATCGTCCAGTGAACCGGCAGAAGAAAACTCCGCCGGGCGAACGACTTCGGATTCCCAACCACTCTTGGCGAGGCCACCCGGCGCGACAGCAGTCGCCAAGTAATACGACTCCCAGGTATTCGGCGATCCATCGACCAGCAGCAGACGCTGCGCCTTGGGAAGCTCGGTGGCAAAGAACCGCCGGTTGTCGAGCGCCACGGCGTCGGCATCGATGGTCCCTTCGATCCAATGCGGCCCCTCGCCGGCAAACGTCACACGAAACCGCTGTTCCACTTGCTCCCCCGCCCCGATCGTGCCGAGAGGCACCGCGATGAGCGGGCTACCATCCTGCTGGAATTCGACCACCACGTCGGAGGCCGTTTGCGTACCGTAGTTGTGCACCGCTAGGCGCATCCACATTTCAACATCCGCCGCACGAACGCCTGCTTCGGGTTCGAGAAGGGTGATGGCAAGATTCTCGTGCGTCTGCCGTGCGCACCGAACGAATTGCAGGCTCGCAGGGCCGTGAGAGAGTTCCTGGACAACCGACTCGACCGCGTCGAGTTCCGCCAGATCGCGCTGCCGAAAGTCGGAAACGACATGCACCACCAAGTCTTCGTCGGAGGGCTGAAGGTCGGCCAGTTCGCGAGCGCGCCGAAGCGCGGCGAGCAACCCGGGAGCCAACTCGCTCGGCTTGGCAGTTTCGATGCGCGAGGTGAGCTGTGCACGGGATTCCTCGTCGAGTGCATGGCGAAAGATCGCCGGGCGAGGGTCGTCGCCCGGCGTTTGCGCGTCGGAAAATCGGAGTACCGACACCACGCTCGCGGTCGACTGGTCGGTCGCCGCACGAACAATATCGCCCACCGCCCCGAGCCCTTCGTCCCAGGCCGAGGTCTCCCCCCAGCGGTCGGTCATCGAGTAACTATCGTCGAGGAGAACCAGGTGATGCACTGGCCGGTTCATCAGCCGGCCGATCCAGCCACTCCGCGTCGACGGCCGGGCGAGCATCACCACCAGCAACGCCATCGCCGCCGTCCGCAACAGCATGAGCAGCAATTCCCGTAAGCTGATCCAGGTCTTGCTCTGCTGCTGGCTCTCCATCAGGAACTTCATCGCGGCCCAGGGGACTCGCTGGCGACGGCGCAGGTTGAGCAGGTGAATGACAACCGGAAGGGCGATCACCAGCAAGCCAAACCAAAAGACCGAGGGATAAAGAAAGGACAAGACGTCAACCACCCAAAAGGCAAGCCAGGCCTGTCATGGCCCGGTCGGAAGGAATGTGGAATGTAAAACCAATGACAACGAGCCGCTAGACCTTCGACCTTTGCGACAGCATTCTTCTGGTAAGGAGGGCCATCAACACCGCATCCAGGGGGTCGCTAGTGCGGACGAGTCGATAGTCGGCGTCCGCCGCAGTACAAGTCCGGCGAACTTGAGTGAGGAACGTCTCCATCGCGCGCAGGTAACCTTTGCGGAGCGCACGGGGATTGCAGTCGAGCTTCTGGTCGACTTCGAGCCCTTCGAATCGAACCGGGCCCCGGAACGAAAAGTCGATTTCGTCGTCGTCCAACACTTGGAGCACCACGATGTCATGCCCGATCCGCCGAAGCGCCGCGAGCCCCGCCTTCAGCCCCTCCAAATCGCCGAGCAAATCGGAGAGGATCACAATCATCCCTCGCTTGGGCCTCGCCTGGGCAACCCGGGCAAGGATCGCCCCCAAGTCGGTCTTCTCGCGAGGTTCGCTCGACTCGAGCGCCTGAACGATGCGCGAGAGATGCCGACGCTGGGTTCGCTGCGGAACTTCGTGGCGAACCACCTCGTCGAACACCATGCAACCGACCGAGTCTTGCTGCTTCAGCAAAAGGTAAGCCAAGGCAGCCGCCGCCGTGGCGGCGTAGTCGCGCTTGTCGAGCGGGCCCGAGCCGTAACTCATGCTGGCCGACCCGTCGACGACCAGCGTGCATCGCAAGTTGGTTTCCTCTTCATACCGCTTGACGTAGAGCCGGTCTTGCTTGCCCCAGACTTTCCAATCGATATGGCGCAAGTCGTCCCCGGTCGCGTATTCGCGATGCTCACGGAATTCGATCGACTGGCCAAAGTAGGGACTGCGGTGCATTCCCGACATCAGGCCTTCGACGATGTAACGTGCTCGGATCTCGAGACGCCCTATGCGGCGGACGACATCAGGAAGCAAAGACTTTTCGGAAGCGGGGGTCATTGCTCAGTTCGTCCTCTCGGGCGGGAAGGGTGTCGATCAGTTGCTGGACCACGTCGTCGGACGTGACCCCTTCACTCTCGGCAGTGTAGTTGACCAGCAGGCGATGGCGAAGCACCGGTCGGGCGAGAGCCTGGATATCTTCGAGCGCGACGTGCGGCTGGCCTTGCATCAAGCTACGAGCTTTCGCGCCCATGAGCAAAAATTGCACCGCCCGCGGACCGGCACCCCACGATAAATGCTCCTTGGCGATCGGATCGGCCTCTGGCTCGCTCACTCGGGTCGCGCGAACCAACGCAACCGCGTAGCGGATCAAGGGATCCGACACCGGCACAAGCCGCACCAAGTGCTGCATTTCGAGAATCTCCTCGGCCGTGAGAACCGAATCGACTTCCGACGGTTCCACGCTCGTCGTGCGGCGAGCAATCTCTACCTCATCTTCGACCGGGGGATACGAGACGATGATTTTGAGCATGAAGCGGTCTTGCTGCGCTTCGGGGAGGGGATAGGTCCCTTCTTGCTCAATCGGATTCTGCGTGGCAAGCACGAAGAAGGGATCGGAGATTTGGTGACCAACGCGCCCCACCGTGACTTGTCGCTCTTGCATCGCTTCGAGAAGCGCCGCTTGGGTCTTCGGAGGAGTACGGTTGATCTCGTCGGCAAGAAGCACGTGCGAAAAGATGGGCCCAGGAAGAAAGCGTATCTCGCGTTGACCGGTCGTCTTGTTCTCCTCAATGATGTCCGTCCCGGTGATGTCGGCAGGCATCAAGTCGGGAGTGAACTGGATCCGGCTAAAGGTGAGGCTAAGCGATCGAGCAAGGGTGCTGATTAGCAGCGTCTTCGCCAATCCAGGCACGCCCTCCAGCAGGCAATGCCCTCGGCAGAAAAGCGTGATCAGTAGTTGATCGATCACCTCCTCCTGCCCAACAATCACGCGAGAGAGCTGCTGACGAATCCGATCGGCAGCCGAGTTGAGTTGGTCAACCGCAGAAGTGTTGTCGTGTGGAGGCATGGTCAGTTGTTAATGGTGAGTTGTTAATGGTGAGTTGTGAGTTGTTAGCAGCCAATAGCCGACGAGCTACGCCTCGTCGGACCCTCTTGTTCATCGCTGATAGATCGGCAGCACCGCTTTGTCCATTTGTAGAATAATCAGATTCAGCGACGTGGTGTAGACGCCGCCGATGTAGCCTCCGTCCCACATGGCGACTTGGTTGCCAGCCAGGTCGTGGAACTTGGCTTCGCGAACCAGCTTGGCGTAGGTCCGATCGCGGTAGGCGTCCCAGGTTTCGCCTCCTTCGCGGTATTGTACCTGAGAATAGTAGAAATGGGCGTAGTGCCAATGCCCCAGGTTGTTCCCGCTACCAAGGCGCCCTTGGCAGTACTTGAGCATCCTGGGGACCAGGTCGTCGTCGTATTCCCCTGCGTTAAACAAGCAGGCGACCGCCGCCGCGGTGATGGCAGGGCGACCGCCCCCCCCTTTGGAACTGTATTGTACCCCGCCGTCGCGTAACGTGCACTTTTTTATGTACGCGATCGCCTTGTCGATCACTTCCTTGGGAACCGGGATTCCAGCATTGCGGCAACTCCGGAGCCCTTGAACCTGAGTGATGGTCGTCGAACCTTCGTCGAAACCATTCCCCTCTTTCGCGCTAAGGTACCCCCACCCACCCGCGTCGGTTTGTGCCTGTCCCGTAAATCGAACCGCCTTGGTCAGCAAACGGACCAGTTCCTCGCGCCGCTGCAAATCTTCCTCTTCGCCTAGCACTTGCGAAAGAAAAAGCAGCGCGAACCCATGGCCGTAGGTGTACCGATCGTCGCGCAGCGGATCGCCAATCAGGCCGTTGGGGCGGCTTTGGCTGGTGAGATAGTCGACCGCTCGACGGAGGTTGCCGGCATACGGCCCTTGAGTGGTGGTCGAGCCCTCGCAAAGCAGCGCGAGGCCAGCCAGCGAAGTCATCGCTGCCGGATAGCGCCCCTGCGATGTCCAGTGCCCCAGCCGTTGCTGCTTCGACGCGAGCCACTGGAGCCCTTGATCGACCACCCGATCGACATCCCTCTCGGCTGAAAAGGCAACGGGGAACTGCAGGCAAAAGAGAACGGCCCCGATAAGGGCGAAGCGTCGGCGAACCATCTTCTCTCCTTAAAAATCAGCAAGTGAATCGAATAAATGGGCCGTCGAGGAGGCGACCCAACAGGCCGGAACCCAACAGGCCGGAAATCGACGGGGTGCTCCGATCAGGAACCGTAGCAACCGGAACAAACGCTCCCCCCTCACTCATTCCTCATCCACGGGGGCAATTTTAATTTCAATGCCGCTGCCGAACGCCTTTTGCATCAAGCCAAACAGTCCCGCTCGGACACTCTTCTTAGTTCCCTCGACATCGGCAGTCGCCACCGGCTCGGGGGGGCGCGGGGTGTCGGTGAAGCGAAGCGACAAAGTGGTGTGGCGTAGATCGATCGTCACGGTTGGCTGACGACCATGATCGACGCGTAGGGCGTAGGGCTTCGCATTGAGTGGCAAAATCTTCTCCTCGCGAGCCAAGCTGCGGCCGGTCCGTTTGTCGAGGCATAGCAGACGGGTCGTCTTGCCCGATCGCCCTGGCGGCCGATCTTCTAATTCGCTCAGAAAAATCAACGCGGGCGTGGCGGGGGGCTGCGTCATGGCAAGGCCTTGCCCCTTGACCGTGGCAGGATGGTCCCACCGCGGCTCGCCCGTCTCCGTATCGAGCGCATAGACATGGCCTGTCACGACCGGCGCATCCGCGATCGCAAGGTTGCCCACCGTAGTATGCTGAGCCTGCGACCACGTGTTGGTCGCGAGGAATAGGGTGGTACCCGATCGCAAGGCGTGGAGACTCGCGAGGTCCGGCTCCGGAAGCAGCGAACGGGTAAAACGGACAACCCCTTGCTCCGCATCGATCATCTCCACGCTCCCGGATCTCTCGACCACGACAAACGTCTGGGCGTCGACCTGCGTTAGGCAGGTCCCTTCGGCATAGCGTCGCTGAACGAGCCTCTTACCCGAAAAGGCATCCACGACTTCCAGTCGCAACGTGTTGTTTTGGTGCCACGTGGTGACAAGGTGGCCCGCAACCATCGCCTTCCAATTTCCTTTCGGTCGACCCCAGGTGCCGACGGTAGTTCCATCGACCATCGAGAGGACGACCCCCTCTTGCGATCCCGAAGAGAGCAGGAAAAGATGCCGCCAATCTCCAAACGCTTCGCCATCGGACGGCATCTTGCTGCGCTGCCAGAGCAACGCTCCATCGACCGCACCAAAGCAGCGCACGGTATCTCCGTCGCGAAGCACAACACCGAGTGGAACGGCGGCGCAAAGCTGACCTGTTTTCGCATCCTTACGCAAGGCGTTATCCGACAGATTGCCCCGCAGCAGGGCGCGGCCCAAGAATTGCCCTCCTCGGATTTGCATCGGTATTCCCCCGAAGCGATTGAGTGAGGGGGAAGAAAGTCCATCGGACTGGGTGGCCCAGAGGAGTGGCCGCCGATAATTTTTGTTTTCCGCAGTGGTGTGGGTACGAAGATCGAGCAAGGCGACTTCGTCGCCACGCCCGATCGCGCAAAAATGCCCGAACCGAATACTCCGAACCTCCGAGGTATCTTCGGTATTTTTCAACGAATCGATGTGGAGTTCCGTTCGTTGGGAGACCTCCCCCAATTCGTTCCACCCCATCAGCTCGCCTCCTCCTTCGGCAATGGCAAGCCTCGAAGGGCCGGCCCAGGGGAAGCCGACGGCGACGGGATGGAGAGGCGATTGCTGGGGCCCTTGGCTCCTCGATCGCGTCGAGAGAGCGGCGACGCGCGCACCAGCAACACGCGCGCGCTCAACCTCCACTTTTCCATCCGGCCAATCGGAAAAGAACGCGATCGGGTGAGCGAAAGACCTCTCGTTCGCCTCCGAGAGAGACGATGGCGTCCTCCAAGGAGTCGCGCCCGAACCGCTTAAGCGAGAAAACAATTCCCGATGTTCGGGAGTAAGCAGGCGAACCTCTGCCTCTCGCTGATTCGGATCGGTGTAAAGCAAAAGAAGCTCGGCCTCCGCCAATTGCCCGCTTCTCACGAGCTGGATTCCCCTCGCCATCCGCGCCCGACGTCCGGCGGGGACCGTACCAAAGTAGCGAACCAAACGGGAAACCGAGTCACGACCCGCGTTAGCCTGGGCGGCTTGAAAGAGGTGGTCGACCTCGTCCGTCATCGTTTGCCGAAGCGCATCGTCGGCACGGTTCCAAAGGCGCAAGACCCTCCCAGCGAACCAGCGTTCGCTTTGTACTTCGTGCCCGGGAGACCAAGTCACCCATTCTTCTCGATCGACGGAATACAACTGAAGTGCGACCGCAAACGCTGCAGGCAGGTCCTCCATTTGTAGCAAACCATCGAGATGAAGACGCAACCAAGTCCGTTGCTCCGGTTGGCCTTCGACCAGCGGGGGCAGTAAATCGCTCCGATCGCAATAGTGAGGGTAGTCGGCTTTCAACCCGGCTAGCAACGAGTGGGTGAAACGCCAACGAATAAGGGAATCATCGGGGGCCGCTTCGTAGGCTTGGCGAAAGGAGTCGATGGCCTGCTCTAAGTCACCCTCCCCCCAGGCAATCTCGCCTTGAATGCGCAGCGATTGGGGTGAGGGAGGCGACTGCTCGAAGCCACCGCTGGCGAGCTCCTGGAGAGGTCCTATCGGATCAAAACGTGTCAGCGATGAAGTCGACTGAGACAAGAGCGTCCCACGATGGTAAGCAAGATTCCCCAGAAGTTGGTCCTCACGGATCGTTAATGTGGCGGAAAGCTCCGCAGCAGGAATGTCAAAAACTCCCAGACGACCGCCGGAGAAAGGAAGCAGCAATTGATCGTCCGTCAACACCCCGAGCCCGGCTGCCGTTGCTCCTTCCGGAAAGGCGAGACGCCAGCTTTTTGTTCCGGTAGCTAAGTCGTACGCAAGTAAATGGTCCGCTGCGACGACAAGCACTTTGCCATGAGCGATTCCAGCGACAAACCGGCCATCGCCTCGTGCTTTCGTCCAGATTTTTTGACCGGTTGCCAGATCAATGCAATGCAGCTCGTCGGACTCCGGAGCGGTAACGACTACGCGTCCGCTGGCAAGCAGGCAACGATTTCGGCTCCATGCACCGGTCAGACTCGGCTGGTAGGCACTCCACCGACGGTTCCAACGAGTCGATGAACGGGAGGCGACCGACTCCTCCACCTCGAACCGATACGCCCATTGGAGCGAGTGGTCGATCGGATCGATCGCCACCACACTTCCCGCGCCGGTGGGACAAACGAGCAACCCCTGTCCATACGAAGGAGAAACACCCGCCAGCCGCCTTCCGACATCCAACTGGAGGTTCCGTTCCAAGTTTGCCAAAGGTTGCTTCCACAGAATTTGGCCATCTTGGGCACGAATGGCGACCAAGTGAATCGAGTTTCGTAGTTCCGCGATCGCGTAGAGCTGACCCTCCACCGCCAAAGGCGGAGCAAGGAAGAAGATGCCCGCCTCGTCGCCTTGATCGACGGCACCATGGATCTGCCAAACCATTTTTCCTTCGCTATGTAAGTCAAACGCGGCAAGTCCATTCCCGAACGAGACCTCGGGGGCAGTTCTTCCGATGCCTAACGCGCCGACGCGCCAAGGGCTCATGCTATGAGCGGATAAATTACCTAAATCGCGAAGCGCGTAGACGCGCTCGCCATCGGAGGAGATCGCGCCGAAGACCGTGTCGAGCCACATCCGCTGCTCGCTGCTGTCGAGCAAAATCATCATCGGCTCGCTTCCTTGTTGCTCGGCTCCTTGTTGCTCAGCAATGTGGAAAGGACTTTCGGGCACCGTGGTTCGGTCGGAACGCGTCTCCCAGACACGCTTGCCCGAATGCCAATCGAACGCGACCAAGTTGTGTGGCGTGCGCGCGACCACCAAATCGCCGATCGCCAAAGGGCTGGCGGTCAGCGTCCACCCTCCACCTCGCTCTTGGCTCCAGTGCTCGCGCCGCTTCCATCGAGAGGCTTCGATCGCCTGCTTGGCAGTGCGGGCGTGCCAAGCGGGCCAGACATGGGGAATCCCTCCCACGCCTTGGGGATTTCGGTCGAGATCCCCTCCTTCGATAAGCCAGTTGACCGGCCGAACGGGCGCTGACTCCGTCCCCGCCGACGCCCGTTCCCGAAGCTGAGCTTCCCATTCGGCATAGCTCCGCTGACCAAGCAGCTTGCGGAGTCCGCTGCGTTGCTTGGAAGATTTTTGGCCCGCTAGTCGCTCGAGCGCCACCTCCAACTTCGCCCGATCGCCTTCGTTGGCCCAGCAAATGGCCTCGCGAAATCCCAGCGAAAGGCCCTGCTTTTGGGAGGTGGAGGGCCAGTCTCGAAGTCGATCGAAAATCGCTGCCGCACTTCCATGGTCGCCAGAGTCGATCTTCGACTGAGCGACCATCCATAAGGCATCGCCGGCCGCTTCGGTGAGAGGATAGCGAGACGCAACGCCCGCAATGGCGTCTAAGTCACCCGCTCTGGTCGCTTGGTTCAAACGCCGGCGCGCGGTCACCCCCCACTCCAGTTCCAGCGCCGCAACTCCTGCGGGAGGCAAGGCTGCCAGCAGCTCTTTCGCCGCCAATTTGAGTCCCCTGGTCGAACCCGAAACCAGATCGTCCGAGCGGAGAACCCCGGAGATTCCAAACGTATCTTTCTCGGCTGCGATGACCCGATCGACCAAGAGCAATCCCTCGCTAAACCGACCATCCACCAGGAGCTTGCGCGCTTGTTCCAGGTTTTGCGAGAGGCTCCGGTCGGTAGGCAAGTGGGCGGAGTAGTAGAGCGAGTGAAAATCATTTTCCTCGGACTCCTCCTTCGGCTCCTCCGTCGGCTTGTTGCTCGGTCGCTCGCCGATCGGATTCGCTTGCCCCCACCCCTCTCGTCCGGCGGATACGAATATCAGAAGCAAGACGACCCGAAGCATCCGGAGCCGAGCAGTTTCCGAGCAGTTCGATTGCAGGAGGGCAGGCGATCGGGGGTGGGAAGGTCCTGGAGTCAAGGAATCTCTCATTTCAGGGTGGCTGGTGGCATGCTGCGAATCGGTCAAGCTGGGCCAAGGCGTCCTCCCTCCATTATAGGTGTAGTCCCCCCCACGCGCACCAGCCTTGGGGCTCGACGGAAATGCCGAGGAAATGGGGGCTCAATCGGCGCCGCTTGAAAACTCTCCTGTGGGACAAGGATAAGGCTGGAGCCTATCGGTCGACAGATTTCTGAACAAGATTGGCCCGGCCCGATCGCTCTGCTGGGCTACGTCCCCCATCAGAGTCCCCCCCAGAGCCCCCCTCAGAAAACAGCCTTCCTATAGGGGCAATCGACCTGTCGGACCGTCCCTAAAGAGGGGGAAACTCTCCATTTCGTTTGCTTCTCGTGTTTTATGGCGTACGTTTCTTCGGTAGCGGCAAGAAGGCCGCCGTGAAGCAATACCCCTCGACAAGGGGGGCATTTTTTATTGAAAACCTGCTGTTTTTGGATCCAGCCTCCTTGACTCCGCCTCATGGAAGGACCTCCTGGCTGGCTCCCGACGAGAAAGAGACTTGTTTTGACGGGGTTTTTTGCTTTTCCGCACTTGTAATTTGCGGGCCCCAGCCGTCTAATCAGCGCGTTCGTTAATGGAGGACGATCCGCTCGACCCTTCCAGCCGCGTATTTCGCAAGCCTTTTTTGGAGGAGTGAGACCCATGGCGCAAGCCGGACCCAAACCACCGACCAAGACAGAAGTCTTTAACAACATCGCCGAGAAGACCGGCCTGACCAAGCGTCAGGTATCGGACGTCTTTGATGCCCTCAATGACGAAATTGAGAGCGCCCTGAAGGGCCCTGATGCTCCCAAGACTTTCACGTTGCACGGCCTTTGCAAGATCATTTTGCAGCACAAAGAGGCGACGCCCGAGCGGGAAGGCGTCAATCCCTTCACCGGCGAGCAAACGGTTTTCAAAGCCAAGCCAGCGAAGGACATCGTTAAAATCCGCCCGCTGAAGAGGCTTAAAGACATGGTGTCGTAATCTGGGGCGTGGCATGGGGGCTTCTCTGGCGCGAGCTGGGTCGACCGAAATGCTAGCTCTCGACTGCGGACTCTCGACTGCGGAATTGAAAAAAAATCTCTCAAGGGCCAAGGGCGGAATTTCGCCCCTTGGCCCTTTTTCTATCTCCCCTTTCTATTTTCTATCTCTCCTCGGACCCAAGCACGACTTCCACCCTTCCCGCCTGGCGGAACGGCGAGCCGTCTGCTGAGGGGCCTCCCCACACGCCGAGTCGGCAGCCCCCTCCACCTAGAGGGTGTACCCCGTGGGGTGAGCCTGGAACCAGCGCCAAGCCGACTCGACGATCGTCTTCAAATCGGAATGTTGCGGCGACCAATCGAGCTGTGCAAGTGCTGAGGCGGGCGATGCAACGAGTTCTGGTGGATCGCCGGCACGACGGGGCGAGTGCTTCGCGGGGATCGCGTGGCGGGTCACCTCTCGGCAAGTTTCAATCACTTGCTGCACGCTTGCCCCCTGCCCTGTCCCCAGGTTGAGTTGGATTCGCTTGCCTGGTTCCAGCCGCTGAATCGCTGCGAGATGGGCGCTTGCCAGATCGTCGACATGGACGTAGTCGCGAATGCAAGTGCCATCGGGCGTGGAATAGTCGTTGCCAAAGACTTCGATCTGCTCCCGCTTCCCTTGGGCCACTTCCAACGCGATGGGAATCAAGTGCGTCTCGGGCGAGTGATCCTCCCCAAGCAAACCATTGATCGCCGCTCCCGCCGCATTGAAGTACCGGAGCGATGCAACCCCCCAGCCGTAGGCTTGCGAGTAGTCGCTCAGCACCCATTCGATCGCTAGTTTGGTGCAACCGTAGGGATTGATGGGTCGCTGCGGGTGGTCCTCAGGAATCGGCACCCTGTTCGGCACGCCGTAGGTCGCGCAGGTGCTGGAGAAAACGATCTTTCCCACGCCTGCGGTGCGCATCGCTTCGAGTAGCGAAAGGGTGCCAGCAACATTGTTTCGGTAATACTTGGCCGGTTCATGGACCGACTCGCCGACGTAGGCGAGCGCGGCGAAGTGCATGACCGCTTCGATCTGCCGCTCGGCAAGGAGCCCCGCGAGCCGATCGCGATCGAGCAAATCGCCCACCACCAGCTCGCCATGGGGCACCGCCTCCCGATGCCCGGCGGCCAGGTTGTCGTAGACCGTGACCTCATGCCCGCTTGCCACCAGAAGTTGGACGGCATGCGACCCAACGTAACCCGCTCCACCCGTGACTAAAATTCTCATGTCGTTTCAGGTTCCAGGTGTTTCAGGTTCCAGGTTTTGTTGGCTGTTCTTTCGGAAGGTTCGCCACGGGGGACCGGGTCCCGTAGGGCCGGTGTTGTCCCTGCCGGCGTTGTTCCTGACCGTCGGAGCCGGTTTTAAGTCAACACTTTAGCGGACAGAAGCGACCAAACAACGACCTGCCGTTCGAGGAATCAGGCTTCATCGCGCCGAATTTTGTCCCGTTTTCCCAGGAAATCCCCACTCGCGTGCCAAAACCACCGTCGCGAGCACCTCCTCGATTCTCGGCAACTTCGGCCCTCGCAAACCTTTACGCATT
>QIKP01000015.1 GCA_003233055.1 Planctomycetaceae bacterium
GACCTCTGGCGAGGCGTCGCGTCGCGTCGGCTACCTGCTGGCCCGATTGCGACATATTACCTCGGACGAAGGTTTTCGGCTCCACCCCGACAAGACCCGCGTCCTTCGGCCCAATGCCCAGCAAACGGTGACTGGCATCGTGGTGAACGATCGCACCGGGGTTCCCCGGAAGACGATCCGTCGCCTGCGTGCGATTCTCCATAACGCCGAGCGTACTGGCCTCGCTGCGCAAAACCGCGCCGGCCACCCCCACTTCGAGTCGTGGCTTGCCGGGATGATCGCCTACGTCCGAATGGTCAACCCCGAACAGGCGTCGGGTCTCACGGATGCCTGGGAGCGGTTGCGAGTCTAGCGAGGGAACGTCCCTCCATCGTGGCACCTTCCGGCGCAAAACAACGTCTTTCTTGTTCGTTGTCCGTCGCTTCCGTAGCCCGACCAAGCTTGGTCGGGGCAACTGGCGGGAGAGCTAGCGGTGCAAGCGACGCCAGGCGACTGGGAAACGGCTTAGCCGTTCTTCTGCGGAAGGAATTGGTTGGTGGGGAATTCTCGAATAGGTCAACTAGGATGCCCCGATTGCCGACTTTTACGAGAGACAGATCCCTCTTTCCGGCCGTCTGGTGCGAGCATTGCATGCGTACAACTTGCTTAGTGAATAACTACAACTACCGTCCTTACGTTGGCGAGGCGGTCGATAGTGCGCTCGCCCAGACCGTTCCGTTTGACGAGATCATTGTCGTCGATGACGGCTCAACAGACGATAGCGTATTGTTCCTTCGTCGCGAATACGCGGCGGAACCCCGCGTGAAGATCGTGGCGAAGCAAAATGAAGGTCAGCTCTCAGCGTTTAACGAAGGGGTTCGCCACGCGACGGGCGACCTCCTGTTCTTTCTGGATGCCGATGATCGCTATCGGACGGTCTACTTGAGCGAAGCGATGGCAGTCTATGAGGACCGCCCGATTGATTTTGCCATAGCGGGCGTGAAGATGTTCGGGCCAGCAACCGAGGCGAATTTCGCGTTGCAACCTCGCCGGGATTTAGGTTATTCGGCTCTGGCGAGTCTACTCGGCCGGGCTTACGTAGGGGGGCCGACTTCGGCGCTCTCGATGCGTCGCCAGATCGCTAACTTTGTCTTGCCTTACGACCAGGTGGAAGATTGGGTTACCCGGGCGGACGACGTCTTGATACTCGGAGCGTCGATAGCGGGAGCTCGGAAGTACCATCTGGGCGATGCGCTGGTGGAATACAGGCAGCATGGGAATAACTACTATTCGGGGCAGTTGTCCAACGTGGTAGGGAAATATGCCCATGCATTGGCCGTGAATCGGCTGGTCCGTTGGTGCGCCGAACGGGCGGGCTTTGCCATGGACGACTTGCCGATGATGTTGCATCGCGAGTTTGCCACCATCGAGCGTCCGACCGGTCGCGAGTTGTCGGCCTACTTGTGGATGTCTTGGCGGGCCAAACTGACGCTGCGCGTTCGTGCTCGACATTGGGGGACCATGGCATTGCATTTCGCTAAAGAAATCGCCCGGCCAAGCGAACCACCACGTGAAGCCGTTCGGGACCAGACGGAAGTGGTCCCTGGTACGATCTCGATCGAGCAGCGGCGAGCCGCGTAAAACGGAACCTATTCCGTCTTACGAATCGATTTGTCGCAACTTGAGGGCGACGACTCCCAGCTTGTCCAGCGTTACCGACATCGTTTGTGCGGTTTCGGTTGTCGTGGTGCCGGTGAAGAGGTTCTCGACGACGTATTCACCGGGCAGGCCCGCAATGGAGACCTCCATGGTCGACTCGGTGGAGTTGACCAGAATCAAGTAGCGTTCGTCACCGACTGCCGTGTTTAAGTAGTTCAGCGTAGGGAACTCAAAGGTCGATCCATCGTCGTGGACGTAGGTGAAGGTCGAATCGCCGTTTTCTACGGCGATCGTCAGGTCGTCGCGATCTTCGCCAAACAGAAAGGCTTCCTGCAGATTGAGTTCGCCGGTCAAGTCGTTGGCGACCGAACCGTAGGCCTCGAATTGCTCGTTCTGCGTGGTGAGGTTAGGGCGATTCTCGAAACCAGAGAAAACATTGAGGCTCTCGATGCCCTTGACCAGTGCGAGATAGGTGTCGTGGCGAATGACCCGCTCGATTTCGGTCGGATTGGTGCCCGTTAAGGGGTCGGTGAAGTCCTCAAAGAGCTGCAAGACGGCTTGCGGGGTGTTGCCAAGTTGGGTGGCGGCGTTGATGATTTGATCGAAGCTCCATGTGGCCCAACCCGCGCGCTGGGGCCCGCGGTCGTCGCGGGTGGTCAGGTAGGAACCTTTGGTCGTGATGTCCTGGAATTCTCCCGTGATGATTAGCTGCTCCGTGGTCCGGTTATTGGCTTCGTACATCCAGAGGGGGCGCTGCTCTTGGCCTCTTTCCAACTCGACTTGGCGGATCGTCTCGCTGGCGACACGAAGGTAGCGAATCTCGTCCTCGATCCAGTACCGGAGTTCCTCGGGCAGGAGCGACCAACGAGCGACCGTCGCGTTGGCGACCGGGTCGTCGATCACGGCTTCGACCTGCTGCCGGACGTAGTCGGCGATCTCTTGGTCCGATAGCAGCGCGATGGCAGCCGGTCGGCCGTCGAAACCAATGCCGGTGAGCGACGGATGCTGACGCAATTGGTAAGTAAATTTCAAGCCCTCCGCAGCCGCTTCGTAAACGAACTGGAAGCCTTCCCAATCGGGATTGTAGTAGGGCCCAGCCAGCGTGAATCCTTCTTCGGCGACCCGCTCGATGTTGGACTTGGAGGGGTCCGCATCGTTCTGGCCGACGATCGAGTAGAGCCCGAACCCGATTTGCTGGCCATAGGGATAAATCCCTTCCGGATCGAGATTGGCAGAGGCGTCGGCGGTGATCTCAAAGAAAAGGTTGGCGTCGGGGGTTAGTGCGCCAGTTGTGCTGGCGGCGGCCGCGACGCGGATGATTTCGATCCCCTTGATCGCCGGGTTCTCTACTTCGCGGCCGAAATCGATGTCAAGGTTCGTATCGCTTTGGATGATGAACGACTTCATCACACCGGTGTAACCACCGACCTCGGCGAAGACGTCGTAGTCGTCGAGTACCTTTTGTCCTTCGATGGTAACATCAAAGACACGCTGGCCAACGCCTTGGGCACCGTTGTAAATTTCGGCGAAGTAGAGGCGGACCTCGTAGGTCCCGGCCGTGACGTCGAAGTCCCATTGTATCTCCTGGCCGGTTGGCGGATCCCATCGCTCGGTTTGGAAGAGCGAGGCGGGTATGCCGGCCGGTAGGCTACTGTTGCCTAGGTTGATGCCTTGCGAAGTCGAGAAGGAGTTGCTGCCCGCCGGGCCGGAGTTGGTGAAACTGGCGTCGGTCGTCCAAGTCGGATTCCCCGGAATCGCTGGGCCTCCCGCATTGACGCGGTAGACAATCGCATCGATCGTTGGGTCGACGATCACCTCTTCTTCAACGGTGATCGTCACCAACTGGCTGTCGGAGAGGGCCGGGGTGCCATCGTCGGTGGCGGTGACGGTAATCGCTAGGCTACCGATGTCGGAGATCTCGGGTGAGATCACCAGCGTCCCGGTGCCGTTTCCATTGTCGGTAAAGCTGGCGTAGGTCGGCAAATTGGTAACGCTCAGGGCAATGTCGTCGCCGTTCGGGTCGGTCGCGGTGACCAGAATCGACTGGCTATCGCCGGCCGTGACGGTCGGGTTGCTGATCGAGGCCAATACCGGCGCGCTGTTGGTGCTCGTGGAGGCATTGTATTCGACCAGCAGGCGGGCGACGTCGCTTGTTTGGTCTCCCTCGACGACGACGGCCAGGAAGTGGTTGAGTCCTCCGTTGTTGCCATTGTCGAGTAACGTGACAGGCACGTCGACGAAGCCCGATGCGCCGATGGTGAGGGTCTGCTCGGCGAGTCCGATGACGTTGTTCGACTCGAACGGATCGACATCAAACCCGCCGCCCGGAACGCCCGCGAGGAACAACCCTGCCTCGGCTTGCAGAAGCCGAACGGTGGCGCCAGGCGTTGCTGAAACACGGATGATTTGGTTGCCGTTGGTGACGACGGTTGGCGTGTTGGGAAGGCCGAGGAATTGCAAGCTGGGGGCGGCCGGGGCGCCGACTTCCACCGTTGCCACCCCGCTGGTATTGCTACCTGACTGACGGAACAGTTCGGAAGTGACCGTCGATCCATCGTCGAACGTGATTGTGACGAGGGAGCCGGCCAGTTCCAAGCCGGAGATACTAGCTGAGTCGCCGGGGCCTGGGGGGCTTGCTCCGCGGATGGTGCTCGGATCGATATCGACTGCGAAGGAGAATTGTTCGCCCGGATCGAAGTCGTCGAAGGCGACTTCGAGTGCTTGGTATCCGAGGTGGAGTGGCTTGGAAAAAACGGAAGTGCTCTGGCCTGTTTGCAAGCCACCGGTGGTGGGCGAGAACCCTTGGCCAATTGGGTCGCCTACGGCGCCGTTGGGGTCAAACGCCACATCAGGCAGCATCGCGGTGTCGATATCGAATCGAATCGATTCGATTTTCTGTCCCCCCAGAGAGTTGTTCTGAATATTAAACGATCCAGCGGTGAAGGTACTTGACGAGCTGAGCGATCCGCCCCCATTGACTTCGACGAATGCCGAAGCATTGGTTGGCGCTGGAGCGACGCCAACGCCCGACAGGGCAACCGCGAGTGGGGAATTATTGCCGGAGTGAACCACCGACAGGTTGGCCGTGGCACCGCCCGTTGCCGACGGAGTAAACTCTATTTCGATACTGGCCGAATCACCTGGAGCGATCGAAAGCACACCGGTTGTAGTCACGGCATAGGCTGCTGCGCCACTACCTGTGATGGCAAGATTGGCTGTGTCGATGGTGATCGTCGGATCGCCGGCCCCACCCTGGTTGGTCAGCGTGAGGGTTTGGGTGACCGATTCGTCCGTGGCAACGCTTTCCCAAGCGAGGGACGTCTCGGAGCTGAGAAGCTGGTTGGGGCTGGAGCCGGCGGTGAGGATTTCGATCGCGCGGACCTGCGGGTTTTCGACGATACGGTCGAAGTCGATGTCGAGGGTCCCATCACTTTGGACCAAGAACGACTTCATCACGGCCACACCCCCGCCGACGTCGGCGAAGATGTCGTAGTTGTCGAGGACCAGGTTGCCTTCGATCGAAACATCAAACACGCGATTCCCAACTCCCATGGTCGGGCCATACGTCTCGGCGAAGTAGAGGCGTACTTCGTACGCGCCAGGCGTGACATCGAAGTTCCACTGCATCTCTTGGCCACTTAGCTGGTCGTACCGCTCGGTTTGGAAGAGCTGCGAAGGGGTGCCGGTCGGAATCGATGCGTTGCTGAGACTAATGTTGGCCGAATTGCTAAACGACTGGCTACTCGCCGCCCCGCTATTCGTGAACCCGCCGTCGGTCACCCACGAAGGATTGTCCGACACCAGAGGGCCTCCGGCGTTGACGCGGTAGACCACCTCGCCCGCGACGACCAGCGGAAGTACGTTGAGCCCGACCACTTGGGTGTCGGAAAGGAGCGGGCTGCCATCGTCGGAGGCCGTGACAACGACGTTCGTGCTGCCAGCATCGTTCGCACCTGGCGTGAGCGTGAGCGTCCCGGTGCCATTGCCGTTGTCTACAAAATTGGCCCAAGTCGGCAGGTTGGCGATGTCGAGCGAGAGGTTGTCGCCGTCGGGGTCGCTGGCAGAGATGTTGACAACTTGTGTTTCGCCCACCGTGAGTGTTTGCGGGCTAATCAAGGCGAGTACCGGTGGCAGGTTCGACGGGGCATCGGCCAAGACTTCGATCAGATCCCACGTCGCGGGAATGGCGGGAGCCGAGCCGATCGACGTCGAGATAATCCCGACCGCCATGCCTTGCGAAGTGCTGAGGAGCCAATCGGTTGGAACCGTGACGGGAGTGCCAAGGTTGATTCGCGCGCCGCCGTCGATTTGGTAACTCGCTTGGACCGTCGACTGCGTGATGTCGATGGTCAAGTACAAGTCGATCGCTGCGGGGCCTGGCAATCCGATCGGGTCGATCGTCCCGGTCGTAACGGTGCCATCGACCTCAAGCTGCGTGCTGATCCCGGTCGCGCCGACAACGATCTTGAAGTAGTTGTCTTGGTCCCCGTTACCAATGAAGAGCCCCATCGACTGCTCGCCCTGAGGGGTCTCGCCGCTAAAGGGGGCGAGTATTCGAGTGCGAGCGGTGACCGGGGTCGTCGCCCCGGCGAGGTTGACGCCAAACTGAAAAGCTTGCTCCTGGGTGTTGAGCGCGCCGGTGGCATCTCCTTCGCTGATTTGGTCGAGGGTCAGCACTCCGGCCGCCCCGCCTGCGGTGATCTGGCTAATGTCGAAGAGGTCTTCGTAGTTGTCGACGCCATTGGTCATCAGCCCGGTGAAGCCAGCGTTGAGCAGGCCACCGTTGCTGGCTCCTTCGTTCTCCCAATCGTACGAGACGCCGACGAAAGTCGTCAGGCCGTTGTCGGCATCCAGGGCGAATCGGTCGCTGGTGTCGAGAATCGAGTCGTTGTCGTCGTCGGGGTCGAGCAGATCCGAGAGGAAGTCGCCATCGTTGTCGGCTGGGAAGTCACCCGCATTGTCGGGATTCGTGCCGTTGGCGATTTCGTCGTCGTTCGAGAAACCATCCCCGTCGCTGTCGTCATTGCTACTAGAATCCACCACGACCGCCCCGCCGTAGTCGGCCGGCTCGAAGACATGGATGACTCCGCTGCCAATCGCCGCCACCCAGATTGTTCCGGGAAAGAGTCCGTTGTCGCCAACTGCCGTCACGTC
Organism: Planctomycetaceae bacterium; assembly: GCA_003233055.1. Classification (GTDB taxonomy): domain Bacteria; phylum Planctomycetota; class Planctomycetia; order Pirellulales; family Lacipirellulaceae; genus Aeoliella. Next base: position 6,793 of record QIKP01000015.1, read on the forward strand.
GAGTGGTACCACACCTACGGAGCTAAAGAGTTGTTCCTCCAGGACGACGGCATCGCCTGCGGCGTTGAGCTTCACGCGTTTAATGCTGTTGTCAAAACTGGCCGCGAGAAGGTCGCCTTGGAGGGAACCCTGGAAGTTGCTTGCGGTGTACTCCGTGAGCCCATTGGTGGAGCTTCCCCAAACGTACAGTCCGCCATCCTCGGCTCCCGGCTGGCGAAAATCGGATTCGATGGGGTTCCCGACCGTGACGGGGGACTGCGGATTGGATGCGTTGAAGGTGTTGTTGGGATTCGATCGAGTTGGATTGGGATGCCCCCCGTAGTAGCCTTCGCCGGTGATGAAGTGGAGCGCGTCGCCGAAGGTCGCTCCGCCATTGTTGATGGCATTGGTGGCGTTCCCCTCCGGGCCTTCGCCTTGAGGCGTGCCGCCCCAGCCGGCGTTCGGGCCGTTGTTGATCGTGTAGAGCCGACCCTGCTCGGTCAGTACAATGTCGTAGGAATTCCGGAAGCCCGGGGCGTAGACCTGCACCGGTCCACCAGGGACGAGCAAGGCTTGGTTTTTTCCATCGTTGCCGCCGAACGGATCGGTCGTGTCGACTCCTGGTTGGTCTTCGTCGTCGAGCGTGGGCAGGTCGTACGTCGTTTCGCCGATCGCATCGAGGTCGATACTCAGGATGGCAGCCGAGAGGGCGAACTCCGGAAGATTGGCGAAGTTGTTCGACGGCGCGCCGGTGTTCGTATTCCCACCCTGGGCGATGTAGAGCGTGTTGGTCGCCTCGTCGAGTGCCAGACCATTGGCGGTATGGTTTTCTTCCGAACGGGGTAAACCTCGTACCAGGTCGAGCTTGTCCCATGACGAACCGTTCCAGGTGAGCCGAGAAAGGATGCCGGAGTTGGTGTCGAGGTTGAGGTCGGCTCCCGATCCGCCCCCCCCAATCCGCGGGTCGCTAGAGGTCACAAAAATCACGGGGTTTTGTATCGTTCCCGTCACGAGTAGGCCGGTGACCAGTCGGTCGGTAACGCTCGGGTTGAGCGTGCCGTCGTCGTCGCGGTTGGGAAGGTCTTGGATTTGTGTGAGGGTTTCGGTGGCGATGACTTGGTAGTCGTTCGCTGCGACGCGGTCGATGGTGTAAATCTGAATCAGCCCATCTTGCTGAGCGACGTAGAGCCTCCCATCAGGGCCGAATTGTAGCGAAGTGGGACGCGAGGAATCCTCGCCGACGAGGTCCGACTTGCCGAAGTTGATCGGCACTTCGCTTACGCCGGTGCCCGTCAGGTTGATCGACAGGGGCGAGTTGTCGCCCGAATGGGGGAGCAGAAGCTCTGCCTGCTTCGTGGTAGCGTCGGTCGGTGCGAACGTGATATTCAGGGTCGTCGAGTCGCCCGGTGCCAGGACGATCGGCGAGCCGCCCGGGAGGGTGGCGGTGAAGAGGCCCGCGTCGGTGCCGGTGATCGAAAGGTCGGCCGGGTCGATTGTCAGCGCAGGATCGCCCGATTCGCCCAGGTTGGTCAGCGTCACGGATTGCGTTACGCTGTTCCCAATAAGCGTACCGGAAAAGTTGACCGTGCTCTGCGACGAGGTTAATTGGTTGCCGACCACCACTTGCCGAATCTCGATTCCCTTGACCGCCGGGTTTTCCGTGACACGGGCGAAGTCGATGTCGAGGTTCGCATCACTGTTGACGAGGAACGACTTCATCACGCCGGTGTACCCGCCAACGTCGGCGTAGACGTCGTAGTTGTCGAGAACCGTTGCGCCTTCGATCGCCACGTCGAAGACTCGCTGGCCGACCCCTTGCGCGCCGCTATAAATCTCCGCGAAGTAAAGCCGCACTTCGTAGGTGCCGGGCGTTACCGAAAAGTCCCACTGCATCTCCTGGCCATCGCCGCTATCCCACCGCTCGCTCTGAAACAGAGCTTCCGGCGTTCCCGTGGGAAGCGACGCATTGCTCGTGTTGATCGAGGTGGAAACGCTAAAGGGATTGCTGCTCGCCGCGCCGCTATTGGTAAACCCGCTGTCGGTCGTCCAGGCGGGCAGTCCCGCCAGCGACGGTCCCCCCGCATTCACGCGAAACAGGAGATCGGCGGTCAAGAGTTGGCGCTCTTCGAGCCGTTCGAGCGACAAGCGCTTCGGTTGCCGGCGGTGGCTACCTCGTTGAGAGTTCTTGCGATGGCGGCGGCCCGATCGGCCGCCAGAAGGCTTGCGCTGAAAAGAGAACGGCATCGCATCGCAACCGCCCTAGTCGTTGGCGGTCCCCCGGGGAGTGGTTGGCAGGATGGGGCGGCAGAAAAGGCCGCAACATCCAGGCTAAACAACCCAAGCTTCCCAGGCAATCAAAAAGAGAGATGAGGGTAGCGATTCCCCCACTTCGGCAGGACTTTTTTGCCCGACGACCGTCGCAACCAATTCAACCGGCAGCGCCAGACTGCGGGGGCGGGGGTGCTGACGACTCCGGGCGCTAACGCTTCCGGCTCGCCGGGGGAGAAAACGGCGAGCCGGAAGCGTTAGCGCCCGGAGATTTTAAAACGGCGAGCCGGAAGCGTTAGCGCCCGGATTTAGCGCCCGGTGCGGGGGTGTCGAGCGCTAAATCCGTAGATCGCGATCACAACAAAGCAAACAAAAGAGAGAGCAAAAGAGACTCGTACACTCGGGAGAACGAGGGATCCAAATTGGAAAGCCTCCATGTCCATGATGGCGGCTTGGAAAGGTGGCATCAGGCAGCCACCGCCGATCGCCATGATCAATCCGGCAGCTCCCAGCTTGGCATCATCGCCGAGCCCTTCCAGGGCGATTCCGTAAATGGTGGGAAACATGAGCGACATGCAGGCCGACACACCCATCAAGCAATAGAGACCGGCCCAGCCACCGAGGAAGATCGTCCCAAGGATAAGCACTCCGCCACCAACCGCGAGGGTGGCGAGCAAGATTCCTGGGTTGAAGAACTTCAGCAGAAAGGTGCAAATAAATCGGCTCGACACGAAAACAACCATGGCGACGATGTTGTGCGCCTGGGCGTCATCCGCGCGCATGCCGAGTTCTTTGCCCGCGTATTGAATGATGAAGGTCCAGCACATGATCTGCACGCCGACATAAAAGGCCTGTGCAATCACTCCGCCCACGTAACGCGGATTCGATAGCAGGCGGCTCAGCGTGGCCCCCAGGTGGAGGGTGGTGTCGGCGTTCTCCTCGTGGTCGGGTAGCTTCTTAAAGAGAAAGATCAGCAGCACGGCCAGCACGACGAGCCCGATGGCAAAGTAAGGTCCTTGCAGAACGTCCAGGTCCTTTTGCTGGATGCTTTTCCATTTCGATGCGTCGACCTTCGACACCAGCCGACGGGCTTGCTCTTCGTCGGGAGATCCATCCAGCAGTGGCGACGTGTCCCAGTCGAACTCTTTCTCTTTTCCGCTATGGATCGCGTCCGCTATCTTTGTCTTTTGTTCGTCGCTCAGTTTCTCGGCAAGGCCCGCACTTAGAATCTGGGCCCATTGGTCGTCGTCGGGCGTCTCCTTTTTGACGATCGCGAGCAGCTTGCCCAACCGCTTGTGCGAATCCTTCATGGCGGCTAGCGTGCCGGTCCAGTCGACCGGTTCATCGTTCTGAATTGCTGTGGTAATGTCACCCTTCTTGGAAATCCAGCTATCGATTTGCAGCTCCCCCAGCTTCGCCCACTTCATTGCGTCGAGACTCATCTTGGCTGGATCAAGCTTCTCATTTTCCAATTCAATCGTACTCTTGTCCGTCAATTGAACGACCGCCGCGACGCGCTGGATCGCTTCCTCCGCTAGGATCGGTGCAATCTCAGGGTCGTGGCTCACGGTCTGCAGGTTGCTCAGGATGAAAGTCATGGCGACAAACATGCCTGTCAGCGAACCGATCGGGTTGAAGGCTTGTGCAAAGTTCAAGCGACGGGTCGCGGTCTGTGGGGATCCCAGCGAGAGAATGTAGGGGTTGGCCGTCGTTTCCAGGAAAGAAAGGCCGCAGGTCATTACGAAGTAGGCGAGCAAAAAGACCCAGAACGCCATCATTTGCCCCGCGATCGGAAAGCAAAGCGCCGCGCCGGCATAGAGGGCCAGACCAAGAAGGATTCCCTTCTTGTAAGAAAATCGTTTGATAAACAGCGCGGCCGGAATCGCCATGAAGCAGTAACCGCCGTAGAACGCCGCCTGCACGAGCGAACTTTGGAAGTTGCTAAGGAGCAGGATTTTCTTAAACGCCGCCACCATCGGATTGGTGATGTCGTTGGCAAAGCCCCATAACGAGAACAGCAGCGTGACCAAGACGAATGTTAGGAGGTATCGCTTCGGGATGACGACGGTAGAATCGTCATGGGAGTTCGGATCAGACATGCGTTGGTCAGGGGAGAAGGGAGAGAAGAGGGACGATCAGCGATTGGGCCCCAATATAACCACACGACCCGCTCCAGGGCGAGCGGTCGCCTGGCGTGGAAGGCCGCGGCGGGGTCCCCATTCCTTGCCGCTACGGTACAATTCGGGTGAGGCTCTTAAGTCCGCCCCCCACTTTTCGATCCTTTTCTAACTCCTGTCTGCCTGGAAAGGCCGACCTACTGCGAGCCGGCCATGTCGCTCCTCATCAAAAACGGTCACGTTGTCACCGCTACCGACAGTTACGTCGCCGATATCTTTTGCGAGAACGGTAAAATCGCGGCCATTGGTCACGACCTGGCTGCACCGCCGGCGGAGGAGGTCGTCGATGCGACCGGGCAGTATATCTTCCCAGGGTTCATCGACCCGCATGTCCACATCTACTTACCGTTCATGGGGACCTACGCCAAAGACACCTACGACACGGCCAGTCGGGCGGCGCTGGTTGGCGGAACGACGACGCTCATCGAAATGTGTTGCCCAAGCCGCGACGAAGACCCGGTCGAAGGCTTGGACCTTTGGCTCGGCAAGGCGGAGGGACTCTCGGCTTGTGACTTTTCGTTTCACCTGGCGGTGACGAGATTTGATGAAACGACCGAGGCGAAGCTGCGGTTGATCGTCGACCGGGGCGTGGCGAGCTTCAAGGTCTTCTTGGCGTACAAAGATTTCTTTGGGCTTCAAGATACCGAGTTGTTCAAGACGCTGGCCCTTGCAAAGGAACTGGGCGTGATCGTGACGGCCCACTGCGAAAACGAAACACTGGTGACCGAGTTGCAGCAGCAATTGCTTGCCGAAGGAAAAACAGGCCCCGAGTGGCACGAACCGTCGCGTCCGGTCGAGGTGGAAGCGGAAGGGGTGCATCATTTGATGGCTTTTGCCGAGGCGACCGGGGCTCATGTCTACGTTGTCCATACGAGTTGCGAGCCAGCCGTTCGTGCGGCGGAAGCGGCACGCGCGCGAGGGGTGAATGTTTGGATCGAGACGGTGATCCCCTACCTGACGCTCGACGCCTCGTACGCCGAGCAGCCCGATTTTGAAGGGGCCAAGTACGTTATGTCGCCGCCGATTCGCGACGCCCGGCATCAACCCTTCTTGTGGAATTCGCTCCGGTCGCGATCGATCAGCACCGTAGCGACCGACCATGCCCCGTTTGATTTCATTGACCAAAAGGAAATGGGAAAGGACGACTTCACCCAAATCCCGAACGGCCTGCCAAGCATCGAAGACCGGGTGAATTTGCTCTACACTTATGGCGTGAAGCGGGGCAAGATCGATCTCCACACGTTCGTTGACGCAGCCAGTACGCAGGCGGCGAAGCTCTTCGGGCTCTTCCCGCGTAAGGGAACGATCGCTCTGGGGAGTGACGCCGACCTCGTGGTGTACGACCCGACCTGGCGAGGGGAGATAGCGGCCGCCACGCACCATATGGCAACCGACTACAACCCCCACGAAGGCTGGAAGCTCGAAGGCCGACCAAGTTTGGTGACCGTTCGTGGCAAAGTACAAGTCCGCGACGGGGAGTTCGTCGGCCAGATGGGGCATGGAGAGTTTTTGAAAAGAGAGTGTACGCATTGAAAGTGTATGCAATGAGAGAGGGGGGGAGGGGGGGCGTGCGTCCGACGAGGCGTAGCTCGTCGGCTATTGGGGGGAGCTTTCTACTGACAACCAACAACCAACCACTGATCAATAGCCATGCCCAACGAATCCCCCACGCTTGCCGATTTCCAGCATCTGATTCGCGACATGTACCTCGAGAAGGACATCGCGAGGGGGGTCGATGGGACTTTCATGTGGTTGATCGAGGAAGTTGGCGAGCTGGCCTCGGCGCTTCGCGAAGGGACGCCTGAGGAGCAGCGGGGAGAATTCGCAGACGTCCTCGCGTGGCTTACGACGATTGCCAACGTCGTCGGCGTCGATCTGAGCGAAGCCGTTCGAGAGAAATATGGTACCGGCTGCCCCGGCTGCGGTCACCTTGTCTGCCACTGCGATGATTCGGAGAAACCTTGAGGTGCCCCGACGAGGCGTACTCGTCGGCTATTGGGGGGAGTTTAGCCGACGAGCTACGCCTCGTCGGGGGCTCTGCTACAAATTGTCGCATCGGCCGTGTAGAATGACGGCTCACTGTTCCGCCTGCCCGTTTTTCCTTCCTCTCGTCGGCCCGCCATGCTTGCTCCCGTCTTGCGATTGCTCTCGAGTTTGCTCTTGGCGGGCCTCTTGGTCTCTTCGGTGTTTGTCTCTTCGGCGTTCGCCCAGTCACGTCCGAAGATTGAGCGGGCCGAACTTGGATTCAACGGTCGCTACAAAGTCGGCTGCTGGACCCCTCTGCGGCTGGAGCTCAAGGGCGGGGCCAAGCCGTTGACCGTCGTGGCGGAAGTGAGCCTGCCCGACAGCGATGGGCTGCTGGCGGTCGTGACTTCGCCACCGCTCCGTTTGAGCGCAGGCGAAAGGACCGTCACCCCGATGCTGGTGCGTATCGGTCAGCTCGATTCGCCCGTTAAGATAAGGCTCCTTCATGTACCGAGTGGCAAGGTGGTCGCCAAGAAGGTATTCAAGACCGTCTACGATATCGACGAGGGGGGAGTGATGTCGGGCGAACCGGCGACGGTGCGGATGATCGTCGAAGTCGGCCCCAGCCATCTTGGTGCCGCGAGTATGGAAGCCGAAAAAGAGAGCCAGCAGTGGTATTCCCAAAACATCGTTTCTCGCGTCCCCTCGCCATTGCAACTACCGAGCCATTGGCTCGCCTACGAAGCGGTCGACACGTTGCTCCTCTCCGCTAGCGATCGCGACGCCTGGGCCGGGCTCCGTCCGGACGATCCGCGCATCGGAGCGCTCTGTGAGTGGGTCGAGATGGGAGGCCGCGTGGTCTTGTTTTGCGGCAGAAATAGTGATCAGGTGCTTGGTCCGGGAGGTCCCTTGGCCCGCCTTGCGCCGGGCGAGTTTCGTCAAATGGAGACAATCGACGACTTCAGGAAACTGGAGGCCTACGTCGGTGCAGGCGTGCCAATCCCGAGGCGAAGCCAACTCCGGCTCGCCGTGCCAAGATTGGCCCATGTCCGTGGTGACGTGGAACTGGAGCTAGGGAGTGGCGAGACAGGCCTACCGCTCATCGTTCGGGCACGCCAAGGGTTGGGGCAAGTGGTCTTCGTCGCGATGGACGCCGACCAGGCCCCGCTACGCCATTGGAAGAGTCGGGGGAAATTGGTCGATAAGCTGCTCGCGTTCGGCAACGACGATCTCCCCAAGGATACCGAAACAAACTACTACTATGGGGCCACTAACGATCTCTCGGCCGCCGTCTCGCAGCGGCTTGACCAGGAACTCGAGTCCTCCGGTATCAAGACGCCTCCTTTCCTGGCGATTGCCGGGTTGGTGGTCCTCTACATCCTGCTCATCGGCCCGGGCGATTACTTCTTCGTCAAGCATGTTCTCAAGCGGATGGAGGCGACCTGGGTGACGTTCCCGCTCATCGTGCTCACGACGTGCCTCGCCGCTTATGGGTACGCCGACTATCTCAAGGGAAACGATCTGCGAATCAACCAAGTCGAACTGCTCGATATCGATTGTACGACCGGCCTCGCACGTGGCACGATGTGGACCCATCTCTTTAGCCCAAGCCCGGAACGCTACAGCCTAACGCTCGACGCGCGAACGCCCTCCGGTGATTTAACCAAACCGAAGGAGGCGACCGTCGCTTGGCTCGGCCGACCGGGCGAGGGGCTCGGAGGGATGAACGCCGACGCGGGGACTTCATTCGGTCGGGCCGCCTATGCTTGGTCGACGGATCGTTCTGTCATTCGTGGAATGCCGATCGAGGTTTGGTCGACCAAGACCTTCGCTACCCGTTGGCAAGGCCAAACTACCGACACGATCGACGCCACGCTCGCTCCCAACGGCACCGGGGGCGTGGTGGGTGATCTCGTCAACCAGTCGGGCGTCGATCTGATCGGCTGCAAGCTCGTCTACGGCCGATGGGCCTGGAGGATCGGCGATCTGGCGGCAGGGGCTACCGCAACAATCAAGCCGCCCGGCGCGGCGAGTTCCTCCGAAGGGCCACGGAACCTGCGAGCCGCTTTTGAACAGGACCACCACTTTCAGATAGGCAAGGGAGACTACTACGAGCAGCAGACGCTCTTCCAGAAAGTCGATCTTGCGGGACTCACCGAAATGATGATGTTTCACGATGCGTTGGGGGGGTACCGGCGAACCTACCAGCGAAATCGCTATCAGCATTTTGTGGACCTTAGCCGAGCACTCGACGGCGACACCGCAATGCTCCTCGGCCGAGTCGCCGCGCCGCGAAGTGAATTGGCTCGACTCGACTCCCAGGGGAAATCCGAGTCCATGCGGGGCGACAAAGACCTCTACGTTACCCTCTACCGGTTTTTGCTTCCCGTTACGAAAGGGAGAAGCGATCAATAGCCGGACCGCCACGCGGTCCGTGAACGGCCCCCGACGAGGCGTAGCTCGTCGGCTATGGGGGGGGGAGCTGCAACGGACAACGAACGAACAACTGACAAACGATAACACTCACCACTGACAACCAACCAACATGATCGAAATCCGTGGCCTCACGAAAAAGTATGGCGACTTGTTCGCGATCCGAGACATTCACTTGGAGCTCTCCAAAGGGGACGTCTTTGGGTTCATCGGCCCGAATGGTGCCGGCAAGACGACCACGATGCGCATCTTGGCAACGCTGCTCAACCCAACGTCGGGCGAGGCCTACGTTGGCGGGCACTCGATTTACACCAAGCCGAAAGAAATCCGCCGGATCATCGGCTACATGCCCGACTTCTTTGGTGTGTACGACGACATGAAGGTGATCGAGTACCTGGAATTTTTTGCTGCCGCCTATCGCATCCGTGGCCCCGAGCGGCGGAAGATGTGTGAGAGCGTGCTGCAACTGGTCGACCTTACTTACAAGAGCGATGCCCTCGTGACGAGCCTCTCCCGGGGCATGACGCAGCGGCTTGGCCTCGCCCGTGTGCTCCTGCACGACCCGCAGGTATTGCTCCTCGACGAACCGGCGAGTGGACTCGATCCGCGGGCGCGCATCGAGATCCGGGGTCTGCTGAAGGAACTCCGCAACATGGGCAAGACCATCATGGTGTCGAGCCACATTTTGCCGGAGCTGGCCGACATTTGCAACAAGGTCGGCATCATCGAAAAGGGGGAGTTGATCGTCAACGCGAGTGTTGACGAAGTCATGAAGCAGGTGCGGCAGCAGAAGGTGTTCAAAGTGGCCGTTGCGGGCGACTTCCAGTCCGCCTTCGAGCTCGTACGGTCGCATCCGAGCGTCGAGACCGCCGAAGCCGACGACACCGAGATGACCGTCACGCTAGTCGCAGAGGCAGAAGACCCAGGCGACTTGGCTTCCGCCCTGGTCGGAGCGGGCCACCGGCTCACGATGCTCAAGGAAGACGAAATCAATCTCGAAACGGCCTTCATGGCACTGACGAAGGGAATTACGTCGTAGCGCTACTTTTCGCGTTCCGTGTGTTGCCCCGCTCCGGGCGCTAACGCTTCCGGCTCACTCCGCGGTCGAGGACGACGCGGCTCGCCGGGTGAGCCGGAAGCGTTAGCGCCCGGAGGCATCCGCAGCCCTGGACTCCGACCCCCTCACGCTCTACACTCTTGCCTCTGGACTCCCACTGCCCCGTTCGTCTAGTGGCCCAGGACACCGCCCTCTCACGGCGGAGACAGGGGTTCGACTCCCCTACGGGGTACTCTTTGGCCGGCTAACACGATCCCCTTAAACGGGGGAGGTGGCGAGCCGGAAGCGTTAGCGCCCGGAGGGAATGAACCGCGGCGTCGCTCCCACTTCGCCGGCTAACACGCTACCCGACGGTCAACGTCCCCTCGTCGACCAGCTTTGTCTCGCCGCTCGCCGACTCTAGCACTAGCGTTGGGCCGTAGACAATAAAGTCTTGGTGGTAGGGCACGCTGACGTTGCCGCCGAAGCTGGCGTTGTCGCCCATCGCGAGGTGGACCGTTCCAAGGATTTTTTCCGACTCGAGGATGCTGTCGCATGGCTTGGCCCGCTCGTTGGTGCCAACGCCCAGCTCCGCCAGATTCCGAGCGGACGGATGTTCGGCAAAGACGGCATCCAGCGTGGCGGCAAAGGGTGGGTCGCCCTGCACTTCGACCAGTTGGCCCCCGGCGAAACGAAACCACCACCGCCCTGGGTCTTCCGGGGGACCGACGGAGAGTTCCCCCTCGGCGGTCCCTTCGACCGGTGCGATGAACCCCTCGCCACCGGGTAAGTTGCCGAACTGGCCGACCTGGTTGATGATTCCGGTGTCGGCCAGGGCCTCGCGGCCGGCAAGCGAGAACCTTAATTCCCGCCCTCCGGCGCTTCGGACGATAGCAGTGTCGGCTGCCGTGAGTCCCTTGGCGACGGCAAGACTGCGCCGCTCGACCAGTGGCCAATCGGCCGTCATCACCCCCTCAAACATGTCGAGTTCGACGCCTGGCATGGTTGCGGCGCGAATTAGCTTGGTCCGGGTGAGTAACCCACGAAAATTCGTATGAGAAATCGACGACGCCGAAAGTACGAGTAGGACGTCGCACGCCGCGCGCGTGCCGACAAGGTTGGTTTCGATTTGCGCGAGCTGCTCGGTGGTGAGCCTCTTCTCCAAGAGCGGCTTCTCCAACTGGTTGGCGCGCAGGAAGTCGGCAAAACCGGTCGGATAAACTGCCTCGAAGACATGCAGCGGCGGCTCGGCCCCCGACTCTTGCCCCCCCGGATAGGTGACCACCGTCACCTCGATTCCCCGCTCCCGAGCGGCCGTCGCAATCGCCTCGGCCAGTGCGACGCGCGTTGGCACTTCGTCGGTACCAGGATTTAGCGGCGCGTCGTCGGTGACAATTGCGAGCCGCTCGTCCGGCTGGCATGCCAGGTTGGCGTCGAGCAGTGAGTGAAAGTCCATGCGAAGAGTTCCCTTAAATTTGACCGTCTCAAAATGTTTTCCCTAGCCAGACCGCCACGCGGCCTGCGATGCATCACAGACCGCGTGGCGGTCCGGCTAGGTTGGATGTTCGGGTTGGATAGTTGGATCGCTATTCCGTTTCGACAGCCACGTTGGGCGCGTCGAAAGCTGCCACCAGGGCGATGTCGTCGTCTGGCGCAACGATTCGCAAATCGAGCCGCACCCCTTCGCCCTCCTGCACGCCGAGGAGCCTCGGTCGGTTTTCTTCCATCTGTTTTGCAATGCGATCGAAGGAGTCTGCCTTGCATTCGATCTGGATGCCGAAGGAAGCGAGTGGTTGCGTGCCTCCCAGGTCGATCGCGGCAGGAATTTCTTTGGCAACAGCCGACGCAATGCCAGGCTGCACGGCGATTTGGGCCGCCAAGCGTTCGGCACGCGATCGCAAGTTCTCCAGCGGCGTCGATAGGAAGGCCAAGGTCGGAATGGAAAGCGACGCCCGATCAGGATCCCGATGCAGCCCAAGGGTCGCCTCGAGCGCCGTTGCCAGTTGCGGAGAAAGGGCAACGGTCGAGTGAAGTGGGTGGTTGGCGATTTTGGCGACCGATTTCTCATGGCCGAGTGCTAGCCCGCAAGCGGGCCCGCCAAGGTAACCATCCCCCCTCGCAACGACCAGGCTGGCTCCGCTAGCGAGGCTCTCGGTCGCGCTGATCACTTCAAGAGGAATGGCGTCGGGTAATGGAGCAAGCGGGCCGCGGCCAATATCGTGGACCAACAGACCGGAGTGCTTCGCCACGACGGCGGCCAACTCGTCGATCGAAGGTCGGTGAGTTTGTCCGCTCACGGCATGAGGAAGCGATTCGATGCGGAGCACCATCTTCGCACCCGACGCCAGCGCTCGCTCGTAGTCGGCCAGCTCCACGGCGTCGGCGGCACCGACCTCCAGAATGGCCACCCCTGCTTGCGTGGCAAGGTCGGTCAATCGCGTACCGGCGTCGAGTGTGCCTAGTTCGCCACGCGCAACAACGATCGGCTCACCACCCGCGAGGGATGCCATCGCGAGCAGCATGGAGGCATTCGGGGAATTGAAAAGCACCGCTGCGCCGGCACCTGCTGCGCGGGCGACGGCCGACGTGGCACCCACGCCTGCGGCGACATGGTAGTGCTGCAGTGCAGCCGACAGGGCGGCGATGGCGTCGTCGGCCAGCGGCGGGCCGCTAAGCCCCACCGGCCAAAGCTGGCCCGTGGCATTGATGACTTGAGGAGGCTCGCTGACATGACGACCAAGGATAAATCGGGCAGCCCGGTCGGCCAGCTCACCAATCGACGGGATTGGCATGTCGAGCGACCGGCGGCTGACCTCTCGCCGCATCCGATCGACAAAATGCCGTACGCCGCTCGTCACATCGAGCCCCTCCACCCGGTCAATCAGCCCCTTAATTTGAGGTTTGTCGAGCAAATCACCCGCGGAGGGAAGGCGACGAATCAGGTCGGAGAGGTCTTGAGGCGTTTTCATGCGACGACAGGGTCCACGGGGCGAGTGGCGGGCGAAGGCCCCATTCTAACCAGCAGCCGGCCCCCCGACGAGGCGTAGCTCGTCGGCTATTGGGGGGCGCTGTCAAGTTAGCCGGCGGGCTTGTCTCGCCGTGAAAACGTGGCGTGGCAAGCCCGCCGGCTAACACGAACAACGAACCACACCCCCCTGCCCTTCCAGTCGCGAGACAAACGCCTATAATCGCACCTCTCCTTCGAGTTCATTTATGACCCTGTAGCTCAGTTGGTAGAGCATTCGACTTTTAATCGAATGGTCGTGGGTTCGAGCCCCGCCGGGGTCACTTTTGCGGCGAAAGCTTTTTTGGCAATCCGTTGTTCCGCTCCCCCCAATAGCCGACGAGCTACGCCTCGTCGGACCCTTGCGGTTTCAATTGCACAAGAAATAGGGCCGCGGCGATGCCTCCCGCGCCGAAGACCAAGCACATGATCATGATTTGGTAGCGTGCGGCGATGATCGGCTCGATGCCTGCGATGATTTGCCCCGTCATGAATCCAGGAATCGAAACGACGCCGACCGCCAGAAGCGAGTTGGTGATCGTGATGAGCGAGGCGAGCATCGCTCGCTTCCGGGCTATTGCATAGGAAGCCCCGCCCGCGATTTCTGACTCGAACCGTTCGCCGGCAAGGCTCACACTGTTCATTGCCGCAGTAAAACTCATTCCGCCTAGCGTGATGACCTTCTGCGCCAGGAACCACGGCTCCAACCGCAGAACCCCTTGGGTCATCAGCGCTAGAGTCACGCCGCCGCCGATCGCAATCGCCAGGAGCGACTTGCCATACAGCGGAAGGGACTTTTCTTTCATCGGCCGAAGTGCAATCCAGCTTGCGGCTGCGAGCATCATCGAGAGCACCGCAAGGACGACGAAGGGGCTCTCAGTCTGAAAAATCGCGGCTAGCACGTACCCGACCAGCAGCAACTGGACAAGCATTCGCCCCGTGGCGTAGAGCGTGCCGCCGATGCCAATCGACCAGCGATGCACCACCACGACGACCAGCACCGGCAAGAAGGCGAGTGCCAGGTTGACCAGCGGGATTTCAGGAACGGTAGCGATCATAGGCAGTCGACACCCGTGTTAGCCGGCGGGCTCGCCCCGCCGTGGTTTAGCCCGCTGCGTGTTTAGCTCGCTGTGTTTACTCGCTCCGGGCGCTAACGCTTCCGGCTCGCTGAACGGCCAGCGAGCTGGTAGCGTTAGCGCCCGGACTCAAATATCGTCGCTGTTATCCGGCACTCGCTTCACGGCGTCGTCGAATAGTTGGTCGTAACGGAAATGGAGGTGGGCGGGGCGAGGCGGGCGGACGCTGCCGAAGGTGAGTTCGATGGTCGACGTGGGGCTGCTCCAGGTGACGATGCGGGGCTTCTGGGTCTCGCTGGTCGGGCTGCCGTACTTCTTGCGTAGTGATTGTTGGATAACGGTAAACTCTTGCGTCGAAAAGAGCGCTTCGATTTGGAAGAGCTTGCCATCCAAGAAACGGTAAATCACGCTCTCGGTCGCCACCCCCGCGATCGGCGGCGAGTCGTTCTCTGCCGGCATGTCGAGCCGGCAACTGACGATCTGAGCGCCGGTGTGCCACGCTTCGGCCCGAAGCGCGGGGATCTCTTTATCGGGCATTTCATCGGAGCACCAAGGCATCGATTTTCCGAGGCCGGGGATTTCTCGCCGGTGATTCTCTTTGAATTCGGCGAGGTCCATGCCAAGGCGATCGTCCTTCAACGCGTAGAGTCCGGTCGTATCGCCGGTCGCCTCTTCGAGCCGTCGGGCTTGCTCTTGCTTGGCTTGCTCTGCCAGTTGGCCAAAGAGGTGGCAGACGTTTTCGTTCGTCAGGTCGCCCGTCTTAAGGCAGTGGAGACCTCGTCGCGGCTTGGTGTTGGAGTCCGCATCCTCTTCGGCGGGGGGATCGCTGTAGGCCAGCACCGCGCTAATTTTTCGCCGGGCCAGCTCCGCGATCATCTGTCCGGGCGACGCCTTGGTGAGCGAAAGGAGGTTGGTCGCCAGCAAGCTTGGCTCGCCGATGCCGGGGACCGTCACCTTGGCCCCGCATTTTTTGCACTTCCCACTCCGACCGGCGAACGAATCGTTCACCTCGAAGGTGGCGCTGCAGTCGGGGCAGGTGACGGTGATGGGCATGGCACGAGCGATAAAAGGGCAAGGCTGGTTGTCAATTGTTAGCCGGGGAACTCGCCCGCCGTGTTTGTTAGCGCCCGGAGGGGAACCGGTCAGCGAGCCGTGTCGTCCTCGACCGCCGGAGAGCACCTAGAGTAATTTCCGCAACACAAACTGCAAGATCCCTCCATGTCGATAATAATCAAGCTCGACCGGTGTGTCGATGCGCACTCGCATGGTGAATTCTTGGCTCGTGCCGTCCGCCGCTTGGGCCGTGACGCTGAGCGTCTGGCGGGGCTGGAGGTCCTCGCCGAGATCTGGAATGCTGAAGCATTCCTCGCCGGTGAGGCCCAAGGACTTCCAGGTGGTGCCAGGCTCGAACTCCAGCGGTAGCACGCCCATCATCACGAGGTTGGAGCGGTGGATTCGCTCGTAGCTGGTGGCGAGGACCGCACGGACGCCTAACAGGAAGGTCCCCTTGGCGGCCCAGTCGCGGGAGCTGCCGGTGCCATACTCCGCGCCGGCGAGAATCACGAGCGGCGTGCCGTCGGTTTGGTACTTCATCGCCGCATCGTAGATTGACATCACCTCCCCATCGGGCAGATAACGTGTCACTCCCCCTTCGGTGCCCGGTGCAAGCTGGTTCCGAATGCGGATGTTCGCTAGGGTGCCACGAGTCATCACCCGGTCGTTTCCGCGCCGGCTGCCGTAGCTGTTGAAGTCGACCGGTTGGACGCCACTCTCTTGCAGGAACCGACCAGCCGGGCTGTCGCCTGCGATCGCCCCGGCGGGGGAAATGTGGTCGGTGGTGACCGAATCGCCGAGCAGTGCGAGGCACTTCGCGCCGGTGATCGGTTGGATCGGATCGACTTCGGGTTGGAGATCGATCAGGAAAGGGGGCTCTTGGATGTAGGTGCTCTCCTCCTGCCAGTCGAAGAGGCCCCCTTCACTCGTCGCAATGGCGTTCCACTTCTCGTTGCTCTCCCAGACGTTGCCATACTGCTTGCGAAACATTTCGGGCTGCACACTACTGGCAACTGCCGCTTCGACCTCTTCGTGCGTTGGCCAAATGTCTTGGAGAAACACTGGCTTGCCGTTGGCGTCTTCGCCGAGCGGATCGCTGGTCAGGTCAATGTCGGTCGTCCCAGCCAAGGCGTAAGCGACGACCAGAGGGGGGCTGGCGAGGTAGTTGGCCCGAACGTGGGGATTGATGCGCCCCTCGAAGTTCCGGTTGCCGGAGAGGACGCCGGAGACAATCAAGTCGCCCTCCACCACCGCATCGCGCACTGGCTCGGGGAGCGGGCCGCTGTTGCCGATGCAGGTGGTGCAGCCGTAGCCGACGGTGTAGAAGCCGACTTTTTCGAGGTCTTTGTCGAGGCCGCTCTTTTCGAGATAGTCGGTCACCACCCGGCTTCCGGGAGCGAGGCTCGTCTTGACCCAAGGCTTGCTCTGGAGGCCTCGCTCCGCCGCTTTTTTTGCGACCAAGCCTGCCGCCAGCATCACACTCGGGTTGCTGGTGTTGGTGCAACTGGTGATCGCCGCGATGGCAACCGCGCCATGCGTGATCTCTTGGGGGCCCGAGTCAGAGGGGCCCGAGCCGTTGAAGTCGACCGTCGCTGTTTTCTGGATGGCGGTATCGTCCAGTCCAAACCCTTCCGGGCCCACCGGTGCGCGGAGCGATTCGCCAAATGCCTGCTTCATACGCGAGAGAGGAATGCGGTCTTGCGGCCGCTTGGGACCGGCAAGCGAGGGTTCCACCGTCGAGAGGTCGAGTTCGACGACTCGAGTGAAGGTCGGTACCGGCGACGCGTCGGTCCGGAAGAGTTGGTTCTCTTTGGTGTACCGCTCGACCAGTTCGATTTCGGCATCGGTCCGCCCGGTGAGTCGCAAGTAGTCGAGCGTGCCGGCATCGATGGGAAAGAAGCCCATCGTCGCGCCGTACTCGGGGCTCATGTTGGCGATGGTCGCCCGGTCGGCGAGTGGCATCGACGAAACCCCTTCGCCAAAGAATTCGACGAACTTGCCAACCACTTTTTCTTTCCGCAGCATCTGGGTGACCGTCAGCACCATGTCGGTCGCCGTCGCGCCAGGGGGGAGCTGGCCGGTGAGCTTCATGCCGATCACCTCAGGCATGAGCATGTAAATCGGTTGGCCGAGCATGACACCTTCGGCCTCGATTCCGCCCACCCCCCAACCAACGACGCCAAGGCCATCGATCATCGTCGTGTGGCTGTCGGTGCCGACGAGTGAATCGGGATAGGCTACCGGGGTCCCCTTGCTCTTTGAATCCGACGACCCGTCGCCAGGGCGCAAGAAGACGCACTTCGCAAGGTACTCGAGGTTGACCTGGTGGACGATGCCAACGCCGGGGGGGATGACGCGGAAGTTATCAAACGCCTTTTGTCCCCAGCGGAGGAACTCGTACCGCTCGCGGTTGCGTGAGAATTCGAGCTCGATGTTCAGATCAATCGCCGAGTCGCCTCGGAAGTGGTCAACCTGTACGGAGTGGTCGATCACCAAGTCAGCCGGCACGAGCGGGTTGATCTTGTTGGGGTCGCCTCCAAGCCGCTCCATGGCCGACCGCATTGCCGCCAGATCGACCACTGCCGGTACGCCGGTGAAGTCTTGCAGCACGACGCGGGCCGGTTTGAAGGGGATCTCAATGGCCGGGTCTCCGGGGGCGAGGACGCCCCGGCTCGCGCCCCAGTTGGCGAGTGCTTTGACATCTTCTTCCGTGATGACGTAGCCATCGCAGTTGCGCAGCACGCTTTCGAGTAACACGCGGATCGAGTAGGGCAGCGCATCGACCTTGGTCAGCCCCGCTTCTTCGAGCTTGCTGAGACGGTAGAGGTCGGCGGCGCCATTGCCCGTGTCGAACGAATCGCGAGCGGAGAAGGAGTCGGACATTGGGGTGTCGGGGGCTGGTGGACTGGTGGACTGGTGGACTGGGGGCCAGAGGAGAACGATTCTAGCCGATTTGGCGTGGAACGTGCAGGCGGGGCTGGCCTGCCTCGATGGCGAGAAGAAGGGTACAATGCTTTGGTAGCTTGTCCGTTACCTCAATTTAGTTGAGTTCTTTCAGGAGGTTATCTCAAATGTCAATTGCAGAGAAAGCGAAGGAGTTCTACGAAGAGAGACTCCGGGTGCAATTGGAGGCGGAGCATCACGATGAGTTTGTCGCGATTGAGCCGGTGTCAAAATCTTTCTATCTTGCCGAGACGTTCATCGACGCGGCTCTAGCAGCGAAGCACGCAAATCCCGATCGGAAGTCGTTTGTGATTCGTGTTGGCCATGACGCAGCGTTTCATCTTGGGGCGAGTACCCTATGATCGGCAAGGTCGATGGGCAAGGGCGTGCGCTGTTGGCTTTACCGGTCAGCGCTCATCCACAAGGCACCTTCAAGGAAGTGACAGCCTGGATTGATACCGCGTTCGATGGGCATTTGGTCTTTTCGATGCAGTTGATCGTGGAACTCCAACTCGATTCGTTGGCAGACACGGAAGCTATTTTGGCCGATGGATCCAAGGTCATTCTGGAGACCTTCCTTGGCTACATCGACTGGTTCGGGAAGCGGGTCCCCCTCCAAATTGTGGCTAACGACGGCCACTACCCGCTACTTGGTACAGGACTGTTACAACAACGAATATTGCACATCGACTACGTGCAGCAGCAACTCAGCTTGGAGTGACTCGCGGAGACGCCGAAAATCCCAAAAAATCGCTATTGGAGAATCTCCCTGCTAGCACCCTATAATCACCCGCTCAAGTGCTGAGGGACTGCCATGGATGGCGGTTCCATGACTGGACAAGGAGGTTCAGAAAAATGTTGCAAGGATTGCAACGCGCGACAGAGGGAATTGCCCTCTTGGTTTTCTTGTGCGGTACGATGTCGGACAAAGCCACGGCGACGGCGGTGGCTTCGTCCGCAAATTTCACCGTGCTCGCACCGACGCAACGGCTGGCCGACAAGGTGGTCGGCCATGCCGATGCGTTTCGGCGAGAAATCGCCGAAGAATGGTTGGGCGACGAGCTCCCGGTGGCTACCCGTCCCGCCGCCATTCATATCGAAATCGACGACACCCGGTCGTTCGCCCGAACGGTGATCGACGCGACCCAAGGCCGGCATCTGGTTTGGCTGGTTGGTTCCGAAGAGGGGGTCACCCAGTCTTTACTCCAGCACGAAGTGGCCCACGTCGTGATGGCCGCCCGGTTTGGCGATGCGATGCCGATTTGGGCCAACGAGGGAATCGCCAGCCGATACGACAACTCCCGACGTCACGCGATTCGCCAACAGCAACTTGCGGGCTTCGTCGCTATCGACAGTTGGCCCCACGTCGACCGACTTCTGAAAGAACCGGTCCGCCAGAAGTGGACTTACGCGGCCGCCGTCTCGATCACGGACTTCCTGGTGGACCAGGGTGGCAAAAAGAAGTTCCTCGACTTCGTTGCTAGTAGCACAGAAGTCGCTAGCAGCACAGGAAATGGCTGGGCCACCGCGCTTCGCAAGCATTACGCCATCGCGTCGGTCGCCGAGCTGGAGTCGCAGTGGCACCGCTCGGTGCGGGATTCTATCACGCTCCGTGAGCCCGTTCCAGGACAGGCATCAGGACGCTTGTTTCGGTAGGCTCGGGTTCCACGTTTTCGCCTTTGCTTTCACCTGCCCCCTCCTCGGGAGCCTTCTTGCTCGATTCCCCCAGTCGGTACTCGAGTTCAAGCTGATCGGTCTCGTGGTTCTCGTTCCATTCTTGGATCCCCTTGAACGTCGGCGAGTCGGAGCTTTCGCTCACGAACGACACCATGCCAACTGGCACGAAGATGTAAGTCTCGCCCATCAAGACGGTCCAGGGGGTGCCATTGATGTAGAGGACTTTATTTTCCCCCGTCTGGTTGATGAGCCGGAGTTTTCCTTGCAGCATCTGTGCAAGGCCGCTACGAAGCTGCGAATCTTCGGCCATCGCGCCGAGCGCGCTGCGACTTAGCTCGCTTTGGTCTTGGGAATTGGCGAGCGCCTGCTGGAGCGCTGCGACGGTTGCCTTGAGGCCTTCGACTTCGGTTTGCAACGCTGCCATTCGCGATGTCAGATCATGAACCGAAGCTGGCGCTGGCGCGGCGACTTCAGCGGCATGGGGCGCTTGCCCCGCTTCCACGAGTGGGGCGTCTTCTGAAGCCGCCGTGACCGACGATGGTTCGGCGCTGGTCCCCTTCTCCACCCAACGATCGGCAACAGGTTCGTTGGCCGGATGCACCGAAGCGGGCTGCTGCCCCCAACTGCATCCCGGCGCGGCAACGATCGAGGCAACAAGGGCAAAACTCAAAACAGAAATCGATCGCACGACCATCGGACTGCTCCCGCTCGAAAAAAAAAACAAGTAAAGGGCTCCCCATTGCAGGGAATGTATCGCCCCAGGGACTCCAGCGTCGCTGGGGATCTGGCCAGTGTCAAGCGCGGGCGAAGAGCCGGCAGGAGAACTGCAAAGTCATTTTTGAACCGCCAAGATCGCCAAGGCGCCAAGAAAAATGTTGACCGAAGCAGAGAAACCTCGGATTGTTAATCCCGTCACCGTTCCTGAGTCGAAAGTAAAGAAACCACGAGTTGGTGTTGATTTGCACGAATTCGTGGTTTTCCCTGCCTCCGATTCGGTGAACGGTTGCCTCTCTCCTCCAACTCTTCTTGGCGTACTTGGCGCCTTGGCGGTTTCTTTTAATTCGGCGACTTTGCAAGCGTCCTGGAAGAACCGCCTGGAATCTGGCGAAACTGGGTAAGAAGTGCTGGCTATCTGCCTCACCGCCCGGTGAGCATTTCTTGCCGGTAGCGGGCCATCACGTCGCTTCGCAGCAGCAGCCCCACCAGCCGGCGGTTGGCACCTTTGCCCACTTCGACCGGCAAGGTTTCGACATCGCGGCTGCCGAAGTCGCGGAGGGCTTCGATCAGATTGGCGGTTGGGGGGACGGCGAGCGAGGCGCGTAGGGCAATGTCCTCGGCGTTGACGAGACTCGGGGAAATATCGCTGTCGAGGACGCGGTGAAGGTCTTCCGCACGGATGATGCCGATCAGTTTGCCATCGCCATCGAGTACCGGCAGGCTTTCGATCTGGGGATTCTCTTTCGCGACGCGAACGATGTCGAGTACGGTATCGGAATGCGAGAGAAGCGGGAAATTTCGGACCATCACGTCGCGGACCATGACATGTTCGAGATGATGCAGGTCGTGCCCCCGGGCGATCTGTTCGCCCCGTCGGCTTAGTTTTTTGTAGTAAATGCTTTCGGGATCGATCGCCTTGGCCACCACGCTGGCGAGACCAGCGGTCACCATAATCGGAAGGATGATTTCGTAACGATCGGTCATTTCATAGACGATTAGAATCGCGGAGAGCACGCCATGCGTGGTGCCAGCAACGACCGCTCCCATGCCAACAATCGCGTAGACGCCGGGCGAAGTGGCGTAGTCGGGGGCAATCGAGTTGGCGAGGATGCCGAGGCACGCGCCGAGTAGGGCCCCCAGGTAAAGCGATGGCGCAAAGATGCCGCCCGACCCCCCACCAGCGAGCGTCAGGCTGGTAAGGAGTGGCTTGAGAAAGACGAGCGGCAAGAGCCAAAGGAACTCGGCCATCATGTCCTGCCGCTCGACGCGCACCTGCATCTCTTCCGCGTCGCTAGCACCATGATTTTCGTCGGCCTCTTCGGTAGCGTTGCCCGCATACTGCAAATGCAAAGCATGGTCGACCACGCCGTAGCAGACGCCCATCAAAGGGGGCAACGGTCGGTCGCCCGCTTTGGTGGTTTCGGCAGATTGGGCTGAGACGACGGGCGGGGCAAGGGGATAAGTCGCACCGACAACACCGATGGTAAGGCCAAGCACCAAGGCTTTGATCCACCAAGCTGGGAGCCAACGGTCGACGATGTCTTCGGTCGCGTAGAGCAGACGCGTGAACGACACGGCGGCCACACCGGCGACGAGTCCAAGAAGAATGAACGAAGGGAGCTGGTTCCACTCGCCGGCGAAGTCGTAGTTGAGGTGCTGAAACGCGGGTTCGAATCGGTGTTCGCCCGCATGTTGCTGGACAACGTCCGCCATGACGCTGGCGATGACGATTGGGGTGAGCATTTCGACGGCAAAACTACCGAGGATGATCTCGCTGGCGAAGATCACGCCGGCAAGTGGCGCGTTGAAAGTGGCGCTGATGCCTGCCGCTGCACCGGCAGCAAGAAGGACTTTGAGATTCCTCGAGGAGAGCTTGAAAATCTGCCCCGCAAGGCTGCCGAGCGTTGCACCGATTTGGACGATCGGCCCCTCTCGACCGATTGACCCGCCGGTGCCGATACAAATGCCACTCGCAAAAATTTTGACGATAGCCACCGACGGTCGGATGACTCCGTCATGCCGGGCAACCGCCGTAATCACCTCCGGCACACCATGGCCTTGCGCTTCCGGGGCAAAGGTTCGTGTTAGATAGGAGACAAGGAGCAGCCCCAAAGCAGGGCTGACGATCAGGGCAAGGGTCCAGAGCGAGGTCTCTTCTCGCAAGTCGTTGGCCAGGCCGTAGGTCTGTTCGGTAACGGCATGGATGATCGTCGTAAACAGCACCGCAGCCCAACCGGCCAAGACCCCAATGCAGGCGGCCAGGAGGATGACAAGCGTGCTTCCCTCGATCGATCCCCGTCGTGTGAAGGCGCTGCACCAGGTTGCCATGGTCTCGCAGAGTTTCCGAATGGGCCAGGGCATCAAAGAGTTTCGGTTCGATTTTTCAAAAGGGCTGTTAGAAAGGACGCGTCGAAAACAACCGCAGGAAGCCAGGGCGGCCTCCGAGTCGGCAGCTTGGCGTGGCGATCCCACCCCTGACCGCCCATTGCTACCACGCTACAATGCCGAGTGATCGAATACTACTGTCCACCCTCCAATCGCCCCGATGATTCATGACGACGCGCAATTTCAACTTTTCAGCAGGACCGGCAGCCTTGCCGGAATCGGTGCTCCGGCAGGCCCAGGAAGAGATGCTCTCGCTGCCTGGCGTGGGGGCGAGCGTGCTGGAAATCAGCCATCGTAGCCCGGCTTTCATCCAGATTGCCGAGGCAGCGGAGGCGAATCTCCGGTCGCTGCTTTCCATTCCTGACGACTACACAGTGCTGTTTCTCCAGGGAGGAAGTCGGCTTCAATTCTCCATGGTGCCAATGAACCTGCGGGCGGCCGGGCAGTCGGCCGACTACCTGCTGACCGGTAGCTGGAGTAAAAACGCTCTTAGCGAGGCGAAAAAGGGGGGCGACACTTCGGTCGCCTTCACCGCTGCAGAGACCAATTTTGATCGCCTCCCCAAGACCGGCGACCTCAAGCTCCACCCCAACGCCGCCTACGTCCACTACACGTCGAACGAGACGATCCAGGGTGTCCAGTTCAAGGCGGAGCCGGAGGTTGGCGGGCTGCCGCTTGTTTGCGACGCCTCCAGTGAGTTCATGTATCGACCACTCGATATTTCTAAGTACGGGTTGCTCTACGCTTGTGCCCAGAAGAATGCCGGCGCTGCGGGCCTGACGGTGGTGATTCTTCGCAAGGAGTTGCTCGACCGTTCGCCGAGTGACCTGCCAGGTTACCTGAGCTACAAGACTCATGCCGATGCCAACTCGATGTGGAATACCCCGCCAACGTTTGCCATTTATATCTTGAAGCTGATTACCGAATGGCTGAAGAACGACATCGGGGGCCTCACCAAGATGCACGAGCAAAACCAGCGGAAGGCCGCGATGCTCTACGACGTGGTCGACGCGAACGCCGACTTCTATCAGGGGCACGCCCAGAAGGATTGTCGGTCGTTGATGAACGTTACCTTCCGCCTTCCCTCGGACGATCTGACAGCCAAGTTCGTCACCGAGGCGAAGGAGCGGCGACTCACGGATCTCAAAGGGCATCGCTCGGTTGGTGGCATTCGCGCGTCGATTTACAACGCCATGCCAGTCGCCGGTGTCGAATCGTTGCGTGATTTTATGGTTGAATTTGCCAAGAAAAATTGACTGAAGAATGGTTGATTGTTGAGCAACCGGGGTCGAGGACGACCCGGCTCGCTAATTTCCTTACCCCTCACCCCTCACCCCTCTCAGCTCTGCCATGCCCAGTGTTATAGTTCTTGATAAACTTGCCCAGGAAGGTCTCGACATGCTCGAGGCCGCGCCGGGGATTGAATACGTCGTCAAGACCGGCCTCAAGGGGGACGATCTCCGAAACGCTCTCACCGAGCACGACGGCGCGATCCTTCGGAGTGGTGCCAAGCTGACGGCTGATGTGCTGACCGGCAATCGTCGTCTCAAGGCGATTGTCCGCGCGGGCGTTGGTACGGATAACATCGACAAACCGGCCGCCACGCGCGCTGGCATCGTCGTCATGAACACACCGGCCGGCAACACGCTCAGCACGGCCGAGCATGCGATCGCCCTGATGCTGGCGTTGTCGCGAAACATTGCCCCCGCCTACCAAAGCCTGATCGAAGGGCGATGGGACCGTGGGAAATTCATGGGAAGCCAAGTCGCTGGGAAAACGCTTGGCGTCGTTGGGTTGGGGCGTATTGGTTTGGCGGTAGCGGCGCGGGCACAGGGGCTCGAGATGCGCATTCTCGGCTACGACCCCTTCATGACGCAGGAGAGGGCGAAAGACCTTGGTATCGAACTCGTCACGGCGGTTGACCAGATGCTGCCAAGCGTCGACTACCTTACGGTTCACACCCCCCTGACCGACGAAACACGCAACCTGTTCGACATGCCCCAACTCGAACTCATCAAGCCAGGCGCGCGACTCGTCAACTGTGCTCGAGGTGGCATTTACAACGAGCAGGCACTCGTCGCGGGGCTTGAGTCGGGAAAACTCGCCGGCGTCGCGCTGGACGTGTATGGCGAGGAACCTTGCACCGATAGCCCGCTCTTTGGAATGCCGGGCGTCGTCTGTACTCCGCATCTCGGCGCGAGTACCGAAGAGGCACAAACTTCCGTCGCCATCGAAGCGGTTGAGCTGCTTACCGCGTTCCTCATGACCGGTGCGATTCGCCACGCGGTCAACGTCACGCCGCTCGATCCCAAGACGCTGGAGTCGTTGCGTGGTTACCTCGACGTCGCCTATCGCCTGGGCCGCCTCGCCGCTGGATTGCAGCCGAGCGGGCTGGCGAGCTGCCAGATTTTGTATCGTGGAGAGATCGCTGGTCGCGATACGAAGCTCCTCACGTCGGCGTTTTCAGTTGGACTCTTAGAAGGGGTTCTCGACGAGCCAGTGAATTTGGTCAATGCCGAGATGATGCTTCACGACCGGGGCATTCAATTGGTCGAGCAGTGCAATAGTGATATGGGTGCGTTTCGGGCTTCGATGGCGGTGGAACTGGTGGCGGGTGAGACGAAGCGGACCGTCGCTGGCACGCTCTTCGGCAAGGAAATGCCACGGCTCGTGGCGGTCGACGATCAGCGACTCGAGGCGTATCTCGATGGCTTGATGCTCGTCTTCCATCACCGCGATCGGCCCGGCATCATCGGCGCGGTCGGCACCACCTTGGGCGAGCATGGCGTCAACATCGCCCAGATGGCGGTCGGCCGCAGCACGCCGGGCGGTGAGGCGGTCGGCGTGTTGAATCTCGATGGCGAGCCCTCCGCCGCTGCCCTTGCGGCGGTCGAAGCGCTCGAGCATGTCACGAGCGCCACGGTGGTGAATCTGCCGAAGGCAGGGGAACTCCCCGCCTGGCTGGCGGGGTAGTCGGATTGGCCCGTTCCGGGGGGAGGCCGCCCTTTACGGACTTGAGGAAGTCTGCGCAATCCGCATAGATGGTATTTTTCTACCACCTTTCGCAAATTCTCTAGCCGGCAGAAGGTGCGTGGCTCACGCAGGCGCTCCAGAGCGACCGATGCTCTTATTAGCGGCGGCATAGTGCCCCGTCTTCTTCCCTCCCAGCATCCGTCCACCGGAGCCCCACCGCCATGCTCGAGACCGTTCATCAAGTCCCCGACCTACTCGCCCGTATTTCCTCGGCCCTTGAATCGAGCCCCCACATTTCTCGGGGAAAGATACGGGTTGAATCGGGTGCCTCTGGTGAATTGCGTTTGCATGGCAAAGTACAAACCTTCTTTGAAAAGCAGATGGCGCAAGAAACGATTCGAGGCCTCGTCGGGACGCAGTCGATTGAGAATCTGGTCGAAGTGACTTGGTAGGGGTGACTTGGTAGGGAATATCGCATCCCCCTGCCCCCCCGCTGCCTGCTAACCATCGGCGCTGCTTCGCCTTTCGTAGGAACGGACAACTCTCCGCTCGACGCGCCGCCGCTGAAGCGGCATCGCCAACGGACAACCGTCTCGATCCGATTGTGGGCAAATCTGCGATTTGCGGATAGGATAGAATCTGGTCGGCCCTCTACGATGGGGGAAGCCAGCCGGCCAACATGGCCCCCCTGTCCAACTCCCGTCCGTTGTCTTCGCAGCGGAGTGTTTTGATTGCCGATGATCGTCCCTGCCTATTGCCGACCGAGCGCTTTCGAGGCGCTCGCCTGCGAATTGCCATTGCTGAGCACCCGGCGCGGATTGGTGAGGGCCGCCTGTGCGGTGGCGTCGCACGAACATGCGGAGCTGAAGGCTCGTTCGACGCTAGAATCGCTTGACTTGGTGGTTACGACGGTCCGACGGCGAGCCCCTTCGGCCTCTCCCAACGCGCAGCTTGCGCACCTCCATGACATGCTTTTCGACGTACTTGGTTTTCGTGGAAATAGCGAGGACTACTACGATCCCGCCAATAGCTACCTGCCTGACGTGGTTTCTTCTCGGAAGGGACTGCCGATCACGCTATCGCTTGTCTA
Organism: Planctomycetaceae bacterium; assembly: GCA_003233055.1. Classification (GTDB taxonomy): domain Bacteria; phylum Planctomycetota; class Planctomycetia; order Pirellulales; family Lacipirellulaceae; genus Aeoliella. Next base: position 33,569 of record QIKP01000015.1, read on the forward strand.
CAAATACGTCGCCGAGGAATTGGGGTTGAGAACGCATGGAGTGAACGCACCGGGGCATTTTCTCGTGGCCGTTGAAATGCTGGAGGGAGCCAATCGATCGCTCATGTTCGTCGATCCTTTCTATGGCGGTACGCTGCTCTCACTCCCGGAAGTCTACATGCGGATCGAAGAGGCAACGGGGAGACCGGTTTACGCCGATCCTGGATTGCTTGCTCCCGCGAGTCACCACGCATGGATCACGCGAATGCTCGGCAATCTCCAAGCGATCTTCGCCCGATCAGGCCGGGAAAAGGACCTCTACGCCATGCAAGAAATGCAAATGCTGGTCGAATCGCGATCCGAGGGGGACGGGGGATGAGAGCCGCAAGTTTCACCGTTCTCCCGAGGAGCCGTGGGCGTCGACCCAATGGTTGGTTTGCGGAGAAAAGGGGCACCCCCGACTTCCGCCGGTGGCTCGCCTCCCTTTTTTTGAGTGTTGTAGTGACCCCGGCGACCACCGTTGCCGAGGTCGTGGTGGTAGCGAATCGAACGCCGCGCAAAATGGTGCTGGAAGTCACGCTTTCTGGCCAAGTCCCCTGGAGCGTCAAGCTCGCTTCGGGAGAGTCGCGGCCCATCTTCTCGGATGGCGGCGTGGAGATTGCCTTTGAGCGTTTTCCCGGAACCGCTCGTTACCAACTCGACTCGGGGGCCGCCTATTATCTTGGAATGAAGCAGGATGGCACGATCGATCTGCAAAAAATTGGGCTGGGGGATCCTGAGGGGGAGACACGTGCGGGTCAGCTTCCCGGCAAAGCCGCGACGGCGCCGGCTGCTACGGTTCTGGTAAAAATACTCGTCGACGAGGAAGAACTCTCCCGAAGGCATCTCTGGGAGCCCAAGCTGCGAAGGCGAATGGAGGCGGCCTCCGATATCTTGCATCGTCATGCGATGGTCCAGCTAAGTGTCGTCGCGGTCGGTCGGTGGAACTCGGACGACTCGACCCGTCAGTTCCGCGCCTCGCTATCGGAGTTTGAAAAAGAGGTCGACGCCTCGCCAGCGACACTCGCTATCGGATTCTCTAGCCAGTACCACGTGGTTCGTGGCCGCGTTCACCTCGGAGGAACGCGTGGGCCTCTGAAACCTCATATTCTCCTTCGAGAGTGGTCCGCGCATGTAAGCGAGTCGGAGCGGCTCGAGCTTCTATTGCACGAGTTGGGCCACTACTTGGGGGCATCCCACAGTCCCGAGCCCGACAGCGTGATGCGGCCAGTGCTCGGTGATCGACAATCACGACGCACCGGGTTCGTTGTGAAATTCGATCCCGTCAATACCCTCTTGATGTCGATGATGGGCGAAGAAATCCGTCGACGGCGAGTCAGGGATTTTGCGTCGGTGACCACCGAAACGAAAAATCGAATGGAGCAGGTCTACAAGGTCCTTGGTCTGGCCCAGCCAAGAGACACTTCTCCTCGGCGGCTTGCCCAGCAACTGCGTAACCAACCGAGCGATCCGCTCTTCGACGGGGCGAAGCGAATTCTAGCAAGGATCACTCGAGTGGCGCGAGACAACAGCCGCGCCCCCAAGCAGCCCAGCCGATCGGGGCCAGCACGACTGCAAGGGGATGATTTGCTGAACGCCTATCTCCGCGCCGCGGCCAAGGAGGCGAGCAAGGTGCCGGACGAGGTCCGTTCCAAAGCGTTTCTTCTGGCGATTGGTGTAGGAATCGGTGACTCCGATCAACTGCGAAAGCTTCCAGCACTGCGACCCCTGGTCGCTCGGCTGGAGACGCCCGCCGATCGCTCGGTTCGACGGAATTACCTCGGCAAGCCATCGATTCAGGGTCGAAACGATCTCGCGAGGCATTTCTGTGGGGCGGCGATGCTGGTCGCCACCTCCGGTGCTTCGACCGCGGAAACGCTTAGCCTTGCGAAAGAAATCATGGATTCCCAAGGGGGGACCGGATTCAGCTTTGCCGACCTTGCGGCAGACAAAGCAGGTATCGCCTTCGCTTTGCGATTGCTTGAGGGGAAGCTCACGGTGGAAGCCATCGCTGCCCGGTTCCGTTCTGCCGATTTTGTTCCACCCGTTGGCGACTTGCCCGAAGGGATGTCGACGCCGCAGTTCATGGAACAGTTTGGCGGCGCACACGACGAGCGTTACCAGCAAGTCGTCGAGGAAATTGACCAAGCGATTCAAGCCATGTTCGCGGAGCGCCACCCAACGGCCCCGTGATGCGCTAGGGAGGGCTACCTGCGCCGGTCACCGGTCTACCGTCGCAGCAGCTTGTGGACTTCTGCCACGTCGTCGCGCTCGTCCCGTAAGGTCTTGGCGATCTTTTCGTGCCCCTGCTGGCTCTGCGTGATGGCAATCGCACGCTTAGCTGGGTGGGCCTGGATCCCCGCCTCTGCGGGCCACGTCGTGAGCGGTGCGCGTAGCAGGGTGTCGATGATCGGAATAAAATCAGAGTCGACAAGCTCCGCATCGGTTTTCTCAACCGCGTACGGCTCCAAGAGGTCGGCGACGCTGTATACCACCGTATAGAGTTTTTGATCGTCTTCGGTCTCGGGGTCGGTTGCCGTCAATGGAGTAATCGCGGCTTCGTTGGGATTGATTTCGTCGATCGTTAATTGAGCCGTCAGATCGGCTTGCGTTGACGAAGGGCCGCATCGTAATTCAACCGTCTCCCCCAGAGAGAGGGTTCGCACCAACCGCCGGGCATGGACGACCGATTCCAGCGTTTGCAGTGTCGTCGTGTTGTTTTCTCCATCGCCGGCAGGGATCGTAACTTCCTCGACTTTGTCGATCGTCGCATGTTGGACCATCGCGTCGACCTGGACTCGCTTGCCGTCGAGCGGAGTTACCATCACGGTCAGTTCGATTCCTGCTTTCAAGTTGGTGATGATCGGGTCGAGCAGGCCTTCGCGGTCCTTCCGAATTCCGGTAACGAAGGGTGTCTCCGTTTGCATGCTGACCGTAGCCGATTGGCCTTCGTGGACGACGATTCGGGGACTGCTGATGATCTTTGCGTTGTCGGCGCCTTGGTCCGTTACCAACTGGCAACGGACAACGAATTGGCGCACGTCCTTTTTGGCGGTTGCATCGTGATTCACCGCAGGAGGGACGGTCGCCTTGATCGGTTCATGCCCTCGAACGGGTTGAACGGAAACTACCGCCAGTCCCAAAATGGCCGCTATGCTCATCCAATGCATCGAGATCGCCTCCAAGAACGGAATCGACGGTCGAGCCCGACCGCCAGGATCGCGGAGAGTAGAAGACGGGCTAGCGGAGGTCAACAGCGACCGTTGCTATCGCTGCACGCGGGCCAAAACAGCTTGCCAAGTTGGCCGCCGCGTTGTACTCACCTCCCGAGACATGCACCTCGAACGACCGAGCGTGAGGAAAGGGAATCGTCTCCGGATCAAGCCGGTGGACCAGCGCGCCGAGCGAAAGGAAATCCAGCTGGCAGTTGTCGGTGCGTATGGAGAACGGCAGGGGAATTGAAAGATGCTTTGGGAGGAATGCGGTGGATCCCTCATTGTAGCTTTGGCCTGCCATGCCGCAACCGGTTGCTATTCGCGGCTTCGCCGCCCCTTGCCCCTTGCCCGAAGAACACCGATCATTCCTGTTTGGCGAATACCAGTTCGGGAGCAAATAGGGAATTAACAGTCATGTCCAATTTATGCGATTTTGGCCTGATCGGCCTAGCGGTGATGGGAGAAAACCTTGCCCTGAATGTCGAAAGCCGGGGCTACCGGGTGGCGGTCCACAACCGGACGACCAGCGTGGTCGACGACTTCATCGCCGGTCGCGCGAAGGGCAAACAGTTCGTCGGCTGTTCGACGATCGAAGAACTGGTCAAGAATCTGGCCCGACCGCGCAAGGTGATGATGCTCATCAAGGCGGGGCCGGCAGTCGATGCGGTGATCGAATCGCTCCTGCCGCTGCTCGACCAGGGCGACATCATCATTGATGGAGGCAACACCTTCTATGCCGACACCGAGAGGCGAACCAAGTACGTCGAGGAGAAGGGCCTGCTGTACGTCGGTACCGGCGTCTCCGGAGGCGAAGAAGGGGCGCTCAAAGGCCCCAGCATGATGCCGGGCGGCAGCCCCGCAGCGTGGGAAGAGGTGAAGCCGATCTTCCAAGCGATCGCCGCCAAGGTCGGCCCCCAGGGTGACATCCCCTGTTGCGAGTGGGTCGGCCCCCGCGGCGCGGGGCACTACGTCAAGATGGTGCACAATGGCATCGAGTATGGCGACATGCAGCTCATCTGCGAAGCCTACTTCTTGATGAAAGAGGCGCTCGGTCTGTCAAACGACGAACTGTACGATGTCTTCGCCGACTGGAACCGAGGGGAACTCGATAGCTACCTGATCGAAATCACTCGCGACATCTTTAGCGTGAAAGACAGCGACGGATCACACCTCGTCGACAAAGTGTTGGACCGAGCCGGCGCGAAAGGGACCGGCAAGTGGATGAGCCAGCTCGCGCTCGACCTGGGGGTGCCTAGTACGCTGGTGACCGAGGCGGTTTACGCCCGAAGTCTCTCCGCACTCAAGGAGGAGCGGGTCCGCGCGAGCCAAGTCCTCCAAGGTCCGAAGTCCGAGTACGAGGGTGACAAGCAAGCGTTCATTGAAGCGGTTCGGCAGGCGCTCTACGCCTCGAAGATCGTCAGCTATGCCCAAGGTTTCGTGCAATTGCAGGCCGCCGCTGCGGAGCATGACTGGCCGCTCAACTATGGCGACTGCGCCATGCTATGGCGTGGCGGCTGCATCATCCGTGCGGTCTTCCTCGACCGGATCAAGGAGGCGTTCGACAAAGACTCCGGCCTTGAAAACCTGCTCCTCTCGCCTTACTTTGGCGAAGCGGTCGACCAATCGCAAACCGCGTGGCGGCATGTCGTCGCCACTTCAGCCACCTTAGGTATCCCCGTCCCGGCGTTCGCCACCGCGCTCGCCTACTACGACGGCTACCGCCGCGACCGCCTACCGGCAAACCTGCTGCAAGCCCAGCGGGATTACTTCGGCGCCCACACGTACGAGCGCATCGACAAGCCGCGCGGCGAGACGTTTCATACGGATTGGCTGGGCGACCGGCGCTCGCCCGATTCGTGAAAACAAAGGAATAACCACGGAGAACGCGGGGGAAACCGTTGAATCTTTGACCATGCCAAATGAAATGACCTACCTAGAAAAACTATTCAGATTCCGAGACCAAGTCGCCGACATCTTGCGACACACACCGATGGACCGCTTGGGTGCACCAAGCGAACGGATCGGCACAACGCTGCTGCTACTCTCCAAGACGGCCGGCAGTTTTATCACCGGCGAGGCGATTTACGTCGATGGCGGTTTTACCTTGATGACGATTTAGAAGCGATGACAGATACGCGACGAACCAATCGCGGTCGTCCTTATCGTTTGCCCCTTAGAGATTCGGCATGGCTACTTTTATCATTTTCGGTGCTTCGGGCGACCTGACACGGCGGAAGCTCATCCCGGCGCTCTACCAGTTGCATCGCAAAGGTCGGTTGCCGGTGGGGACTCGCGTTGTTGGGTTTTCTCGTACGCAGTTCTCACATGACGAGTGGCGAACGCAATTGGAGGCGAGTACCCGTGAGTTCGCTGGCGAGCGTTTTGAAGCCGAATCCTGGGAGACCTTTGCCTCCAGCATTTACTACCTGCCGGGTGATATTGGCAAGCAAGAAGACTTCGTAACGCTAGCGGATTTTCTCGAAGAACTTGAAGGAGGCGAAGAAAGTCGCCGCGTCTACTACCTCTCCACCGCTCCGCGATTCTATGCACCGGCGGCAGAGATGCTCGGTGCGGCTGGCTTGGCGGACGAGTCGAAGGGCGCCAGGACAATCGTCATCGAGAAACCGTTTGGTAACGATGAGGCCTCTGCCCGTGCGCTGAACGAGACGGTCCATCGTGTGTTCGACGAGCGACAGGTCTATCGCATCGACCATTATCTTGGCAAAGAGACGGTGCAAAACTTACTGGTACTGCGATTTGCCAACACCATCTTTGAGCCGATCTGGAATCGCAACTACGTCGACCACGTGCAGATCACCGCAGCGGAGGAAGTCGACGTCGGTAGCCGAGCGGGCTACTACGATTCGGCCGGCGTCGTGCGTGATATGTTCCAGAATCATATCTTCCAGCTGCTGATGATCACGGCGATGGAAGTACCGGTAAGGTACGACGCCGATGCGGTGCGCGACGAAAAAGTCAAAGTGCTCCAAGCGGTGCGAGCGATGACGCCCGAGGCGATCGCCAAGGAGACCTTTCGTGCCCAATACGAGGGTTATTTACAGGCGGAAGGTGTTGCACCGGAGAGCGAGACGGCCACCTTTGCGGCGATGAAACTTTGGATTGACAACGGACGCTGGCAGGGAGTGCCGTTTTATTTGCGGAGTGGTAAAGCGATGAGTTGCCGCACCACGCAAATCGTCATCCAGTTTCGCGAGCCGCCACACAGGCTCTTTGCCGACGGCCCGCAAAGTACGTGTGAGGCGAATCGCCTAGTGATTCAGATGCAGCCAGCCGAAGGGATGCAGCTCCACTTCGAGACGAAGGTTCCTGATGCCGGCATGAAGTTGCGGCAAACGGAGCTCGACTTTAGCTACCAACGAGAATTTCAAGGGACGATTCCGGAGGCGTACGAGCGGCTGCTCCTCGATGCCTTGGAGGGAGACGCCAGCCTGTTTGCCCGGGAGGACGAAGTCGTGGCGGCGTGGGGGCTCTGCGATCCAATTATCCAGGCGTGGGAGGCCCAAAGCGTGCCGCCCGTTTACACCTACGAGAAAGGTCTATGGGGCCCGACCGAGGCGATTGACTGGATGGCTGCCGACGGCCGCCAGTGGTTCGACACCTGCCCCGTGTTGTAGAATGGAATTCTTTCCGTTACCTTTGCGTTCATGTGAGGGCCGCTACCAAAAGGAACGGAGTGAATTCCGTTTGACGTGCTGATGTTCACTGGCCTGGTCCAAAGTCTTGCAAAACTTGAAATCCTTGCCCCCGAGCCGGGTGGGGTTCGGCTGGTCGTGCGCGAGCCGGAGATGGCTGCGCGGTCTGCCCTTGGGGCGAGCATCGCTCTGAATGGATGTTGCTTGACGGTGGTCGATCTTGGCGAGGGATCCATTGCCTTCCAGGCGGGAGAGGAGACCCTTTCCTGCACGAATCTGGGCCAGCTCAAGTCGGGCGACCGCGTGAATCTGGAAGCTTCGATGAAGATGGGCGACGAAATTGGTGGCCACTTGGTTACCGGGCATATCGACGCCGTCGGCACGGTCGACGAGCGCAACGAAGAGGCCGACTGGGCCACCTTTTGGTTTCGCACGCCTCGAAATCTCGTGCGGCAAATGGCGAACAAGGCATCGATCACCGTCGATGGTGTCAGCCTTACGCTCGTCGATGTGGAGGAGGATCGATTCAGCATCGCGCTGATACCTCACACGCTTGCGGTCACCACGCTAGGCTTCCGCCAGGTGGGTGACACCGTGAACCTGGAAACCGACCTGCTGGCAAAATACGTCGAGCAGCAACTGAAGTACCGTACTGACAAGACGTAGCTTCCGACGAGACGTAGCTCGTCGGTTATTAACCACCAAGGACCCAATGCCTGATCGCCAAACAAAATCGTTCCTCATGCAGCGGCTCCAGGAAATTGGAGTCGAGCCGGCGACGCGGCATGGGCAGAATTTCTTGATTGACTTGAACCTCGTTCAGTTGATCGTCGACTCGGCGGAGCTGGACAAACGGGACGTCGTGCTCGAAGTCGGCACCGGCACCGGCTCGCTGACCGCCATGATGGCCGAGCAAGCGGCGGCGGTTGTGACGGTGGAGATCGACTCGCATCTGTACGAGCTCGCGAGCGAAGTATTGCTCGACATCGACAACGTGACGATGCTCCAGATCGACGCGCTAAAGAACAAGAATACGTTCCATCCAAAAGTCATCGAGGCGATTGGCGAGCGGATGGCGGAGTCGCCTGATCGGCGGCTCAAGTTGGTTGCCAACTTGCCTTACAACATCGCGACGCCAGTCATCTCGAACTTGCTCTTATGCGAGCATACTCCGTACTCGATGGTCGCGACGATCCAAAAGGAGCTGGGTGATCGCATCGTCGCCAAACCATGGACGAAAGATTACAGTGCCCTGAGCGTCTGGATGCAAAGCCAGTGTAAGGCTGAGATCGTCCGCATCATGCCTCCCTCGGTCTTCTGGCCGCAGCCAAAAGTTGATTCCGCCATCCTCCGGCTCGCCATCGACCCGAAACGTCGGGCAGCGATTCCTGACCGTTCCTATTTTCACCAGTTCGTCAAATCGATTTTTCTCCACCGGCGAAAATTCCTCCGGGCGAACGTGGTGGCGGCGATGAAAAAACATCTGACGAAGGAGCAGATTGATCCGATCCTCGAAGCCATGAATTTTGCCCCCGACGTGCGCGCGGAGCAACTCGACGTGGCAACGCTCCTCGCTTTCACCGAAAAAATCCGCGCCGCCGCCCCCGACTGGAAGCTCTAGCCGCGTCGTCCCCAATCGAATACCTGGCCTACCCGCTTACCTGCCTGGCGGGCCCGCTTCAGCGGGCCGGTGAAAACCTGTTACAATACCTGGACATATCCCCCACCTCCGCGTCGAGGATCCGAAGCGATGTCCTTTATCGAAATGACCGGCGCAACGCTCGACAAAATCATCAGCGAAGACGAGCTCCACCACGATAACCTTCAGGAGGCTGGTGTCGGTGACAGCACGATTGTCCGCATCAACCGCCAGGGCGACATCGAAGTCCGACGTGCCAAAGGCTGGGATGTCGTCGGCGGGTTACTCGGGGAGTTCGAGCACCGGATTCATGAGGAGACCGGGCTCCACTGGGCGTAGCACCACTCCTGCGGCGAACCTATTTCCCCCGGATCCGGATCGCAACGCTCCTGGATTCAGTGCCCATCAGCTTTCAGCGGATCGCTGACAACGAGAGGACTCTCGCGAAGGTGCGGGAAATAACTTGTTGCACCCTCTCGCTGGATGGATAAAGGGAAGTGGTGCTAGCGGGATCGCACGAGTGCGATTGTGGCAAAACGCAGGAAAGAGTACGAAGGGGCCCCTAGTCGGGTACGCCACGATTTTTGTAGCGCATGCGTGCCGACTCTCCTCCTCTGCGGCTCCGCTACCGAAGGATTCCTTTCGTGTCTTTTCCATTTTCACGCTCGGCCTGCGCCGCTGTTGTGGCGACGCTCTTGTTGCTTGCGCCGGCGTTGGCACGTGCGCAGGGAGTCGACTATCGTCTTGGTATCGGGCACAACACGGGGAATTCCGTTGGCCTCGACGATGGGTTCACCCGTTTCGAGTCGTGGCTGCCGATCGCTCGGCCGTCGGGCGACTCGATTCTCTTCGCGGACTTGCGGATGCTGCTCTTTAACGACCAAATGGAAGCCGATGGGGCGAATATCGGTCTAGGCGGGAGGTGGCACGATACTTTGGCCAACCGAATTTGGGGTGCGTACCTTTACTACGATTACCGCGACACGGGCCGTTCCCACTTCAACCAAATCTCGTGGGGTATCGAGAACTTGGGCCCGACTTGGGACTGGCGAGTGAACGCCCATTTGCCGATCGGCGACACCTGGTACGATTTCTTGACTCCGGAGACCAACACCGAATTCATCGGCCAAAATCTCTTTTTCACCGGAATTTCCCAAGAGGTCGCCTTGCGCGGTCTCCAGGCGGAAGTTGCCGAGGTGCTGGCCGATGGTGAGTCGTGGCAGCTGCGCGGTGCGGTCGGTATGTATGGCTACTGGCACGACGAGGCAGGCATCTCGGCTGTGGGGCCGCGCGGGAGGATGGAGCTTCGCGTCGCCGATCAGCTTTGGCTCAGTGGCTACCTACAGCACGACGACGAATTCCAAACGACCGGCGGGCTCACGCTTGTCTGGCGTTACGGGCTGCGGAAGCACTTCGTTGGCGGCAGCTCGTCCGACGACCTCTCCCATCGATTGGGCGACCCAATCGAAAGGATCCAGCAGGTGGCGATCAAACGCCACTCGACTGGCGTCGGCTCGGTGCAAGTAGTGCGAAACGAACAGGGTGAGGCGTTTACCTTCCGACACGTTCGTTCCTCCGCCTCCGGTGGTGGCGATGGCAGCATCGAAGCCCCCAGTAACAGCCTCGCCGCCGCTTCGAATCAGCCCGAGGATATCGTGCTCGTCCACGGCGGCAGTGAATTCGTCGGCGAGCTTTTCGTCACGACGACCGAAGGCCAGCGTGTCCTCGGCGAAGGGGTGGAGCATACGATTGTTTCCCAACAGTTGGGCCCAATTTTGCTCCCCACCGTGAACGCCGGCCCCGCACCAGTGATCCGCGAAGCGCCCGGAAATGCGATCATCATCGCGGCCAACGGAGTCGAGGTGTCGGGGTTTGAGGTTGTCGATCCGTTGGTACTTTCCGCCGATGGTTTATTAGGCTTCAACAGCCGGTTTATTACGCCGATCAACGGCATCTATATTAGTTGGTGTGACTGCGCGCGGCTGGTACCGAGGGCAAATGGTATCGTTGCCGATAACGTGCGCGATATCAACGTGAATCGGAACCAAGTCTCCGGGGCAACGGGCTCGGGAATTCAAGTGAGAAGCTTGGGTGGCTACAACCGAATCACCGATAATGTGGCCAACCAAAACCGATCGAATGGACTAGAAATACAGGACGATTTTTCCGGAAGCATTCGCGGAAATACCGCGATTGAAAATGGGCTGACAGGTGTCGTAGCCGATGGCGATGTTACCGGAGATATTTCCTCCAACAGCACCTCCAGGAACGCGCAAGGAGTGAGTGTTTGGGGGACTTTACGCGGCAACCTGATCGACAATCTTGCCATAGACAATCGGTCCGAAGGCATCGTGATCGGTGTTCGGAAGCGATGGAATCTAGACGAACTACCGACAACGGTTACGGGAAGCGTCGTGGGCAATGTTACGGATGGGAGTGCACGAACCGGCTTAAGCATCATTGGCCGGGTGGCTGGTGACGTCGCTCAGAACCAAGCCAACGGCAACCGCCGCACCGGCATCAACATCCAGGGCGACGTTGGGGGGTCGGTCTTCGAAAACACGACCAACGAAACCCGCGGTTTCCCTTTCTGGAGGCTATCGGGGGAGGGAATGGTCATTCGTGGGAACGTCGCGGGCCAATTGCGAGGAAACATTGCCAATGACAATCGGAATGACGGCATCTTCATCGAGGGCGACGTCCATGGGCAAACAATGGAAAACGTAGTCAATCGCAACGGTCAAAGAGGGCTGGTTGCTCGGAATTTCTTCTCCGACGTGACGAACAACACTGCCCGTGGCAATCGCACGGTCGGCCTGCAAGCGACCGAAGCGATCTTGGGCAGCCAATCGGGAAACGAATTGACCGAGAACGGCTCGCCGGTTCTCTTGGGCCAAGGAGAACCTGTGCGTTATGGAGGATATGGTTTCCTGAAGAGAATAACCTTCATGATTGACTAACGAGCTTCTGGAACTGCACGGCTCTCGCTCAACGGCCTTGGCTCCACTGGGCGTACCCCATACCGTCACCGCGAACCTACTTGCCCTCCGTTGCCTCTTCTATCACAGCCGCGCGAGGGATCCGGATTTGGCCGCTGATTTGAACGAACGGGAGTCGCCCGCAACGCAGGAGGCGGCGAACTTCACGGGAGGTCATTCGGCGGTCGTCGGCGAAGGCGTCGATCGCCAGTGTCGATTTCCATGGCTCCGGCTTGGCCGGGGCAGGGATCTTCATGCGAGGCATCTTCTCCTCCTTCGGCGGAAAAGGGGAACCGGTTGTCCCGGCTGGATCGATTATAGCTCCGTCTCGTCGCGGTCCAACCCCGGTATCTGCTGGTTGCCCTGCCCTGCCCCGCTAGCGGCTGGTACGATATTACGAATGGCGAAGCTGAACGTCGCTTTTCCGAATTCCCCCGTACGACGAAGGCTGCATCATGTCGCGCACCGCCAAAATCGATCGCCAGACCGCCGAGACCAACATCCAGTTGGAACTTAATCTCGATGGCGAGGGGCGGGCCGACCTGGCCACCGGTGTTGGCTTTCTGGACCACATGCTTACCCTCTTTGCGAAACACGCGGTTGTCGATCTCAAGATTTGTGCGAAGGGGGACCTGGAAGTCGACCAGCACCATACCGTCGAGGATGTTGGCATTTGCCTGGGCCAGGCGATTCGTCAGGCGGTGGGCGACAAACAGGGCCTACGCCGCTATGGCCACTTTACGCTGCCGATGGACGAGACGCTCGCGACGGTGGCCATCGATCTGAGTGGTCGGCACTACTTGGTCTATAACGCGCAGACGCCAACCACCAAGATTGGCGACTTCGATGCCGAGCTACTGGAAGAATTTTGGCAGGCGGTCAGTGCCAACGCGATGGCGAACCTGCATGTCGTACTGCACCATGGCCGCAATAGCCACCACATCGCCGAAGCGGTGTTCAAGGCGGCTGCGAGGGCACTGCGAATGGCAGTGGAAGTCGATCCCCGTTGCCCCGGTGTGCCAAGCACGAAGGGAACGCTTGGGAACTGACCGATCCGCTCAACCGGCCCGCTCCGTTCACCCGGCTCTGCTCAACGAAGAATGTCTTCTTCGTTGACGTACGTCTCGAGGAAGCGGGTCAACTTCTGGAAGTCGCAGTCAGGTTCGATGTAACGGACCTTGGTAACGAGCGTTTCAGGGTCGACAAGTTCTTCGAACGGAACATAGTGCAATTGTAACTGCCCCGAGACCGACACCATCACCCCGTTGAGCTTCTCTTCGACCAGGGCACGAAAGGCACCGACACCCAATTGGCTTCCAAGCATCACGTCGAAGGCATGGGGAATCGCACAGCGGGCTTCGTAGCCAAGTTGCAGCGACGTGACTTTGCGTTGGTGCCCCATCTGCCTCTCGTATTCTTCCATGATGAGCTTGCCAAAAATAGTATGGAGGCTAATGGCCGAGATGTTGATGTGGCCATGCTCGTCGCGGTCGATCCCTTCGACGTAGCTATGGGGGAGTAGCTCCGCCAGTCCTTCGGCAATGACGACGATCCCGTACTCTTTTCCCTCCCGTTCGCGAGAAATCATGGTCAGTACGATCCGCTTGATCACCTGTTCCAAGTCCATCACATCGCGAGTGGAAGGCTTCCCCGTTGTCGGATCCTTGAATTCTTCGGTGGTTCGATATTTCCCACGAATGTCTTCCACGCTAATCACCAGGCTCGCCTCGCCTGCGATGGCCACTCCGTAAGCCAGCCACCCAGCACTTCGGCCCATCGATTCGACCAGGAAGTAGCTGTTATTTGCCTCGGCGTCGGCGAGCAGGTTGCGAACCTCACGGGCAAGGAAGTCGACCGCCGTGAAGTAGCCAAACGTGAAGTCGATGCCACAGTAATCGTTATCAATGGTCTTGGGTAAGTGGACGACCGGGATGCGGGGTGCATCGTCGGGCAGCGTATCTTGATAGAGCTTGAATTTGTTAGCCGTCTTCAGGGTATCGTCGCCGCCGATGGAGATCAGAGCGTCGACGCCTAGGGAGAGGAGGCCCTCGTAGGTCGCCTTGAGCGGAGCGGATCGCTCGGGATCTCCCAAATGGGAGGGATGGGAGACTCCCTTGCCCGGGTTGCTTCGAGCGGTCCCGATCATGATGCCCTGTTTGCTGCGAGTGCGGCTGAGCATGTCGTGATCGATGATGACATAGTCGGCCCCTTCGACTAGTGGCTTCGCCGCATCGTAGCCCGTGAGACTGGAGTATCCATGCTTGATGCCAACCACCTCGGCACCGTGGCGAAGGAAGGAGACGGCGGCTGCGGAGATCACCGCATTCGCGGCCGGGGCGGGGCCACCAGCAAACAAGATGGCTACACGACGGAGCCCACTCTGCTCGGCGTAGGGGCGGGTCAAGGATTCGGTCATAGTGTCGGACAATCGCATGGAAAGGGTGCGGGAAAGGAAGGCACCAGGCCAACGGCCCCGATTGTACCGAGAACACAACCGGGCGAGCAGGGCCCGAGGGAGCGGCGGGCTAGCTTTTGGAGAAAGTTCGCTCGACAAAGGTCGTGTCGATGCGCCCTTCCACGAAAGCCGTATGGCTTAGAATTTCTTGGTGCAGCTTGGTGGTCGTCTGAATACCATCCACACGCAACTCCGCCAGAGCTCGTTTCATGCAGGCGATCGCCTCGGCTCGCGTGGGCTGATGGACGAGGAGCTTGCCTATCATGGAATCGTAATAGGGTGGCACCACGTAGCCGCTGTAAGCGTGGGAGTCGAACCGCACGCCGAACCCCCCAGGCACGATCAGCCGGTCGATGCGGCCTGGCGATGGCTGGAAGTTGCGGTCGGGGTCTTCGGCGTTAATCCGGCATTCGATCGAAGCCCCACGTTGGACGACGTCTTCTTGCGAAAAGGGGAGCTCCTCGCCAGAAGCAACGAGAATTTGTGTCTTGATCAGATCGATTCCGGTCACCAGCTCGGTCACCGGGTGTTCGACTTGGATCCGTGCATTGACCTCAATGAAGTAGTAATTGCCCTCGGCGTCGACGATGAATTCGACCGTGGCGGCATTCGTGTACTTGGCCATTTGAATCAATCGAACGGCCGATTCGCACATTTCTTCGCGTGTTTCGTGTGAAATGCTCGTACTGGGGCTTTCTTCAATAAGTTTCTGAAGCCGGCGCTGCACGGAGCAATCTCGTTCCCATAAATGAACCACGTTGCCATGGTGGTCGGCAATGATTTGCACCTCGACATGTCGGGGGGCGGTGATGAGTTTTTCGAGGTAGACATCGCCGTTCCCAAAGGCAGCCAGTGCCTCGGCTTTCGCTTGTTGGAGCGCCGACTTGAGTGCGAGGTCGTTGGCCGCGATACGCATTCCCTTGCCCCCCCCTCCCGCAACCGCTTTGATGAGTACCGGAAAACCGACCTCATGGGCAAATCGGAGGGCTTCTTCCTCATTCTCGATGAGGCCTTCGCTACCAGGAACCACCGGCACGTTCGCGGCGCGCGCTAGGTCCCTCGCTCGATTCTTATCGCCAAGCTGCGACATCGATTCGGGAGAAGGGCCAATAAAGTCGATCTTGCAGCTTCGGCAGATTTCGTTGAAGTGGGCGTTTTCGGCGAGAAAGCCGTAGCCCGGGTGAATCGCTTGAACATTTCCGACTTCCGCGGCGCTGATGACGTTCGCAATTTTCAGATAGCTGTCGGCCGCTTTTGCGGGGCCGATGCAATAGGCCTCATCCGCCAGATCAAGGTAGTGAGCGCCACGGTCTCCCTCACTGAAGACCGCCACGGTTTCAATGCCAAGCTCTCGGCAGGCGCGAATCACACGAAGTGCGATCTCTCCACGATTGGCGATTAGGATTCTTTGATACATCGCGGTCGTTGCGGTATTTTCAGGAAAACGGATAGGGGCGGGCTATTCGGCTCACCGGGAAAAAAATAGGTCTTGCTCGGCCCAGTCCATAACGAGGCGGGTGTTTGCAAGTGGGGCAACGAGGCTACTCCAATTGGAAGAGGGGTTGCCCGAATTCAACGGCATCGCCTGGTTCCACGAGCACGGCAACGATCTTTCCCGAGCACTCTGCCGGCACTTCGTTGAAAACCTTCATCGCTTCGATGATGCAGACCGTGGTATCTGCACCGACTTGATCGCCCACTTTAACGAAAGGTGCCGACTCGGGATTGGGCGAGGCGTAAAACGTGCCGACGATCGGGCTCTTGATCGATTTGAAATCCGCCACTTTCTCTTGGGCAGGAGCATCCGGAGAGGGGGAAACGACGGGCGGGGCAGCAGGTGCGAGCGGCACTGCCGGGACCGGGAGCGCCGAAACGACTGGCTCGGCACCACGGCGGAGACGAATTCGCTGATCCGCCTGCCGAAGGTCGATTTGGGCCAGGTCGTACTCATTCATCAACTCGACAAGCCGGCGCACCTTGCGCACGTCGAATACGTCACCTGCTTGTGATCCCGTATCTTTCGCCATGATGTTATGCTCCAACTGTGGGCATCTCGAGCCGTGCGACGCTTT
The DNA here is from genome assembly GCA_003233055.1 of Planctomycetaceae bacterium. GTDB lineage: Bacteria > Planctomycetota > Planctomycetia > Pirellulales > Lacipirellulaceae > Aeoliella. The sequence continues at coordinate 49,599 of QIKP01000015.1, forward strand.
CAAGTAAAAAAACGAACGCCACCATCGGACGGCTCAAAAAAGTTTGCCCATTTTATATCCCACGTCTTGTGGGGAGAGGGGAGGAAATAGGGAAGTGAATACCGAGCAGTTCCTAAGCGAGACAACAATCGTCGAGCTGCTTGGGAACGTCGGTCAATACCTCGTGTCCTGTTTTTGTAACCAAAATGTCGTCCTCGATCCGAATACCGCCCCAACCGGGAAGGTAAATACCTGGCTCTACGGTTACGATCATGCCAGGTTCGAGCTGGACCTTGTTCTGCCCTTTGCCCAATCGAGGCGACTCGTGAATTTCTAGTCCCGTACCGTGGCCAAGGCCATGTCCGAACTGTTTTCCATAATTTGCTTTGGTAATTATTTTGCGAGCGACACCATCGACGAACTCGCAATTGGCACCTGGCCGAATAGCGTCGATCGCCGCAAGTTGAGCTTCGAGAACGATTTCGTATATTTTACGGAATTTTTGCGAGAGTTTACCGGTGACCACCATGCGAGTCAAGTCGCTAAGATAGAGCCCCGAGTTGGCTCCCCAGTCAATCAGCGTAAAATCGCTTTCACCCACACGGCGGTCGGTCGTGGTACCATGCGGCAATGCCGAGCGAGGCCCGACGCCGACGATGGGAGCGAAGCTAAGGCCCTTGGCCCCAAAACGCCGAGCTTGGTATTCCAACTCCGCTTCGATTTGCCGCTCGGTGGTCTCTGGCGTGATTTGGGATCGCGCCGCCATGAACGCTCGCGACGCTTGATAACAAGCCAACCGGGTGGCCTCGATCTCCGATTTGTCTTTAATCGTCCGCAGTTTCTCTACCAACCGATCGGCGGCGATCAAACGAACTTGAGGCAACGCCTTCACCAGGTTGGAATGCAGCGCCACGGTCATGGAGCCGGATTCGATGGCCAGACTCTCCACCGCAGCGTCTTGGACCACCTCGGCAACGACCGGAAGCATTTTTGTGCCGGGGTTCCGCGAGACAACGTGGAGGTCGGGGCACTCCTCTTCCAACTGCGTCGTGTAACGCGGATCACTAATCAGCGTTGCCTCATCCAGCGTGACGAGCAGGTAACTATCGTCGCCGGTGAATCCGGTCAAATAGGTGACATTGACGAAGTTGGTTACCAGTAGCGCGTCGGATTTCGCACCGCGAATCTGCTGCCGAATCTTTTTAAGTCGAGTTGGGAAACGGGCCATCGGCAACATTGTCGGTTTATGTAGGGAGTGCGATCGGGGAACGCCGATCACCTCATCGGATTAGACCGCCCCCCAGCAGACGGGGGGAAGAAAACAATATCGGCCCTGCCGAGCCGTTTGGCAAGGTGGCCTGGATGGAGAGACCTTGATGGGGGTGTTCCTCACCTGAAACGGAGGCCTAAGCGAAACGTCCGAATACTTTCCAGGATCCCAGCATGGCCATGAACAGGCAGGCAATCACGACCGACGACGGCTCCGGAACGTTCAGGGGAACGTTCAGCAGCACCGCCAGGTTGAGCGATGCTCCAGCCGAGCCGCCGATGCTCTCTCGGAGAATGAGAAAATCGGCAAGATTCGTCAGGCCGTCTTGATTCAGATCGCCCTGCTTCCACGACAAAATATTGGCTTCGGCCAACGACTGGCCCCAGCCTTCCACGAAAGCGGTGACATCGTCATTTTCCCAGAGCCCTGTTCCGTCGCCGGTGACCTGCCCATCGAGATTGATATCGCCCGGCAGGGAGTAGTCGCTTTGAGCAAGCAGGGTGGTCAGCTCATCACGGTACAAGGAAAGGTCCGAAAACGCCGTTAGGCTGCCCGATTCCCCGCCAGACAACGAACCATACACGGCTGGCCCTGGCTGGTTGGGGAAGGTATAGACCACATGGGTGATGCCTGCCAGTTTCCATTCGCCGTCGACTTGAGAGAAGACGCTCGAGCCAGAATCGCCAGCTACCCCTTGAGCTTCGTTGAGGCCCCCGCTGGAGCCAAATTCGACCGCCTTTAAAAAAGTATCTCTCCCGCTGATAGAAAGCGCCCAATCGTCTCCAATTTTGGTGAAGGGATTGTTGGGATTGTCGGGCATGACGGAATTCAATTCCACGTTGTTCGTTCCCCATGCTTTCAGCCTTGGCCCGCTACCGCCAGCGAAGCCACTGAAGTCACCGCCTGATGCCGTTGGCGTCCAGGACCAATTGGGCGTCGCCGGATCGTTGTCCGGATCTGGATCGACATTCCACTGGCGAAGGTTATTCGTCCCTTTGGTCACGCCCCTGGAAAGGAACATGACTTGCGTATTGAGTCCGGGAGTCGAATCCGCAATCGATATCGGTTGGATCGGGGCACCCATCGCGTCCGCCAGCATCTCGGGCGTTCCCGACAGGCGGTCGGCAGTATCGATTCGGTAGAGAATGATGTCGGACGTGGCCGACAAGCCTAGTCCCGTCGGGTTCTTCAGATCGATACGAGATCCCGGGATCGGGACGAAAGTTCCGGAATCGAGTACGACCGTCGAAGGCACCCCGGCTCCGATTTGGTGCCTTGTTTGCATGACCCATTGATTGCCCAAGTAGATGCCGGAAAAGTTATTGACCGCGTTGGCCCAGCCGGGGTCGGGATTCGCTAGACCGGTTGCGGCGGTCGTGGGAGCCAAGTAATTGGACGACGCCGGATTGGGGTTCGTTACGATTAACGAATGGGCGACTCCCTCCGACAGTTGCCATGCGAAGAACGCCATCGCCACTTGGCAAAACAAAATCGTGGTTCGATTCATTATCCTGTTCCAGCTTCCTTTGCTATCAAGCAACGTATTTTTTGTCGGTCGTGATTTAATGCGGAAGGCGACGAGAACCTTCGGTAGTGCCGGTCGGCCGGTTGGACAGCGACTGGATGGGACCGACCCCTCGTAATTCCCCATTGTAGGCGAGAATTGCGATTTGCCTATGCTTTTGGTCCGAAAAAGATCGATCAACGCCAGAGGAAATTTTTGGTAAGCAAATAAGTAAGTTGGGTCGTGATCGGCCACCATGGATGACGCCAAGAGCCTCCAGGAAACCCTTGCCAGGGGGGTGCTTAGAGGCTCTGATGGTCGAATGTCTATCTGCGTTAACCTGCATAATGCTTGCAATCCGACTCTTCCTTGACTCCTGACGGCCAGTAATTTCCATGTACCGTGTCACTCGTGAAATTGACTTTTGCTACGGCCACCGCCTCCTCAACTACGAGGGGAAGTGCAAGCACCTGCATGGGCATAATGGAAAGGCCATCATCACGATCGAGTCACCCCGCCTCGACAACCGGGGCATGGTGCTTGATTTCTCCGACATCAAACAGGTCGTTTCCACTTGGATCGACGAAAATCTCGATCATCGGATGATTCTTTGTCGGGAGGACCCGGTGGTCCCTCTGCTTCAGGAAATGGGCGAACCCCTCTACTTGATGGACGAAAATCCGACGGCGGAGAGTATCGCCCGAGTTATCTTTGAAATAACCAAGGAGGCCGGTTTTCCGATCGTCGAAGCCCGCCTTTGGGAAACCTCCAAGTGCTTTGCGACTTATGTGGAGTAGTCGTTAAGGGAAGTGGGGCCAGCCTGCGTTGCTGGCACTGCTGCCTTCCGGGACGATCGAGGCACTACGGCTGAGCTTTTCCGGTACTTTTCGTTCATCGGCTTTGCCGGTTGTGCCGATCTTAGGGGAGAGGGCCCACAGGTCGGCTGCGCGAAGTTTGCATGCGACGGTTCGCATGTAGCTAGCGGCGTGGCAGAAGGAGAAAGGAAGCTCCGTCGTGTCGAAGATCGCATCGTTTTCTGAATGGCTCCTACGGTCACCACTACTTTGGGGTGGCATGGCCTGCATGTTGGTGTACGAACTACTGAATCGGCAGTGGGTCCAAAGCCCTCTCTTGGAGCGCTATCTGCTCGGGCACCCGATCGAGGGAGCCACGGCCTGCCTCTTCTTCATCGCCATCGCGGCGCTGACGATCCGGGCACTTAGCCTCGCGCCTCAGTTCCTAGCCTTAGACCGCCAGCTACTCGAACCGGCTCCTTTTGGTGGGCAGCCGGTCGAAGATGCCTCTCGACTTCTGGAGCAGCTCGAAAGTGCGCCACCCCTTTATCGTCACTCCTATTTGGTCGATCGCCTTACCGGCGCGATCGATTACGTCCGCCGCAAGGACTCCTCCGAGACGCTCGAGAAGCATCTCCGTCATCTCGAAGAGGTCGACCTCGATCGGATGTCCTCTGGCTACGCGCTCACCAAAGTCATTGTTTGGGCGGTTCCCAGCTTGGGTTTCTTGGGTACCGTGGTCGGCATCGCTGAAGCGATCGGTCACTTGTCGTTCGAAGGCGATACGATTGTCCAGTCGCTCAAGCAGGTCATTGGTCCCCTTTCGTTTGCTTTCGACACCACCACGTTGTCACTCGCCCTGCTCTTCCCCATCATGTTCGCTTGGTACGCCGTCGAGAAAGTCGAAACCAGGCTCCTCCGACGTGTGGACGAGCGAACCGATGAAGAGCTGATCGGTCGGTTCTTTCAATACGGATCGTCCAATGATCCGCAGGTAGCCGCTGTAAGGCGGATGTCGGAGCAGGTGGTCCGAACGGTCGAAGCGATGTCGACTCGCCAGGCCCAATTGCTGGGCGACACCATCCAGGAGAGCCATAGCCATTGGACCGACCTCACCAAGGCGACTGGCAAGCTGCTAGATGAGTCGCTCCGATCGTCGCTGAAAGAGAGCCTCGAAAAACATGCCGAATCACTCAACCAGGGAACCGAGCGCCAAATCGACCTACTGAACCGGGGCATTCAGCAAAACGTCAATGCGATCGAAAACGGCGTGGTCAATCGATTGTCGATGATCGACGATATTTTCGCTAAGCAAGTGCGTGAGGTGGAGCAACTCGTCACGAAACAAGTCGACGTGCTGGGGTTGTCGATCCAGTCGCAGTCGGAGCAGGCGCAGCAAGGAGCTGCGGACCTCGTCTCTCGGCTTCGCGACGGCTTGGAACGGATGGCCGAACTGTTAGTCGAAGCGCTTCAACAACATGGGGCGACGCTGACTCAAAGCGAGGAGGAATTTGCCCGGGAAAATCGACGTCACTTCTCGGAAGTCGAGACAGCGCTTGGCGAGTCGATGGTTCTGGCCGCGGATCGTCAGGAAAAATTGGTTCACCAAAGCGAACGTCTTCTGTCCGAAATGCAGGAAGCCCTGTTGACTTCCGCTGGCGCCACGGTCGAACAGCAGCAGCAGCTTGTTAGGCAGGGGGATATCCTTTTGCAAGTCGTCGATGCGACCGGACAAGTGAAGCAGCTGGAAGAGACGCTGAATCAAAACCTTTCGTCGCTCGGCCGGGTGCATAATTTTGAAGAAACGTTGCTGAGCCTCTCGGCCGCCATCCAGTTGCTCAGTGCGCGGGTCGGCCGAGAGACCGCGCCCGCACCGATCGATATCCAGTCGCCCTCCACCTCTTCTTCTTCTAGTCAAGCCGCATGAGCCGCGCTCGAGCTCAAAACAACAAGGCTGCCGCCACACTTTTTCCCTTTCTTGCTGTGCTCCTGAGCACGATGGGGGTATTGGTGGTGCTGCTCGTGGCGATGGCGAGCGTCCAGGTCGATCAGGCGAAGAAGAAACAGGAAGAGGATGCGGACCGTCACCGGCAGGCCTCCGACGCGCCGGAGCAGCAGCGGCTTCGAAAGGAGCTAGCGCACTTCCAAGGAGAAATCGCCCAGCTCGATTCGATGCGTCTCGAGGAACGCAATGCACTCCGCGATGCTCAGTTGCGAACCAGCCATATCGAAGAGAACATTCGCCGATGGCAAGATCGGCTCGACTCGCTCCGGTTCGCAATCTCCGAATTGACGCAGCTCAATGGCGATCACACCGACGATCGCGAACAGGCCAAGCAACGCCTTGCCGATTTGCAAGAAAAAATCGTGGCCGCTCAATCGCAAGTAGCGGACCTGAAGGAAGCGGCTGCGGAGAAACCCGAAGCGTACGCCATCCTCCCCTACGACGGGCCAAACGGAACCAAGCGACGGCCCATCTACATTGAGTGCCTCCGCGACCGGGTGGTGATCCAGCCCGAGGGAATCGAACTATTTGCGGCGGACTTTCATCCCGGACTTGGCGCCGGCAATCCGCTCGCCGCCGCGCTGCGCGCGGCAAGAGAATACTACCAGGCTGAGGGGCGCAGTTCCTACGAAGAGGCCTATCCGCTCATTCTTGTAAGGCCCGAAGGGATCGGCAGCTACCGAGCCGTGCTCGAGGCGATCCATTCATGGGATTCGCCTTTTGGCTACGAAATGGTAGGAGAGGATTGGGAACTCGACTACGGAGCGGCCAATCCAGAAGTGACGTTGGAGATCGCCACGGCGGTCGACAATTCCCGCAGGCGTCAAGCGAAGTTGGCAACGGCTGCCCCTGCTACGTTTGCGGGTGGGAGCCAAGATGCGTTCCAAACGCAAAGTGGACTGCTCGAAACGGTGCGATCGGGGGCACCGTTAGGGGGCGGATTCACTGCCACCGGTGCGGGGGGAAATCGTGGCGGGCAGAGGAGTGGAAATGTGGGTCACGGAAGCGGGGCACCGACTCCTGATGACCGGCTAGCGGCCGCGCTAAAGGTGGCTACCGGTAGCGAACGAGGTGCTGGGGCTGCCGGAGTCGCTGGGGAGGAGAATTTTTCGGAGAGCCAACAAGCGGGGCTCGGCGTCGGAAGTCAGGGCCTCGCCATGGAGGAGGGGGAAGGTTCCCAGGGGCCGCATGACGGTGACTCCGAGAGCAGAAAAGAGAGAACGGGGACGGAGAGCGAAGCGGATCAACCTTCCGATGCTTTGGCTCAGGTTGGGGTAGGCAACGCCGGCGGTACCAGCCCGCCTTCCAGGGCGAACGCGAGCGGAGACGCCTCTTCGCAAGCGTCTGGTCAAAGCGGGCAGGGGTCCGCAGCCGCCAACGCCTCGGCAAGCAACGCCAGCGGAGGCGAATCGTCCAGTGGAACAGGAAACCAAAGCTCATCGCCAGGCAACGGACTCGGGGTCCAGCGCCCGATTCAAGTCGTGGTGCGTCCTGATCGCTTGATCGTGTTACAAGATTCGGTGCGCCCGTCGGTCGAGGCGATTCACGGAAGGACCGTGCTGCTTGAAAAGAAAGGGGGTCGGGCGTCGGAGCAATTTTCCGTGGCTATTCGAGAACATATCGAGGATTGGGGCATTGCTGGTGCTGGTTCCTACTGGAAGCCCGTTTTGGTCCTCAACGTTGCCCCCGGCGGAGAGAAACTGGCCCAAGAATTGTCCATCGCGCTGCGGGCAAGTGGCATCGAGGTTCGCTTCCCCAGTACCACTCGCCGCTAACCACCGAGGCATCATTCCATGGCTCGACGCCATCGCAACGACGGAAAAGACGACCTGCCTGGGCAGGATTCGTTTGTCGACATCATCGCCAACATGGTCGGGATTCTCATCCTATTGGTGGTGATCGTCGGTATTGGAGCTGCAGCGACGACGGTTGTCGAAACGTCGCCGGCCGAAGGTGTCGCTTCGCCCCTCGTCACTTCGAGCGAAGTCAAGGCGGCCCGTCTTGAGGCGATCGCCGCCGCCCGCGACACGATCGAACTCAACCGAAAAGCAGTTCGGCTGGCCGCCAATGCCGAGGAACTTGATTTCGAACGAGAGAAATTGGCAACTTACGTCACCGCCGCCAAGGAAGAGCTCGACCGTCGTCGCGACGCACTCGCACAGGACGATCAGCAGCAGTACGACCTACGTGTTGCGCTGATTTCTGCCGAGGAGACGCTGGACGACCTGACTCGCAAACAGATGGCACTGGTGAGCGCACCGCTCGAATCGGAGCAACTCAAAAACGTGCCAACGCCCCTTGCAAGGCAAGTGGAGGGGGATGAAGTGGCACTCCGCGTGGAATCAGGTCGGGTCGCCATCGTGCCGGTCGACGCGTTCGTCTCTCAATTGGAGAGTCGGGGCGCCAACGAAATTAGGCGTTTAGAATCGCGGCGCGACCCGTTGGGGCGAATTGGCCCGATGGGCGGATTCCAAATGCTCTACACCTTGGTGTCGCGCCAGGCGGCCAGACCGAACGGTGTGGTCGGGACGATGCACTATCTGGTGGCAGAAATTCGCCCGACCCGCACGCAAAGAGGGGAACCGGTCGACGAGGCGGTCGGCCCCGATTCCCTGCTTATGGAAGAACTCGATCGAAGGGATCCCCGAAGGACGTCGGTCACGCTTTGGACCTATCCTGACAGTTTTGAAGAGGTGACCCAACTCCGACAGGCCCTCTACGCGCGCGGCTTTGCCACCGCGATTCGCCCTCTGGCTAAAGGAACCCATATCGGGCTTTCCCCGTTCGGGTCCAAGTCGCGTGCTCAATAGGGGTCTATCTTCGAGGACAGCTGGCTTCGAGGACAGTTAGTCGAGTCGCGTGGCACTTTCTCCAGCCTTGCTCCTACTTCTGGCGTCGTGTTTCGCTTGCTGGTGGGGCGCCGTCTGTTTTGTCCAGAAGGGTTCTTAGCACGAGGTAGGTTGCGCCGAGAACCAAGAGAGAATCGGCGATATTAAAATTGGGCCAGCGATACTGAGGTCCCCATTGCAGTAGTATCCAGTCCCGCACCGCGTAAGCCGATTCGCCCCGTCGGGCCGGGTCGAAGAACCACGTTTCTCCATGGAGACCAAGTCGGTCGTAGAGATTCCCCAGGATCCCCCCCATCACGCACCCGAGCGCGAAGGTGAGCCCAAGGTCGGCGGCAGCGGCGTAGCGAAAGAGCCAGACCGGCAGCGCGATGGCTGCGATCAGGCTGAACGCCGCAAAGACCCAAACGAACCCTTGCCCCATCCCGAAGAGCGCCCCTTCGTTGAGGCTGAGCTGGAAACCAGCGTAGTCGGGCAACACCCACCAGATGTCGCCTCGCCGGAGGTCTTCTTGTAAAAACACCCACCCTTTGGAGACAAGATCGGCAACGCAACCGATGATCGCCGTCACCACAAAGAGGGCGATTCGATTGCGCGGGTAAGGTGCGAAATTCGCCGAATCACCCTGGCTGGCGTCGGGGCTCTTAGGTACATGGGCCATCGTGAGAGCCTTCCGTTGCTCGTACTGTGAATAGCGGGCCGCCGATCCCGATCACTCGCTTTCTTGTAGCTCAGCGCAGGCAATGCAAACAGGCGTGTAGGGGACAGCGTTGAGGCGAGTCTTTGGAATCACCTTGCCGCATTGTAGGCACTTACCAAATTCAGCGCCGTCGATGCGTCCTAACGCTTCGTCGATTCGAGAAAGTGTGCCTTCCTCGGTCGCGACCACTCCCAGCGTAAACTCCTGCTCAAAGTTGTCGCTGCCCAGCTCTGCCATGTGGATCGGCATACTGGAGGTGTCGTTTCCTTCCATGCCGGAGTGCCGAAGGGCCACTTCAGACATCGCGGTTACGTCACCTTGCAGGCGAGCTCGCATTAGCAGGAGTCGGTCTTTGTACACGTTCATGTCCGCTTTTTTCATTGCTGTTTTCCCTGTTGCTGCTTGGAGAAGCCCGTTGATCGTCCGTCGGCCCTAAGGGGGCTGGGAGAGACTTGTCATTGTAGCCTTAACCGCTTGCGGGGTCCACTCAAACCTACCGGTACCGGTCAGGCTCCTGGTCACTTCCGTTGCGGCCTCGCACCGACTCGACTACACTGGCGGTAACCCATGGAGTGCCTCTTTTGAGGGCTCCGTGATACTGCCGAGGAACCTCCCCGGAGCGGGTGTTGTTGAAAGTTGGGGGTTTTGCGATTTCGGCGATTTCTTCCCCGGAGACCAGGCAGTTGACCGCTATCGTTGCCACCCAGAAAGACCTTGCGTTTCAGCAGTGCATCTTGCCCCGTTGCGGAAAGACCTACGACGTAGGTGAAGTTCGTACCAACTGCGATGCCTGTGGGGCGTTGCTCGATGTTGTCTACGATTGGGACAAGCTGCCGGTTCCGACTTCGCTCCGAGATTTCGAGAAAAAGTGGGCCCGTCGGAACGATCCGCTCTGCCGAAGTGGCGTGTGGCGTTTCCACGATTTGTTGCCTTTTGCGCCGGCGGCCAAGGTCGTTACCATTGGGGAGGGGCAAACACCGCTGGCACCTTCCGACGGTGTCGCCCAATTTGTTGGTTCCAATCGGGGGCAACTGCTGTTGCAGTACGAAGGGATGAATCCTTCGGGTAGCTTCAAAGACAACGGCATGACCGCCGCCTTTACCCACGCCCATACCATCGGTGCGAAGCGAGCCGCTTGTGCTTCGACCGGCAACACCAGCGCGTCGCTGGCGCTCTACTGCTCGGTCAGCAAACTGATGCAGGCGACCATTTTCATCGGCTCCGGCAAGATCAGTTACGGCAAACTTTCTCAAGCGCTCGACTACGGGGCGCTCACGATCCAAATCGTCGGCGATTTCGACGACGCCATGCAGCGCGTCCGCGAGGTAAGCGAGAAGCTGGGCATCTACTTGGTGAACAGTGTGAATCCGTTCCGGCTCGAAGGCCAGAAGACGATCATGTTCCGTGTGCTCGAGAGCCTGGACTGGGAAGTCCCCGATTGGATCGTCGTTCCAGGCGGCAACTTGGGCAACTCCAGCGCGTTTGCCAAGGCATTTCAAGAACTCAAGCTGCTGGGGCTGGTCGACCGCGTGCCCCGTTTGGCGGTGATCAATGCCACCGGCGCCGACACACTCTACGAACTCTACGAGAATCGTGGCTTGCGCTGGAATGCTGGCGAGCCCAATGCCGATGTCGTGGATCAATACTACGCCGAGCTCGACGAAACCGGGCGGCGTGCCGATACGCTGGCCAGCGCCATCGAGATCAATCGCCCGGTGAACCTCTTCAAGTGCCTTCGCGGCCTGGAGTCGATGCAAGGCGTCGTCCGCGAAGTGACCGATCAGCAGATTCTTGATGCCAAGGCTCAGGTCGGCGCGAGTGGCTTTGGCTGCGAGCCCGCGAGTGCCGCGAGCGTTGCCGGGGCGAAGCTGTTGCGGGAGGAAGGGCTCATCGCGCCGAGCGACCGGGTGGTTTGTATTCTCACGGGCCACCAACTGAAAGACCCAACCGCTACGGTTGCTTATCACTCCAGCGACCAAAAGCAATTCGATGAAGTCCTCGGAAGCCGAGGCGTCAGCCGGGCCGAATTTGCCAACCGGGCCGTCCAAGTCGATAATGACTTGGACGCCATCGTGCGGGCGATTCAACTCAATAGCTGACTCCAGGAGACTTTCGAATGAACGTACAAACTTTCCGTGATTTAATGTCGGAGCGTCCTTTTAGGCCCTTTCGACTCGTGATGTCGAGCGGACAGACGTACGAAGTGCGCCACCCGGAGATGGCAATGGTCACCAAGTCGGATCTGCTTGTCGGATTGGACGAGGACGACGAGTTGGGCGTACCGACACGATTCAAGATATGCTCGATGCTCCATGTAACGGCTGTCGAACCGCTGGAGATTTCATCGGGCGGAAGCAACGATGGCAACGGTGCCCAGCAACGTTAGTGTCGCCTCTCGAAACCAATCTCTCACGACGGGAAAATCAAAAGCGTGCCAACCAAGATTGCCATTCACGGAGCCGGTGGTCGCATGGGCCAGCGGCTCATTGCTCTTGCCACGACAGATCCAAGTTTCGAGGTTGTTGCGGCGATCGAATCGGCCGATCATCCACGGTCGGGCGAGGATGCAGGCCAAGTCGCTGGCGTCGGGCCGATTGGCCTGCCGATGGGACCCGACTGGCCTCATCAGGCCGATGCGGTGATTGATTTTTCGGTACCCCAAGCGACCGACGAATTGGTCGAGCAGTGCGTCAAACGGGGGCTTTCCCTGGTGTTTGCCACCACCGGTTTGAGCGAAGACCAAGAGCGACGCCTCGGGACCGCTGCGGAAGTGATTCCCGTCGTCAAAGCGGCCAGCATGAGCTTGTCGGTGAATCTCGCGATGAAGCTAGCGGAGGTTGCCGGCGGCGCCCTCAGGGATCATCCCACCGGCGCGGATGTCGAGATCATCGAGCGGCACCACCGTTTCAAGGAAGACGCCCCAAGTGGCACGGCGCTCGCCTTTGGAGAGATCATTGCCCAGGCGATGGGGCAAACCGCCCGGCGCGATGGGCGTTCCGGTCGTCCTGGCCAGCGCCCGCACGACGAAATCGGTTACCACGCCGTCCGTACCGGCGACAATCCGGGCGAGCATACCATCCTCTTTGGATTGCTCGGCGAGACGCTGGAACTTCGCGTCGCGGCGACCAATCGCGACTGCTACGCCCAAGGCGCGCTTGTCGCGGCCAAGTGGCTTCAAGGCAAGTCGCCGAAACTCTACAACATGCAAGACGTGCTTGGGTTGTCAGTAGCCAGTAGCCAGTAGCGTTTTCTGTTCGGACGTTCAGCAGCCCAAGAACGAATGGGTAAATCTCTATGGCCAAATGCGACGAAGGTTATCTGTGCGAAGTCTGTGGCCAAGATGTGGCCAACCTTGCCGAGAGTGACCTCTATTTACGGTACGTCATCGGCATGATCGATCCTGAGGTGCTCCATACGTCGAAAGAGCGCCACTTGCGTTGCAATCCGTCGCTTGCGCAGTTCATCGTTGACGATCGGTTGGAGCCGGTGATCGTCGAAGGGGACTTTGATAAAAGAGGGCTGGACACTTCCTTCGTCCGTGAACGCGAAGAACTGGTCACACGAGGCTGGCGGCGGCTGCAAGAGCTTTCCTCGCTCGACCTCCCTATCCTCGAGTACCCACTTCCCGAGGTCATGGAGAAGCTTCGCGGAGGCTAGGGCCCCCCGACGAGGCGTAGCTCGTTGGCTAGGGGAGATGCTCGCATTCGCTAGGGGAGCAGTTGTCCTGTCGTCAACAGGACAAGAGCGGAGGGCATGGGACTCGAACCCACAACCGGTTGCCCGGCACCTGCATTCCAAGCAGGCCGCTAGCCATTCGCTTACCCTCCGGGCGATCCAGGATTGCGAGCCATCCGGTCGAGAGATTTCTCCCTCCCAAAAAACCTTAGGCTCTCCACCCTAGACCTTCAACGCTTCTATCAATCGATTGTTGCGGCCCCTTGGATCAAGTTAATGAACTCCTCGTTCGACTTGTACTTGGCGAGCTTGGTAGTGAGTTGCTCCATGGCGTCGATATGGTGCATGCTGGAGAGCGTGCGGCGGAGCATCGTCGCGGCGTGCAGGGTTTCGGGCGGGAGCAGTTTTTCCTCACGACGGGTGCCCGATTGCTCGATGTCGATCGACGGCCAGATGCGGCGGTCGGCCAACTTGCGGTCGAGCACCAGCTCCATATTGCCGGTCCCTTTGAACTCCTGGAAAATCAGGTCGTCCATGCGGCTGCCGGTGTCGATGAGCGCGGTGCCAACGATGGTGAGCGAGCCCCCTTCCTCGAAAGCCCGCGCGGTGGCGAACAGTTTTTTGGGGATGTCCATCGCCTTGATGTCGACGCCGCCGCTCATGGTCCGGCCCGTATTGCCGACCCACTTGTTGAACGCTCTCGCGAGGCGCGTGATGGAGTCCATCAGCAGGAAGACATCCTTGCCCATCTCGGCGAGTCGCCTGCATCGCTCGATGGTGAGCTGCGAAAGTCGGACATGGCTTTCGACATCTTGGTCGAGGCTGCTGGCGAAGACCTCGCCTTGGACACTGCGCTTCATATCGGTCACTTCCTCGGGCCGCTCGTCGATCAACAAGACCATCAGGGCGACTTCGGGATAGTTTTGCGAGATGCCATGGCTAAGATGCTGCAAGAGCACGGTTTTGCCAGTGCGTGGGGGGGCAACGATCAGCGCACGTTGTCCTCTGCCAAGCGGGGCCAGAAGATCGATCACCCGGGTGCTGAGCGGCTCGGCGCCCGTTTCAAGCTGGTACCATCTCTCCGGTGTGATCGGCGTAAGCTGTTCGAATCGGTTGGTATCGATGTATTTGTCCGGGGCGAGTCCATCGACATCGAGCAGTTCCTTGAGTCGCGGTCCCTGTCCCCGACGGTGCCGCTGCACCATGCCGTTGAGGAGCAGGCCCTCTCGAAGATCGTATTTTTCGATCATGGTTCCCGGCACGAAGGGATCGCTTCGCTCACGGGTGAAGTTGGTCGAGGGATCTCGCAAGAAGCCATAACCGTTGGGGTGCATTTCCAGCACTCCGGAGCCGGCGATCAGTGGCAACGGATTGCCATCGTCGGGATAGTTTTGTTGGTCCCGTCGATTGTCGGCAACGGCGGCGCCTCCGCCTCGCCGCCGGCCTCCACCCCGCCCGTTGCGATTTCCGCCGCGTCCTCCTCCGCCTCCGCCTCCGCCACCTCCGCCACCGGTGTTGCGTCCGCGATAGCGTCCGCCACCGCCGCCGCCGCCACCGCCGCCGCCGCCGCCACCACCGCCGCCACCGCCTTTATTCCTTTTGCCCATCGGTATGCAATTCCTCAACGAAAAAAGATTGATTTGGTCTCTGTCCGCCCCGCCGAGGGGGCAAAACCGTGGGGCATCCATATGCCCTGGGGACCAAGGAAGCAGTTACCTGCCCCATTTGAAAATACAACGCCGTCCTTGTTTATTGCCCATCGTGGACATCACTGCGTTGCTGCGATTCCAACAGGGAACCGACTTTTATGAGCCGTACCAGCCGGTGGAGCACGAATCGTCGCACCCACCAGTGATTGAGGCCCCTAGTGATTTAGCTAGCCCAGCAATCGGGTTAAAAAGTGTTTTAAACGGGCGAACAGGAGGTGCCCCTTCCTGAGGCTTGGCCTTCGAAGGGCCACCCAACTCCAATCCGGACCGACAGCAATTGTTACGAATACGCCTTCGACGCATGATGGAACGACTGCTGCTGGAGACCCTGAACGTGTCGTACCGGGTCACTTGTCGCCAAACCGTCCAAAGACTTCGGTTTTTCCACAAGCGACGAAATAAGAAGGCCGATAGGCCGGACTCACGATCCTTCTACGACAAATGGGTCGTCCAATCTCTGTATTGCGTTCGTGCCAAGCCTTAGGGCGGAGCGGGTCGCGGTTCCCAGGAAACGGAACTGTTTCGAGAGGGAAAATAGGCTCCTAAAATCCGTCAGGCTGGCTACGTTCTCCTAAGTCCCACCTGCCCCAGCAAACGCCAGTAATAGGCAGGGAACTCCCCTTTCAAGGCCAAAATCTGCATCCAACAGGCTTGCCCGACACTCGGCGTACACAGCCGACTGCCTACCCGGCGAAAGCCTGGGTGATCACGATGAAAGGCCCCTTTCAGAACCCACCCGCCAAGAGGAGGCAGGACGCTTAACTCCCCAGCAGTATTCGTTATGGATGCCATGCTGTCAAGCGGGAAAGGCCAACCGTTCCCCCCTATTTGCCAAGCAAGGCAGCAATTGTTGGAGGAAACGACGCTGAAGAGCCACGTAACGCCCAGAAAATTAGTGAAATTCGGTAGAATCGCTACCAATTCCGCAAGACGCATGCCCCGGCTGGTCGATAAATCCGGCGGGTGCTCTCCCGAATTGGGGGTGTGTCCTTGCCCCGACTTGTCCTGTCTCTTACCCCGTTTCCCATCTTTTTGGGATGGAAGAGGAAATCTACCGATGCCAGTCTGTCCAGCCTTTTGCTTGCGTATTGCGGCGCTCTGTTGCCTTGCCGCTTCCAATGTCTTGGCGCAGTCGCCCACCACGGCAGGCGTCCAATGGCACAACGACCTGGATGCGGCCCGCAATAAGGCCCAAAAAGAGGGCAAGCTGCTGCTGGTCCACTTCTGGACGGAGAGTTGCGGTCCCTGTCGGCTCCTCGACACCCGCGTCTTCAACCAGCCCTCCGTCGCAACGGCGATCCACGCGAGCTATGTTCCCGTGAAGCTCAACGCTAGTGAGTTTCCAGCAACAGCCCAGCGATTTGGGATTACCCGCGTTCCGACCGATGTCGTGATTACTCCAGGCGGAGAAGTCATTGAAAAGACCGTTTGCCCTGCGACTCCGATGGCCTATGTCGCCCGTGTTTCCGGCATCGCGGAAGTTCACAAGCGTTCGGCAGGTCGGGCGTTTGCAACCGTAGCTGGCCGCAAAAAAGGGGCCCTCTTGCCATCGAATGCCGCTTATGCCGGGCTAGCCGTTCCCGCTGAGTCGACTCCCGTTTCGCAGCCTGGTGTCACGGCGAATCCTTACACGGTCGCAAGCCCGCCAGCGGTAACCGCCAAGAGTGATCGCTACGCAGCCCTGCCTGCCACGCCTGCGGATCGATCGACTTCCTTGCCTGTCGCTTCCAATAGCGTATCGAATCCGTATGCCTCGGCAACGCCGCCGCCCGTTACGCCCGAAGTGCCGGTTTTGCCCGCTGTCCCTACTGCTGTTGCCGATAGCATGGCGATGGCCGAATCGGTCGTCCAACTCCCGGCAGGTTCTCCACCCCTTGGTTTCCAGGGCTACTGCCCCGTGACGATGAAAGGGAAGTGGGAATGGAAGAAGGGAGATGTCCGTTGGGGCGCTGTTCATCGGGGCCGGACTTACCTCTTTGTTGGTGCGGCACAGCGGGATGCTTTCCTGGCGACTCCCGACAAATACAGCCCGGCGCTCTCCGGCATCGACCCGGTGCTAGCGATCGATCAGAACAAGATTGAGTCGGGCTTCAGGAAATTCGCGGTGGAATATCGCGACCAATTCTACATGTTCTCTAGCGAAGAGACCCTTCGCCAGTTCTGGACCAACGCTGACAAATACGCCAACGGGGTGCGGCAAGCGATGGACAGCTCTTCGCAACGGACGTTGCGATAAGGGCCAGGTGACGCGAAGGGTCAGCTCTCGCCCTTGATGGATCGCTGAAGCTTGATGACCTGGGCGCGAACTTCTTCCATGCCGGGATTGAGTCGTAGCGCGCGGCGGAAGGCTTCGAGTGCAGAGATAGGGTTCTCCTGGAGTAGGTAACACTGCCCCATGCCTGCCAAGGCGGTGAAGTGGTAGGGGTTGATTTCGAGTGCCTGATGGCAGTCGCGAATCGCTGCGTCGTATTGTCCCAGATGATAATAAGCGGTGCCTCTTTGGCACCAAGCTTCGGCAATCCAGGGGGACTTGTGGATGAGGTCGCTCGCAACGTCGACAGCCTGCTCGTAATCTTTGGTCTGATTGTGCCTGGTGACAGTACGGAGCATCAATCGCTGCTCGCGGCTGCCTACTCGGCACCAGAGGTCGCGAATCCCGTTTTCGACAATGGTTCTCACGCCGCGGTCGCGGTCGACTAGCGCACGTCCCATCACCGAGTTGCTGCCGTAGTCGCCCATAAACCCCAGTGCCAGCGCGGCACCACGTCGAGCGATGCGGTCGCCAACAAAAAGGACTCGTTCAAGGGTTGCGCAGGTGTAGCGACGTCCCACCTTTTGCACGAAAATTGCCGAGTCTTGCTCATCCAGATACTGGTGATAGAACTTCACTAGTATCGGCGCTCGTGAGGATTCATTGTCCACAGTTGGTTTCTCTCCCACTCCGCGTTGTTCCAGGCCTGGGGCCATCAACGCCTGTTGCCAGTTCCCGCACGATCGCAGGTTACCAGCCCCAACAGGCTTATAGAATTGAGTGTAATCACCAGCGAAAAGGAGACAAGCAAAAGTTCTGTTGGCCTGTCGAGAGGATGACGGTTAGTCCAATAATACTGCTTGCCAAGACTGGAAATTGTTGGCTACAATGGGGCGGTTGGTTTCTACCAAAGGACGCCGCTGGAGGCCTTCGATTCAAGAAGGCTGGAGAATTTACCTCTTTGTGAAAATGGCAAGCACGGCTTGAGGTTCTGGGCAAATATGTCTCTTCTCCGTAGCCGCCATTTCGCCCCCCTCGCTGGTCTCTTCGCCATTCTCTTGGTCACGGCCAGTCAGGCGAGAGGGGAGGAGATTAGCGATGCCCTCTTCTACGGTGACGATGAGCGACTGGTTCGAAACCTCTCCCAGGTGCTATCGAGCCACTGGCATCGCGTGCCGCTTCGGGAGGTGCTGTTGGGGATTGAGAGGACGCAGCCGATTTCGATTGCGTTAGACCGTCGGACCGACCCTCATCTCCTCGTGTCGCTCGACGTCCAAGAGATGCCCCTTGGAGAACTCCTTGAGAAGCTGGCCACGCGAGCTGGCCTAGGAGTCGCGGCCTCCCGAGGGTTGGTCTATCTTGGTCCGCCAGAAGCTGCTTCCGAGCTGCGCACGTTGTGGGCCATCGCGCATCAGCAGGTTGCGGGGATGTCCCCTGCCCTCCGTGCCAAGATGCGTCGGCGCGACTCCTTGAGATTCCAGCGACTCTCGGAGCCACGCGACGCGATCGCCCAGTTGGGTAGGCAAATGAACGTGTCGATTAAGAACCTAGAGAAAATTCCATTCGATTTGCGCCCCGCAACGGAGCTTCCCGAGATGGAAGCGATCGAACAATTGACGCTCCTGCTGCTAGGGTTCGACCTCTTTTGGACTCCGAGCCGCGATCGGCGCGGGATACGGCTCGTACCGATAGAGCGGCCGGTCGTCGTCGAGCGAATGCACCCGCGACGGGCAGAAAAAGAGATGCCGAAGGTCGCCTTCCGCCAACTCTATCCAGGCGTCACCGCCAGAGTCGAGGGCAAGCGAAAGAGGCTTCTTGTTACGGGGATACTCGCACAACATGAGTGGCTACGAGGTGATGAACGGCCGAGCGTGGCAAGGCCCTCTCAGCGCGGGCATCGTGGTAAACAGGTTTATTCGTTGCGCGTCGACGCGCAGCCTGCTGGTGCTCTTCTCAAGCAACTCTCTTTACAGCTTAAGATGCCGCTGGTTCTTGAAAAGGATGCAGAAGCTATCCCTGCCGCCCTGCGACGCCGGATTTCCATCGAGGTTCGCGAGGCGAGCCTTCAGGAATTGCTAGAGGCCATCGGTCGAGAGCTGGAGCTGGAGGTAAAGGTCGCAGGCGGGTCGATCGAGGTTGCGAAGAGGAAATCACCTGCCTCTTCTGACTAGCAGCCATGCTTCTCTAGTTTTTCTCGAAGCATGTCGGCCGTGAAGGGCTTTACCAAGTAGTCCGACACGCCTGCCTGAATGGCTTCCAGGACGCGTGACTTCTCTGCCTCGGTGGTGACCATGATGATCGTCACCTTGGGATCCTGCTTACGGATCTCTTGGATCACTTCCAAGCCGTTTTTTCGAGGCATGTTCCAGTCGGTGAGTACGAGGTCGAACTCACCTGGCTTGAAGGCCTCGATCGCCTCGACGCCATCAGCCGCCTCAACGGCGGAAGGGACACCTACGGCACCCAGCGAGCGAAGGATGATCTTTCGCATGGTACTCGAATCATCGGCAACTAAAACTCGCGCACTCATGGTGTTGACTCCAGACGTCGATCCATTGTGGATAGCCCAATCGGCGGCGTGCCGGCTGGGAGGAGGATCGAGGGGGCATCGCGCCCCGTGCGCCAAGCCTGACGAACGATCCAGCAAACCTTAGGTTGCCCGTTCGTGGAGTCAAGCAATTCGTGGGAATCGCCCGCCCAGCCGCTATAGAATGAATATCCGGAACGCCAGGACCCTCCACCCCGCCAAGCCTCGCACTACCAGACCGCGAGCCATCAGACCGCGTAGCAGTCCCGCTACCGAAGGATTGGAGGGCCAAGAGCGAGCGGTCGAAAATGAGAATCGCTCGTGGCTATTTCAGCATCCTCTGAAGCTGCTCCTTGAGTCCTGACTCAATCTTTCCTTTGAACATCATCGCGGCGATTGGAAGTTTGCCTTGGATGTGAACGGCCGAATCGTCCACGGTCCCCTGTCCACTGATGTTGATGCCGAAGGTCCGGAAGCTAAAATTGAGCTTATCCTCTTCCCAGTCTTGTTCCAAATTTTTGACTTGATCGCCAAATTTTTCGGTCACTTTTTCGAGCAAACCTTTCATTTGCTCGATGACTTCGTCTTTGGTGCGAGAATGAGGGACGGAAACGTTGAATTGGGGCATCTGCCAGACCTTTTTTTCGGGAGCAAGCATTCTACGAACAAGGTTCACCCAACCCTTCGTATAGGCGGGCCATCAGTCGGTAGCCTAGAGCATTCCCACGAAGAGGCCCACCCAGCTTTCCCTCGGTTGGGCGATGCTATCCTAGACCTTGCTGGTGACCTGCCTGGTGGAAGCAGGTCTATGCGACACCGACTTACGCGAGAGTTGGATTGTTTTCATCGCCCCATTCGAGGCGATCTTCTTCGTGCCAGAGGGGGAGTCCTTCGGCGGCCCGGGTGGCGAGCATATCGATTTTCTCCTGGCTGCCAGGCATCGCGATGGTGGAAGAGTATTGATCGCCGTTGGCCTCCAGCGGCTCGTAGTCCCACACCCCTGCGCGAATTGCCTCAAGTACCGACCTTCTCATCTTGTCCACCTCCCTTAGAAAAGTACGCAATGGCAACCGGCCAGCGTTTCCGGTGTTTTGAACAGGGGACCGTCTCAGAAGGTTGCCGATCGACCTGCCTGCCATCGGGACAGGAAAAGCCTCTTACCTAGACCAACGGGCTCACACGAATAGAAAAGCACGAAAACAGGAATAGGCAGCTCCTCCTTCCACCCCCAACGTTATCGGATTGTCCTCATTCCCGCTGGGATGTCAAGAAAATCGAGAAAGTTCCTGAGAAAGGGTTTCTCGCAGCCGCGCAACCCTTGATCTGCAAATCCCCCCATTCCGCTTCCCCTCCTCACAGACGGCTCCTCGCACCGCGATAAGGGCGGGATTCGCCTGGAGAATCTGGGGCAGATCGACCTCCCGAAGGCTTCCCGCTGCGACGGGCCAGAGACCCCTGTCGCGAGCGGAAGCGAACAGCCTTTGAAGTTCGAGAGGGTGAAGGTAGTCGAGCAGTCGGCCGCTCTTTTTATGGTAGGTGTCGACCAGGAACGCCGGGCAACCGCACTCTTGGGAGGCTGCCAGCACTTCGCTGGCAGGAGGTCCGTCGCAAAGTTTCCGATCGGCATAGAAGACGGCGACCAGCTTGGTCGAACGGGGGAGCTGATTTCCCAAGTCTGCCAGCGTGCGCTGCCAGCCTTCTCGCCCTGCGCAGCCAGCCAGGCCAACCTTGGCGATCGCCACCCCCTCGAGCCAGCCCCAACTCTTGTAGGTGTGCGGTGATAGCTCAAGCAGTTCACCAAGTGCAGCAGTCAAAGGCCTTCGATCGCCAACGACTTCTGCAATAGCGGCGACGACTTCAGGAGAGGCCGCTCCGAGTGGTCCATTCGCCGGTTCCTTGACATCCATCCAATCAGCGCCCCCTTCCATGGCTTCGACCGCTTCGGGGACGTTTCGCACGCTTACCAATAATTCGGTCGGCAGAATTCCTTGTGCTCGCAGGTTGTCGGACCTGGATGCTGGCAAGGGAAGGTTGGGGGGGGCGTTCTTCGGCACGGCTCGGACTCTCCAATAGGAATGGGCTCCAACGGGATGGGCGACCACTTGTAACGGTTGTTCGGATTCTATCCAATCGACGTGCGTTGAGTCGTCATCGGTTTCGGCAATTGCCTATCGGCTTCGGACATGCCGTAACCTACCCTTGGAACACCCGTTCGCAATCCTGTATCTGGTGCCGACCGGTTTTGGTTTCCGACAGGGGCATCGCGATTTCTCTGCATTGTAATTATTTCTTAGCCATAGTAATAACCCCTGAGCGATGGCCGATCCTCCATGGCACTTTCCACAGACCAATCGACTTCTAATGCGGTGAACGGGGTGGTCGTAGCGATTGCCGGTTTGGTGATCGTCTACGCCATTAGCCTGTCGTTGGGGCTTCCTCAGCATGGAACCGAGATGGTTGTGCAGCATGCTTCGCATAGCGAGGCGAGCAGCCCAACCGCCGAGGGGCACGCCCACGATGACCAAGACTCGGATCTCCATGCCGATGCCAATGCCGAGGGAGCCCAGGAGGCGGGTGACCTCGTCAGCGCGGCACCCCCGTTCTGGACCGTCATTCCCTTTGTGCTCCTTCTGGGGGCGGTTGCGATCCTCCCGTTAATCCCCGCGACCGAGCATTGGTGGGAATCCAACCTTAGCCGATTCAAAGTGGCCGCCGTGTTGAGTTTGGCGACCTTGCTCTACTACGGCTGGATCCATTCTTCCCCGGTAGACGGGCACTGGCCCTATCATTACGTGGTGGAGCCGGCGGCCAAGGGGATGAATTGGGGATTCATCCAGGCGATTCTAGGTAGTGCGATGGTGAGCGAGTTTGTCCCGTTCATCGTCTTGCTCTTTAGCCTCTACACGATTAGCGGTGGGATTCGGATCGGCGGCGACCTACGGGCCAATCCGATGACCAACGCCTCGTTCATGGCGGCGGGAGGATTGCTGGCGAGTTTTATCGGCACCACGGGCGCTGCTATGTTGCTCATTCGGCCTCTCCTTGAAACCAACAAAGAGCGTCGCTACGTCGTCCACACAGTCGTCTTCTTTATTTTCATCGTCTGCAATTGCGGTGGTTGCCTGCTACCCATTGGCGATCCGCCGTTGTTTCTGGGGTACCTCGAAGGGGTCCCTTTTACCTGGACGTTGTTTGCCTTGTGGAAACCGTGGCTGCTGGCGAACGGTCTGTTGTTGGCTATCTATCTGGTGCTCGATAATCTGTGGTACTTTCGGAAGGAAACCATCGCCGACCACTATCGCGATATTACTCACACCACGAAACTTCGTTTCGAGGGGTTGGGACTCAACGTGCCGCTTCTTCTGGGGGTGGTACTGGCAGTCGCTTTACTGGATCCGACGAAGACCCTCCCTGGAACCGATTCCCATCCATGGATGTTCTCACGCGAAGTGGTGCAGCTCCTTCTTGTGGGAATCGCACTCCAATTTGGGGCATCTGCGGTACGGCACAAGAATGCCTTCAACTACCACGCCATCGTGGAGGTCGCCGTACTCTTCTTTGGAATATTTATCTGCATGCAGCCCGCCTTGCAGATTTTAGGTGAGTATGGTGGCAAACTGGGAGGCATGCTGGGTGCTGAAGGGGGCGTACTCTCCAACGCTCACTACTTCTGGATTACTGGTGGTTTGTCGAGTGTGCTCGACAACGCTCCGACCTACCTCGTCTTCTTCAAAACCGCGGAGGCGACGGCCAGCTCAGGCCTCTACGTGCCAGGGACTCATGTGGAAGAACCGATTCTCATCGCCATTAGCCTGGGGGCCGTACTGATGGGGGCCATGACCTACATCGGGAATGGGCCCAACTTCATGGTTCGGGCGATTGCGGAGAAGTCGGGAGTCAAGATGCCCAGCTTTTTCGGCTACGTCGGCTACAGCGTTGTATTCTTACTGCCAGTGCTGTGGGTCGTGGCTTGGCAGAATTGCTGAATCTTACACGATTGCAGCCGACTGCCAGCACCTCTACACTGTCGGTAGCCATTCGGCTTCTCCCGCCACCCTACCCTCTACCCCCGAACCCTTCTGTGGACTACCAGAGGATAACCACTGCCGAAGGGCTCGCTTCGCTTTGCGACGAAATAGCGCAGTCCGACCGCGTCGGATTCGATACCGAGTTTGTATCGGAAGACACCTTCCGCCCGGAACTCTGTCTGGTGCAAGTCATCACGGAGCGTGGGATGTCGGTGGTCGATCCCCAGCTCGTGAAAGACATGAACCCCTTCTGGCGGGCGTTGGCGGATGGCGAGCATGTGACCATCGCCCATGCCGCGCGAGAAGAGCTCAATTTTTCGCTAACGGCGATCGATCGAGTGCCGAAAAATCTGTTCGATACGCAAATCGCTTCTGCTTTTTGTAGCAACGAGTATCCCGCCGCTTATGCTTCGGTGGTGACGCGGATTCTGGGAAAACGTGCTGAAAAAGGGGAACAGCGAACCGACTGGCGTCGCCGGCCCCTGACCGATGCCCAAATCAACTACGCCTTGGAGGACGTTCGCCATCTCTTCGCGCTGCACGACAAGATCATCGCGAACATCGACCAACTTGGACGCACCTCCTGGCATGAAGAGGAGACTGCCAGCTTCGTTGAAGAAGTCATCGCCGCCCGAACCCGGCAGCGATGGAGACGTGTCTCGGGTATTGGAAGCCTCGGGCCGAGGAATTTGGCGATCGTTCGCGAGTTGTGGCTTTGGCGACAGCAGGAAGCAGAGCGGCGCGACGTGCCAGCAAAACGGGTGCTCCGGGACGATCTGCTCGTGGAACTTGCCAAACGTAAGACTTCGAGCCCGGAAAAAATTCGCGCCGTTCGCGGCATGAACTATCGATCGGTCAAGGACTCGATCAACGACCTCGCCTCATGCGTGGAGCGAGGCTTGGAAGCTTCGCTGGACGACTTGAAGTCCTCTCCCTCCAAGTCGATGCCGTCGCAGCTCAATCTTCTCGGACAAGTCCTCGTGCCGGCGATCACTAGTGTTTGTCGCCGAGCGAAGCTCGCCACCAGCATGGCTTGCACGGCGACCAATGTTCGTGAGATGATCGCCCATCAACTCGGATTTGGCCGAACCAAAGAGGCGGAGCTACCGGTCCTTGCGCGTGGCTGGCGATCCGAACTGATCGGATCGCTTATCGACGATCTCCTCTCCGGTCGTAAATCGATTCACATCGACGATCCACGCAGTGAGCATCCGCTGGAGCTGGTGGAGTAGGTGCTCGGCATGTGCTCAACGTCATGAACGGCACTTGGGGTAACGGAGCAAATTCCGTTCTACGTTGTGACCGACCAATTTGTTTATGAACTGCTGATCGTACTATCGTTTGGGCTCGTGGCGGGTCTCGTAAGCCGTCAACTGCGAGCGCCAACGCTCGTCGGCTACCTGGCGGCAGGTGCCCTGCTGGGGCAGGGGGCGCTCGGGTGGGTGTCGCCTGACACGCATGAAATCGAATGCCTGGCCGAGGCGGGCGTATTCTTCTTGCTGTTCTCCATCGGGTTGGAATTCACGTTCGACGAAATTTTCCGAATGCGATGGCATCTGGTCATTGGCGGAATGGCCCAGATGCTGATGACCAGTTTGCCGGTCGTCGCTCTCTTGTTGTACCTGAACTTCGACCCGGCAACCGCCGTTTTTCTGGCGGCAGCCGTTGCCTTTAGCTCGACCGTTCTCGTCTTCAAGTTGCTCACCGAAGCGGGCCATGCCGGCATGCCCCATGGACGACGTGCCATCGGCATTCTGCTGTTTCAGGACGCGGCGCTCATCCCGCTTCTCCTGGCGACCACGATGCTCGTTGGCGAGCAACCGACCTTGCAGGATTATTTCTGGCTTGCAATGAATTCGGTTCTTTTTATTTTCGTTGTCTTCGGGTTGCGACAACTCTTGGTCACGTGGGTGGTGCCGAGCCTTGCCTCGCACCGTAGCCCTGAATTGGTCGTTTTGTTCGCTCTCGTCGTGTTGGGTTCGGTCACTCTATTCGCACACGTCTTGGCGTTGCCGGCGGCCGTCGGAGCGTTCGCCGCAGGGCTCAGTTTCGGCGGCAATCGTTGGACGGGTCAGATCGACGCGCTTCTGCTTCCGTTTCGCGAGACCTTTGCCGCCATCTTTTTTGTATCTCTTGGTCTGCTCCTCAAGTTAAGCCATGTCGCGGAGGAACCGTTTCTGGTACTCGGCGGAATCGTAGCGGTTGTTGCGCTCAAAGCGACCGCTGCCACCCTCGCGATGCGACTCACCCAGTTGTCGTGGCGACACTCCTTCGGAATGGGATTGGGGTTAGCACACATCGGGGAATTCGCCTTCGTCTTGCTTTTCATGGTCGCTCACCATGTAGGGCTCATCTCCGAGCAATCGGTGGAACGGCTTCTCGTTATCGGACTCGGCACACTCATCATCTCGCCTCTATTGATGAAACTCGGGTTGCGATGGTTGGACGATACGACGACGCCGGAAGTGCGACAGACTTCTTCGGACTCGATCGCTCCTGGATCGGTGCTGGTGGTCGGATTAGGGCCCGTCGGTTGCACGGTTGCGTCGCAGCTGGAAACGATTGGCTACGAGCTGACGCTTATCGATCGCAGTCCGATCAACCTGCAGGCGTTTGCCCAGCAAGGGTTTCGAACTCTGGCGGGCGACGCAACGGAGCCAAGCTTGTTGGAGGCCTCGCGAATCGATACTTTTGAGCTCGTCGTGATCTGCGTGCCGGACGACCCCGTGGCGATTCGTCTTGTCAAGGAAATCCGGCAACGGAATAGCCAGGCCTCAATCTACGTCCGCTGTCGCTATGCCACGACGGTTCCTCCTCTCGAGCGAGCCGGTGCCAATGTCGCGGTGAGCGAAGAAGCGACCGCATCGCTCGAATTACTGACTCGAATCCATGAGACGGTTGCCAAGGCCCCGCATTGATTGGAGGCCTACGGCTACCTTCCTAGCGATCAAATCGTGAGGCTCGCGAAGCCGACTCCAGTGGACGATTGCCAGGGCCTACCGTGGTGTCGTCTTGGTAGAAACGCGTCGTCTCCTCGGCGGCGAGCTTGATCTCCAGGTCGCTGCAAACGACTTCGGCGCGGAAGAGGTGGGTCCCGGCCGATCGAGATTTTGCTCGAATCTTCAGCCGGATCTTTTGGCCAGCTGGCAACGTGGCTATCGTCTGGAATCCAACCCGTCCGTCGGCGATCGTGGCACCAGCGCCGATTGCCTCAAGCGGTTCGATGCCTTCGGAAAAAAGACCGACGACATGGATCGATTCCGCAGCCGTACGGCCACGGTTCGTCACGGTGATTTCGTAGTCGATTTCCGTTCCGACCGGGACTGGCCCCTTGGGGTCGATCACGTCGAGTTTCAAGTCGGCTAGTGCAATGACTTCGGTGGCTGCGATCTTGGTATCGTGGGCGTTTCCATTGGCTGTCGTCACTGCCAGACGCAGCTCGTTCCGCCCGGCCTGGTTGACCGTGCCACGAAGCTCTAGGTAACGATCATCGCCCGGACGCAGCGATCCGATTTTCCACATGACCCGGCGACCGTCTGACGTGGTACGATGGCCATCGCTTGCGGAGCGAAAGACAAAGCCGGTCGGCAACGTGACTTCCAACTCTGTCTGCTCGGCCGCAGCCGTTCCCGGATTACGAACCCGGAAAAAATAGGTCGCCTCGGTGCCTGCGTATTTTTCGGTGGGGCCACGCCAGTCGACGCTGAGCTCTGCCTTGCGGCATAAAATCTGCTGTTCGGTTTCGGCGTGAAGGTTGCCGTCGGCGGTGGCAACCGCTCGCATGGCCAGCTCGCCCGCCTCTCGGGCGGTGATTTCGATTTCGATCGATTTGGCTTCTCCTGGAGCAAGCAAGGGAATGCGGTAACTGCTCACCGCTTGGCCACCGCCAGGAGGCATGAGTTGCACAAAGACATTTTCCGCTGCGCCCGTTCCGGGATTGGTGACAGCCAAGCGATAGGTTTGCACGCGACCAAAGAAGACTTCTTCGGGACCGCTGATCGCCATGTGGAGTTTGGGCTCCTGGACTTCTACTATGGCGGTCGAATTCACGGCGGCGTATTTCCAGCTCACCTCCAAGGCGAGTGGTTGGCTTGTCTTGGGGACGAGCACGATGTCGACGGTTTCGGTCTGGCCTGCGGCAAGGCTGGACAACTCCCACCGCAAGACGCGGATGTCGCCCGTCACGCCAGATCGATTCATCGTTCCAACCGAAGCGTTCGTATGGATGACTTCTGCCCAAGCAGGAACGCGAATTTCCGTTGAAAGTTGGCGAGCCGTAACCGAGCCACGATTTTCTAGTGCGATCCGATAAGGCGATTCGCGGCCAATCAAGATTTGGCTTGGGCCAATGACGCGAGAATGAATCAGCGGAAGTTGCTCGGAGACGAGGACATTCGTTCCGTAGGCCGTGCTAGAGAGGGGCGAGGCCGCACCGGCTCCTACTCGCGAAGCCGCAAAGCGATCGGAATGATTTTTGTCCATCGAGAGGCTGCCTGCTCGCCCTTCGGGCTCCGAAAAGGCATGTTCTGCTCGGGCTCCCTGGCCTGTGGCCAGTTCGTGGGCATCGGCGCTCCCGATGTCGTTCGTGTCATTGGCTAACGTGTCATCGGCCAACATGTCGGTGGCTAAGTCGCTAGGCGAGGGGCCCTCGATATTTGGCACGGCTTTGTCTGGCAGGGCGGACGACGAAGGCGTTAAGGAGAGGGAAGTTTCCCCTAGCGTCCTGGGCTCTTCGCCGGAGAGAACCCCGCCCGTATCGCGCGATGCGGCTGTTGAGTTGATAAAATCCCGCGCCAGGTCGCCTTGTTGGGCGAACGCCGGACGCCGGCGGCTGGAGCGAGTGGCAGGTGAGGTGGAAGCGACGTCGTCTGGCGCGGAATAGTTCCTGTTCGGAAGGCTGGCAACCCTAGTTGCGGTGACGCTGGTCGCCGCATGAGGATTCTTCCTGTTGCTTTTTGGTTCCGGCGCACCGGAACCCAACGCATCAAACAGGTCAATCTGATCGAGCGGCTTCCGTTGGCCTTGCCGCCACGTGCCGCCAGGATTTGCCGCGATACGCACCGGCAAGGTGGTTCGGCCCCGTTGGCTGGCCGACGAGGGCGCTTCGGTACCCTTCGTCTGCTTGGATTCTTGGCTTGGCTGCGCCAGGCGATCTGCAAGATCGAACCCACCCGACTTCGGCTGGGCCATCGCGAGCGATGCAAGCATTGCTGGGGCGAGCATCGAGGCGATGTGGAGAAAAGTACCTGGACGGTTGAACGGGCGCTGCATGATCGCATCCTTGCGTGCCGAGGGGCGGTTTCGGCAGGAACAGCCCGCGCTCGGTTGGCGGTAGTCCGATCCTGCTATCGGTGGGGTATCGGCAAGACCAACACGACGAGTTGAATCAATCACAACAATTCTTCCGATTAGTGAAGAGGCGTAGTCTGCGGGTTTAGCGAGTTTTTATCCTTGGCAACTCGGCTCCCTCCATCGGGCGATTTTGTCTAACCGGTCTTCCGCCAAAAGGGTCAAAAATCGAACCAGGGAACCTAGGAATCGAGGCGATTCGGAGTTTCTATTGTCCCGATTAACGGGGATTCGCCCAAAAGGTGCCAATATTCGTAACCATTCGTAACCAATTGACGCTCCACGAACCTTTCAGCCTCCGGTCGCTGACGCTTCATGAATCTTTCAGCCTCCGGTCGCTGACGCTTCCGGCTCGCCTTTGGGCAGCGAAACTCCCATTGGAGCAAATGGGCCGTAGAATTCCACTACGATTTATGGGCCATTTGTTTTCTGCGTTCAACGGACAACGGAAAAAGGGAACCACGAATCGAACGAATCCGACGAATAACGGAAGAGGAAGCCTCCGCAGTGGTTAAAAAAAGACGACGAAGATTGGCCACAGATAAACACAGATAAACACAGAGGAACGCCGATGGTCGGTTGGAGAAATGAAGCAGAAACTCCGGTTGCTCCCTTCGGCACAACACAAAACGAGGTGCCTTCTCTCCTTACAATACATCTGCGTCTATCGGCGCTTATCCGCGGCTATTCGTAGGATTCGCGTGATTCGTGGTTGCCACCTTCGCCCGCGAACCTCCCGCTCCGATTTCTTCTCGCGTAAGAACGTGCCGTTAGACGACCTTTTCGACGATCAGTCGGGGTAGTGCGATAGGTTCGCTTGCGATCTTCACCGCATCGGCGACCATCGTCTTTGCCGCATTGGCCTTTTTGGGCGAGGCGAAGAGTAGGGCGAGTGGTTGCCCCTGATCGATCGGATCGCCGAGACGCACTCGCATCTGGAGTCCGACCGTCAAGTCGAGTCGGTCTCCCTGCTGTCGCCGGCCGCCGCCTAGTTCAATAATCGCCCGACCGAGTGCTTGGGTGTCGATCGAGGTGACCCAACCTGCGTGCGGGGCGGGGACCTCGTGGGTGGGAGCTACCTGGCGTGGGGCATCGAGGTCGCCTCCTTGGGCGGCGACCATTTGGCGGAACTTTTCGTGAGCGGACCCGTCGTCGATCGTCTGTTGCAATCGCTTTCGAGCTGCCTCGGTATCGGCTGCGACGCCGGCCAGGGTTAGCAGCTCCGCACCGAGCGCGAGGGTAACCTCCATTAAATCGTCCGGCCCGCTACCCTCGAGCGCGGCGACCGATTCGTCGACTTCCACGCCGTTGCCACAGAGACGACCGAGCGGTTGATTCATGTCGGTTATCAGGGCGACCGTCGGAACTCCCATCCGTTTTCCGGTGTCGACTAGCGAACGAGCAAGCGCTTGGGCGTCGTCGAGTCTCTTCATGAACGCGCCCGACCCATGCTTCACGTCCAGCACCAGCGCATCGAGTCCTTCGGACAGCTTCTTGCTCATGATGCTTGCGGTGATGAGCGGGATCGACTCGACGGTGGCCGTGACATCCCGAAGGGCGTAGAGTTTTTTGTCGGCCGGTGCGAGTTCTGCCGACGCGCTGGTGATCACACAACCGACTTGGTTGACGACGTTCCGCATTTTTTCCAGCGATAGATCAGTCCGAAATCCGGGAATCGATTCAAGCTTGTCGAGCGTGCCGCCAGTTGCGCCGAGCCCTCGGCCTGAGATCATTGGTACGCGAAGATCGCAACAGGCGAGCATGGGGGCGAGTGGTAGCGAGACTTTGTCGCCGATGCCGCCCGTCGAGTGCTTGTCGACCTTCGGTGCCGGGGAGTCGGGCCAGTCGAGTGTGATGCCCGAGTGGAGCATCTGCTCGGTCAGGGCGGCGGTCTCGGCGATGGTCATCCCGCGACAGCAGACCGCCATGGCGAAGGCCGCCATCTGGTAGTCGGGGACTTCGCCGGAGACGTAGCCTCGCACGAGGTCCGCAATTTGCCCTTCGGAGAGTTCGCCCCCGTCACGCTTTTTTGCGATGAGAAAGGTCGGATTCATGAAGGGTTGTTTCGTTCGGATTGGCTCTGTTCCGCAGCCGGAGGGCCACGCCCTCCGCGTCGTCTCGCGGACCGCGTGGCGGTCCGGCTCGTTAGCTCGTTAGCTCGTTAGCTCGTTAGCTCGTTAGTCGGCTAGTCGGCTAGTCGGGGATGGCGGCGATGACTCCTTCGACGATTGCCATTAGTTTGTTGCTCGCGCGGGCAGCGGCGGCGATGACCTCTTCGCCGCTGGTTTCGCCCAGTTGGTCGGGTGAGCAGACGTTGGTCACGGTGGAAAGTCCCAGCACTTCCATCCCTTGCTGCACCGCGACGATGACTTCCGGAAGCGTCGACATGCCAACCACGTCGCCACCGAGCTGGCGGACCATTCGGTACTCGGCTCGCGTTTCGTAGGTGGGGCCTAACATTCCGACGTAAACACCCCGATGGCAGACAAAGCCTTCTTGCCGGGCAATGGTTTGGGCCAAGTCGGCGAGTGCGGGTGTGTAGGGAGACCCCATGTCGGGCCAGCGCGGGCCCAGCTCCGGATCGTTGGCACCGACAAGCGGATTGCGAAACATGAAGTTCAGGTGGTCCTCGATCACCATGATCTCGCCGACTTGGTAGTCGGGATTCAGGCCACCCGCCGCGTTGGAAACAATCAGCCTCTCCGCGCCGAGGGCCTGCATCACCCGGACCGGAAACGCGACGCGGTCGATCGGGTGGCCCTCGTAGGCATGAAACCGACCTTGCATGGCAATGACCGGAAAACCCCTCAGCCAGCCGCAGACGAGCCGGCCGGCGTGGCCGATGGCGGTAGAGGTCGCGAAGTGGGGGAGTTCGGCGTAGTCGATCGGCACCGGGTCGATAATCCGATCGGCCAGCCCGCCGAGACCCGATCCAAGAATGATCGCGACGCGCGGTACCTCGGGCCATCGAAGCCGAATGGCCGCGACGACCTTTTTAACTTGGCGAGCGGTTTCTGGCATGGGAATCAACCGGTCGACGACAGATGACCAAGAACGCCTTCAAACAGTGCCCGCAATTGGGGCTCTGCCGAGTTGGCGGTCGCGATGATTTTATCGACGTCGGCTGGCTCGAGCGCGTCGGGGAGGCACATGTCGGTGATGACCGACACGCCGAAGACTCGCAATCCGCAATGGACCGCGACGATGACTTCGGGCACGGTCGACATTCCCACCACGTCGGCACCGATCATTCGAAGGAAGCGATACTCGGCGCGAGTTTCCAGGCAAGGACCGGTCACGGCGACCATGACCCCTTTGTGAGCAACGAAGTTTTGTTGTCGGGCAATCTCCAGGCCTTTTTCGACCAACTCGGCGTCATACGGCGCGCTCATGTCGGGGAATCGCGGGCCGAGGCGGTCGTCGTTCACCCCGACGAGTGGGTTGTCGCCCATCAGGTTGATCTGGTCGTCGATCACCATCACGTCGCCCGGCTTGTAGTGGGGGTTCATTCCGCCGACCGCTTGCGAAACGCAAAGTGTCTCGGCTCCGAGCGCTTTCATCATGCGCACCGGGAGCGTGATTTGTTGGAGGGGGTAACCTTCGTACTGATGCAGGCGGCCTTCCATCGCGACGACCGGCAGGCCGTTGAGCTTTCCGCAGACCAACCGGCCACGATGGCTCGTGGCGGTGGAAGTGGGGAAGTGGGGGATCTCCTCGTAGTCGAGCGATGCCTCGACTTCGATTTGTTCGGCAAGCGATCCAAGGCCGGTGCCGAGGATCAGACCGGCGTGGGGGGTATCGGGCCACGCCTTGCGGATCGTGGCGGTCGCTTCTTCGATTTTGTCGTAGAGGTCTAGCATGGTTTCTTTTCTAGTAGTCGGTGATGCGTGCGCTGGCCGCTGAAGCGGCCTCGCCAGCAGCCTCGCCGACAAGGGTGGCGGTGGAGCTGGTGCCGAGTCGGGTCGCCCCGAGTTGGACCAGTTTTTCAGCCTCTGCGTGGCTGCGGATTCCGCCCGACGCTTTGACGCCGACAGCCTCCGAGGTCTGCTTGCGCATCAGGGCAATGTCCTGCTCGGTAGCCCCGGTACTCACGAGTTGGCCCTCGGTATTTTTCACGAATCCAAAACCGGTCGATGTTTTGATAAACGCCGCGCCCGCCTTTTCGCTCAGCTCACAAAGCTTTATTTTTTGGGCGTCGCCCGACAAGAGGCCTGTCTCGAAGATCACCTTGGTGAGGGCCTTGTGCTCGCGTGCCGCCGCGACGACCGCAGCGATATCGGCAGCAACGTAGTCCCAGTCCTCGGAAAATACTTTGCCCAGATTCACGACCATATCGACTTCCCGGGCTCCTGCCCTGCAGGCGACCGTCGTCTCGGCCACCTTCGCTTCGGTGCTGGTGCCGCCATGGGGAAACCCGATGACTGTGCTGACGATCACGGAAGAATCGGCAAGCAACTCCGCTGCGAGCGGGACATGCGATGGTTTTACGCAGATGCTCGCCGTGCCGACACGATCACACAGTTCGCAAGCTTCGCGAACGTCGTCGTCGTTCTGCTCTGGCTTGAGAACGGCGTGGTCGATCATCGAGACGATGTTAGGTTTCACGGTCAGCGGTTCCTCGCAAGCGTTGTTCTACCGGGGACTGCAATATAAACCAGCTAGGACGCTAGCGAAAGCTGCCCCCTAGTCGTTCCACCTTTTTCGGAGCGAACACGCAGCGCGGCGCTAGGAAGAAAAACCGTAACCGTTCACGAATCGAAAGAATATCCGCAGATAATCGCAGATAGACGCAGATAGTTGGTGGTTCCAGACAACTCGTTGCATCAGATTTCGCGTGAGAGGAGGCCAAGGAGAGGAACACTCCTCTTCGCTCATTGGATTAGCGTCGATTCGAGCCGATTGGCG